>CAIJZY010000047.1 GCA_903825285.1 uncultured Opitutia bacterium | reverse complement strand
GTGAGAATGTCGCTGGCGTTGACGCTTTCAAACCCGGCGTTGGTGAGCAGCGCCACCGGCCCCGCCGGCAGCACCGGCCAGGCGCTGAGCCACTCGAGCGCGGCGTCGAACGCGGCGATGGTTGGGGCAAACCTCACGCCGGCGCGCGTCAGCAATGCATGCTCGAGGTCGCAGTCGCCGGCCATGGCACCCGTGTGCGTCGCGGCCGCCGCCTGACCCGCCGCCGTGCGTCCGGCGCGGTGCAGGAGCACGGGCACGCCGCGGTGGTGCAGCTGGTTCGCCGCCCGTGAAGTCGCGAGCAGCTGGCCGGGTCCGAAACCCTCGACATATGCGCCGACCGCGGCGCAATCCGGGTCCGCCACCAGGGTCTGGAGAAAATCCGGCAGCGCCGCGTCCATCTGGTTGCCCAGCGCCACACCGAGTCCGAAGCGGAGCTGCGGCGCCCGGGAGCGGCGGCTGAGCAGAAAGGCGCCGCTCTGGCTGAGCAGCACGAGGCCACCGCCGGCAGGACCGGGCGGCGCGAGCTTTTCCGCCGGGATGAAGGAGGTGTCGAGCTGCGCCGCGGGCACCCAGTGGCCGAGGAAGTTCGGCCCGAGGACCGTCGGCGTCCAGCGGCCCGCCGCCCGCGCCTCCGCCAGCCGCGCAGACAACTGCCGGCCCAGCCCGGCCGTGTCGGCGCCGTCGCCGAGCCCTCCCGACACAAGTGCGACCACTGTCGCGCCTCCGCCCTGCGCGATGAGCGCGGTCAGCAGTTGCGCCGCGACCGGCGCGGGCAGCGCCACCAGCAGCAGGTCCACCGGCGCCGCCCGCAGCGCGGCCACATCCGGCACGCAGGGCAGCCCGAGCAGCGTGGAGACACCGGGCTTGATGAGCGTGAGGCCGCCTTCGAGCGCGGGACAGCGGCGGAGATTCTCGAGGATAACGCGCCCCACCCCGCCGGCCTTCTCGGACACGCCCGCGAGCGCGACGCGGCGCGGCGCCCGCAGCGCGGAGAGGAATTCACCGGGCGGCGGAACCCGCGTCGCCGGAACAGCGCCACGGCGGCCCACGGCGTCGAGCGGCCGCGGTGCGCCGGTGGAGTCGAGCACGACCGGATTCAATTCCAGCAGTGTGAGTCCGGCAGCCTCCGCCATGGGAGCGAGCCGCCAGAGCGCGGAGATCAGCTCGCTGAGCTGGGCCTCGGTCGTCAGGGATTTCGTTCCCCGCAGCCGGCCCAGCCAGACCTGGCCGAGCAGGTGGCCCTGCAATTCGGCGAGCGCCTCGACCTCGGTGGTGAACTCGAGCGGCCAGCGCAGTGGCGGCGCGACCGCCACCAGGGCGTCGGCCGCCATCCCGCCGCAGCCGAAGAGCACGACCCAGCCGGCCTCGCCGCGGGTGAGCGAGACGAACGCCTCGGCCGGCAGGCCCTCGGCACGCGCGATGGCGACGCGCTCGCACACGAGTCCGTCGAGCCAGCGATGGCCCGCGGCCTCGACCCGCCGGCGCATGCCGGCGACGGCATCGAGCACGTCGGTCAGGCCGAACGGCAGGAATGCGACGGCGCCGAGCTCGGACTTGTGCCAGAGCTCCTCGCCGAGGCCCTTGACGACCACGGGCTCGCCGGCCGCGAACGGCAGCGGTCCGCCGACGCGGGCGTGGCGCGGCGGGCGCAGGCCGGCACGGGCCAGCAGGGCGTAGGCCTCGGCCTCGCCGACAAAGGCGGTGTCCGACCGCCCCGGGGCTCCGGTGGCGGGCGCGGGGTTCATGCAGGCACGGCGTCCGCCACCGCCCGATAGCCGGCGGCGAAGGCCGCCTCGTTGAGCGGAAGCAGGGCGGGCTTGTCTTTCAGCACGTGGTGCAGCGTGTCGACCAGGCGTCCCTCCGGCAGCAGCGGGAGCGCGGCCTGCAGCGCGCCGAGGGCGACGACGTTCTTCACCATCGGCCGGCCGAGGTCGGCGGCGAGCCGGGTGAGCGGCACCGGCAGCACGCGGCGGCCGGGCGGGAGCGGCGGCGGCGCGGTGATGATCGTGCTGTCGTAGAGGATGATCCCGCCCTCGGGCACCGTGCCGGCGAACTTGGCGAGGCTCGGGGCGTTGAAGGCGACGAGCACGTGCGGCGTCGGCGCGGCGGGGTTGAGCACCTCGCGCTCGGCGATGTGGACGTCGGCGTACGACGTGCCGCCGCGGCTCTCGGGCCCGTAGCTCGGGATGTCGGTGGCGTCGTAGCCCTCCGCGATGGCGGCGCGCGTGAGCAGCAGCGCGGCGGTCTGGGCCCCGTCGCCGCCGGAGCCGGCGAGCTTGATCGCGATGTCGCGCGCCGGCAGGTGGTCGGGCCACGGCGCGCCGGCCGGCCGGGAATCATCCTCGCGCGGCTCGGCGCCGCACAGGCCGAGCACGGCCTCGGGCTCGAACGACGGCGCGGGCCGGCTGAACCACGGCTCGACCGTGAGGTCCTTCTTCACGCCCAGCGGGAAGACCGGCTCCATCTTCGTCTTCACCCACTCCTCCGCCTCCTGCGGCGTCATTTTCAGGTGCGTGGGGCACTCGGCGATGATCTCGATGAACGAGTAGCCGCGGCCCGTGATCTGGTGCGTGATCGCCTTGCGGATCGCCTTGCGCGCCTTGGCCCGCTCGCGGGCGCTGAAGAGCGCGACGCGCTCGACGTAGATCGGCCCGTCCAGCTGCGCGATGAGCTCCGCCATCTTCAGCGGCTGGCCCATGCCCGGGAGTCGGCCCTCGGGGCTGGTGGTGGTCTTCTGCCCCATCAGCGACGTCGGCGCGAGCTGGCCGCCGGTCATGCCGTAGATCGCGTTGTTGATGAAGATGACCGTGATCGGCAGGCCCATCTGCGCGATCGAGATGGTTTCGGCGAGGCCGATCGAGGCGAGGTCGCCGTCACCCTGGTAGCTGATGACGACCGCCTCGGGGTGCGCGAGCTTGTGGCCGAGGGCGACGGCCGGGGCGCGGCCGTGCGCGGCCTGGGAGTTGCCCACGTCGAAGTAATAGTGCGCGAACACCGCGCAGCCGACCGGGCTGATGAGCACGGTGCGGTCCTGGATGCCGAGCTCGTCGATCGCCGCGGCGAGGTCGCGGTGCGCGACGCCGTGGCCGCAGCCCGGGCAGTAGTGGGTGCTGTGGGCCTTGAGCCCCTCGCCATGCGCGTGGCGGCTGAAGTGGTCGTAGAAGGCGGCGCTCATGCGAGGACCTCCTCGTGGGCCAGGATCCCAGCCAGGATTTCATCCTCCGGCGGGAGGATGCCGCCGCAGCGGCGCACGGAGGAGATGGGCGGCGGCATGACCCCCGCGTGGCTGAGCGCGAGCCGGAGCTCGTCCTCCAGCTGGCCCGGGCCGGCCTCGACGATGACCAGCCGGCGCACGCCGGGCAGGACATCCACCAGGGCCTGGATGGGGAACGGCCAGAGGGTGATGGGCCGGAAGAGCCCGGCCTTCACGCCCTGCGCGCGGGCGGACTCGACCGCGCCCTTGGCCATGCGGGCGGGCGTGTTGCACGCCACCACGAGCACCTCGGCGTCGGCGCACCGGTGGCAGTCCACGCGCTGCTCGCACGTGGCCATGACCGCGTATTTGCGGTTGAGGTGCTGGTTGTGGACCTCGAGGTCGGGCTCGGAGAGCGCGATGGAGCTGATGAGATTGTGACGGTGCGCGCGGTCGCCCCAGACCGCCCAGGCCGGGAGGCCGGGCCGCACCATCGTCGCGGGCAGGCGGACGGTGCCGGTCATCTGGCCGAGGTAGCCGTCGCCCAGCACGACAACGGGGTTGCGGTAGCGGAAGGACAGCGCAAAGGCGTCGCGCGTGAGGTCGAGCATCTCCTGCGGCGTGCTCGGCGCGAGGACGATGGCGCGCGTGTTGCCGTGGCCGAGGCCGCGGCAGGCCAGCTTGATGTCGGCCTGCTCGGGGGCGATGTTCCCGAGGCCGGGCCCGCCGCGCATGATGTTGACGAACACGCCCGGGACCTCGGCGCCGATCATGTAGCTGATGCCCTCGAGCATGAGGCTGAAGCCCGGGCTGCTGGTGAAGGTCATGCAGGGCAGGCCCGCGCCGCCGGCGCCGTACATCATGTTGACGGCGGCGACCTCACTCACGGCCTGGACGAACGACCCGTTGAGCTTGGGGAGGATCTTCGCCATCAGCTCGGCGCCCTCCGTGCTCGGCGTGATGGGATAGCCGAAGACGTGGCGGCAGCCGGCGAGCAGCGCCCCGATGGCCGACGCGTAGGTGCCCTTCAGCACCATCGGCGCGCAGGGCGGGAGCGCGATGAGCGACTCGGGAATGTCGCCCTCGGACTGGTTGGGCACGCACTTCTCGCCGAACAGCTTGGCGGGATCCTCCAGGACAAAGTCGCCGTCGGGGCCGGGCCGCTCCGACTCGGGCCGCAGGCCGTAGGGCTCGGGACACGCCTGCATGCACAGCGAGCAGCCCGTGCAGTTCTCCAGGTGCAGCTCCACCGGCACCAGGCCGGTGGCCGGGTTGATCTCCGTGCCGGCCGTGATGCAGCCCTTGGGGCAGGCCTCGATGCAACGCAGGCAGCCTTTGCAGTACTGGGGCTCAAGATAGGGCTTGGGGCGGGAAGGGGCGGTCATGGCAAACCCCACGGGGGTGCCCACATGATAGCCGATCCCCGCCCGCAAACTGCGCATGCGTTGCTGGAGAATGCGCAGGACTTGAGGCGGGTATTTACTCCGTTTGGAGTAGGCCGAAACTGGCCCCGCTGCGGCAAACGCCAAAACGCAAACGCCAGTTCCCAAACTTGCCCGCGGCGATGCCGCCGCGGTCAGTTGGATTTTGTCTGGGACTTGGGATTTGGCGTTTGAATTTTGCCGCTCGGCATCCCGGCGGCCAGCGCGGCGATGGCCTCCAGCGCAGCGGGATTGTCCACGCTGGTCAGGTCCCCCGGCGGCTGTCCGGCATAGACGCGGAGGATGGTGCCGCGGAGGATCTTTCCGCTGCGGGTCTTCGGCAGCGCGGCGACCACGTGCACCTCCCGGGGCGCGAGCGGACGGCCGAGCTGCGCGGCCACGTGCGCCACGAGGTCCGCGGGCACCGGCCGCTGGCCGGGCTTGGCCACGACGAAGCACACGAGCGCCTGACCCTTCAGCTCGTCGGGCGCGCCGATGGTCGCGGCCTCGCTCACCGTCGGATGCGAGGTGAGCACGCCCTCGACCTCCGCCGGGCCCACGCGCTTGCCGGCGACCTTGATGGTGTCGTCGCTCCGGCCCAGCAGGAACCACGAGCCGTCCTCGTCCTGCCGCGCCCAGTCGCCGTGGTACCACACGCCGGGAAACGTGCGGTAGTACGTTTCCAGGTAGCGCGCGTCGTCGTGGAGGAAGCTCTTGGTCATCGACGGGGCGGGCTGCTTGCACACAAGGTGTCCGACCGTCCCGCGCGGCGCCGGCCGCCCCTCGTCGGTGAAGACATCCACGTCCATCCCGAGCGCGGCCCGGCCGAGCGAGCACGGCCGCAGCGGGGTGAGCGGGTGGGCGGAAACGTGGCAGCCCATGATCTCGGTGCCGCCGGAGATGTTGATGACGGGGCAGCGGGCGCCGCCGACGTGTTCGAAGTACCAGCGGTAGGAGGTCTCGTCCCAGGGCTCGCCCGTGGACCCGAGCACGCGCAGGCGGGAGAGGTCGTGGCCGCGGGGGCCGCGGCTGTCGGTGGCCCGCATGAGGAGCCGCACGAGCGTCGGCGACGCGGCGAAGGTGACGACCCGCAGCCGCTCGAGGGTCTGCCAGAGCCGGTCGCTGGTCGGAAAATCCGGGGCGCCGTCAAACAGCACGATGGGCGCGCGGTAGAGAAGACAGCCGATGATCTCCCACGGTCCCATCATCCAGCCGATGTCGGTAAACCAGAAGAACGGCTCGCCCGGCCGGAGGTCGAAGGCGTAGCGCAGCTCCTTGCCGACCTGGGCGAGGCAGCCGGCGTGCGTGTGCACGGTGCCCTTGGGCCGGCCGGTGGTGCCGCTGGTGTAGATGATGAGGCAGGGTTCCTCCGCCGCGGTGTGAACGCACTCGGCCCGCGGCGCGGCGCTGGCGAGGAATTCCGGCCAGGCCGGCGTGTCGAAGCACAGCACCTGCCGCACGCTGGGCACGGCGGCGGCCGCCGCGCGCGCGGTCGCGCCAGTGGCGACAGTCTTGCCGCGGCGATGGAGGTGCTCGACGGCGAAGAGCACGCGGGCCTGGCACGACTGGATGCGCTCCACCACCGCCGACTCGCCATAGCCGCAGAAGATGGGGACGAAGCGCGCGCCGAGCCGCGCGCTGGCCATGAACACCACGACCGTCTCGACGCGCATCGGCGCATAGAGCGCGACGCTGTCGCCGCGGCCCACGCCCGCCGCGTGGAGCGCGCCGGCGCAGCGGTCCACCGCCGCCTTCAGCTCCGCGAAGGTGCAGGCCCGGCGGTCCTCCGGCCGGTCGGAGTCGCCCTCGTAGTACAGCGCCACCTCGCCGCCGTGGCCGTCGCGCACGTGGCGGTCCACGCAGTTGTGCGCGAGGTTGATCTCGCCGCCGACAAACCACCGGGTCCACGGGAAGCCGCGCGCGTCATCCCGGACCTGCGTGTACGGCTGGAACCACTCGACGCCCATGTCGCGCATCGCGGCGTCCCAGAACCAGGCGGTGTCGCGCACCGATGCCGCGTGCAGCTCCTCGAAATTCGCGCAGCCGTGCCGCGCCATGAACCGCGCGAGGTGCGACTCCCGCGTCCACGCATGGTCGTCGGGCTGCCAGAGATAGTCGGACATCGTGATGCGCGCGGCTCCGGGTTCAGACCAGCTCCACCGCCACGGCCAGGCCCTCGCCGCCGCCGATGCAGATGGCGGCGACGCCGCGCCTCAGCCCGCGCTCGCGCAGGGCGGCGAGGAGAGTGACGACGATGCGCGCGCCGCTGGCGCCGATCGGGTGGCCGAGCGAGATCGCGCCGCCGCGGACGTTGAGCTTCTCGTGCGGCACGCCGAGCTCGCGCATGAACGCCATCGGCACGACGGCAAAGGCCTCGTTGACCTCCCAGAGATCGACGTCGCCCACCTTCCAACCCGCCCGGGCCAGCACCGCCTGCGCGGCGGCCACCGGGGCGGTGGTGAACCAGAGCGGCTCCTGGGCGTGGCTGCCGAAGGCGATGATCCGGGCAATCGGCTTCAGGTTCTTCATCTGGGCCGTCGCGGCGGTCGCCAGCACCAGCGCGGCGGCGCCGTCGTTGAGCGTGGAGGCGTTCGCGGCGGTGATGGTCCCGGCCGGGTCGAACACGGGGCGCAAAGTGGGTACCTTGTCGTATTTTACCTTCGCCGGACCCTCGTCCCGGTCGACCTTGGTGACGCTGCCCTTGGGGCCGGGGATCTCCACCGGCGTGATCTCCGCGGCGAAGCGCCCGTCCTGCACGGCCGCGTTGGCCCGCTCAAAGCTGGCGATGGCGTACGCGTCCTGCTGCGCGCGGGTGAAGCCGTACTTCGCGGCGCACTGCTCCGCGCAGCTCCCCATGTGGAGGTTGTTGTAGGGATCCCAGAGGCCGTCGTGCACCAGCGAATCGATGACCTGCTGGTGGCCGAGCCGGAACCCGTCGCGGGCCTTGGGCAGGAGGTAGGGCGCGGCGCTCATGTTCTCCATGCCGCCGGCCACCACACACGTCGCCGCACCGGCCGCGAGGGCGTGCGCGCCCTGCATGATGGCCTGCAGGCCGGAGCCGCAGACCTTGTGGATCGTCACCGCGCGCGCCGAGGGCGGCAGACCGGCGGCCAGCGCCGCCTGGCGGGCCGGTGCCTGGCCCTGGCCGGCCTGGAGGACATTGCCGAGCAGGACGTCGGTGACGTCGGTGGCCGAGAGTTCCGTCTGGGCCAGCGCACCCTTGATGGCCGTGGCGGCCAGGCGCGAGGCGGGCACCGACGCGAGGGCGCCCTGGAACGAACCCAGAGGCGTGCGCGTGGCGGCGAGGATGACCGTGTCGGAGGAGGACATGGGTGAAATATGCTCGAAGGCGAAAACTCGAAATTCGAGGGACAGCTAGGGGGTGAAACCGAGGGGGCGGGCGGGGGCTCCGTTCCCGCGGATTGCGTGCTTCAATCCTTGGATTTCAAGGCTCAATCCGGCCGGACCAGCGAAAAGACGTCGCGGGTCGTGGCATACTCCTCGCCCCCGAGGCGGCCGACGAGGTCGAGCTTGCGGGGGTCGGGCTTGCCGTCGGCGCCGAGCACGTCGTCGCGCACGTGGACCGTGAGGATGCGGCCGAAGACAACGTTGGCCGCCAGCGGCCCCTCGCCGATGTGGACGAAGCGGTCGAGCCGGCACTCGTAGGCGACCGGCGCGGCGGCAACGCGGGGCGGACGGACCTGGGTCGAGGGCGTGGCGGCGATGCCGAACTTCTCGAACTCGCTCTCACCGTACGGCAGCAGCGCCGCGGTGGAATTCATCTGCGCGGCCAGCGCGTGCGGGACGAGGTTCACGACGAACTCCGGCACGGCCTCGATGTTGCGGACCGTGTCCTTCTTCACGCCCTGGCGGTTGTTGACCGGGACGAACATCAGGGTTGGCGGATTGGCGCAGACGCCCTGGAAAAAGCTGAACGGCGCGAGGTTGGTCTTGCCGTCCGCCGCGATGGTGGAGACCCAGGCGATCGGCCGCGGCAGGATCGTCAGCGTCATCCACTGGTAGGCGTCGCGGGCGGAGAGCTTGGTAAAGTCGAGATGCATGGTTGGGAAATTCGAAGGTCAAAATCCGAAATTCGAGGGCGGCTTGCGAGGAAAAGAACCGGGCGGCCGCCGCCGGAGTCATCGCGGTGCTCCAGCCGGAATTGCTCGGGTTTGGTCCTTCCCTCGAATTTCGAGTTTTGCCCTTCGTGCTTCACACTCACCCCAACCAGCTGAGCGGATAATCCGGGTCATCGATCCCGAGGGCCTCGGGGGTCAGCTGCAGCGGGTACTGCGTGTCGAACATCACGGCGAGTTCCTCGGTCCGCTGGGCGTCGAAGCTTTTCACCGTCGTGCCCGGGTGCGGCCCATGCGGGATGCCCTGCGGGTGGAGGGTGAACGAGCCGGGCTCGACGCCCTTGCGCGAGCCGAAGTGCCCGCGGACGTAGAACAGCACCTCGTCGGCCTCGGTGTTGTCGTGGGCCCAGGGCACCTTGACGGCCTCGGGGTGGTGATCGAGCCAGCGCGGGGCGAAGGTGCACACGACGTAGCCGCGGATCTCGAACGTCTGGTGAATCGGCGGCGGCAGGTGGACCGTGCCCGTGATCGGCTCGAAGTCATTCGCGTTGAAAGTAAACGGGTACAGGTAGCCGTCCCAGCCCACCACGTCGAAGGGATGGCTTGCCATGACGACCTTGGTGAGCCGCGCGCGGTCCTTCAGCAGGACCGCGAAATCGCCCTCCTGCTCATTCGGCACCAGCTCGGTCGGACCGTGGAAGTCGCGCTCGCTGTACGGCGCGCCGAGGCGGATCTGGCCCTCGGGATGCAGGTAGCGCGCGGGGAGCCGCACCGGGTGAGCCGACTCGAGGATAAGGTAGTCCTCCTGCGCGATGTCGTCCGGCACGAGGCGATAGATCGTGCCGCGCGGGATCACGAGGTAGTCGTCCTGCCGGTAGCGCAGCCGGCCGAAGTTCGTCTCGAGCCAGCCGCCGCCGCGCCAGACGAAGATGAGGTCGTCGCTCTGGCCGTTGCGGTAGAAGTCATAGCCCGCAGCCATCGCCGTCGCCGGCCGGCAGCGCGAGCAGGTGAGGTCCTGGTTGAACATCAGCGGCACGCGTCCCGTGTACGGGTCGCCCTGGCGCGGCAGCTGGAAGGACTTGAGGTGGTGGTGCCGCAACGAGGCCGGCGCCGCCGCGTGCAGCGCGCACTCGCGCACCAGTTCCACCTGCTTCACGCGCGTCGGGGGCTTCTGGTGGTAGAGGATCGAGTAGGCGCGGTCGAATCCCTCGGTGGTGATCACGTGCTCGTAGTGCAGGCCCTCGCCCTTGAAACTCGCGGCGGGATCGCGCGGGAGCTTCAGGTGATGCTTCCGGGGCAGCTGTCCGAGCTTGAGGTATTGGGGCATGATGGAAGTAGCGGGTAGTGAGTAGCGAGTAGCGGGTGGACTGCCAGGCGTCGTGAAAGGCGGGATTGACCTACTCGCTCCCCGCTACGCGCTACTTCAGAGCGTTCCCCTCCTCGCCTGCTCGCGCTCGATGGCCTCGAACAGGGCGCGGAAGTTGCCCTCGCCGAAGCCGCGCGCACGGCCGCGGCGCTGGATGACCTCGAAGAACAGCGTCGGCCGGGTGAAGACGCACTTGGTGAAGAGCTGCAGCAGGTAGCCGTCGTCGCCCTCGTCGCGGTCCACGAGGATGCGCAGGCTCTTCAGCAGCTCCTTGTCCTCCTCGATCTCACCGACGCGGCGGTCGAACTCGGCGTCGTAGTAGGTCTCGGGCACGTCGAGGAACTCCTGGCCCATGCGGCGCATCTCACCGACGGTGGCGAGGATGTTGGGCGTGAGCAGCGCGATGTGCTGCACGCCGGGGCCCTGGTAGCGGTCGAGGAACTCCTGGATCTGCGAGTTGGCCGAGGACGGCTCGTTGATCGGCATCTTCACCCAGCCGTCGGTGGAGCTCACGACCTTTGACATGAGCGCGCTGCGGCCGGTGTTGATGTCGAAGTGCATGAACAGGTCGAAGCCGAAGATGCCCTCGTAGTACTTCACCCACGGCTCCATGTGCTCCACGTTGGCCACGACGTGGTCGATCATGGCAAAGTGGATGTCGCCGTCCTCAAAGCCGCCCGGCACCGGCCGGTAGCCCGGCGCGAAGTCGGTGTGCGGCTTGCGCTCGATGAACGTGTGCACCGTGTCGCCGTAGGCCGCGATCGTGCCGCCGATGAACTGGTCGTGCTCGTCGAGCGGGCGCACGACCTGCGCCCCGCGCCGCGCCGCCTCGGCCAGCGCCTGCGCCGCGCCCTGCACGCGGAACGCCACGTCGCGCACGCCGCAGCCGTGCCGGTCCAGGTGCCAGCGGAGGAAGTCCGCCTCGGGCCCGCGGCCCTGCGGCTCGGCCACGATGAAGTTGATCCGCCCCTGCCCCACCACGTGCGCGCGCCGGCCCTTCACGCCGGTCGCCGCGTCCGCGTAGAACCGCGGGGCCATGCCGTATTTCTGGACGAAGAAGTCGCGCCACTGGTCGGCGTCGTCGACGATGAACTCGATGTGGTCGATGCCCTTCACGCC
>CAIJZY010000046.1 GCA_903825285.1 uncultured Opitutia bacterium | reverse complement strand
TAAATTGGGTGCAGGGGTTGGATTTGAACCAACGACCTTCAGGTTATGAGCCTGACGAGCTACCAGGCTGCTCCACCCTGCAACAAAGGGAGGCGGAACGTGCGGCGCAGGAAATTGCCTGTCAACGCCTTTTTGGGGAAATCCACAGTTCGCGCTTGCCAGTTGCGCGGGCGATCCCTGTTTTGGACCGCTCTGTCAGTCAGCAAACATCAACCATAACCTCAGTCACGATCGCAAGGCGGCCCATTGGCCGACCTGTGTTTCGCAAAACATAGATCCATGAACGTCACTCCTAAAGACCTGCTCGATGCCGGCGTGCATTTCGGGCACCAGACCAAGCGTTGGAACCCGCGCTCGAAGCCCTTCGTCTTCGACCACCGCCAGGGCATCTCCATCATCGACCTCGGCAAGACCCACATCGCCCTCGAGAAGGCCGTGAAGTTTGTCGAGGACACCGTCGCCAACGGCGGCAACATCCTCTTCGTCGGCACCAAGCGCCAGGCCAAGGAAATCGTCCGCGAGGCCGCCAGCGCGACCAACATGCCGGTGTGCGTGGACCGCTGGCTCGGCGGCACCCTGACGAACCACGAGACCGTCAAGAAATCCATCGCCAAGTTCAAGAAGTACCAGGCCATGGAGACCAGCGGCGAGCTGGCCAAGTTCTCCTCCAAGGAGGAAGCCGCCATCAAGCGCGAGATGGTCCGCATGCAGCGCAACTTCAGCGGCATCGTCGACATGGTCGGCCTGCCCTCCGCGATGTTCGTCGTGGACGTCAACCACGAGAAGATCGCCGTCGCCGAGGCCGCCCGCTGCGGCATCCCGTGCGTCGGCCTGTGCGACACCAATTCCGACCCGACCACGCTCAGCCACCCGATCCCGGGCAACGATGACGCCGTGAAGTCCATCCGGATCATCGTCGAGACGATCGTCGCCGCCGTGCAGAGCGGCCTGGCCCTCCGCGACACCCGCCGCGCCCAGCGCGGCGCCTCCGACATCAAGGTCGCCAACACCGGCGCCGAGGCCGCCCCGCTCGCCCCGGGCGAGGTTGACCTCTCCAAGATCGAGCTGCCCGCCGATGTCGTAGCCGTCGTCGAGGGTGACGCCGAGCCCGTCGTCCCGGCCAAGAAGCCCACCCGCGCCAAGAAGGCCCCGGTCAAGGCCGAGTAATCCCACGGGACTTACACTTAATGAGCACCATCATCTCCGCTCAAATGGTCAACGACCTCCGGATCGCCACGGGCGCCGGGTTGTTGGACTGCAAGAAAGCTCTGACCGAAGCCAACGGCAACGTCGAGGAAGCCACCACGATCCTGCGCAAGAAGGGCGCGGCGTCCGCGGCCAAGAAGGCCGACCGGGCGACCAAGGAAGGCCTCGTGGAAAGCTACATCCACGTCGGCGGCAAGGTCGGCGTCCTCCTCGAGGTCAACTGCGAGACCGACTTCGTCGCGCGCAATGACGACTTCAAGGCGTTCTGCCGCGACATCTGCCTGCAGATCGCCGCCGCGAACCCGCTCTACGTCACCCGCGACCAGGTCCCGGAGACCGAGCTCGCCAAGGAGCGCGAGATCGCCGCCGCCCAGGTCCAGGGCAAGCCGCCCGCGGCCGTGCAGAAGATCGTCGAGGGCAAGCTCGACAAGTTCTACTCCACGATCGTCCTGCTCGACCAGCCGTTCGTGAAGGTGCCGGAGAAGACCGTGAAGGAGAAGCTCACCGAACTGATCACCAAGATCGGCGAGAACATCCAGATCCGCCGCTTCACCCGCTACCAGCTCGGCGCCTGATCCGCCCCGACCCGATTTCAAAGGCGCTCCCGTCACGGAGCGCCTTTTTCATGCCCGGTGCCGATCACCCGCGGGGCCCGGAATTTTCCCGCGGATGCCGCGGATGGACGCGGATCAAGATTTAATGGCACCGGTTATCCGGTCGGTTTTCGTGTGTTTCGTGGTGACTCGCCGGCTGGTTATTTGCCGATCTGGGGCGCGCCCTGGCCGTGATTGGAGCAGGAAACCTCGAATCCCGTGCCCGTGTGCCGGGCGGAGTACGTCCCGTGCGTCGGACAGACCGGCATCGTGGGCAGGATCTTACCGGGCCCGACGATGTCGGCAAAGCTGCGCGGCGACTGGCCGTGCTCGACCGTGTATTGTTCGAGGGCGGTGCTCAGCATCAGACGGCTGTTGTAGCAGGCCTTGGCCTCGGAGGCCTGCCGGACTTTTTGGAAGGCCGGGATCGCCATCGCCGCCAGCAGGCCGATCACGACGACCATGACCAGCGCGCTCGAGGCGCCGCCGCCGCCGACATTTCCACCGGGCACGAAGAGCGCGGCAAAATAGGCCAGCGGATGACGCGGCGCCCGCGACGCCTCCGTGCCGTCCTGCAGCGCCCGCAGGTCGCGCACGCGGCGCGAGAGCGTCGGGTAGCTCGAGGTCAGCTCGTGCAGGGAGACGAAAAACCCGCGCTCCTCCTCGTACTGGCTCGCGAACGCCTCCGCGTTGAGGGCGCGCCCCGGGGACTTGCCCCCGGACAAGGTCAGCATCGCGCGCAGCGCCCCGTTCATGTCCCCGGCCACAAACGCCCCATGCCGGTCGCAGGAGGTCTCCCAGGCACGCCGATAGGCGGGCCCGATGAGTGGAAAGATCAGGCCCGGCGCCAGCAGGATCTGCTTCAGCACATGCCGGCTCTTCAGGTGACCCAGCTCATGGCCGAGGATGAATCGGATCTCGGGCGAATCCGGCCCAAACGCCTCCAGAAATTCCGAATAGACCACCACGAAGTCCCGGCCGGCATGGCGCATGGCGAACGCGTTCAGCACTCCGCCCGACTGCAGCACGCACAGCCGGGGCGGATCGGTGATCTCGAGCTGCTGGCAGACCGCCAGGAAGGTCGCATGCAGCTCGGGCATCTGCCGCTCGTTCACATGCACCGCCTCCGCGCGCAGGTGGGCGGCGAGCAGGCCATGGCCCAGCCACAGGAAGAAACCGGCGAGCAGCGCGTAGGCCGCGCCAATGATCGTGAAGGCCAGCACGACCCAGGCGATCACCGAGAGCAGCACCACCAAGATATAGTAGGTCTGCTCGCGATTCGAACTGAGGTTGGCCAGGCGCAGGTTGGGCAGCAGCGGCGACGCGGCCGGCGGGGTGGAATCGATTTTCATGGTGGGGGGGCGCACTGCACCCGCCAAGCCGGCGCCGAACTCCAGACTCCGACGAGGCAATCAGCGGGTGGATTCAAACGTTGGGGTAGTCGCTCGTGCTAACCGCAGCACGATGCCGGCCCCAGTTAATCCGCCTAAACGCAAATTGACATGCCTTTCTGCTACCGGAATTCCGGTAGCAGAAAGTACCGAGCAGTCCGGTCCCGCCGGCTCGCAACCTCCAGCCGAGGTGCCGGCAGGCTGACAGCGTGCGCTCACCGACGGACAGAAATCACCCGGGCGGTTTCCCGCGGATGCCGCGGATGGACGCGGATCAAGATTTAATGGCACCGATTATCCGGTCGGTTTTCGTGTGTTTCGTGGTCACCCCAAGGCAGTCTTACCACGAAGGTCGCGAAGGACGCGAAGAGCAGAGGAGATCGAGCATCGATCCCCTGAGGGGCCGAACCGGGGTTGGGCCGGTTCGGCGTGAGGCCATGGGATCAGGCCTTACTTGGCCTTCGCGAACGCGCGAATGTACTTCACCAGATCGTTGATCTCGTCGGACGAGAGCTTGTCCTTGTAGCCCTTCATCTTCTCCTTGGCGCCTTCCTTGACGCCCTCGGCGGTGGCCTTGACGAGGTCCGCGTCGGACACGGTGGCGAGCGAGGCCGCATTCGTGTAGTCCTTGAGCTTCATCTTCTGGCCGAGCTTGGTCGCGGCCTTGCCGTCGGCACCGTGGCACTTGGCGCAGTGCGTTTCCCAGTTCTCGCCGGCGGTGGCCGCCAGGGAATAGGTCGCGCCGCACGCGAGGATGAGGGCAAGGGAGGCAATGAGTTTGGTCTTCATGGGAATAAGCGTATCAATCACCCGCCATGAGGCAGGGCCTCCGATGCTATCGCCCGCCCCACCCGATGCAAGGCCGCCCTGTCCCGCCGCCGCCTCGGTCTCAGTCCAGCAGGAGACCCTCGGTGTCGGTCGCCGACGCGAAGGGCAGGTCCTGTTTCGGCTCGGTCCCGAGCCACAGCACATGGCCGTCGGGATCCGCGATCTTCATCTCATAGGCCCACGGAAAATTCTTCGGCCCCTGCAGCACCTTCGCGCCCCGCCCCTCCACCACGCCGAACAGCGAGTCGTCCTCCAGCCCGATCCACACCCAGGTCCGCGGCTGGCCGCGGCTCCCGGCAGACAGCATGATCGCGCAGCCATCCCGCGACACCGACCCGAGCGTGTCGCCCGCCTTCGCGCCCCAGTCCAGCTTGAAGCCCAGCACGTCGGTGTAGAAGCGGACGCTGCGCGCCAGGTCCTGCACGCGGAGGACCGGAATGACACATTCGACCTGCCGCGGGGACTGGCTCATGGCGACGCCGCGAAGCTAGCCGCTCCCGCGCCCGAGGCTAGCCCGGAGTTGAGCCCGTTAGGGACTTCGTGGCCGAAATTCGAAGATCAACAAAAGCTAGTCCCCAAAACTGATGCCCAGCGCGCGGGCGGTGCGGACGATGTCGCCATCCGGCGGGACCGTGCTGAGGCGGCCGATGGCGTCGGGCAGCGGGATGCCGACGGTGTCGGGCGGGATGTACGCGACCATCACGCCGAACTTGTCCTCGGAGATCAGCCGCACCGCGCCCACGCCGAAGCGCGTGCAAAGGAGCCGGTCGAAGGTGGTCGGCACGCCGCCGCGCTGCAGGTGCCCGAGCACGCAGACGCGGGTCTCCTTGCTGGTGCGGCGCTGGATCTCCTCCGCCACCATCGTGGCGATGCCGCCCAGCCGCGCCTCGCGGAACGCCCCGCCGCCCGGCCCGATGCCCGGCGAGGGCGACTCCTTCGTCACAAAGTCCCCGCCCTGCTGCCGCGCCCCCTCGGCCACGACCACGAGCGAGTGGTGCTTCCCGTCGGCTTCCCGCTCGCGGATCTTGTCGCACACGCGCTCGAGGCTGAAGGGAATCTCCGGGATCAGGATGGCGTCGGCGCCGCCGGCGATGCCGCTGTGCGCGGCGATCCATCCGGCGTAGCGGCCCATCATCTCGCACACCAGCACGCGCTGGTGGCTCGCGGCCGTGCAGCGGAGGCGGTCGAGCGCGTCCGTGGCGAACGACACCGCGGTGTCGAACCCGAACGTGGAGGCCGTGCCCGCGATGTCGTTGTCGATCGTCTTCGGCACGCCCACCACCGGCACGCCGCCGTCGTGGAGCTGCTGCGCGATGGACAGCGAGCCGTCGCCGCCGACGACCACGAGGGCGCGCAGGCCGAGCCGGTCAAAGTTGCCCTTGGCCTCGGCGATGATGCCAGGGTCGATCTCGCGGGTCTCGCCGTGGCCGACCTTGGCCGCGAAGCGGCCCGAGTTGCTGGTGCCGAGGATCGTGCCGCCGAGGAACAGCAGCCCGTCCATGTCGTCCGGGTCGAGCACGCGCGTGCGCACCGGCGTCAGCAGGCCCTCGAACCCGCCCTGGAACCCAAAGGTGGTCCAGCCGTGCTTCGCCGCGGCAATCACCACGGCGCGAATCACGGCATTAAGGCCGGGGCAGTCGCCCCCGCCCGTCAAAATGCCAATGCGAGTCTTCATAGAAAAGGTACGCAGACTCCATCGGCCAAAAGCCCCGGACCTGAAGGGGGAAGGACGCGCGCAGAAATCTCCGATCCCGCGACCTTGAGACGTGCCGACCTCAAGACCCGCGTCCGCTCAAACGCCCGCCACGGCCATTTCCGACTCGGCCGGAACCGCCGACTCAGCCGGACTTGCCGGCTTCGTAGCCGCCACCGGCACCACCGGCGCGACCGCCTCGGCGGGCAGCGTGGCGATGTCCTGGCCCATGCGGTCGGCGGCCTGGACGATCTCCCGGGCCAGGCCCGGGGTTTCCACCGCGAGGCCGGCGAGCTGGTGGAGCGCATTCGTGAGCTCCGCGAGCTCCTTGTGCGTGCGCTCGATCTGCTCGCGGATGCTGAGGAAGATGTCGTGGAAGTTGCCCTGCGACGAAAGGCGCGTGCTCTCCACCAGCCCGCCGACCTGCGTCACCTGCAGCGTGAGCATGTGCCGGCTGAGGTAGTCGGCGATCGCGCCGAGCGGATGCACCGCCTCCTCCAACTCGTGCAGCGCCTGGCTCGCCTGGCCCATCGTGGCGGTGAAGGCAGCGTGCAGCGTGCGGATCAGCCCGCAGCGCTCCTGCCAGGCCGCGGACAGGTCGTCGCTGGCGAGCAGCTCGTGCAGGAAGGTCAGCGCCATCTCGAGCTGAAGGCGCGACGCCGCGAGGTTGAAGTTCACGCCGCGCAGGCGCCCGGACACGGTGTTGATCCCGGTCACGAGCCCGTGCACTGAGTGGGCCACCTCGCCGGAGGTCTCGTCCATGTGCCGGGATATCACGCCGAGGCTCTCGCCCTCGCCGCCCAGCCGGGTCGAGGCCAGCGCCACGTTGATCGAGGAGAGGCGCAGCTCGTCCGTGAGGGTGTTCACGAAGGCCGACTTGCTGCTGAGCGTCTGGTTCAGCGCCACGAACTGGTCGAGCCGGTGGTACAGCCCGTCGAGGTGCTTGTACGCGAGCAGGCCGTCGCGGTAGATGTCCGCCAGGTACTTCAGCACCGGCTCGCGCAGCGCCCGCCGCTGCGCGTCGGCCGGAAGCGGCTGCACGATGGCCAGCCGGCCCTGCGCCAGCGCCGCGTCGCGGCTCTGCAGCTCCCCGCAGAGGAGCACCCGCATGAATTCTTCGTAGTCGGCCCAGCCGTGCGCCTGCAGCGCCGCCCCCAGCACGGCCGCGCCGGCGTCCATCGCGGCCTCGCCGTCCGCCCCGCCCTGTTCCGCCGCCACTTCCGCGGCGCGCATCTGCGCGTACAGCGGCTCGATCACGCCGAGGTTGGCGCCGGTGGGCTTGAACCGCACCGAGAGATAGCCGTCGGCGGTCGGGGTGATCAGCGCGACCACCCAGTAATAGCACCCGTCCTTCGCGCGGTTCTTCACCAGCGCCGCCGCGGGCTGCCCGGCCTTGAGCCGGTCCCACACGAGGCGAAAGGCCGACCGGGGCATGTCGGGATGACGCACAAGGTTGTGCGCCTTCCCCACCAGCTCGCCGGCGGCGTAGCCGCTGATGCGGACAAACACCTCGTTGCCCGAGGTGATGATGCCGCGGGATTCCGTGGTGGAGAAAAACAGCTCGTTGACCGCGAAGGGGCGGGGCCGGTCAATCGTGGGGACGGCGGAGGATTTCATGCGTGGGGGCGGACGCCTTTACTTCGGCTCAATCCGCCTCCGGCTTAATCCCAATCCCGCGCAAGGCCCTGACGGGCAGCACGACGCACACGCGGCTGCTAAGGAGAAACACCCAAGTAGGGATCCCCTTCGCGCCAAAAACAAGGCGACGCCTTTCCGGTTGGAAAAGCGTCGCGCGAAACCCGCGGGCCGGCCGGCCAATGTCGGTCAGGCGCCGTCGTTGCCGATGGACGCGGTCGCACAGGAGGTCAGGGCCTCCTCGGCGAGCGCGAGCTCCTCGGCCGACAACGGTTGCTTGGCGACCACGGAGAGGCCGCTGGCTTCGTTGCGGGCGAAGATCTCGGGGGCGATGGCGCGGCACTGATCACAGTCAATGCAGGTGGCATCGACATAGTAGCGGCCGGGCGCGTTTTCGGGAAGACGTTCGGAAAGAGTTGCCATGCCCCACGGTAGCACGCGACCCCGCCCACCGCTGCGCATGGGTTGGGTTTTGCTGCGCAATTCTTGAAACCACGCCGGAATTCGCCGCCAAATCGCGGCCGGCGCCCCCTCAGCCGCCGGCGAACATGGCCAGCTCGGGACCGACGATGCCGGGTTCCGCGCGAAACAGCCAGCCGGCCGCCGGCTCCGCGCCCGCGCGGGCGTCGTCCACCGCCGTCGTGATGAACAGCTGGTCGCGCCGCGGCCCGCCGAACGCGCAGGAGGTCACGTTCGCCACCGGCACGCGCACCGTGCGGCGGAGGCGCGCCGCCACCGGGTCCCAGCAGGTGACCTTCCCCGCACCCCAGTGCGCGATCCACAGTCCGCCCTCGGCGTCGAGGCAGCACCCGTCGGGCCAGCCGTCGGCCTCCGCGAACGTGATCGCCACGCGCGGCGGGCCGATCGTGCCGTGCTCCAGGTCGTACTCGAACGCCTGCACAGTCCGCGTCGGCGAGTCGATGTAGTACAGGGCCCGCGCATCAGCCGACCACGCCAGTCCGTTGGAGATGGTCACGCCCTCGCGCATCACGCACACCCTGCGGTCGGCATCGATGCGGTACAGCCGCGACTGCCCCGCCCGGCCATCGAGCGCCAGCGTGCCCGCCCAGAAGCGTCCGCGCGGGTCCACCTTCGCGTCGTTGAAGCGGAACTGTCCCGGGTCGTGCCCGGGCGCCGTGGCGAAGGGCGTGAACGCCCCGGTGTCAGGGTCCAGCAGGTGGATGCCGTCGCGCAGCGCCGCCACCAGCCCGCCGCGGGCGGTCGGCGCGACCGCGCCGATGAGCGAGGGCGAGGCGAGCTCGCGCGGCGCCGCCCCGGAGAGGTCCGACTCGAACAGGCGCTGCCCGAGGATGTCGATCCACCACAGCGTCCGCCTCCGCGCATGCCAGCACACGCCCTCGCCGAGGCGCGCCGGCACCCGGTGAAAAACCTCGGCGGTGAGCTGGTCGGTCGGCATGCGGGACCCGTGGCGTCTGCCCCCCCCGTCAGCGGGCGGAGGGTTCCAGCGCGACGGGATTCGTGAGCCGGCCGATGCCCTCAATCTCGACGGTGACCTCGTCGCCCGGCCGCAGCCAGCGCGGGGCGGGCTTCGCGGCCATGCCGACGCCATGCGGCGTGCCGGTGAGGATCACCGTGCCGGCCACCAGCGTGGTGCTGCCGCTGAGGAACTCGATCAGCGTGGCCACGTCGAAGATCATGTCCGACGTCGTCCAGTCCTGCACCGCCACGCCGTTGAGGTGCGTGGCGATCTTGAGCGAGTTCGGCCCGGACACCTCGTCGAGCGTGACAAGCCGCGGCCCGAGGGGGCAGAAGGTGTCGAACGACTTGCCGCGGCACCACTGGCTGCCGCCGCGCTTGATCTGCCAGTCGCGCGCCGAGACGTCGTTGGCGCAGGTGAGGCCGAGCACGTGCTCGAGGGCCTTCGCCCGCGGGATGTTCTTGCCGGTCTTGCCGATCACCACCGCGAGCTCGCACTCGTAGTCCACCTCGTCGCTGGCGAGGAAGGTCGGGATCAGGATCGCGTCGCCGGGATTTTGGAGCGCGTTGAGGCTCTTCATGAACAGCACGGGCTGCTCGGGGATCTTCATCTTCGACTCCTCGGCGTGGTGCCGGTAGTTCAGGCCGATGCCAAGGATCTGGACCGGCGCCACCGGCGCCAGCAGCTTGGCCACGTCGGCGCGCTCGCCGGTGACGCGGTAGGCGCCGAAAATGTCGCCGTCGATGCGGAGGGCCGGGCCCGTGGGCTGCTCGGCGCCGTAATGGATGCGTCCGGCGGAATCAGTGTAGCGGATGAATTTCATGGGGAAAACATTCAGGAAGACTGCACGACGGCGACGGCCTCGATCTCGTACTGCAGGGTGGCCGGGAGGCAGTGGGTGAGGGTCATGCGGGCGGGATAGGGCGCGGGAAAATATTCGCGGTACAGCTCATTGTAGCGCGCCAGGTTCGCGGGGTCGCGCACATAATTGCGCGTCTGCACCACGTGCGCCAGGTCGCTGCCCGCCGCCGCGAGCACCTTGCGGAGATTCTCCACCGAGCGGCGGAACTCACCCTCAAAGGTGTCGGGGATGATCTTGCCGGTGAGATCCACCGACGCCTGGCCGGAAACGAAGATCAGGTCGCCGACCCGCACCGCCGGGTTGAACGGGAGCGACGAGACGGGCGTGTCGGGATTCTTGGGATAGTGCAGGGTCGCGCTCATGCCGCATTGAACTCCGGTGTCGCGCCGGCATCGAGCGGATAAACCGCTCAGCGGTCCGCCCGGAATGAAAATTCGCGCGCGCGCGACGCCGTCCGGAGCCGTCCGCACCGGATCCTGCCGGAGGGATTGCACCGTGACGGCGCGCCCGACAATCTCCGGTCTTCCTTCCTGCCCGATGCCTCCGTTCTCCCTCGCGGGTAGCACCGCCCTTGTCACCGGCTCCTCCTCCGGCATCGGCCACGCCATCGGCCACGGCCTGCACGCCGCCGGGGCCGATGTGATCTTTCACGGGCTGGAGCCCGCCGCGCCCGCGCTGCCGCCCGGCGCGCTTTATCTTTCCGCCGACCTGCTCGACCCGGCCGGCCCCGCGCAACTCGTGGCCGCCGCGTTCGCCGCGCGGCCGGGGCTCGACCTGCTGGTCTGCAACGCCGGCGGCTTCTGGGACGGGCCGTTCCTGGAGATGGACCCCGCGCGCTGGCAGCGGACCCTCGACCTCAACGTCCGCGCCGCCTACTTCGCCGCCCAGGCGTTCGCCCGCGAGCTCGTCGCGCACGGGCGGCCGGGCGCGATTGTCACCACGTGCTCGACCAATGGCTTCCAGCCGGAGGACGACTCCACGGCCTACGACATCTCCAAGGGTGCACTGGTCATGCTCACCCGCACCCTCGCCCAGTCGCTCGCCGCGCACCAGATCCGCGTGAACGGCATCGCCCCGGGCCTCATCCGCACGCCGCTCACCGCGGGCCTGGTGGATCCCGCCAAGCGCGCCCACTACGAGAAGAAGATCCTGCTCGGCCGGCTCGGCGAGCCGGCCGACTGCGCCGGCGCCGTCGCATTCCTGCTCTCACCCGCCGCCCGCTACATCACCGGCCAGATCCTGGTCATCGACGGCGGGCTGACGCTCGGCCAGATCGGCCGGATGTGAGCACCATGCCGACCCTCGCCGAGCTCGCCACCCCCGCCGTGCTCGTGGACCGCGACCGCGTCGCGGCCAACATCCGGTCCATGCAGGCCTGGTGCGACCGCCACGGCGTCGAGCTGCGACCGCACATCAAGACGCACAAGCTGGTCGCGATCGCGCGCCAGCAGCTCGCCGCCGGCGCGCGCGGACTCACCTGCGCCAAGCTCGGCGAGGCCGAGGCCATGCTGCCCTCCGGCGTGCGCCGGCTGTTCCTCGCCCACTCGCTCGCCGATCCCGGCCAGGCCGCGCGCGTCGCCGCGCTGGCCGACCAGCTGGACGAGTTCCGCGTCGCCGTCACCAGCGAGGTCCACCTCCAGGCGCTGGAGCGCGTCGCCGCCGCCGCCGACCGCCGGCTGGAGGTCATGCTCGCCCTCGACTCCGGCCTGGGCCGCGAGGGCGTGCGCGATGCCGCCGGCGCCGGCCGCCTCGCCGCCGCGCTCGGCCGCTCCCGCCGGCTCGTGTTGCGGGGCTGCTACACGCACGAGGGACATTTCTACGGCGTGCCGGCCGACGAGCTGCCCGCCCGCGCCGCCGAGCTGGTCGACCGCCTCGCCGCGCTGCGCGACGCCCTTGATCCGGGCCTCGCGCTCTGGCCGGGCTGCAGCATCAGCGCGCGGCTGGTCGCCGCCGCCAGCCGCGGCCGCGTGCAGGCCCTGCGCCCCGGCACCTACGTCTTCGGCGACCTCTCCCTCGTGCGCGCCGCACGCGTGATGGCGGAGTCCGACGTCGCCCTGCACGTGCTCGCCACCGTCGTGGACCGGCCCGAGCCCGGCCTCGCGCTGATTGACGCGGGCTCCAAGACCTTTTCCTCCGACCGCACGCCCGACGGGATTTCCGCGCTGGCGGCCGACGGCCGCGATCTCGCCGTCGTCCGCGTCAACGAGGAGCACGGCTACGTGCGCGGCGCGGCGGTGGACGCGCTGGCCGTCGGCGAGCGCATCCTCTTCACGCCGGCCCACGTGTGCCCGGTAGTCAACCTCACCGACACGGTCGTGGTGACCGCCGCCGGCGTGACGGTGGAGACGTGGCGGGTCGAGGCCCGCGGGCGGACCCAGTAGCGGCGCCGCGACGGCGCCGGCTCACTCCGGCGCCACGTAGCTCGTGTCGCCGCCGAGCGACTTCCAGCGCCGCTGGACCACGAGGCCCGCGATCAGCGCTGCCAGCGCAATCAGGCAGCCCGCGCCGAACGTGTAGCGGTAGTCGTGGCCGAGCAGGTCGAGCAGCAGGCCCATGAGCGGGCCGAGCGCGATGTTGCCCAGTGCGAGCACCTGCACCCACGCGGCCATGAACTGGGCAAACCGGTGGTGGGGAAACAGCCGCTGGCCGATGGCCGCGGCGCCGGTGAAGTAGGCGCCCGACAGGACGCCGTGCGCCAGGAAGACGATGCCGAAGCTCCGGGGCCCCACGGTGCCAAAGAACCCGAACGCCATCACCAGCGCGTAGGCGGCGATCGAGCCAATGCCCACGCGGATCGGATGGAACCGGTCCGCCAGCCACCCGAGCGGGTACGCCAGCAGCAGCGAGCAGGCGTACATCACGACGATGTAGCGCCCGTAGAGCGTCATCGACAGGCCGAAGCTTTCCGCCGAGTAGACGCTGAAGAGGTTGACCGGGATGAACGCCATCTGCGCGAGCGCGATCGAGGCCAGGACCCAGAGGTAATACGGCTTGGAGAAGCACTCGCGGCCGTAGGTCCGCAGGCCGGCGATGAATCCCCGCCTCTCCCCGGGCACGGGCGGAGGCGGCGCCGGGTACTCGCCCTCCTTCACGAACAGGCACATCGCAAGCATGCCGCCGCCGTAGAGCAGGCCGATGCCGAGGAGGATCGGCAGGAAGTGCTCCTTCGCCACGCCGATGAGATAGAAGTTGAAGACCATGCCGGAGATCAGGCTGACCGCCCGGAAGAGCCCGAAGAACCGGCCGATGATGGGCTCCGGCACCACGTCGTTGACCAGGCCGTTGAACACCGCGTTGGCCGCCACCGTCGTGAACTCGAATCCGGTCCAGGACAGGCCGAGCACCGTGATGATGGTCAGGTTCAGCGACGCCGGGCTCCAGCCCATCCACGCGTGCAGCCGCGCCCCGATCACCGGGCCGAGCGCCAGGCCGGCCATCGACAGCGTCGCGATCGGCGAGGTCACGAGGAGGTACGGGATGCGCCGGCCCCACCGCCCGCGGTGCCGATCGCTGCGGTAGCAGATGATCGGCCCGATGAACAAACCGATCGCCGACGGCACCGAGAGGAGGAAAAGGCCCGAGAGGAAGTCGGATGCCTGAAACTTCCGCAGCATGATCTGCACGACCGGGGGTGCCGCGCGCTCCTTCAGCTGCCACGCGAAGTCGCCGGCCAGCAGCCAGCAGAACAGAATCACCAGCGCACCGGTCGTGTAGGTGAGCGTGCCGACGTGCCACCGCTTGCGTCCCGGGACCGGCGGGGAGGGTGCGGGATCAGCGGCAGGGGTGACACTCATGGGGCGAGGAATGGGTCATCAAGCGGGTCGAATCTCCGGCTGGCAAGCCCTTGTCCCAAGGCCGCCACCGGAGCGTCAACCCGCCACGTCGCGCACCGCGATGCCGTGCGCCGCGAGCCGCACGCGCCGCTTGCTGCGGCCGTCGCCGAGCGTGATCACGGTGTCCTGCGGCGTGCCGGCGTTGTTGATCACGACCAGCTTGCCCGCCCGCGGGAACCACGTGGCCTCGGTGCGGATGTTGCTCGAACTCCACGCGGCCCACCCGCCCTCGCGGTGCGCCGCCCAGCAGAGCGCGCGGTGCAGGAGGCGGGTGTTCTCCGGCGTGCAGCGATAGCCGCTGAGATAAACGCTGCGGCCGCGGCCGAAGCCGTGCACCGCCAGCCGCGGCGTGCGGTCGCGCTCGGCCAGCACCTGCGTCGCGGCGTCGAACACATAAATGGTGTCCACGTCCCGGCCGAGGTCGAGCGGCGCGGTCACGTCCGCCGTGATGAAGTGCTTCGCCGTCCCCGGCGCCCGGCCTGCGGGCGCGGCATACCGGAACCGGCCGTTGGCCACGCGGTCGCCGGCATCGCGGTCGAGCCCCAGGACCGGCGCGAGCCGGAAATGCCGCCCCGGCCGCGGCCGCGCGCTGGGCTCGCCGATGCCAACCAGCCCGCCGCCCCGCCGCACCCACTGCGTGAGCGCTGTCTCCACGCGCGGGTCGTCCCAGTGGTGCCCGCCGCTCCAGGCGCTGCCGGCGCGGCCGCAGTTGAGCACGACCTTCACGTCCGGCGGCACGCCGCGCGCCGCCACGTCGTCGAGGCTGAGGAAGCGCACGTCCAGCGCCAGGCCCGCGAGCGACTCAAGCACATCGTAGAGCTCGACGCCCGGCGTGAAATGACCCGAGCACGTCCAGGCCCGGAGGTCGCCCCAGGCCGTGAGCACGGCCACGGGATACGGCGCGCACCACGGCCGGTCGGCGGCATGGAAGGATTTCAGCAGGCGGAACTCCCGCGCCAGCGCCGCCACGTAGTCCTGGAAGTCCGGGAACGGCTCGACCAGCGAGAGGTAGCCGCCGAGGCCGATGCGGTCGATCGGCGCGCGCACCAGCCCGCGGCGGGCGTCGATCCAGAAGTTCTTCGCGTCGAGCGTGGGATGCCCACCCGGGGCGAACGTCGGCTCGCCCTTCAGCCCGGTCGGGAACAGGTACGGGTGCAGCCGCAGCTCGTGCGTGCGGACGCCGCGCGCGTGCGCGCACAGCCGCACCTCGAACGCGTTGAACACGCACTTGATCAGGCCGTCGAAGCCGAACTCGCGGAACCGCGGGCTGCTCGGCTCCACGCCGATCCAGTGGTCGTCGTAGAACACGTACGCGAGCTTCCCGTGCCGGTGCACGAGGTCGATGCACCGCCGGCCGAACGCGATCACGAAGTCGTGGATGAACGCCACGTAGTCCCGGTAGCGCCGCGACGGGGCGTTGTGGGTGGAGTTGTAGAGGCCGCCGTTGACGAAGTCCTCCGACGTCAGCCGGTACCCGTGCCTCCGCTCGAAGAGCCGCAGCGCCCGCGGGCTCACCGTCATGGCGTAGTCGCCCCAGTCCGAATAGACGTCGCGGAGCGTCGCGCGGTCCGCGCCCCAGAACCACGAGAAGTTGTAGAACATCGACGTGAACCGCACCACGCGGGTGTCGGGATGCCCGCGCAGCCACTGCCCGAGGTACGCCAGCAGCACCCGCTGCACCGCCGGCTGCATCGGGTCCACCGCCGCGAGGTGCTCGCGGTCGCCCCAGTCGTTGGTGAGGTGGTTGTACATCGAGATCTCCTCCCAGATCCGGAAGGCCAGGAAGTTCACCGTGTAGCTGTGGCCCGGCACCGTGCCCGTGATCGCGACCGTGCCGCGGCGCGGCTGCGCCGACCACCGGGACTTCGGCACCTCCTCGCCGGTCGTGCGGTCGAAGACCTGCCACCACCGCCGGGGGCGGTCCTTGAAATTCACCGCGAACTGCTCGGTGAAGAAGCCGGCCAGCAGCGTGATCGTGGTCGTCGCCTTCGCCGCCACCACGGGAAAGCTCATGAGGTAGTTCTGCTGGAGCTGGTCGCGGTGCGTCCGCGCCCAGGGCTGCACGGAGCGCGGCAGGCAGAGCGTCGAGTAGATGTCGTACCCCGACTGCACGATCTCGGGCGAGAGCTGCGTGCCGTCGGAGTCGCGGATCGTGTCCGCGCCCCATTTTTTCGCGAGGCGGAGGGTGAGCGCTTCATGGCCGGCCTCGCCGGGCAGGGTGAAGTCGCCGTAGGTCAGGTCGGGCGGATGCATGGGGCGGGGATTCCACCCCAGCAAGGCACGCCGCCGCCCGGACGAAAGCCCCGCGTTTTCGGATGGTCCGGCAAACCGCAGCGGTTCGTTGTGCCCACGGAATACACGGAACACACGGAATTGGATTCTGGTGCATTCAAAAAAGAGATCCATTCAGCGGTCGTCATCCTGAGCGAAGGCGAAGGATCGCTGTAATTAATCCCACTCAGTCCGCTTGCGCACCGGATACTCGGGCGATGTCGCTTGAGTATCTGAAACGCAGCATTGGCTCTATGGCGATCGGAACCGAGATCCTACGCCTTCGCTCAGGATGACGGGATTAGGGGGATGGAAGGTGGAATGACCTCACACCTTGGTCCGCTTCCGTGTGTTCCGTGTATTCCGTGGGCAAAACCGTCTGCTCAAACCGTCCGTCACTTCCGCGGTGGACGCGGTCGAGCGGGCGGGACAGTGTCGCGGGGTGCCGCCCCGCTTCCTGTTCGTCCTGGTGCTCAGCCTGCTTCTGGCCGCGGTCGCCCCCGCCGCGGAACCCGACCCGCTCGCCGGACTCCGGCCCGGGCACCCGCGGCTCCTGGCCACCGCCGCCGACTGGGCGGCCGCCAAGGCGCGGATCGCCGCCGACCCGCTGGCCGCCGAGCTGCACCAAGGCGTGCTGGCCGCCGCGCGCGCCACGCTCCCGCTGCCGACCTGCCGCTACGAGAAGCGCGGCCGGCGCCTGCTCGGCGTTTCCCGCGAGACGGTCGCGCGCGTGCTGAACCTGGCCTACGCCTACCGCATGACGGGCGACGCGGCCTTCGCGCGGCGCGCCGAGGCCGAGATGCTCGCCGCGGCGGCCTTCCCCGACTGGAACCCGTCCCATTTCCTGGACGTCGGCGAGATGACCACCGCCCTCGCGCTCGGCTGCGACTGGCTGGACGACGTGCTCACGCCGGCCGCGCGCGCCACCCTGCACCGCGCCATCGCCGACAAGGGCCTGCGGCCCGGGCTCGACCCGCACAGCCCCGACAACTGGTGGCACACGGCGGAGAACAACTGGAACCAGGTCTGCCTGGGCGGACTGTCGCTCGGCGCGCTGCTCATCGCCGACGAGGAGCCCGCCCTCGCCCGGCAGGTGCTCGCGCTTGCGCGCAGCCATAACGTCCACGGCCTCGCGCCCTATGCCCCCGGCGGCGTTTATCCGGAGGGACCGGGCTACTGGGGCTACGGCACCACGTACCAGGTGCTGTTCAATGCCGGGCTGATTTCAGCGCTCGGCACGGACTGGGGGCAGCCGGACCGGCCCGGTTTTCTCGCGAGCGCCGGCGCCTTCACGCAGATGATCGCGCCGTCGGGCCGCTACGATAATTTCTCCGACGGCGACGACACCCCGGGCTTCCAACCCGCGCTGTTCTGGCTGTCGCGCCGCCTCGGCCAGCCCGGGCTGCTGGCCAGCCAGCTGCGCCTGCTGCAGGCGGGCGAGCCGGGACTCCGCGGGGCGATGCACGAGCGGTTCGCCGTGCTCGCGCTGCTCTGGTGGCCGGCGCAGACCGCGGACGCCCCCGCCCTGCCCCTGCGCTGGCTCGGCCGCGGCCGCAATCCCATCGTGGTCTTCCGCGAGTCGTGGACCGATCCCGCCGCGCTGTACCTCGCCGTCAAGGGCGGCGCCGCCGGGCTGAACCACGGCCACATGGACGCCGGCTCCTTCGTGCTCGAGGCCGACGGCGTGCGCTGGGGCGTGGACCTCGGCGCCCAGGATTACTTCTCGCTCGAGGCCAAGCACGTGGACCTGTGGAACATGAAGCAGGACTCCCAGCGCTGGTCGGTCTACCGGATCAATAACCACAGCCACAGCACGCTCACGCTCGACGGGCAGCTCCACCGCGTGGACGGCCACGCGGAGTTCACCGGCTTCTCCGCCGAGTCCGCTGCCGCGGTCCTCGACCTCACGCCCGTCTTCGCCGGGCAGGCGGCGTCCGTCCACCGCGGTTTCCGCCTGCTGCCCGGGCGGCGCGTGCTGATCCAGGACGAGCTGCGCGGACTCCGGCCCGGCACGAACGTGCGCTGGCAGATGACCACGCGCGCAGAGGTCTCGTGCCAGGGCACCACGGCGACCCTGCGCCAGGCGGGACACACCCTGACAGCCCAGGTGATCGGGGCCGACGGCGTCGCGTTTGCGGTCGAGCCGGCGGAACCGCCGCCGGACGACTTCAACGCCCACAATCCCGGTGCCCACCTGCTCGTTGCGACCCATGTGACCCCGGCCAACGGCGTCCTGCGCTTTGCCGTGGTCCTCACACCGGGAGCCTCCGCCGCGCCTTTGCCCGCGCTGGCCCCGCTCGAAACCTGGCCCGTCTCCCACCTCACGCCCTGACCTTTACACCCATGCCCCGCAAATCCCTCGTCCTCCTCCTGGCGTTCCTGCTCGGCCGGATCGCGTCCCTCGCCGCCGAGCCCGCCTCGGCCACGCTGGTCATCCGCGCGGACCAGCCCGGCGCGGTCATTGACCGCCATATCTACGGCCATTTCGCCGAGCACCTCGGCCGCTGCATCTACGAGGGCATCTGGGTCGGACCCGACTCGCCCATCCCCAACACCCGCGGCATCCGCAACGACGTGCTCGCCGCCCTCCGCGCGCTCCACATTCCCGTGCTGCGCTGGCCGGGCGGCTGCTTTGCCGACGAGTACCACTGGAAGGACGGCATTGGCCCGCGCGAGAAGCGACCGGCCATGATCAACACCCACTGGGGCGGCGTGGTGGAGAACAACCATTTCGGCACGCACGAGTTCATGGACCTCGTCGAGCTCCTCGGCTGCGACGCCTACATCACCGGCAACGTCGGCAGCGGATCCGTGCAGGAGATGATGGAATGGGTCGAGTACCTGACCTCCGACGCCAACTCCCCCATGGCCAACCTCCGCCGCGCGAACGGCCGCGAGCGGCCCTGGGTCGTGAAGTACTTCGGCGTCGGCAACGAGAGCTGGGGCTGCGGCGGCTCGATGACGCCCGAGTTCTACGCCGCGAATTTCCGGCGCTACAACACGTTCGTCAAAAACTACGACCACGCCCACCCGATCTACCGGATCGCCTGCGGCGCCAACGCCGACGACTACGGCTGGACCGAGGTGCTGATGAAGGACGCCGCGAAGCGCATGAACGGGCTCTCGCTGCACTACTACACGCTCTCCGGCGGCGACTGGGACAAGCGCGGTTCCGCGACGGAGTTCACCGAGACCGACTGGTTCAACACCCTGCGGCGCACGCTCCACATGGAGGAGCTCATCGCGCGGCACGGCGCCATCATGGACCGGTACGACCCGCAGAAACGCGTCGGCCTCGTCATCGACGAGTGGGGCAACTGGTACAACCCCGAGCCCGGCACCAACCCCGGGTTCCTCTACCAGCAGAACACGCTGCGCGACGCCCTCGTCGCCGCGCTGAACTTCCACGTCTTCCAGCGCCACGCCGACCGTGTCGCCATGACCAACATCGCCCAGACGGTGAACGTGCTGCAGGCGATGATCCTCACCGAGCACGAGAAGATGCTGCTCACGCCCACCTACCACGTGTTCGAGATGTTCAAGGTGCACCAGGGCGCGACCTCGCTGCCGGTCGAGCTGACCACGCCGAACTATGGGCTCGGCGCGGAGCAGATCCCCGCGGTCAGCGCCTCCGCCTCGCGCGACGCCGCCGGCCATGTCCACCTCTCGCTGGTCAACACCGACCCGCACACCGCGATCACGGTGACCGCCACCATGGCCGGCCAGACGGCCGCGGCGCCGACCGGCCGCATCCTGACCGCCGCGACGATGAACGCGCACAACACGTTCGCCGCGCCGGATGCGGTGCATCCCGTGCCCTTCACCGACGCGAAGCTTGCCGGCGGTCGCCTGACTGCCACGCTCCCGCCGATGTCCGTGGTCATCCTCGAGCTCTGACCCGTCACCTGCCCCGCCCCACCCATGAGATCCCTCGTCACCCTGCTGCTCGTGCTGGCTGCCGCCGGCGCGCTCGTTGCCAAACCCCTCACGGTCGGGTTCGCCCAGACCGGCGCGGAAAGCGCCTGGCGCACCGCCAACACGACCTCGATGAAGGCCGAGGCGGAGCGCCGCGGCATCGTCCTGAAGTTCGCCGACGGCCAGGGGCGCCAGGAAAACCAGATCCGCGCCGTGCACTCGTTCATCGCCCAGGGCGTGGACGCGATCGTCATCGCCCCGATCGTCGAGACCGGCTGGGAGCCCGTCCTCCGCGCCGCCAAGCAGGCCGGGATCCCCGTGATCATCACCGACCGGACCATCAAGGTCTCCGACGACTCGCTCTACGCCTGCTTCGTCGGGTCCGACTTCCTGCAGGAGGGACGCATGGCCGCCGAATGGCTGGTCCGTCGCACCGGTGGCAAGGGCCGCATCCTCGAACTGCAGGGCACGCCCGGCTCCGCCCCGGCCAACGACCGCCGCAAGGCCTTCGCCGAGGTCATCGCCCAGCACCCGGGGCTCACGATCCTCGACTCGCAGAGCGGCGACTTCCGCCGTTCCGGCGGCAAGGAGGTCATGGAGGCGCTGCTCAAGAAGCACGGGCACAACTTTGACATCGTCTACGCCCACAACGACGACATGGCCCTCGGCGCCCTCCAGGCCATCGAGGAGGCCGGCCTCAAGCCCGGCAAGGACGTCATCGTCCTCTCCATTGACGCCATCCGCGAGGCGATCCAGGCCGTCGCCGACGGCCGCATCAGCTGCACGGTCGAGTGCAACCCGCTCTTCGGCCCCAAGGTCTACGACCTCGTCGCCAAGGTCGTCGCCGGCCAGAAGGTCGCGCGCATGCAGTACAACCGCGATGAGCTGTTCGATAGCACCAACGCGGCCGCGGTGCTGCCGTCCCGCCAGTACTGAGTCCCCCGGCCGCGGCCGCGAAACACGAAGATCCAAAGTGCTCACCGTCCACGGCCTGACCAAGCGCTTCCCGGGTGTCGTCGCGCTCGACGGCGTGGACTTCACCGTCCGGGCCGGCGAGATTCATGCGCTCCTCGGCGAGAACGGCGCGGGCAAGTCCACGCTGATCAAGGTCCTCACGGGCGTCCACGCGCCCGACGCCGGCGAGATCCGGCTCGGCGGCGAGGTCATCCGCCCGCGCTCCCCCGCCGACGCCGAGCGGCTGGGGATCAGCACCGTCTACCAGGAGATCAACCTCCTGCCCGCGCTCTCCGTCGCCGAGAACCTCACCCTCGGCCGCCAGCCCGGCCGCGGCGGGTTCATCGCCTGGGGCGGCGTCCGCCGCCACGCCCGCGCCGCGCTGGCCCGGCTCGGGCTTGAGCTCGACGTGGACGCCGAGCTCGGCTCGCTCTCCGTCGCCCACCAGCAGCTGGTCGCCCTCGCCCGCGCGCTCGACCGCTCGGCGCGCCTGCTCGTGCTCGACGAGCCCACCGCCAGCCTCGACGAGGCCGAGGTCGCCGACCTCTTCGCCATCCTGCGCCGCCTGCGCGCCGACGGCCTGGGCCTCATCTTCGTCACCCACTTCCTCGATCAGGTCGACGCCCTCGCCGACCGCCTGACCATCCTCCGCAACGGCACCCTCGTCGGCGAATTCTCCCAGGGCGCGCTCTCCCGCGTCGAGCTGGTCGGCCGGATGCTCGGACGCGAGCCGGCCGCCGCGGCCTTGTCCACTCCGCCCGCCGCCGCGGCCCTCGCGCCCGCGGGACCGCCCCTGCTCGCCACGCGCGGACTCGCCCGGCGCGGCGTGCTCCACCCGCTCGACCTGACCCTCCGCCGCGGCGAGACGCTCGGCCTCGCCGGCCTGCTCGGGTCCGGCCGGACCGAGACGGCCCGCCTGCTCTTCGGCCTCGACGCCCGCAGCGCGGGCACGGTCACGCTCGACGGTCGTCCCGTCGCGCTGCGCTCGCCACGCGAGGCCATGCGGCTCGGCCTCGCCTTCTGTCCCGAGGACCGCAATGCCGAGGGCCTCCTGCCCGGCCTGTCCGTCCGCGAGAACCTCCTCGTCGCGCTGCAGGGCCGCCGCGGCGCCCTGCGTCCGCTCGGCGCCGCCGAGCAGGCGCGGCTGTGCGAGCACTACCTTACCGCGCTGCGCATCAAGACCCCCGACGCCGAGACGCCCGTCGGACGCCTCTCGGGCGGCAACCAGCAGAAGGTCCTCCTCGCCCGCTGGCTCGCGACGCAGCCGGCGATCATCCTGCTCGACGAGCCGACGCGCGGCATCGACGTCGGGGCGCGCGCCGAGCTGGAGACCCTGATCGCGGGCCTGCGCGCCGACGGCCTGGCCGTCCTGCTCATCTCGTCCGAGCTCGAGGAGATCGTGAGCCTGAGCACGCGGGTGACCGTGCTGCGGGAGCGGCGCGCGGTCGGCGAGCTCGCCGGGGCCGACGTCAGTCTCACCCGCCTCCTGCACGCCATCGCGGGCGGCCCGCCCGCATGAGCCGGAAATTCCGCGAGCTCCTCCGCTCCCCCGTCGCCTGGCCGCTGGCCGGGCTGCTGCTGCTCGTGCTCGTCAATGTCCTGATCAACCCGGCCTTCCTCCGCGTCACCCTGCTCGACGGCCATCTCTTCGGCGTGCCGGTGGACATCCTCAACGAGGGCGCGCGGCCGCTCGTGCTGGCGCTGGGCATGACGCTGGTCATTGCGACCGGTGGCATTGACCTGTCGGTCGGCTCCGTGATGGCCATGGCCGGCGCGGTCGCGGCCGTGCTGCTCGCCGGCGGCCACTCGCTCGCGGCGGCGCTGGCCGGCGCGGTCGCGGTCGGGCTCGCCGGTGGCCTGCTCAACGGCCTGCTGGTGGCGCGCGCCGGCATCCAGCCGATCGTGGCAACGCTGGTGCTGATGGTCGCCGGCCGCGGCATCGCCCAGCTCGTCACGGGCGGCGACGTCACGCTGATCCGCCACGCCGGCTTCGCCTTCATCGGCAACGGCTACCTGGCCGGCCTGCCCTTCGCCGCGGTGCTCGCGGTCGTGCTGTACGCCGGGGCCCACCTCCTCCTCCGGCGCACGGCCGCGGGGCTGTTCCTCGAGTCGGTCGGCGACAACCCGGTGGCGAGCCGCTTCGCCGGCCTGCCGGTGGCGGGGGTCACGCTGCTGGCCTACCTCGGGGCCGGCGCCTGCGCCAGCCTCGCCGGCATCATGGCGGCCGCCAACATCCAGGCCGCCGATCCCTACCGCATGGGCGAGAACGCCGAGCTCGACGCCATCTTCGCCGTCGTGGTTGGCGGCACCGCGCTGACCGGCGGCCGGTTCCTGCTCGCCGGCTCGTTCGTGGGCGCGCTGTTCCTGCAGACGCTCGCGCAGACGATGTACCAGCTCGGCGTGCCGCCCGCCGTCGCGCCCGTGCCGAAGGCGCTGCTCATCCTCGCGGTCTGCCTGCTGCAGTCGGACCGTACGCGCGGCTGGCTCGGCGGACTGTTCCGGAGGTCCCCCGCATGAGCCCCGCCCTCCACCGCCGCCTGCCCCTGCTTGCGACCGCCGCCGTGCTGGTCGGGCTGTATGCGTCCGGCGGACTGCTCTACGACGGATTCCTGTCGGGCCGCGTCGCGCTGAACCTCCTCGCGGACAACGCCGCGCTCGGCCTGACCGCGGTGGGCCTGACGCTCGTGATCTTCTCCGGCGGCATCGACCTGTCGGTTGGTGCGGTTGTCGGCTTCACCTCCATCTTCACCGCCACGCTGGTCGAGCGGCACGGCGTCCACCCGGCGCTGGCCGCGGCCGCCGCGCTGGCCGTCGGCGGGGCGCTCGGCGCGGGCATGGGCGCGCTGATCCACTGGTTCCGCCAGCCGCCCTTCCTCATCACGCTCGCCGGCATGTTCCTGATGCGCGGCGGCGCGTACTGGATCAGCACCGAGTCGGTCGGGCTCACGCACCCGCTCTACAACCGGCTCGCGGCGTACGAGCTGCCGCTGGGCGGGCGCCTCGGCCTGCCGGTCACCTCGCTCGTGCTGCTGGCCGCCCTCGCCCTCGGCGGCATCATCGCCCACTACACCCGCTTCGGCCGCAACCTGCTCGCCCTTGGCGGCAGCGAGTCCTCGGCGCTGCTCATGGGCGTGCCCCTCGCCGGCACCCGGATCGCGGTCTACGCCCTGAGCAGCCTCGCGGCCACCGTCGCCGGCCTCGTGCTCGCGCTCTACACCGGCTCCGGCAACCCCACCTTCGGGCTCGGCCTCGAGCTCGACGCGATCGCCGTGGTGGTGATCGGCGGCACGCTGCTGCGCGGCGGCCGCGGGCACCTGCTCGGCACGCTGCTGGGCCTGCTGGTCTTTGGCGTGATCCAGACCGCGCTCACGTTCGACGGCCGCCTCTCCGCCCAGTGGGGCCGCATCATCGTCGGCGCGCTCCTGCTCGCCTTCATCCTCGTCCAGCGCCTGCTGCACGAGCGCCTCGGCCGCCGCCGGGACCCGATTCACACTGTCTGAAAATCCCGGGTTCGCCCCGTCCCGCGGATCGCCCAATCTGGACGGCAACCTGTCGCGAGAAGCGGGTAGCGCGTAGACCTGATCAGCAGCCTTCCACTAACTTGAACCTCCGGTGTTGCGGACCCCATCAATGCCTCCCCGCACTTTTCTCCTGATCCGGTTCGCCACGCTCGCTGCCGCCGCGGGCGCCGCCAGCCCGCCGGCCGATTACTTCATCCGGCCCCAGCCCGCCGCCGCGATCTACCACGAGGGCTGGGTGGACCTGAACAAGAACGGCGTGCGCGATCCCTACGAGGACCCGGCCGTGCCGGTCGAGGACCGCATCACGGATCTCCTCGGCCGCATGAGCCTCGAGGAGAAGACCGCGCAGATGGCGACGCTCTACGGCTATCCCCGCGTGCTGCCGGACGAGCTGCCCACCCCGGCCTGGGAGCAATCGCTGTGGAAGGACGGGATCGGCAACCTTGACGAGCACGCCAACGGGAACAGAGGCTGGACGAACAATCTCCCGACGCCCACGTACGCGCTCCCCTGGCCGCAGCACACGCGCGCCCGCAACGAGGTGCAGCGCTGGTTCATCGAGCGGACGCGCCTCGGCATCCCGGTGGACTTCACCGACGAGGGCATCCGCGGCGTGATGCATTCCCGCGCCACCAGCTTTCCGGCCGAGGTCGGCGTCGCGAGCACGTGGGACGCCCCGCTGGTCCGCGAAATCGGACGCGTCACCGGCCGCGAGGGCCACGCCCTCGGCTACACCAACGTCTATTCCCCGGTGCTCGACCTCTCCCGCGACCCGCGCTGGGGCCGCGTGGTCGAGTGCTACTCCGAGGATCCCTTCCTCACCGCCACCCTCGGCGTCGAGCAGGTGCGCGGCCTCCAGGAGAGCGGCCTCGTCTCCACGCTGAAGCACTTCGCGGTCTACAGCATCCCGAAGGGCGGCCGCGACGGCGAGGCGCGCACCGACCCGCAGGCCAGCTGGCGCGAGGTCGAGACGCTCTACCTCGAGCCGTTCCGCCGCGCCGTGCGCGACGGCGGCGCCCTCGGCGTCATGGCCTCGTACAACGACTACGACGGCATTCCGATCGAGGCGAACCGGCGCTTCCTGACCGACATCCTGCGCGGCGAGTTCGGCTTCCGCGGCTACGTGGTCTCCGACACCGGCGCGGTGGAGTTCATCCACGCCAAGCACCGCACCGCGCCGACCGCCGCCGACGCCATCCGGCAGTCGGTCGAGGCCGGGCTGAACATCCGCACGAACTTCACGCGGCCCGAGGCCTACGTGGAGCCGCTCCGCCAGCTGGTGCGCGACGGCCGGCTCGACCCGGCGGTCATCGATGCGCGGGTGCGCGACATCCTGCGGGTGAAATTCTGGCTGGGGCTCTTCGACCGGCCCTATGTCGATCCCGCCGAGGCCGACCGCACCGTCCGCGCCCCGGCCCACCTCGCGCTCGCCGCCCGCGCCGCGCGCGAGTCGATCGTCCTGCTCAGGAACGACGGCCACCTGCTCCCGCTGCGCCGCGACGTGAAGCGCGTCCTCGTGGCCGGCCCGCTGGCCGACAATCCCCACGCGTGGTGGTCGCGCTACGGCCCGCAGCAGCTGACGTTCACCACCCCGCTCGCCGGCATCCGCGCCGTCCTCGGGACCGGCGCCGAGGTGCGCTACGCGCCGGGCGTCACGGCCAAGGACGCCCACTGGCCGGAGAGCGACGTGCTCAAGCCGCCCATGCCTGACGAGGTCCGCGCCGGCATCGCCGCGGCCGTTGCCGCCGCGTGCGACGTGGACGTGATCGTCGCCGTCCTCGGCGAGACCGACGAGCTCTGCCGCGAGTCCGCCAGCCGCGTCAGCCTGGAGCTGCCCGGCTACCAGCAGGACCTCCTCGCCGCGCTCCATGCCACGGGCAAGCCGCTCGTGCTCGTGCTGGCCAGCGGCCGCGCGCTGAGCGTCAACTGGGCCGCGCAGCACGTGCCCGCCATCCTTGAAATGTGGTTCCCGGGCGAGGACGGCGGCGCCGCGCTGGCCGACATCCTGTTCGGCGCGTGCAATCCCTCCGGACACCTGCCGGTCACCTTCCCGCGGAGCGTCGGCCAGATCCCGCTCAACTTCCCCGCCCACCCCGGCTCGCAGGGCCGCGACGCAGGGCAGGTCACCGGCCCGCTCTATCCCTTCGGCCACGGGCTGAGCTACACCACGTTCCATTACTCCAACCTGCGGATCACCCCCGCCCGTCTCCCCGCCTCGGGCCAGGTTGATGTCACGTGTGACGTGACCAACACCGGCGCCCGCGCCGGCGACGAGGTCGTGCAGCTCTACCTGCGCGACGACTACAGCTCGGTGATCACGTTCGAGCAGGTCCTGCGCGGCTTTGTCCGTGTGACGCTCGCGCCGGGCGAGACCAAGGCCGTGCGGTTCACGCTGCAGCCGTCCGACCTCGCGCTCTACGACCAGGCTGGCCACTGGACGGTGGAGCCGGGCCGGTTCACCGTGATGCTCGGAGCGTCGTCCACCGACCTCCGCCTGCGCGGCAATTTCACCGTGACCGCGGCCGACGGCTCCGCGCCCGTGGAGGATCCAATTGAAGACCGGACGATTGACCCGCGCTGACGCGACCGCCGTGTCCCTTCACCCGATTTCCCTGACCTGCCTTCTGGCCCTGGCCGCCGCCGGCCCGGCCCGTGCCCAATCCATGACCCTCCAGCTCGCTTCGCCCGCGCCCGGGTCCTCGGCCGAGGTCTTTCACCTCGGCGCCAATCGCGCGCCCGACGGCACCACCCTCACGGTTGATCGCCGCAGCCTTCTCCTCAACGGCCGGCGCTGGGCCCCCGTCATGGGCGAGTTTCACTATGCGCGGTACCCGGCCTCCGAGTGGGCCGGCGAGCTCCGCCGGCTGAAGGCCGGCGGCATCGACATCGTCGCGACCTACGTCTTCTGGATTCACCACGAGGAGATCGAGGGCCAGTGGGACTGGTCCGGCGACCGCTCCCTGCGAGACTTTGTGGCCGCGGCCGGCGTGGCCGGGCTCAAGGTCATCGTGCGCGGCGGCCCGTGGTGCCACGGCGAGGTCCGCAACGGTGGACTGCCCGACTGGATTCTGGCGCAGGGCCATGTGCGCACCAACGACCCGGGCTACCTCCGCCACGTCGCCGAGCTCTACGGCCAGATCGCCGGCCAACTCCGCGGCCAGCTGTGGAAGGACGGCGGCCCGGTGATCGGGCTCCAGCTCGAGAACGAGTATCCCGGTCCGGCCGAGCACCTGCTCGAGCTGAAGCGCCTCGCGCGCGCGGCTGGCATCGATGTGCCGCTCTACACGCGCACCGGCTGGCCGGAGCTGGCGACACCGCTCCCGTTCGGCGAGATCCTCCCGCTCTATGGCGTGTACGCCGAGGGCTTCTGGGACCGCGAGCTCACGGCCATGCCCGGCGCGTACTGGGCGGGTTTCAATTTCTCGACACTGCGCACCGACGCCAACATCGCCAGCGAGGCGCTCGGCCGGCGCGACGTGCGCGACGACCCCGATGTCGCCCGCTATCCCTATCTCACCTGCGAGATCGGCGGCGGGATGATGAGCGCGTACCACCGCCGCATCCGCATCGATCCCGTCGATATCGAGGCGACCACGCTCGTGAAGCTCGGGTCCGGCTCCAACTCCCCGGGCTACTACATGTACCACGGCGGCACCAATCCCGCGGGCCGCCGCACGACGCTGATGGAGGAGCAGGCCACGCCCCTCACCAACTGGAACGACCTGCCGGAGAAAAACTACGACTTCCAGGCGCCGATCGGGCAGTACGGCCAGATCCGTCCACAGTATTACCTCCTGCGCCGCCTTCACGCCTTCCTCCACGCCTACGGCGAAAGGCTCGCCGGCATGGACACCTTCCTCCCCGCCCAGCGGCCGTCCGGCCGCGCCGACGTCACCACGCTGCGCTGGTCCGCCCGCTCGGATGGTCGCGCCGGCTTCGTGTTCGTCAACAATCACGAGCGCGGCCGCACCCTCCCCGCGAAAGCCGGCATGCAGTTCGCGCTCGGCCTCTCCGATGGTCGGAAACTCACCTTCCCCGACCTACCCGTCACCGTGCCGGCCGACGCGTGCTTCCTCTGGCCGTTCCACCTCGACCTCGGCGGTGGCGTCACCCTGGCCTGGGCAACGGCCCAGCCGGTGGACCAAGAGCCCGCAGCCGTGTTCGCCGCCACGCCCGGGATTCCGGCGCGCTTCTGTTTTTCCCGCGATGTCACGGTGGCCGCGCAACCTGTCGGGCAATGCGATGACGGCCTCGTCTACGAACTGCCCCCCGGCTCCCGCACGGAGGTCCGCTCCGCCGGTGCGCCAGCGCGCCAGGTCGTGGTGCTCAGCGACGCCGACTCGCTCGCTCCCGTGGAGAACAACGCCGTCGTGCGTTCCCTGCAGCCCGAGCTGATTCGTCCCGCCGGACCGCTGCGTCCGATCCGGCTCGGGCCCACGAGGCACGGCGTGGCCATGGCGCCCACGGCGGCCGAGTTCAAGGACGCCGCGGTCTGGCGGATCGAGCTCCCGGCCGAGCTCGGGGCCGCGTCGCTCCTGCGGCTACACTATGTCGGTGATGTCGCACGCGTCCTGATCAACGGCCAGGTCATCATGGACGACTTCTACAATGGCACCGCGCTGGAGATCGGCCTGCGCCGCCACGCCGCCGCGCTCGCCCACGGCGAGCTGACCGTCGCGATTCTCCCGCTGCAGAAAAACGCCCAGCTCTATTTCTCCGCGCCCACCGCCCTGCCCGACTTCGGCCCACGCGCCGCCGTCGCCGAGCTCACCCGCGTCGAGCTGATCTCCGTCGCGCCTGCCGATAGCACCCGATAACGAACCGCACCCTTCGTGCGCTTCGTGCCCTTTGTGGTCCCAATCGGGGAGTCCACCGCAAGGCCCGCCAAGCACGCGAAGCCCCGTCGCCAGGGCTCGGCCTTCGCGTACTTCGCGCCCTTCGCGGTGAATCTCAGCTCCCCGATCCCGACGGCAGCGCCTCGCCCGCGAGCGCGAGGCATTCCATCGCGGCGAGCCCCCACTGGGCCGTGTCGTTGGAGGACACCCACGCCGCCTCGTCCACCGGCCGCAGGACCGCCGGTCCCGTGAGGTGCTGGACCTTCGGATTCCGGTGGCGCGGCATGCCGCCGGCATAGTTCTTGAAGAACTCGCCCCAGGCCCGCTTCGCCAGCGCCGGCTGGCCGAGCTGGCTGGCGGCGTAGGCCGTGAGCCGGGAATGGCCCTGCTCGAGGTTGGTGCCGTGCAGCGGCGCGCCGAGGCGCTGGGTCTGCTCCTCCTTCGGGGCATTGTAGAGCTCGCAGTAGTCGAGCCACGCCTTGCGGAACTCCGGCACGTCCACCAGCTGGATCAGCTCGGCGCAGACCTCCACCAGGCCAAACACCGCGCTGAGGTGCGAGACGGCCACGGCGTCGGTCGGCACGCGGTCAAACTCGCCCGTGTCGAGGTGCATCGGCGCGCTGGCCGAGAAGAAGCCCCGCGGCTGGTTGCCGATGCCGCGCATGCTGGCCAGCAGCCGGTCGCGGATGCGCGCGTCGCCCGTGCGCTCCCACTCGGTCAGCCACGCGCCGGCGATCGCGCTCCAGTCCGTGCCGAAGCCCACGCCCGCCTTGTTCGGATCGGTCGGCGTCGCGCGCGCGAGGTCGCCGCGCTCGGCCGCCGCGAAGAGCTTCCGGCCCGGCGGGAACTTCACCAGCGCCCGGACGGCCTCGACCTGCTCCCGCATGAGGTCGCCCACGCGCTCGTCGCCCGTGAGGAAATAATAGTAGCGGCGGTTGAGCGCCGTGCTGATGCGGAGCTGCTTCGCGCTGCAGCCCCAGTGGAGCACGTTGTGCCGCGACCCGAGCGGGGCGAAGCGCCCGATGTGGTGCACGTCCACCTCGCCGGTGTGCCGCATCATCGCCTCGGTGAAGCGGAACACGTCCGCCCGGCCCGTGCGCAGGAAGAACAGCCAGAGCCAGAGGTCGGTCGAGAGCTCGGAGTTGTCCCACGCGAACCCGCCGACGTCGTAACGCCACTCGTGACGGTCCACGTCGTAGGTGTGGCGGACGTCGCCGTAATTCCAGTAGCCGTACCACCGGCGCTGCTCCTGCTGGCCATGATAGTAGTCGAAGTTCCACGCCAGGTGGTCCTCCAGCTCGGCCCGCGCGGCGGTGGACCGGTCGGCGGGGCTCCACAGGCCCTGGCCGAACACGCCGCAGCTATGGAGGTACTCCGGGGTGGTCATCAGCACGGGCGGCGTGCGCACGACCTCGGCCAGCGCCGCCAGCTCGTCGCGCGACGGCGTGGCCGCCGCGGCGAAAAGGAACAGCTCGCTCGTGCGCGCCACGCCCTCGGGCGAATCGAAGCCCTTCTCATAGTCCTCGTAGGTGATCTCGAGGCCGCCGTTGTACTGCTTCTCGTAGGTGTCCTGGCCCATGCCGTCGTGGTACGGGCGCAGGTCCATCGCCGCCGCGTCGGGCGCCCACACCCAGGCGGTGACCTCCGCCGCGTCACCGGTGGCACCGCGGATGTCGAACTGCGCCGGGTGGCTCTGCCAAAAATTCCGGATGCCAAAGGCCATGCCGCCCTGCGGCGTGCCGACATAGCCGAGCCCGCCGGCGCGCTGGCCCTGCGCGGCGGTCAGCCAAGTGTAGCCCGGCTGGGTGCGCTTGCGGAGCTCGAAGCCGTCCGCGTTCGCCTGGAACAGCGTCCAGTCGGCGAACGCCGGCACGTACTGCAGCCGGCTCGCCACGGCCTGGTTCCACTCCGCGAGTGGCGGCGTCGCGCGGCCCGCGAGCTGCGCCGCCTTCACCTCGGCGCCAGGGTCGCGGCGGAGGCCCGTGATGCCCCGCACCGCCTCGGCGAAGAGGCCCTCACCCTGGCCGGAGAAGCGCACATGGCGGTCGTGCGGCTCGCCGCGCAGGGGCACCGCGAAGCGCAGGCCCAGCCCCTTCACGAAGTCGCGCTGCGGGTCGCCGTTGTAAATGATCGTGTGCATCACGCGCACCGCGTCGCCACCCGCGTAGAAATAGAAGCGCAGGACAAACGGCAGCCAGCCGGCCGCCCCGGCCTTCGCATGCGTGCCCTCGAATTTGATCACGGCGCGCACCGGGCCGGACTGCTCCACCGTCACCTTGGCAATCGTCCCCGCAAAGTCCTCGATCCGCGTGGCCGCCGGATCCGACCGGTCCTCACGCAGGCAAACGAGCCGGCCCTCGCGCGCGATCTCGCGGCCGTCGCGGGTGATGGCATGGAAGAAATGCGTCCCTGCTCGCTTCAGCCGCACTTGGATGACGCCGGTGTCGACGTCGATCACGCCGCCGGCGGATTCCGTCACGGTCAGCCCCTTGGCCGGCGCCGCGGGCGTCCCGGGTCCGACCTCGTACTGCGCCGCGGCCAGCCCTGCCGGCACGGCGTGGGCGGTCCACTTCAGCGAGCCGTCCGGCCAGTACGCGAGCGGCCAGCTCTGCACCGGCACGGCGGCGCCGTCGGGCGACCGCAGCGCGAAAGTTGCGTCCTTGGCCTGACGACCGCGCGGCCAGGGCATGCCCCAGGTCGTGCCGGCCTGGATGGCGGGGACGGCGCCCTCGAGCCAGTGCACGACCGGCATGCCGGACGGGTTGGCGGGGGCGGGCGGCGGCGGGGTGGGAACCGCGGCGGTGGCGGCGCGAAGCTCGGAGGCGATCTGCGCGGCGGCGGTGGCGAGCGCGGTCTTGTAGACAAATTCCCGGCGGGTGAGCGAGTTCATGGGGTCAGAGGAGGGCCGTTCGGCAGGGATCGTGGGTGAACGCGTCCATGGACCGACACTTTGAGCGGTTCCGGCCCGGACGCCAGAGCATGCACGGGTTTGGCCCATTCGCCCCTCGAATGAATTCGGACCGTCAGGGAATTTCGTTGAGTCCCGGCGTCAAAGCTGGCTCCTAAGATTGCGCATGCCTGCCCCTACCCTGCGTTCCCTCGCGCGTGAGCTGGGCCTGTCCCGCACCACCCTGTCCGACGCCCTGCGGGGCTCGCCGCGGGTCAAGGCGGAGACGGTCGCGCGCGTGCGCGCGGCGGCGAAGGCCGCGGGCTATGAGCGCAACCCGCTGACCGGCGCGGTCATGTCGCAGCTGCGGCGCTCGCGGGGCCAGCAGTTTCGCGGCGTGCTCGCGGTGATCGAGATCATCGAGCAGCCCCAGACCTCCTTCGGCGTCCGCTACAACGAGTCGCTGGCGGCCGGCATCGCGGCCCGCGCCAACGACCTCGGGTTCAAGGTCGAGCGCTTCATCGTGGGCCCCAACGGCGTGAAGCTCGGCCGGCTCGACACCATCCTGCACACCCGCGGGATCCAGGGCCTGATCCTGCTGCCCGCCGTGGGCTTCCCGGACCTCTCCGAGCTCAGCTGGCACCGCTACACCGCGGTCTACGCCGACTACTTCATCGACCACCCGCCCCTGCACTGTGTGTGCTCCGACCATTACCGCTCGATGGTCGCGCTGCTGCACGAGCTGCACGCCCGCGGCTACCGCCGGCCCGGGCTGTTCATGGAGATCGCACTCGATGAGCGCCTGCAGTTCCGCTGGGAGGGCGCCTTCCTCGCCCTGCAGAAATACCTGCCCGGGATCACCGAGGTGCCCGCGCTGCAGGTGCGCGAGGTCACGCGCGAGACCTTCACGGAGTGGTTCAAGCGCTACGACCCGGACGTCGTGATGGGCCATTTCCCGGTGGCGATGGACTGGATGAAGGCCTGCGGCGCCAAGCTGCCCAAATCCCACGGCTTCGTCTGCCTCAACTCGCTCCGCACGGCCGGCGACTGCGCCGCGGTCGACCTGCGCACCGGGCTCCTCGGCGCCCGCGCGGCCGAGCTCGTGATCGGCCAGCTGCTCCACAACGAATTCGGAGTGCCGGAACAGCCGTCACTGACAACGATCCCCGCCAAGCTGATCGACGGCCCCACCCTGCGGCCGATGGGCACGCCCAAGGCCAAGGCGCCGGCAAACGCGAAAACCTAGGCGGTTAACCGCTCATTTTCGCTGGTGGACGCTAATGCATCCCGGGGATTCCGGATTAGCGGCCAGGAGCGAAAATTAGTGGTTTCCCCCGGGCAGCAGTGGCGCGAGCGCCTCGGCCACGATGGCGGCGTTCAGCTCGGCGCCGGCCTTGGTGGTGTGCGTGTTCGGGTCGGCAAAGAGCGCGTCCACCCGCGCGGGACCGAGCAGGTCGTACCGCTTCGCCACGAGCTCGTTCAGGTCGATGAAGGCCGCGTGCTCCTGCTCCGCCACCTGGCGGGCCCAGCCGGCGTAGCCGTCGGGTGAACGCACCACGCGGCCGTCGCGCCACTGCTTGCGCGGGACCGGCGAGCAGACGATCGGCGTGACCCCCGCCGCCCGCGCCTCGCGGACGTACTGGCGCAGGTACCAGCCGTAGGAATGCACGACCTCGTGCTGCTTCGTCAGGAGGTTGTCGATCTCCTGGGTCTCCTCGCCCAAGCCCCCGAGCGTGCCCCGGGCCCGCTGGGTGTCGTTCACCGGCGAGGAATCGTTGTGGCCGAACTGGATCAGCAGGATGTCCCCGGACTTCAGCAGCGTCAGCGCCCGTGCCCAGTGGCCCTGCGTGCGGAAGGTCCGGCTGCTCAGCCCGCCAATGGCGCGGTTGACGAGGTTGTACTGCGGCCGGTCCAGCGCCTCAGCGAGGTAATCACCCCAGCCCCACTGGCCGCCCGCGCCGTCGCCGCGGCCGTTGCGCACCGTCGAGTCGCCGATCAGCAGGATCGTGGGCCGCGTCGGCGACGCCGGCTCCGGGAGATTGAGCCAGCCGATCGGGTCGGCGGCCACCGCCGCGCCCTTGGCGGAGAAAAATTTCTCAAACGGACTCGGCCGCAGTCCCTTCAGGCCCGCGACCACCCCCGCCGCCTGCGTGACCGCGCCGGCGGTGTTCGGATGCGTGTGGTCGGGACCGAACAGCGTCGCCACCTTCTCCGGACCGAGTGCCTGGTAGTCGTCGGCGACGATGCGGGAGACGTCCACAAACTGAACCTTCGCCGCCTCCGCCACCTGCCGGTCCCACTCGCGGAACGGGCCCGAGCCGCGCTCGATCTTCCCGTCGTGCCAGTAATTCCGCACCGTGAGCGAAAGCACCAGCGGCGTGGCCCCCTTGGCTCTCACGTCGGCGATCATCTTGCGGAGGTACCAGCCGAACGCGTGCACGACCTCGTGCTTCTTCGTGAGCACGTTGTCGATCTCCTCCGTGTTTTCGCCGAGGCCGGGCAGCGAGCCGCGCGCCCGCAGCGGCCGGGTCGAGCCGGGCGGCTCGGCGTTGATCGCGCCGCCGTCGTTGTGTCCGAACTGGATCAGCACGAAGTCGCCGGCCTTGACCTCGCCGAGGAGCTGGTCCCAGAGACCCTCCGTGATGTACGTCCGGCTGCTGCGTCCGCCGCGCGCGCGGTTGGCGATGTTGACCTTCGTCGCGTCAAAAAAGGAGGCAAACGGCACGCCCCAGCCCTGGATCGGGTTGCCGTTGTTCCGCGCCGCGGTCGAGTCACCCGCAATGAAAATCGTCGGCAGCGCGGGGTTGAGCCCGCCGGTCAGCGCCGGCGGATTGATGGCCAGGTCCGAGGCGGGAGTCTGCGCGAGGGCGGCCAGGGGCAACAGGAACAGCACGAGCTTCAGGGAGGGGCGCATGACCGGGAGCATGGTGAGGATTTTACCAGTGGCCAGCCGGGCTGGGGGGGGAACAGTCAGATTTTTCCGGATTTTAAACCACTAATGGACGCTAATGCGGCGGGATGACTAAGACCGTGAAGAATGGAGGCCTGCGCAATTCGCTCGTCACTACTCACTACCCGCAACTCGCTACGCCAAATAGTGTCGCCTCCGGCCGGTGCTGGAGTCTGCTCGGAGGTGTGAGGACGATTCTTCCATGGGTGTTGCTGTTCGCGGTCGCCGCCGGGGCGCAGGAGAGGGTGCTGCAGGCGGATGATTTCACGGGCGACTTGTCGCAATGGGCGGTCGAGCAGCAGCCGGGCGGCACGGTCCGCGTGGAGCACGGGCGCCTCGTCATCGCGGACGCGGCCGGCTGCACGGTGTGGTTTCGCCCGCGGCTCACTGCGCCGGTGGTGATCACCTACGAGGCCACGCTTTCGCCGGCCAGCCGCGTGTCGGACTTGAACTGCTTCTGGATGGCCCGCGAGGCGGCGCATTCGGACGAGCCGCCGTACGCGCGGGCGCACGCCCGCGATGGCCGCTTCGCCGCGTACGACTCCCTCCTCACCTACTACGTCGGCTACGGCGGGAACACGAACAGCACGACCCGCTTCCGCCGCTACGACGGCCAGGGCGCGCGTCCGCTGCGGGCCGAGCACGACCTCCGCGACCCGCGCTTCCTGCTCATCGCCGGCCACACCTACCGGATCACGCTGACTGTGACGGCTGGCGGCCACGTCCAATTCCTGCGCGACGGCGAGGTCGTCTTCGATTTCCACGACCCGCAGCCGCTGACCTCCGGCTGGTTCGCCTTCCGCACGGTCCACAGCCAGATGGAAGTGGCCCACTTTCGCGTGAGCAGACCGGTGGAGAACCACTAATTTTCGCTAATCGACGCTAATCAGATTTTCCAGACAGGTTGGTTCGGGGGCATCCTCTCCCATTAGCGAGCATTAGCGATAATTAGTGGTTCACCCAGCTGCGAGTCGGAGCATGAGCACAAACAGCGCGATGATCGCGCCGCTGAGGGCGCTGCAGACGAGGAAGCCGAGGGTGTCCTCGCGGTCCCAGCGGCAGAATTCCCAGTCCGACTTGGGCAGCAGCTTGGTGTGATCGAACCGGCCGGGGTTGCGCTGCGTCTCGGCCATGGCGGCGCCCTCCAGCTCGGGCGTCGCGCCGACCGGCGTCTTCATCTTGCCGTAGAACTGGGCCACGCGCGCGGGGTCGGTCCGGCGCGTCACCAGGCTCGCGAGGATCAGCACGGCAAACGGGAACAGCCCGTCGAAGAAGAACTGCGCCGTCAGGCGCTCGTTGGGCGAGTAGTGCGCGACGTCGAGCCCGGCCCGGCGGAGGAGCCAGCACTCCGCATTGAACCGGCCCCCACCCACCCGCGGGCTGGCGAGGTCGCGGGGATCCTGGTGCACCACCGTCGCGAAGAACACGCCGACGGGCCGGCCGTTCGGCGCGAGGCTGGTCTGGGTGAGGCCCGGGCTCGTGCGCAGCGCCGGGACGGTGGACGCGGTCCAGGGCACGACCAGGATGACGAGCGTCGAGAGGATCACGCAGGCCCAGACGGCCGGGGCCGTGAGCCGCCGCCAGAAATAGACCAGCAGCACGCTCGCGCCGAAGGGCACGTTGACCGTGAGGACGAGGTTCACGATCGAGAGGAAGTCGCCCATCAGCCACGCCGAGACCGCGCCGAGGGCGAGCACGGCGACGATGGTCCAGCGCGCGTAATAGACGCCCTGCGTCTGCGTGAGTCCCGGCCAGACCTGCCGGTAGACGTTGCGCACGAAGAGCGACGAGATCGCCAGCGCCTTGGCGGCGAGGGTGGACATCGTGCCGGCGAGCACGCCCGCGAGCATGAGGCCGATGAGGCCCGGCCCGAGCAGCCGGTGGGATAGCGCGCCCCAGGTCGAGTCCGGGTCGGAGAGCCCGCCCGGGCCGAACAGTGCGACCGCGATCAGGCCGGCGAACGCCCAGAGGATGATCATGATCCGCTTGAGGTAGTTGCCGGAGACGCCGAAGCGCGCGGCCAGCTCGTTCTTCGCCGAGCCGCAGATGCCCATGTTGTGGCTGAGCCCGTGGATCTGTACGAGGCTGACCAGCAGGATCGCCGCGAGGCCCCAGATCGAGAACTGCTCCGAGCCGGCCGTGCCGAGCAGGTCGAACATTCGCCGCGGCACGCGCGCCGCCAGCGCATGCCAGCCGCCGATGGCGTGCAGTCCCGTGGGAATGAGCAGCAGCGAGAAGACGATGATCAGGATGCTCTGCAGGCCCTCGTTCAACGCCGCGGCCGCCATGCCGCCGAGCACGATGTAGGTGCCGACCACCAGCGCGAACACCGCGTAGAAGACGACGTCGTTGAGTTCCGTCACGTAGCTGTGCAGCTCGCCGCGCGCGTCGCGTTCCCGCAGCCCGCCCAGCCGGGACTGCGCCGCCGCCGCCAGCGGCCCGGCCGCCGACTGCTGCTCGAGCTGCTTCAGCTCCCGGTAGCCCTCGACGCCGGCGCGGTCGGCGGCGGTCCAGGCGGACTCCGGCCGGACGACCAGCGACGAGGCGATCTTGTAGGCCGTGACGTTGCCGAAGCCCAGGAACACGCAGGCGACGCCGATCTGGAACAGCGCGTACGCCAGGCTGAGTCCGCGGCTGGCGAAGCGGTCCTCGAAGAGGTCGGAGACCGTGGTGAGCCGCACGCGGCGGAACCATACGTTCATGAACCAGAAGTACGGGTTCATGAAGACGGTCTGGAACGAGAGCCACGCGCCCGGCGCGCCCTGCTGGTAGACGAAGCTCGCGGTGCTGACGGCGCCCTGGGGCTCGGTCGCGTTGCCGAACGCGAGGAAGAACTGGTACAGTTTGCCGAGCTTGCGGCCGGCGAGGAAGAACCCCTCCTCCGAGCCCGACCCGCCCGACGCCCGCTGGCCGATGTACACGACCGCCCCGAGGTAGGCCGCGATGATCAGCAGATCCAACACATGGAGTCCGGCAACGTGCATGGGGTCAGGGGTGCCGCGAGCAAAGCGGACCCGGGCGAACCGACAATGGACGGGGGTTCAGACAGTACGAGCTCAGGTGCTGAAATCCAAAGGTCAGTGCCTGGCTGTGGCCAATGCGCGCTCCAGGTTTTCACGAACTTGAACGTTGTCGGGAGCGCGGCGCAGGGCTTCGCGGTATTGGTCGATCGCCTCGGCGGTGTGCCCGGAAAACAGGAGGGCGTTGGCGAGGTTGTTGCGCATGCGGACCTGGTCCGGGTCGGCGGCCACGGCGGCGCGGAAGGCCAGGACGGCGGATGCAAAGTCGCCCTGCGCGGCGAGGGAGTTGCCGAGGCCGAAGGCGACGATGGCGTTGTTCGGGGAAAGCATGAGCGCGGCGCGGAAGTTTTCGGTGGCGGCAGCGTGCTGCCCGGTCCGCGCGTACGCCTCGCCGAGGAACTGGCGAAGTTCCGCCTGATGACGCGGCGCCTGTCGCGCCCGCACCAGGTGCGGGATCGCCTCCTGCGCCCGGCCGGAGTCCAGCAGCGTCACACCCAGGTTGTACTGCGCCGGCGTGTAGTCGGGGTCGGCTCGCACCGCCGCGGCAAACTCCTCCGCGGCGCGCGCCGGTTCGCCGCTCGCGCGCAGCGCCTCCGCGAGATTGTTGTGCGCCCGGGGATTGCCCGGGGCCTTCGCCGCCGTGTCGGTCCACAGCGCAAGTTCGCTCCGGTAATCACGGTTTCTCCGGATCGTCGCGGCGCCCAGTCCAACTGCCGCGCTCAAGCCCAGCAGCGTCAACACCAGCCCGGTGCGGCGCGGCGCGAGCCGCAGCAGAGCGGCAAACACAGCGGCGACCACGAGCACGACAACCGCCGCGAGCGGCAGGTACATGCGGTGCTCCGCCACCGGCTCGGTGGCAATCGGGACGAGGCTCGAACTCGGCGCCAGCAGGAGGAAAAACGCCGCCGGCGGGAATCCGACCGGCGGGTTTCGCCGCCAGGCATAGACCGTCGCCACCAGCAGCAGCGCGATCGCCAGCATGGGCCCGAGCACCTCGCCCGGCTGACGGATGAGCCGCGTGCCGTAGTCGAACACCAGCGGGCTCGGCCAGAACGCGAGGCAAAGGTAATGGGTGATGGCCGAGGCTTGCGTGAGCAGGTACGGCCAGGCACCCGCCGATGAGCCGAAGCCGGCGGACCCACCCCGGCCATGCGTGCTGGCGACCAGGACCGCCAGCAGCAGCCATGTCGCGGTCAGCGCGAGGTAGAGCCCGCGACGGCGACGCCAGGCCTCGCGCAGGGAGCCGGCCATGAACGCCCCGTCATAGAGCAACACCACCACCGGCGCCGTCACCATCACCTCCTTCGTCGCCATGCCGAGCAGGCACGCGAGCACGGTCAGGACGGCCCAGGGCCGGCGGGAGTTCGCGCCGCCGGCAGGTTCCGGCTCAGTCAGGCGGATGAAGCCGTAGAGCGTCAGCAGATAGCACAGCCCCATCAGGGACTCCGCCCGCTGCACGACGTAGGTCACGGCCTCGGTCTGCAGTGGATGCACCGCCCAGAGCAGCGCCGCGAGGAACGCGACGGCTTCGCGTCCAGCCTCCGGCCAGGAACCGGCGCTGCGCCGCAGGGTTCGGCGCACGATCCCCAGCAGCAGCAGCGCCGCCGCCAGGTGGATCGCCAGGTTGACGACGTGGTAGCCGGCGGGGTCGAGTCCGCCGGCGGCGAAGTTCAGGGCGAGCGAGAAATTGAGCAGCGGGCGTCCGCCGACGGTGCCGGCCTGGTCGCCCGGCGGCGCGAGGACGGCGGCGAGGTTGGCGGGGTGCCGCAGCGTCGGGTTCTCGACGATGGCCGGAATGTCGTCGAAGACGAACGCGCCCCCAAGGCTGGTGGCCCAGACCGCGATGACCGCCGCGGCGAGCAGCACGGGCGTCCAGCACAGGCGGGCGGCGGGCGGCGGGACGGGGCTCATGGGGGACGGCGAAGAGGGAAAACCGCTAATGGGCACTAATGGACGCTGATATTTTGGAGCACATGCTGGCGGCAGAGTTGCGGGCAGTGAATCCTGTTTTTCCGTCATCCTGAGCGAAGGCGAAGGATCGCTGTTAATAATACCGTCGGCCCGCGTTGTGTCCCTGCCACTCTGGTCACGTCACCTGAGTGTCTGGAACCCTCCATTGGCTCGGGGGGAGGGCGAACAGCGATCCTTCGCCTTCGCTCAGGATGACGGCCTGTTCTGTGGGGTTTCGTTGGAGAGTCCGGGGCGCGGCGCGGGGCTCATCCAAAGCAAGACGGGGCGGTTGCCCGCCCCGTCATGAGGAACCAAACGTGCGCCGGGCGCACCCCTATTCTGGCTCAGAACGAGAAGTCCGTGCTGAGCGTGTAGCTGCGCGGCTGGATGATGCGCTCCGCGGCCGGGGTGCCGTCGAAGTTATAGGAGATCGGCTGCAGGTAGCCGTTGGACGTGACGTCCGCCACGTTCAGCTGCACCTTGCACATGACCTTGCTGCCGACGAAGGACACCGGGAGCGTGTAGGAGGTCCAGAGGTCGAGGTGCGTCTTGGCCGGCGTGTAGATCGGGCGCGTGATGTCCGGCGCGGCGATCTGGTTCGAGCCGTTGAGGTGGACGGTGTCGCCGTAGTAGCCGGCGGTGGCCCGGCCGTCGTAGCGGACCGCGCCGCCGATGCTCAGGTGCTTCAGTTTGCCCTCGCTGAACGTGTAGTTCGTGAGGTAGCGCCAGCTGGTCTCGCGCTGGTTGGGGGCGAGGGCGCCGTTGTTGGCCTCGTCGATCGCCAGCTGGGAGGCCACGACGATGTTGTAATAGTTCTGGGTGGTGGTCCAACCGTTGATGTTGCCGGGGCCGGAGACGTTGGAGTCGTAGCCGTAGCTCTGCCAGAAGTTGCCGACGTACATCGGGCTGCCGTTGGATTTCGTGTACACCGTCGGGAGGTCGGAGGCGACATAGGCCTGCCAGGGGCTCAGGCGGTGGTTGACCCATGCCTGCGCCTGCGCGGCGGCGCCCGTGATCGTGGTCTGCTGCTTGCTCCACGTCACCTTCATCGTCCAGTTGTGCGTCGGGTTGTAGGTCATTTCCAGCTCGATGCCCTTGGCCACGCCGCTCTCGGTCGCGGCCGGGTTCACGTACTGGCCGTTCTCGCCGACATTGCCGCCGTAGTTGTACGGCAGGCCGGTGAGGGCCGCGATCTGGGACTGCATGGCGGCCGTGATCGGGTAGATGTTCGCGTTGCCGAAGTTCGGGTCGGACGGGTTCTGGCCGTTGCGGATCTCGACGACCGTCGTGGCCCAGTTCTTGAGCTCCGTCTGGTCGATGTAGTTGGCGCGGGCGGTGGAGGTCAGCGTCACCAGCGCGTTGTCATTGGTCGTCTGGAACCACGTGGCGCGGAGGAAGAGCTTGTTGTCCGGGGTGGCAATCTCGAGGCCGTAGTCCTTTTCCTTGCCCTGCGGCTTGCCCAGCGAGTTGCCGAAGTAGTCGGTGTAGTACGCGGACGGCGGGTTGAAGTTGTCGGACTTGTTGAACGTGAAGCTGAGCGAGCGGAGGAAGCCGGAGAGCAGGTCGCCCCGGTTCGCCAGGCCGTCGATGCGCTGCCAGTTCTTGAACGGGTGCACCACCACGCCCATCGTGTGCGTGTTGCCGCTCACGTAGGACCACGGGCCGTACATGTACCAGTACTGGGTGTTGGGCAGGCCGTTGGTGAAGAGCGTGGCGTTCGGGTTGACCGACGGGAACACGGTGTTCCGGTTCTTCACCTTGTCGTTGTTGACGCCAAACGAGCCGACGATGCGGTCATTCCAGAAAAAGCTCTGCCAGAAGAATGTCTTCGAATCCAGGAGGCTCTCCTGCAGGCCGCCGCTGGGGTACAGGACGGAGTCCGTGTTGACCGTGGTGTTGATCCACTGGCCCGTCGCATAGTTGTAGGTCTTGATGGTCGAGGCCGTCGGGCCGCCGTAGCCGGGACGGTTGAAGTAGCCCGGGCTGCCGGAGCCGCCCATGTAGAACCACTGCTCGATCGCGGCGTTGCTGACGGGATAGGCGTAGCCCGCGACCGCGGACATGGCCGCCGCCGTCGGGAGATAGTTGGGATCTCCGCCGATGATCGCCGGGCGGTAGCGCAGGTTGGTGATCACGTCGTCATGCTGCGTGTAAACGCCCATGAAGCGGTGGTGGCCGATCCAATCCAGCCACTCCGGGACCTTTTTGCGGAAGTCCGGCTCGTAGGCCAGCATCGCGCGCCAGTTGTTGTTGATCTCCGGCTCGGAGTACACGTCGCTCGAGTAGACGTCCACGAACTCCTGGCCGGCATGCGTGTTCACCGACCCGTCGAACATGTTGGAGTTCGTGTCCACATACAGGGTGGTCGCGTTGGCCTGGGAAAGCGGGCCGTCCTGCAGCTGCTTCAGCTCCTGGCGGAACCAGGCGACCTGCGCGTGCAGGTCGGGCAGGATTTCCTGCTCGAGGCTGAGGTTGAAGGTGCGGGCCGCGGTCCGGGAGTAGTTCAGCGAGTTGACGTTGATCGTGCTCCAGTCGTACACGCTCTTGTTCGTGACGCCCGGGAAGTACCACGTGGCGTAGTTCGTCGGGTTGGGCAGGTTGGCGGTGAGCGTCATGCGCTCCTGGTTCACCATCAGCTGCGAGGCCGTCATCGTGTTCGTGGCCGGCACCCAGCCCGCGATGTTGAGACCGGTCTGGCTGCCGCGGTAATAGTTCTCCACGTTGCCCTGGCTGATGAACATCGTGTTGTGGCTCGCGGACATGAAGGTCAGCGACGGCACGAAGTACGGCGAGGTGGCGGTGGTGAGCAGCGCCTGCGTGATCGGGGCATGGTAGTTCGGGTACGCGCTGGAGATCGCGTAGGGCCCCATGGTCGTGCCGTTGGCGAAGGTCACCATGTCGGTGACCGGGTTCCAGATCGGCTTGCCGCTGTTGATCCACGGCGTGACGAAGTCGATCGGGGAGACGCCATTCGGGTCGTTGGCGTCGTTGCGGTAGTACTCAAAGCTGCCCGTCAACTTGGTCTTGTGGCTCTTGAACGGGTAATAGGTGATGGCGGCGTACTCGCGCTTGGTGATGTCGTAGGACGGGATCTGCTTGAAGCCCTGCGAGTCGTTCACCTGGGCGAGGTAGAGGCCGAGCGTGCCCTTGATCAGCGGGATGTTCGCGCTGGCGGACTCGCGATGGCCGCCCCAGCTGCTGGCGGCGACCTTCACGTTGAGGCTCTTCAGGTTCGTGTCGGCCTGGATGCGCTCCTGGTTGACGATGCCGGCGGGGCTGCCCGTGCCGAAGATGATGGAGTTCGGGCCGCGGAGGATTTCCACCGCCTGCGTGTTGTAGCTGTCGAACGGAATGCGGTAGAGGGAGAAGAAGTTGTCCTCCTCCTGGTCCGCCGCGGACAGGCCGCGGACGCGGTTGCCGGTCGTCACCGCGCTGGTGAAGTTGCCGGTCGTGCCGCCGCCGCCGCCGAGCGAGTCGGAGACGTTCGAGCGGACGAGCGTGAACGGCGTGTAGGTCCGCGCGCCCTCGGTGTTGGCCTCGTAGCGGAACACGTCGTTGATGTTCACCGACCCCGTGTCCTCCATCTGCTGCTTGGTGACCACGGTGATCGACGACGGCAGGTCGGCGATGTTGTTGTTCAGCCGGGTGCCGGCCAGCGTGTTGGCGGTGAAATAACCGGTGTCCTTCTCCGTGTTGACGGTGAACGGGGACAGCATCACGGGCTCCTCCGTGGAGGCCACCACGGCCGCCGTGGGAATCGGCTTCGCCTTCGTGGCGGAGGCGGTGTCGGACGCGGGCGGGTTGTCCTGGGCCAGGACGGGAGAGACGAGCAGGGCGGCGAGCAGCAGGGCGCGCCGGCCATGGCTCCCGGAACGATGCGAGTTGTTGGGGTTCATAGGGCTTGTTGGGTACAAAGGGGGCACCGGTGCCATCGCAGCACGGCCAGACTGATTCCAGGGGAATGACTCGGCCGGTCTGCCAAGGGTCGGGGGTAAAAAATTAACGGGGTGTAACAACTGAAACCAATCCCACTTGTGCCCTCTGCTCAACGAGACCGAACCTCAGACAGTCCGACTGCGCGCCGGCGCCGCGCGGTTGAAAGTTGGGGCCGGTTGAAAGTTGCAAGACCGGACGCGGAACGAGTGCGCCCCGACTTTCAACTATCCGCTTTCAACTTTCAACCGCGCGGCAGCGCTCCGCGCCCACGCTCAGAACTCAAACTGACCGATGTTCTCCTTCGTGAACACAAACGGACGGCCGAGCAGCACGTTGTCGCCCTCGACACGCATCGCGCCGAGGGTGCCGGCGGGAAAACTCGTCGCGCCGAGCTTGAGCTGGTCGCGCGCGACGGCCACCGCCACGTACGCGGTGAGGTAGCCAAGCTGGTCGGTGTTCCAGAGCACGACGCAGTCGGTGACGCCCTCCTGCACATAGCGGCGGTTCTCCTTCGGCAGGCCCAGGCCGATGACCTTCACCTGGCCGACCTTGCCCGCCTGCTTGACCGCCTCCGCCGCGCCGGGCACCGCGGGCGTGCAGAGCGCCATGATGAGCTTGAGCTTCGGATACGCGCTCATCAGCGCCGTCGCCTCCGACTGCGCACGGTCCTTGAAGTCGTCGCTGGGCCGCACCGCGACGAGCTTCATGCCGGGGTACTTCGCCGCCAGCCGGGCCTCGATGTGCTTCTGCCACTCGCGCTGGTTGCCCGCCGTGAGCGTGGCCGTGATGATCGCAAACTCGCCGTTGCCGCCGCAGAGGCGCGCGGCCTCGTCCATCAGCGTCTGGCCGATGCCCTCCGGCGTGGCCTGGTTGACAAAGAAGCTGCGCGCGTCCGGCAGCGTGTCGGCGTCGTAGGTGATGACCTTGATCCCCGCCCGCTGCGCCTTGCGGAGCGCGGTCGCGATGCCCTCCCGGTTCTCCGCCGCCACGGCGATCACGTCCACGCCGAGCGTGATCCAGTTCTCGACGATCTCGTTCTGCTTCGCCGCGTTGGTCTCCGCGGGGCCGTCGAACAGCAGCTCGACGCCGAGCTCGCGCGCGGCCCGCTCGGCGCCGGCCTTGCACGAGATGAAGTAGGCGTTGCCCTTCGCCTTCGGCATCAGCGCCACCATCAGGCGGGCGTCGGCCGCCGGCGCCGCGACGGCGGACAGCAGGCCGAGAAACAGCAGGGCAAGGCAGCCACGGAAAAGCTTCATGGGGCGACGGGGTTGGGACCGGGGGCAGACTGGCGGCGGCGGCGGAGCTGAGACAAGACCTTTGCCGCGGCCTCGGCGGACAGCGCGCCGAGCAGGAGCGCGCCGGTAAGGAGCCCCGCGATCTCGCCCGCGGCGTTCAGCCGGATCACCACGGGAATGGTCGCGAGGCCGTTCTGCAGGACCGCGATCGCCGCCACGCCGAGCAGCGTGCCGGTGACGCTGCCGCGCCCGCCGAAGATGCTCGTGCCGCCCAGCACCACCGCGGCGATGGCCGACAACTCGTAGCCGGTGCCCGCGTCGGCCTTGGCCTGGCCGATCCGCGCCGTGTAGATGAGCGCCGCCAGCGCGGCGACCACGCCCGCGAGCACGTACGCGAGCGCGAGCGTGCGACGCACCGGCAGCCCGGCATACCGCGCGCCCTCCGGCGAGAACCCGATCACGCGGAACGCGCGGCCGGTCATCGTGCGGTGCACCAGCACCCACACCGCGGCCGCCACCGCGAGGAACGCCCAGGCCTGCACGGGCAGGCCGAGCGCGCGGTCCTGGCCGAGCGCGAGGAAGCCGGCCGGGAAATCCGTGTACGTGACCGCGCCGCGCGTCAGCGCCTCCGCCAGCCCGCGGAAGAGCGAATACGTGCCGAGCGTGACGATCAGCGGCGGCAGGCGCAGCCCGGCGATCAGCCCAGCATTGAGTCCGCCCGCCAGGGCTCCGGCCACCAGCGTCAGCGCCGCCGCCGCGCCCACCGACAGGCCCGCGTCGTGCCAGAGCTGGCCGAACACCACCGCGCACAGCCCGAGCAGCGATCCGACCGAGAGGTCGATGCCCGCCGTGAGGATCACCGGCGTCAGCACCAGCGCAAGCAGCCCGATCTCGCAGGAGTGGCGGAGGATGTCGCCCTGGCGTTCGAGCGTGCCGAAGCCCACGACCACGCCGTGGCGGTTCACCGACGTGCCGCAATAGTAGAACACGAGCCACTCCGCCACGAGCACGGCCAGCAGCCGCACCTCGTGCCGCCGCCAGCCCGCGCGGATCAGTTCGGCCCCGCGCGTCATGGCGAGTCCTCCTTCCGCCCGGCATCGGCCAGGACCGCGAGCAGGATGATCGCGCCCTGGATCGCCTTCTCCCAGTACGCCTCGATGTGCAGGTGGGTCAGCGCGGGGGAGATGAAGGCCAGCAGGAGCAGGCCAAGGAACACGCCGCCGAGGCGGCCGCGGCCGCCGGAGATCGCGACGCCGCCGACCACCACGGCGGCGATGACCTTGAGCTCCAGCCCGGACCCGGCGAGCGGCTGCACCTGCGGCGACTGCACGACGTTCATCACCGCCGCCAAGCCGGCGCACGCGCCGAGCAGCATGAACGCCGCAAGCGTCACGCGCCGCGGCCGCAGTCCCGCCAGCCGCGCCGCCTCGGCGTCGCTGCCGACCGCATACACGTGCCGGCCGGCCGCGAGGTGGCGCAGGGCGAGCGCAAGGGTCACGAACACCGCGCCGGCGACAAGGAGGAGCATCCCCTGCCCCGCCGACTGGCCGAGGCCGAGCCACTGCACGCCGTCGGGGAGATTCACAAATTCGCCCTGCCGCGCGAGGTTCAGGCCCTGCCGGAGCGTGACCATCGTCGCGAGCGTCACGACGATCGAGGGCAGGCCCAGCCCGGCCACCAGCGCGCCGTTGACCGCACCGAGGACCGCGCCGAGCGCGACCGCCGCCGGGAGCACGAGACCCATCGGCCACCCGGCCGCGGCGAGCAGGCCGGCCGCGACGCTGCAGGCCGAGAACTGCGAGCCCACCGAGATGTCGATCTGGCGCGTGAGGATCACGAGCGCCATGCCGCAGGCCACGACGAGCGTGGGCGCCTCGCGCGCGAGCAGCGAGCGCAGCGGCGCGGGTTCGAAAAAGGCCGGGGCCCAGACGGCCAGCACGACCAGCAGCAGGCCGAGCACCGCCGCGACCGCGAGTTCCCGGGCGTAGGATTTCATGCCGCGCCCTTCCCCGCCCGGCCGAGCGCCGCCGCCATCACCGCCGGCGCGGGCGTGCCGCCGGTCAGGATCTCGCGCAGCGTGCCGCCGCGCATCACGCCGATGCGGTCGCCCATCCCGAGCACCTCCGGGAGGTCGCTCGAGATCAGGATCACCGCCAGCCCGCCCGCCGCCAGCTCGCGGATGCGGCGGTGGATCTCGCCCTTCGCGCCGACGTCCACGCCCTGTGTCGGCTCGTCGAGGATCAGGACGCGCGGGTTCGTCGCCAGCCAGCGGCCGAGCGCGACCTTCTGCTGGTTGCCGCCGCTCAGGCTCGTCACGGGCGCGGCCGGCTCGGCCGGACGGATGTCGAGCCGCGCAATGAGCTCCGCCGCGCACCGCTGCTCCGGTCCGGCCCGCAGCCAGCCGCCCGGGAAAATCGCGCGGTGCGCCGCGAGCGTGAGGTTCTGCGCCACCGGCAGCTCGGGCACCACGCCGTGCCGCCGACGGTCCTCGGGCACGTAGGCCAGCCCCGCCGCCATCGCCGCGCGGGGCGAGCCGAGCGCCACCCGCTCGCCCTGCAGCCGGACCTCGCCCGCGTCCGCCGGCGTCAGCCCGAAGAGCACGCGCGCCAGCTCCGTCCGCCCCGCCCCGACCAACCCGGCCAGGGCGAACACCTCGCCCGCGTGCACCGTGAAGCTCACGTCGTGCACGCCCGCGGCGGCGCAGCCCAGCCCGCGGACGTCGAGGACGACCTCGCCGGCCGGCGCCGCCGGCGGCGGGTACAGGCGGTCCACCTCACGGCCGACCATCAGCCGGATCAGGTCGGGCTCGTCCAGCTCCGCGGCCGTCCGCGAGCCGACGGTCGCGCCGTCGCGCAGCACCGTCACGCGGTCCGCCAGCGCAAAGATCTCGTCGAGGCGGTGGGAGATGTAAATGATGCCCACGCCCGACGCCTTCAGGGCGCGGACGGCGGCGAACAGCCTTTCCTGCTCGGGCTGCGTGAGCGAGGCGGTAGGCTCGTCCATGAGCACGATCCGCGCGCCCGCGCCGAGCGCGCCGGCCATTTCCACGAGCTGCTGCTCCGGCATGGAGAGCTCGCGCACCTCGCGGTCGGGTGGCACGTGCGCGCCGGCCTGGCGCAGCAGCGCCTCCGCGCGGCGCCGGCGCTCACCCCACCGCACGCGGCGCCAGCCGCCCGCGGGCTCGAGCCGCAGGGCCAGGTTCTCGGCGACGGTGAGGTCGGGAAACAGCGCGGGCTGCTGGTAGATGCAGGCGATGCCGTGCGCCTTGGCGGCGGCGGGGTCGAGGCGGGCAAGGCGCTCGCCGGCCACGACGAGGGTGCCGGCGTCGGGCGCGTGCGCGCCGGTGGCGACCTTGATGAGGGTGGACTTGCCTGCGCCGTTCTCGCCGAGCAGCGCGTGGACCTCGCCCGCGCGGAGCTCGAAGCTCACCCCCCGCAGCGCCCGGACGGCGCCGAAGGACTTCTCGATGGCCTCAAAGGCCAGCAGCGGGACCGGGGACATGGCGGGGCGGAAGCGTGGGGTGGCGGCCCCGGCGGCAGCGCCGGCCAGCCGGTCCCATTCAAGCGCCCACCGCCGGCTGGGCGAGCGAGAAACCGCAGTCGCGCAGCGCCCGCTGCTCGGCGAAGGCCCGGCGCAGGGCCGCGTCGAGTCCCGGCACGCTCGCCACGGCGGTCGCGTCGTCCGGGCCGCCGGACCACTCCACCAGCTCGGGCGGGAACGGCACCACGGGCGCGGCCCGGTGGATGCCCGCGATCAGCGCGGTGTGCCGCGCCGCGAGGTCGGAGGAGCAGATCGGCGCCGCCGGGTCGCGCAGGCGGCGGAGCACGGCCTCCAGCATCAGCCGGCGGGTCGTGTGCTGGTCGAGCACGGGACGGCCCTCGCGGCGGCCGACCGCATCGGTGCGCCACGCCTCGCGCTCGTAGCTCCATCCGGCCTGCCCCGCCGTGCCCTCGATCACGATCTCGGGCTCGATGGAGCGGCGGCTGACATGGCTCGCGCCGAACCAGAGCCGGACACCGCGCGCGGTGCGCAGCCGGACGACGCCGGTGTCAAAGGACTCGATGGCGTGCGCGCGGAACAGCTCGACCTCCCCCGCCGACAGCGCCACCTCGTCGGGCTGCATCCCGGCGAAAAGCAGGCTGAGCATCACGAAATGGCCGAAGGCGTTGTTCAGCGGCGAGTCGTTCACCGGCACGCCGTCCACCTGGAGGCGGCCCGCCCAGTTGTTGCGGCGGAAATAGGCGCGGGGCCGCGGCCAGACGCCGAGGAAGCGCACCGCGGTCACCGGCCCGATCGCGCCGCGCCGCAGCTCGTCCTCGAGCCACCGCGTGCCGGGATCGTAGCAGTCCTGGAAGCCCACGGCGACAAACCGCCCGGTCTCGCGCTCCGCGGCCTGCACGGCGGCGATGCCGTCCAGCGAGCCGGCGAGCGGCTTCTCGACCAGGACGTTGGCTCCCGCGCGCAGCGCGGCGAGGGTCATGCGCACGTGCCAGTGGATGCCGGTGGGGATCAGGCAGACGTCGATCTGGCCGGCGTGGCGGCGGAGCATCTCCTCGTGGGTGGCGTAGATCGCGCAGCCGTGGGCGCGCAGCTCGGCGACGTTGGCCGCCTCCTCGTCGGGATTGATGACCACCGCCGCCACGAGGTCGGCCTCGCCCCGGTCGCGGCAGGCGCGGGCGAGCTCGAGGTGGATTTTGCCGTAACCGGAGATGCCGATCACGGCCAGGCGCGGGCGAGGCGGGGTGCCGCTCATGGGTGGAGGGGGCCGGCCCGGTCGGCCGGGCCGGGAGGAAACGCCGGCCGAAGAAAGGGATGACGTCCCAAATTCAAGGGGAGGGGGGGTTGGGTTGGCCCGGCGTCGGGGAGTAAACCACGCCGCGGTTGCCCGTGTCTACGGGCCCGCCGGGACGAAGCCATGCAGCCGACCCGCTGACAGTCCGAGCCGCCGCTGGCGCATGAACTGTCCGAGCCCGGGCGGCTCGTGCGGCGCCACTCGCCAATCCAGTCTCTCCCCATGCCCCGCCACCCCGCCGGCTACGCGCTTGTCGTCCTGCTCGCCGCGCTCCTCCCCCTGGCCCGCGCCGCAACCGCGGCGCCCGCCCCAACCATCGCGTCCGGCCCGTTCGCGCCGACCTGGGATTCGCTCACGCAGGGCTACCGCGCGCCCGACTGGTTCCGCGACGCCAAGTTCGGCATCTGGGCGCACTGGTCCGCCCAGTGCGTGCCCGAGCAGGGCGATTGGTATGCGCGCCGCATGTACCTCCAGGGCACGCCGCAGTACGAGCACCACCTCCGGACCTACGGGCACCCGTCGCAGTCGGGGTTCATGGAGCTCGACCACCTCTGGACCGCCGAGCACTGGGAGCCGGAGAAGCTGATGGCGCTCTATCAGCGCGCCGGCGCGAAGTACTTCGTCGCGCTCGCCAACCACCACGACAATTTCGACGCCTACAACTCCCATTACCACGCGTGGAACTCCGTCAACGTCGGGCCCCATCGCGACATCGTCGGCACCTGGGCCCGCGTCGCGCGCGCCGCCGGCCTGCGCTTCGGCGTGAGCAACCACTCGGCGCACGCCTGGCACTGGTTCCAGCCGGCCTACGGCTACGACGGCGAGGGCCCGCTCGCCGGCGTGCGCTACGACGCGGCCACGCTCACCAAGGCCGACGGCAAGGGCAAGTGGTGGGAGGGCCTCGATCCCCAGGAGCTCTACGCCGGCCCGTCCATGGTGGTGCCCGACGGCTTGAAGAGCGCCAAGGCCGTCGCCGACTGGCACGACCACCACGACCGCGTCTGGACCGAGGCCCCGCCGCCGGACAACCCCGAGTTCGTGCGGACCTGGTATCTCCGCTGCCAGGACCTCATCGACCAGTACCACCCCGACCTCGTGTACTTTGACGACGACGAGCTCCCGCTCGGACAGACCGGCCTCGACATCGCGGCGCACTACTACAACGCGAACCGGCAGTGGCACGACGGCCGGCTCGAGGCCGTGCTCGACGCGAAGCACATGACGCCCGCGCACACCGCCGCCGTGGTGGAGGACATCGAGCGCGGCGTCGCCACCGGCATCCGGGCCGAGCCGTGGCAGACCGACACCTGCATCGGCACCTGGCACTACAACCGGAGCCTGTTCGAGCAGCACCGCTACCGGACCGTCGGCCAGGTCGTGCGCATGCTCGCCGACATCGTGAGCAAGAACGGCAACCTCCTGCTCAGCATCCCGGTGCGCGGCGACGGCACGATCGACGCCGACGAGACTGCGTTCCTCGAGGGAATGGCGCGGTGGATGGACGTGAACGCCGAGTCCATCTTCGCCACCCGCCCCTGGCGAATCTACGGCGAGGGTCCCTCGACGGTGGAAACCCCCGAGGCCGGCCACAACGGCGGCGCGAAGGACGTGCGCAGCAAGCCGTACACCGCGGAGGACATTCGCTTCACCACGAAGGACGGGGTGCTTTACGCGATCGTGCTCGGCTGGCCTGCGGACGAGGCCGTGGTGGTCAAGTCGCTCCGCCTCGGCGTCCCAACCGCGGGCGGCCCCGTGCGCGGGGTCGCGCTGCTCGGCGCCACCGGCGCGCTGACCTGGACCCAGGACCAGGCCGGCCTGCACGTGCGCCTGCCCCACGCGCCGCCGAGCGAGCACGCCGTCGTGCTGAAGATCCGGGGCCCCCTCGATCCATGAACCCTCACCCGCGAAGCCGATCCCGGTCCCGCTGGATTAGCCTGCCCCTGCTGGCCCTGGCGCTGGGCGCACCGGCCCTCGCCCAGCCCGCGCCGCCGCCCTCGGCGGCCGAGAGTCAGGCGGCGCGGACTTTCTCGCTCACCCGCATCGCGCCGGCCTACCCGGTGCCGTATGCGCCCGCCTCGGTGGAGGAGATCACGGCCGTCCTCGGCCGCGTGCGCGCCTACCTCGACGAGGCCAGCCCGCTGAGCGTCATTGACCGCGACACCGGCACGGCCGTCACCGACCTGGGCCACCTGCCGCCGCATCCCGCGATCGTGCCGACGGACTTTCTCCTCACGAGCTACGAATGGGGCGTGACCTACACCGGCATGCTGCACGCGGCCGAGGCGACCGGCGACGCGCGCTATCGGGATTACGCCGCCACGCGGCTGCACGCGATTGCCGTCGTCGCGGACCGCCTGCGCGACCCGCCGGCCCCGCCGCCCGATGCGCCGGGACCGCAGCGGGTGCTGCAGCTCCGCGGCGTCATCGCGCCGCGCAGCCTCGACGACGCCGGGTCCATGGCCGCCGCGATGCTCACGGCCAGCCGCGCCGGCGTCGCCCCCGCCGAGCTGCGGCCGTGGATCGACCACTACCTGAAATGGATCACGACCGGCCAGCTCCGGCTGGCGGACGGCACCCTCGCGCGCAACCGGCCGCTCGCGCACACGCTCTGGCTCGACGACCTCTACATGAGCGTGCCGGCGCTGGCCCAGATGGGCGCGCTCACGGGCGAGACCCGCTACTTCGACGACGCGGTGCGGCAGGTCCGGCAGTTTTCCGAGCGGATGTTCATCCCGGCCACGGGGCTTTACCGGCACGGCTGGGTCGAGGGCATGGACCCGCACCCCGCGTTCTGCTGGGCCCGCGCCAACGGCTGGGCGCTCGTCGCGATGGCCGAGCTGCTCTCGGTCCTGCCCGCCGACCATCCGGGCCGCGCCGACGTGCTCGCACTGTACCGCGCGCAGGCCCGCGGCGTGGCGGCCGTCCAGTCCGGCGCGGGACTCTGGCACCAGCTGCTCGACCGGCCCGACACCTACCTGGAGACATCGGCCTCGGCCATGTTCACCTACGCCCTCGCGCGCGGCATCAACCGTGGCTGGCTCGATCCCCTCGCCTACGGTCCCGCGGTCACGCTCGGGTGGAACGCCGTCGCGCGGCAGGTCAACGCCCGCGGCCAGGTCGAGGGCACGTGCATCGGCACCACGCTGGCCTTTGATCCCGCCTACTACTACGCCCGGCCCGTGAGCCCCCATGCCGCGCATGGCTACGGACCCGTGTTGCTCGCCGGCGCGGAGATGATCATGCTGCGCCGAGGATTGGGCGCCGCCGCGACCGTCAGCGACGGCTCGCTCCAGTTCGCCCCCTCGCCCTCGCGCTACTAGCCTCCTTCATGAAACGCCTCCTCCGCTCCCTGCTGCTGGCCGTCCTCGCGGCCGCGCCGCTCTCCGCCGGGACGATTGCCCACATCCCCGAGCCGGCGCGCTTCGAGTGGAAACTTGACGCGGCCGCGCTGGCCAAGGCGGAAGCCTACACGAGCACCAACGGATGCGGCTTCGACCTGGGCACGCGTCCCTCCGCCGCGGGCCAGCCGTTTTTCTTCTCCGTCGCGGTGCCGGAGGGCAACTACCGGGTCACCGTCACGTTTGGCGACGACCACGCCGTCTCCGCCACCACCGTCAAGGCCGAGTCGCGCCGCCTGATGGTGGAGTCCGTCACCACCGCCGCCGGCGAGTCCGCCGCGCGCACCTTCATCGTCAATGTCCGTACCGCCGGCCTGCCCCCGCCGCCGAAGAACGCGCCCGGCGGCAACTCGGTCGTGCTCATCCCGGGCGAGCAGGGCTCGCTCACGTGGGACGAGAAGCTCACGCTGGAATTCAGCGGACCCGCGCCGCGCATCCGCGCGCTGGAGGTCAAATGGATCGAGGCGCCGACGGTTTTCCTCGCGGGCGACTCCACGGTCACGGACCAGCGCGGCGAGCCCGGGGCCAGCTGGGGCCAGATGCTGCCGCGGTTCCTCGGGCCGGACGTCGCCGTCGCCAACCACGCCGAGTCGGGCGAGACGCTGAAGTCGTTCCTCACCGGCCTGCGCCTCGCCAAGGTGCTCAGCCAGATCAAGCCCGGCGACTACCTCTTCATCCAGTTTGGCCACAACGACCAGAAAAAGCAGTGGCCGCAGACCTACGCCGAGGCCCGCACGACCTACACCGACTACCTCCGCGCCTACATCGCCGAGGCGCGGCTCCGCGGCGCCACGCCGGTGCTGGTCACCTCGGTGCAGCGCCGGATGTTCGACGCCACCGGCCACATCAAGGACAGCCTTGGCGACTATCCGCAGGCCGTCCGCGAGGTCGCCGCCGCGGAGCACGTCGCCCTCATCGACCTGACCCGGATGAGCACGGCCTTCTACGAGGCGCTCGGCCCGGCCTGCGCCCCGCTCGCGTTCAATGACGGCGGCCGCGACATCACGCACCACGACAACTACGGCGCCTACGAGCTGGCGAAGTGCGTCGCCCAGGGCATCCGCGACGCGCACCTGCCGCTCGCGGCGAGCCTGGCCCAGGACTTCACCGGTTTCGACCCGGCGCACCCGGACGCACCCGAGACTTTCCACCTCCCCGCCAGCCCCGTCCATCGCGACGCGGCCCTGCGCGGCAACTGACGCCGTGGCCCGCATCGCGATCGTCGGACCCGGCGCCATCGGCGGCTCGCTTGCCGCGTGGCTTCACCAGACCGGCCGGCATGAGGTTGTCCTCTGCGGCCGCCGACCCCTGTCCGGACTCCAGGTCGAGACCGAGGCCGGCACCGTGGCCTTGCCCACCGCCGTCCTCACCCGCCCGGCCGAGGCCCCGGCCGTGGACTGGATCGTGGTGGCGACCAAAACCTATGACGCCGCCGGCGCCGCCGCGTGGTTCCCCGCGCTCGGTGCAACGGGGGCGCCGGTCGCCATCGTGCAGAACGGCGTCGAGCACCGGGCGCGCTTCGCGCCCTACGTGGCCGCCGACCGCCTGGTGCCCGTGATCGCCGACTTGCCGGCGGAGCGCGTGGATCCGCAGCGGATCCGGCAGCGCGGGCCGGGACTCCTGACCGTCACCGACGACGCGCACGGCCGGATGTTCGCCGATCTTTTCACCGGCACGGCCATCACGGTCACGCTGACCGACGACTTCACCAGCGCCGCCTGGCGCAAGCTCTGCCTCAACGCCGCGGGCGTCATCTCCGCGCTCCTGCTCCAGCCCGCGGGCGTGATGCGCGACGCGGCGCTCGGCGACGTGGCGCGCGACCTCGTGCGCGAGGGCATCGCCGTCGGCCGGGCCGAGGGCGCGGTCCTCGCCGACGAGCTGGTCGAGGACGTGATTGTGTCCTATCGCCGCGCGCCGCCGGATGCGGTCAACTCCCTGCACGCGGACCGCGCCGCCGGCCGGCCCACCGAGATCGACGCCCGCAACGGCGCCATCGTGCGCTTCGGGGCGCGGCACGGCCTCCCCACCCCGGTCAACCGCATGGCGGTCGCCCTCCTCGCCGCGCTGAGCGCCCGCTGACCGCCCCGGCGAGGGTCAGACCGTCCGATGCCTCCCGCCTTGCGGCCGGGCACGTCCCATGCTGCCGTCCCGTCCCCCGCCCCATGAGCCCGCACCGCTTCGCGTTCGTCGGCACCGGCAGCCGCGCCATCAGCTTCCTCGAGCCGCTCGTCACGACGTACCGTGACGCGAACGAGCTCGTGGCGCTGTGCGACTCGAGTCCGACGCGCATGGCGTACTACAACGGCCTGCTCGCGGGTGACCTCGGGTATCACGCCGTGCCCGCGTACCCCGCCGACCAATTTGACGCGCTGCTCCGCGAGACCCGGCCGCAGACCGTGTTCGTGTGCTCCAAGGACTCGACCCACCACGACTACATCATCCGTTCGCTGCGCGCCGGGTGCGACGTGATCACGGAGAAGCCGATGACGATCGACGCCGCGAAGTGCCGCGCGATCCTGGAGGCGCAGCGCGAGACCGGCCGCCGCGTGCGCGTCGCCTTCAATTACCGCTGGGCGCCCTTCCGGACGAAGGTGAAGGAGCTGGTCGCCGCCGGCACCATCGGCCGCATCCGCTCGGTCAACCTCGAGTACCTTCTCGATACCAACCACGGCGCCGACTACTTCCGCCGCTGGCACTCGAGCGCCGCCGAGTCCGGCACGCTGCTCGTGCACAAGAGCACGCACCACTTCGACCTCGTCAACTGGTGGCTCGACGCCATCCCCGCCCAGGTCTTCGCCTATGGCGACCTGGTGTTCTACGGGAAAGTTAACGCCGAGGCGCGCGGCGACGCCCGCCTCACGCGCTACCCGCGCTACACCGGCGAGCCGGCCGCGGCCAATGACCCCTTCCGCCTTGATCTGGACGAAAGCGAGGTCTTCCGCCGGCTTTACCGAGCGGCCGAGGCCGAGTCCGGCTATCTGCGCGACCGAAACGTCTTTCGCGAGGGCATCGACATCCCCGACCAGATGTCGCTCAACGTCCGCTACCGCACGGGCGAGCTGCTGACCTACTCCCTCGTCTGCTACTCGCCGCGCGAGGGCATGCGCGTCTGCCTGAACGGCGACCGCGGCCGGATCGAGTACCACGAGTTCATCGGCACGCACATGAACCGCGGCGTGCGGCCCAAGGACTTCAAGCTCGACGAGAAGCCCGGCGCGGCCGCCGACGGCGAGTGGATCCGCGTCTTCCCGCACTTCCAGCCGGACTACCTGGTGCCGCTGCCGCCCGCGGCCGGCGCCCACGGCGGGGCCGACGCCATCCTCTGCCGGCATTTCTTCTCCGGCAACGCCGCGCCCGACGCCTGGCAGCGCACCGCCGGGCACGAGCAGGGCGCGGCCTCCATCCTGGTCGGAATCGCCGGCGTCGAGTCGATGCGGACCAACCAGCCCGTCAACCTCTCCGACCTCGCCCCGCTGCGGCCGGATGCCTTCCGGCTGAGCGAACTGGCCTGAGCCCGCGCGGGCGGCCGGCGCCGCCGGCAAATTCCGCCGAGCACAGAGCAATATCCGCGCAGCTATTTCCCGCCCGAGGGTCTACCCTGCGGGCGTCATGAAAACGATCCTGGTGCCCGTCGATTTCTCGGCCGCCACCACGCGGGTCTGCGAGGCCGCGTGCACCCTGGCGGATCAGATCGGGGGCCGCTTGACCCTGCTGCATGTGGTCCAGCCGCCGCCCGTGGTCATGAATGAGTATTATGCCTTCGACGCCGGCCAGATGGCCGCAGCCGTCGTCTCGGGCGAAAAGTTCGCCGACCGCAAGCTGGCCGAGCTGGCGAGACTCTACACGAAGCCTGACCGGCCCGTCGAGGTGGTCCGCGAGACCGGCCAGCCGGTGCCAACGGTCCTCGACCGTGCCGAGGCCATGGACGCCGCCTACCTCGTCGTGGGTTCCCACGGCCATGGCGCCCTGTACGACCTGTTCGTCGGCAGCACGACGCAGGGCATCCTGAAGAAGGCGCACTGCCCCGTGCTGGTCATCCCGCGCGGCGCCCAGACCGAGGGCCACCCGTAATTTTCCTCCCCATGCCCAAGTCCCCGACCCGCCATCGCTCCGCCTCCGCCACCGCCCCGTCGGCCGCCATTCGTCCGGCGGCCCGTGGTGAGCCCGCCGCCTTCCGTCATCCGTGGGCGGCGGACCTGCTCGAGCTGGGCGACGGCACGAATCCCACCCGCGTGGATTGCGCCAAGCCCGCCGCGATCCCGCCGGCCCCGGTCGCCAAGGTCCCGTAATCCCCGCGTCGCGCCGGCCGCGGGCCACCGGCGCTCCTCTGTCCCCACCCGTCAAACCACCGCCGTCCCGCGCCCCCGGACGCCCCGCCGATTCGTCTCCCCTTCCGGCGCGCGAGGGGTTACGCTGCGGTTACGCCGCCACCCCATGGAACTCACCGACGCCATCTACCAACGTCGCGCGGTGCGCCACTACACCCCCGACCCGGTCCCCACGACCGCCCTTGAGCTGCTGCTCAAGGCCGCCCTGCACGCGCCCAGCGCCGTGAACCAGCAGCCCTGGGCCTTCGGCATCGTCCGCGGCCAGGACCTGCTCGCCGAGATGTCCGAGCGCGCCAAGGTCTTCATGCTGGCCCACCTGCCGCGCGACCTCGCGATGCACCACCTGTCCGACGAGTTCAGCCGGCCCGGCTTCAACGTGTTTCACGACGCGGGCACGCTGGTCGTCATCTACGCCAAGCCGGCCAAGTTCGACCCGATCGAGGACTGCTGTCTCGCCGCGCAGAACCTGATGCTGGCCGCCCACGGCCTCGGGCTCGGCACGTGCCCGATCGGCTTTGCCCGGCGCTGGCTCGACCTCCCGGAGATCAAGAACGAGCTCGGTGTTCCCGTGCGCTACACCGCGGTCATGCCCATCGTCGTCGGCTGGCCGGCCGGCCCCACGCCGCCCGTGCCCCGCCGCGAGCCCGAGATCGTCTGCTGGCGCGAGACGCCCGGCCGCGGGCTGTCTGCCGTGCCCTTCCCGTTCGCGATGCCGGCGACGCAGAAGCCGCCGCCGGGAGGGGCCTAGGCCCTCCCTTCAACCGCACGAACGTCGAACGCCCAACATCCTACGCCGAACGTCGAAGTGATTCCAGCGCGCGGCTGCGCCGCGGGGCGATCCTTGGGTGTTGGGAGTTGGGCGTTCGATGTTCGGCGTTAGACCGCTAGGTTTCACCCCGCGCTCGGCAGCACAAAGACCAGCAGCGCGACCAGGTGACACGCACTGCCGCCGAAGGCGCAGACGTGGCGCGCGACCTGATGATAGCGGAGCTGCGGCCAGCGGTGGAATAGTGTCCCGCCCAGGTAACTGACCGCGCCGCCGAACAGCAGCCAGAGCGCGCCGGGCGGCAGGCTGGCCAGGAGCGGCTTGATCGCGATCAGCGCCAGCACGCCGAGCCCGAGATAGGCGAACGTCGCCACCGCACGCAGCGGTCCCGTGCAGCACAGCCGGAATAGTCCGCCGGTCAGACACAGACCCCACACCACCGCGCACAGGCTCCAGCCCCACGGTCCGCGGACGCCGTTGAGCAGGAACGGCGTGGCGGTGCCCGCGATGAGCAGGAAGATCGCCGCGTGGTTGCGGGCCTGGAACAGCTTGCGGCCGGCCGGACGCGTGCGGCGGAAACTCGCGAACGCCGCATAGAGCCCGACCAGCGCCGAGCCGAAGAGCACGACGCTCACGACCTCGCGCGCATTGCCGTGCAGCGCGGCGAGGGTCACCAGAATGACCGCCACCGCGACGCTGCCCGCCAGGCCGAACCCGTGCGTGAGCACGTGCGCCACCTGCTCGCCGCGCGTGTAGGCGGGCGCGGGGGCGGGCCGGACGGCCAGCGCCTGGGTCCGCCGGCGCCGGATGATCGCGTCGGCCCGCGCGTCGCACCACCGGACCAGCGCGCCGGGACGCGGACGAGTGAATTCTGATTCCTGCCACTCCGCGCCGTCGCGGTAGAGCGTCCGCGGCAGCACGCAGGTGCCGAGCACCCAGTCGGCCACGGGCAGCGTGAGGAAGCCGGAGATGGCCTCGTTGCAGTCGATCACCGCGTGATGCCGCAGGTGGAAGCTGTAGATTTTCCGCCAGACGCCGCCCCAGCGCGGATGCTCCAGCAGCGGTCCCCACGTCTCGAACGGCCAGTGCTCGATGGCGTGGAACACCTCGTAGCCGAGCAGCGACCCGGCGAACGCCGTGTAGCCCGCGACGAACCACGGCCCCGCCGGGAGGAGCCACTGGGCCAGGGCCAGCAGCGGTGTGATGATCGCCGCGAAGACCGCGAAGGTGTACCACGGGAAGAACGAGGCCTCGGCCTGCTCGGGACTCACGATCGGGTAGCGGTTCTCCACGAACGGCACCTCGCGCCCGCCCGGCGTGCGCCGCCGGCCGATGCGCGTCAGGCGATGGTGCAGCGTGTGCTGGCGGTAGAAGCGGAAAAGAAAAGGCACCACCGGCCGGTGCAGCACGTACCGGTGAAACACGAACTCGATGAAGCCGTTGAGCAGCGTGACCGCGAGGAACACGCCCGCGTACCAGGCAAGCGTCGCGTGCGCCTGCGCCCGCCACACGGCGTCGGGCGCCACGCATTTCACGAGCACCACGAGGGCCGCCAGGGTCACGCCGAGGGTGAATAGGAAGCGCGGCAGCGAGAACGCCTCCACGCGACGGGCTGACTTGGCTGCAGGGGTTGGGGCCATGGGCCAACTAAGCCCCGATGCGGCGCGGGCGCAAAGGACATTTCAGCCGTGTGGGGCGGCGACGGAGGTCACGGGCGAACGCTCCCCGCCTCACTCCATCCCCAGCGCCTTCTGGGCGTTGCGCCCGAGGATCTTGCGCTTGGCCTCGGGGGAAATATCCGCGAACAGCACGCGGCCGAGCTGCGACGCCTGGTCCAGGAAGACCGCGTCGCTGCCCCAGATGATCTTGTCCTCCAACCCCGCCGCCACCAGCTGCTCGACAAGCCCGCGCGGGCACGCCGAGAGGCACAGCTCGAGGTACACGGTCGGAAACTCGCGCGCGAAGCGGAGGTATTGGTCGAGCTCGGCCGAGCCGACATGCGCCAGCAGCCAGCGGATGCGCGGGTAGTGCCGGATGTGCGCCTCGAGCTCATCGAGCTCCGGACCGAACACATGCGCCAGCACCGGCAGCGCGTGCTCGTTGGCGTGCGCGAACACGGGCGCGTAGTTCGGGTGGTTGTACGGGAGGCCGGGACGCGCCCCGTACGACCATACCTTGAGCCCGCGGAAACCCGCCGCCCGGCCGCCGGCCAGCTGGGCCGCGACCTTGTCGGGATAACCGACGTCCACCACGAGGTAGCCAAAAATCCGCTCCGGATAACGGCGCACCGCGTCCGCCACGAGCGCGTTGCCCTGCTCCGCGTCGCCGAAGATCGCCGGGATCGAGCTCACGCCCGAGCAGCGGATGCCCAGCCGGTCCATCGAGGCGATGAGCGCCTCCGCCGTCGGACGCACGATCGGGAAATCCGGGCCGTGCCCGAAATGCGCATGCGCATCGATCACGAGCTCGCCGGTGATCGGACGCCCCGCGCGGCCCGCCTCGGCCCATGCATCCGGGGCCTTCATGGGGTCACCTCCGCGAGCAGGCGCTCCAGGTTGCCGTGCGCGATCGCCGCCTTCGCGGCCGGCGCCAGCGGCGCGTAGGCCAGCAGCGTGACCGAGGCTCCGCCCTCCGCCTCGGGATACGACGTGCCCCAGAGGAAACGGTCCGGGCCGAACATTGCCACGAGGTCCGGCAGCCCCTCGTGCACCGAGTACGCGCTGCTGAGGCAGAGATGCAGGCCCGCGTGCCGCGCGAGCAGCGCGTACAGCGAACGATGGCGGCCATACCGCGGCACCTGCGTCACAACGAGCCGCAGCTTCGGATAGGCGCCCAGGATCTCGTCAATCTCGTCGAGCGTGACGCCGCGGTAGTCCACCAGCAGCGGCAGCCGCGCCGCGGTGCACGCCGCGTAGAGCGGGCCGGCGCACCAGGGGCGCGCCGAGTACATGTGCTCCCGCGGGCTCATCCACGCGATGCGCATGCCGCGCGCGAGCTCGCGCGCGAACGTCGCGTCCAGCGCATGCTCGTCCGGCGCGCCGTCGGGGGTCAGGCACGGCGCCGGGATCCACCGGGGACGCCCCGCCGCCTCGCGCCACAGCGCCTCGTTGCCCCAGTACGGAAAATTCTCGATGCACTGCCGGTGCCGCACGACCGCCGCCGCGATCTCCAGCCGCTCCAACTCGCGGTCGAGGTCCGCCGCGTCGGGGGTGAAGCGCTCGAAGGGCTTGCGGGGCAGACCGACCAGGGTGTCGCCGGCGATGAGCTTGAGCGGGGTCATGCGTCAGGTCCTCTGCGCCAGCCAGTCCAGCACCGCCGGCTCCGTCGAGCCGGAAAACGCGGCGGGCAGCACCGCCACGCGGCGCCCGCGGAACACCGCCGCCGCGCGGCGCCCGAGCAGTGTCCGCTCGCCGTCGCGCGGACCGACCACGAGCACCGGCGCCGGCTGCAGCGCGAGCGCGGCGGGCAGGTCCGCCGCGTCAAGGATGCGGGGAAAATACGCGTCGTGCGGCCACGCCGGCCGGGCCGCCGTGGCGAGGTCCGCGAACGCCGTGAGCGGCTCCAGCAGCAGCGCGCCGCCGAGCCGGCCGTGCAGGCACGCCGCCAGGCCCGCCACGGTCGCACCGAGGCCGTGGCCGCCAACCACGATGCGCGCCGCCGGCACCCGCCACGTCCGCTGCACGAAATCCACCGCGCGCACCGCGTCGCGCAGCCGCATCGCCATCACCGACTCGCCGGTCGCGGCGCTGACGTAGCCGGTCCAGCGGTCCACGCCGCCCCACCCCACGACGTCGAAGGGCGACGGCAGCGGACGCGTGTCACCCCAGCCCGGCAGGTCCACCGACAGCACGCTCCGCGGCCGGCCGCCGCGGGCAAAGACCCCCGCCGCGCGGTTGAGCCAGCCCCACTGCTGCAGCGCTGTCCAGCGCCCGCGGTCATCGAAGAACACCAGCACGCCCGCCCCGCCCGCCGGCGGCCGCAGCAGCGTCGCCGGCAGCTCCCACGCCGGGCCGTCGCGCAGGCTGAATTCCTGGAAGGTGTGCGTCCACAGCGTCATCGGCCCGCCCGCCGTGTGCGCGCGCAGTCCGCGGCGGCGCTGGGCCGGCCAGTCAGGGATGAGCCGCGCGAGCCCGCGCCGGGCCGATGACAACGTTGCTATCCGCGGAGCCCGCGCTGCCGCCGCGGCCGCGCTGGCCATGCACAGCCCGAACGGCGGTGACCCGCGCAGGTCGGCCTCCTCGAGCAGTTGCAGCCGACGCGGCATCTGGATGGGGCGGCGCGGGGCGCGCGGTGTTTGCCAGCGGCGCATCCACGCGACGAATGCCCGGGCCTGGGCTGCGGTGTACTCGTGACCGCAGTCGTCCACCAGCACGCGAAATTTCTCCGCCTGACCCGCGGCCGCGTAGGCAGTCCGCACCGGCGCCGCGAGCGCGCGCAGGTGCCGCGCGGACAGCACGCTGTCGTCGCGGCCCGCCATGAGCAGCATGGGGCGGAAGCGCGCACCGATCAGCAGGTCGTCCAGGCCGAGGCCCTCGGCGTACCGCCGGAACCAGAGGGTCTCGGGACACCCCGCATAGCCGTTCCGGATCGGGTGGATCGCGTCGGGCAGGCCGAAGCACGAGGGTCCGATCACCGTCACGCGCGGGTCGAGCAGCGCGCAGCAGATCGTGGTGAAGCCGCCGCCCGACACGCCGGTCATCGCCACGCCCGGACGCCCGTCGACGTCGGGCCGCGAGAGCACGTAGTCGACGGCCCGCAGCGCGTCGGCGAGGAAGAACGTCAGCGGATTCACGCCCGCCACGTAGCCGCGCACGCCGTCGTCAAAATGGTTGTTGCCCCGTGCCTTCTCCCCGAACCCCGGCGGGTCGAACGACACGGTGAGGTAGCCGTTGGCGGCGAACACCTGCGGCGGGTGCTGCTCGCTGGGGTGGTACTTGCCGTTGTGCCCGACGGGCGTGACCACGGCAGGCCAAGGCGGCGCCCAGCGGCGCGGGTCGGGCTTCCATACCGTGACATTCATCCACGAGCCGGGCAGCGACTCGACGAGGAGGTTCTCGATGGAAAATTCGCCGCAGTCGCGCGCGCCGCGCGGCCGCTCGCGCCACGTCGGCGCGCGGCGCAGGGCGGGATGGTCCACCGCCGCCGCGAACCGCCGCCGAATACCCGCGGCGTGGATCCGCCACTGCGCCGCGGACGAGAGCCGGTCCCGCGCCTGCGCGGCAGTGGCAAGCTGCCCGAGCGCGGTCGCCACGATTCGCTGCCGCAGCATGCCACGCAGGTCGCTGCCCGGGGCAGGTGGCAGGTGGAGGGGCGCGGGGGTCATGCGGGGGAAACCATGCCGGGCTGGACAATTGGCGCGGCGCGGCGCAAGAGCCAAGGCTAGTTTTTCGCCCTCCCCCGCGCATGAACGCCTCCCGCATCGCCCTGGCCGTCGCCGCCGACCAGCCCGGGCTGAAGATCAGCCGCCACCTCTTCGGCCAGTTCGCCGAGCACCTCGGGTCGTGCATCTACGACGGCCTCTGGGTCGGCGAGGACTCGGCGATCCCGCACGTGCGCGGGGTCCGACGCGACGCAATCGCGGCGCTGCGCGAGATCCGGATGCCGAACCTCCGCTGGCCGGGCGGCTGCTTTGCGGACGCGTACCACTGGCGCAACGGCATCGGCCCGCGGGCCGCGCGCCCGCGCATGCGCAACGACACGTGGGGCCAGATCGAGACCAACGCCTTTGGCACGCATGAGTTCCTCGACTTATGCGCGCAGGCCGGCACCGAGCCCGTCATCTGCGGGAATCTCGGCTCCGGCACGGTCCAGGAGATGCGCGACTGGGTCGAGTACCTCAACGCCCCCACCGGCACGGGGCTGGCCGACGAGCGCGCCGCGCACGGCCACCCGGCGCCGTTCGGCGTGCGCTACTGGGGCGTGGGCAACGAGAGCTGGGGCTGCGGCGGGCTGATGCGCGCCGAGCACTACGCCGACGAGTTCCGACGCTACGCGAACTACCTCGGCAGCTACGAGAAATCCGCGCTCTTCCGCATCGCCACCGGGCCGGGGCTCGACGACTTCCACTGGACCGAGGTGCTGATGCGCGAGTGCTCCGCCCCGCGGTTCAACCCCAACGTCATGGACGGGCTCTCGCTCCACTACTACATGAACGGCGGCGTCCCGCCCGGGCGCGTCCCGCAGGCCCTGCGCGCCACGACGTTCACGCCCGCCGAGTGGCGGACCGTCATGGCCCATGGCTGGTACATCGACGACCTCATCGCGCGGCACGCCGCGATCATGGACCGCCACGACCCGGCCAAGCGCGTGAAGCTGGTGGTGGACGAATGGGGCTCCTGGTACGCGCCCGAGCCCGGCGCGCGGACGAGCACGCTGTTCCAGCAGCAGACCATCCGCGACGCGCTGCTTTCCGCGCTCACGTTTGACGCGTTCATCCACCACGCCGACCGCGTCCACATGGCCAACGCCGCCCAGGTCGCCAACGTGCTCCATTCCGTGCTGCTCACGTTCGGCGCGCAGACCATCCGCACGCCGACCTGGCACGCGTTTCACCTCTACGTCCCGCACCAGGATGCCCGCCGGCTGCCGGTCACGACGGACGCCGCGCTGCTCACGCACGACGGCCTGCCCTACCCGCGCGTGTCGGCCTCGGCGTCGCTTGCGGACGACGGGAAAGTCACGGTCACGCTCGCGCACACCGACCCGACCGAGCCGGTCGAGGTCGAGCTGGCGTTCACCGGCCTGGCCGCGTCGGCGCGGCCCAGCGGGCGGATCCTCACGGCGCCGGCCCTGACCGACTGCAATACGCCCGATGCGCCGGACCGGGTCGCGAGCCGCGCGTGGACCGAGTTTCGTTTCGCGGGCGGGCGACTGACCGCCACGCTGCCGCCGGCGAGCCTTGCGGTGGTGACGCTTTAGACAGGGACGGACGAACGCCGAACATCGAACACCCAACGTCGAACGCCGAAGTGAATTCTAGTGCGCGGCAAAGCCGCGGGACGATCCCTCGATGTTGGGCGTTCGATGTTCGGCGTTCGTCTGCGTACCGCAACGCGCGACCTAAGTTCTCTTCCGGTAAGCCTCGAACAGGTCCGCCACCAGCACCCCGCGGAACTTCATTCCCGTCGTCTCGCAGGCCTCGATCTCGACATTGGTCAGGTTGAGGTTGCTGAACTTCGCGCCGCTGAAATTGATGTCGGTGAACGTCGCCTTCGAAAGGTTCACATTGTTGAACCGCGTTTCCTGCAGGTTGACGTCGTCGAATTCGGACCGCGCCAGATTCGCATGCGTGGCCTGGATGGTGTCCTTCGTGTTCTGGATGATCATGGGGTTATGGTTCTGACTTAACTTGGAAAATGAACCCTGCCGAACAGCGATGAGGGGCTAACGTTTCATCTGCTGCTTCCGGCGTCGCTGGGCGGGCGCCTGTCCAAGATTAAAGGTGAGGCCGAAGGGATCGAGGAGGTAGCAGCGGGGCACGCGGGGATCCTCCTCGATCAGCGTGCAGCCCGCGGCCAGGAGCGTGGCCTTGGCCGCGGACACATCGGCCACCAGGAATTCAAACACGGGGCCGTGGGGTCGGCCCTTCTCGACGTACAGGCAGATGTTCCCCGTTTCGAAACCGACCAAGCCGGCGCTGCGGTGCGAGACGGGAAACCCGAGGACCTGCCCGTAGAATTTGACCGCCTTCGCCCAGGCGCGGCTCCGGAGGATCACTTCCCGTGAGGACTTGAACTTGGGCTTCATGCGCGCGAACGGAGCGAGGGCGGCGTGGGCTAGGCGTTCTTCCGGCCGAGGGTTTTCACGAAATGCACGGTTCTTCCGACTTCCGAGAACCCCGACTTTGCATGAAGTTCGATGCTGCGCAAATTTTCGATCTCGGCGTCGCTCGCCATCTCGCCAAAGCCGCGTTCCACCGCCCAGCGCTCGACGAACGCCATCAGGCCCCGTCCAATGCCGCGCCCCCGGCAGTCCGCCTGCACGAACCAGCCTTCCAGATAGGGCACGGGAACCGCGCGGGTGCCCTCCACGTGGTCCCGGCGAATCGAGATCTCCGCGAAGCCCACCAGCTTGCCCGCCAGCTCGGCGACCGCGATGACCCCATCGCCCTTGAGCAGTTGCTCGACCTCCAGGGTGTGCCGCGCCAGCGGGCACTCCGGCCACAGCGCATGCCGCATCGCGATCCATCCCGGCCGGTCGGCGGTCGCAGCGACTCGGTAATTTGCGCTCATTCCGAAAATTGAGAGTGGCCGACCTTGGGCGTTCGGCGTTGGACGTTCGATGTTCGGCGTTCGCCCCGGCCCCGCCCTACCCGGCCGCCCGCATCGCATCCAGGTACACGGCCGAAGCGGTCCGCAGCTGGTCGAGCGCGACCCATTCGTCCTTCGTGTGCGCCTGCGCGAGGTCGCCGGGGCCGAGCACCACGGTCGGCGCACCCGCCGCCGCGTAGTGGCTGGCGTCGGTCACGTACGGCGCGCCTCGGCCGGTGGCGTCGCAGCCGTGCCGCGTCAGCACCGGACTGAGCCAGCGGTGAAAATCGCGGCCGGGCGCGTCGTCCAGCGCCGGCACCACATAGAGGGAGTCGTGCTCCACCGCCAGGCCGGCCAGCACGGTGTCGCGCTCCGCCAGGACCTGCGCGGCGGTCTCGCCCGGGACCGTGCGGCGGTCGCACTCGATCTCGCACTCGGCGGGGATGATGTTCACGGCGGTGCCGCCGCGGATGAGGTTGACGCTCGCCGCGGCGCGGCCGGTCAGCGGATGGCTGCCATGGACCGACGGCACGTAATGGGTCTCGAACCGCTCGAGCACCGCCCGCATCGCGGAGATGGCGGAGACACCCTTTGAGGGATCCGACGAGTGCGCCGCGCGGCCGCGGGTGACGGTGCGCCAGCGGATCACGCCGTTGTGGGCCACCACCGGCAGCAGCATCGTCGGCTCGCCCACGATCACGCCGCGCAGCCGCGGCAGGAATTCCCGCAGCTCCTTCCGCGCGAACGCCTGGGCGCCGGTCATGCGCGCCTCCTCGTCCACCGCGAAGACCAGCGCGACGTTCCGCGGCCGGCGCGCGTCGCGCGCATACTCGCGCAGCGCCCAGAGCATGGCCGCACCCGAGCCCTTGGTGTCGCAGGCGCCGCGGCCGTAGAGCCGCCCGCCCTCGATCTTCCCGCCCAGCGGCGCGATGGTCATGCCGACGGTGCTGACGGTGTCGAGGTGGCTCTCGCAGACCAGCCACTCGCCGCCCGGCACCGGGGCACAGGACACGATCAGATTCTCCGCGACGTTTTCCGCCACCGCCGCGCGGCGGGTTTCCAGGCCCCAGCCGCGCGCCAGCTTATCGAGATGCGAAGCCAGCGCGGCCTCGCCGCCGACGGCGCCGCCGAAGCGCGGGTTGACGGTGTCGAACGACACCATCTGCGCCAGCAGGGCCTCGAGGGTGGCGGGCGCAGTCATGCGGCTCAGCCCAGCCAGCGGTCGCGGTTGGCGGCGACGAAGGCGTCGTCGGTCAGCTCGGGATACGCCCGCGCGACGCGGGTCAGCTCCTCGGCCTGGCCGGGCGACAGCACCTCGTGGGGATTCAGGCAGTGAATGGAGGGGACGAGTCCGCCGCGCCGCAGCACCTCGAGGATGCCGGGGATGCAGCCGCGGAAGCCGTTGGCGGAGTCGAAGAGCGCGGCGTTCATGTCGGTGACCGCGATCGCGCGCTCGAGCCAGCGGGCGTCGAGCGTCGGGGCGGTGCGCGCGGCCTTGATCTCGTCGAGCAGCTGCACCGCGCAGCGCGTCCAGACGCCCCAGTGGCCGAGCAGGCCGCCGACGATCCGGCGCGTGACGCGGCGACCCTGGTGCTCGAAGGTGAACGGCGTGAGCAGGTCCACGATGATCGAGTCGTCGTTGCCGGTGTAGAGCGCGATGTCGTCGCGGCCCGACTCGGCCAGCGCGCGCATCACGTCGATCGTCTGGTAGCGGTTGAACGGCGCGAGCTTGATGGCGACGACGTTCGGGATCTCGGCGAAGCGCCGCCAGAACGAGTAGCCGAGCAGCCGGCCGCCGGCGGCGGGCTGGAGATAGAAGCCGATGATCGGGATCACCTCGGCCACGCGGCGGCAGTGGGCGATCAGCGCGTCCTCGGGGGCGCCGGCAAAGGCGGCGAGGCTCAGCAGGCCGGCCTGGTAGCCGAGCGCGCGGGCCAGCTCGGCCTCGCCGACGGCCTGCGCGGTCTGGCCGCAGATGCCCGCGATCTTGAGGAACGGCCGCGGCGCACGGGCCAGCTCCTCGTCGATCGTGCGCGCGGCCAGCTCCAGCACCGGGCGGAACAGCCCGTGCTTCGCCTCGCGGATCTCGAACTGCGTCGAGTGCACGCCGACGGCGAGGCCGCCGACGCCCGCCGCGACGTAGTAGCGCGTGATGGCGCGCTGGTGGCGCTCGGAGAATTTCCGGTTCGCGTCCAGCGCGAGCGGCTGGGCGGGGATGACGTGGCCGGAGAGCAGGTGCGGGCGCAGGTCCATGGTCAGTATTTGCCGTCGCGGGTCTCGAAGTGCGTGGGCTTGCCCAGCAAGTGGCCGCCGGCGCGCAGGTGGTCGGCGACGAGGCCGATGAGCTCGTCGAGCGACTTCGTGACCGGCCCGAACAGCCGGACGGACTCGCTCGCGTCCGAGTGCCACGCGGTCTCCGCCGGCGTGCCGGTCAGGATCGGCGCGCGGCCGAAGAGCTTGCCGAAGCGCGCGGCCACGTCGCCCAGGGCGATCTGGTCCGGTCCCGTGATGTTGAGGATCTTCGGCGGGTTCGCGGTGTGCTGCAGGCACTGGATGGCCCGCGCGCAGGCGTCGCCCTGCCAGATGAGGTTGAAGACGCCCATGGTGACGTCGATCGGCTGGCCGTGGAGCACGCGGTGGCCGATGTCCACCAGCACGCCGTAGCGCAGCTCGACCGAGTAGTTCAGCCGGTACATCAGCGTCGGCGTGCCGTATTTCCGCGCGTAGTGGGTGAACACGCGCTCGCGGCCGACGCAGGTGCTGGCGTACTCGCCGAGGAAGGCCACCGGGGTCGCCTCGGTTGCGCCGCGGCCGGACACCGGCGTGAACGGGTAGACGCAGCCGGTCGAGAAGACGACGATGCGGGAGGACCGGAACTGCTGGGCCACAAGGGAGGGAACGATCGTGTTCTGGATCCAGGTCTCGTCCGGCGCGGACTCGGTGCCGAACTTCTGGCCCGCGAGGTACTCCACGTTCGCGGCGGGCGGCAGGCGCGCGACCTGCGCGGCGTCGGCGAGGTCGCAGGACACCGCGGTCACGCCGCAGGCCTCGAGCTCCGCCTTGGCCGCGGGGCGGCTGAAGCGCGACACGCCGTAGACCGTCGCCTTGCGGCCGGCGGCGTCGAGCGCGCGGCGCAGCATGACCGCCAGCGACGTGCCCATCTTGCCGCCCACGCCCAGCACCATGAAGTCGCCTTCCAGCTGGCGGACGGCGGCGATCGCGCCGGGCGTCGGCTGCGACAGCAGTTGCTCAATCTCGTGGTCGTTCAGCGGCGGGCGGGACATGAAAATTCGGGAGCGGGACTCTGCCCCCGCCGAACGGTCTTGTCACTCCGTTTTCTGTGGCGCACCGTGCAGGCAGCGGAGTCGTTCCCCCTGATTTTTCATGCGTATCATCGACATCCACACCCACCCCGTCTTCTGCCACCGCGGCAAGCGGCCCGCGGAACTCGAGCGCGTGATCGCCCACGGCCGCCGGCTCGGCATCGTGCACATGAACGTGCTGGGCGACGTGCTCGTGTTCGGCGACACGCCCAACGCGAAGCAGCTCCGGTTCATCAACGATGACAGCGGGCGCGTGGCCCGGCTGTACCCCGACTACTTCAGCGCGTTCATCTACCTGAACCCGCTGCTGGGCGAGCGCGCCACGATGGCCGAGGCCGAGCGCTGCGCGGCGCGGCCGGGCTTCCGCGGCATCAAGCTCGAGATCGCCAACAACGCCGCGCACCCCTGCATGCGCCACGTCGCCAAGGCCGCGCAGGCCGTCAACCTGCCCGTGCTGCAGCACAGCTGGAGCACGGTCAACATCGGCAACCGCCGGCACCAGAGCGACCCGTCGGACACCGCCCGCTTCGCGCGGCGCTTCCCCGCGGTGACCGTCATCATGGCCCACCTCACCGGCATCGGCTTCCGCGGCGTGCTGGAGGCGAAGGGCCTGCCGAACCTGTACGTGGACACCTCCGGCGGCTTCCCCGAGGAGGGCCTGGTCGAGTTCGCCGCCGAGCACCTCGGCGCCGACCACGTCGTCTACGGCTCCGACCTCCCGATCCGCGAGAACACCGTCACCATCGAGCGCATCCGCAGCGCGCGGCTCCCCGCCGCGGACCGCCAGCTCATGCTCTATGGCAACGCCGCGCGCCTCCTGCGGCTGCAACCGTCCTGAATCCCCTCGCCGTGAATCTCATCGACACCAACGCCAACCTCGGCCCGTGGCCCTTCGCCCCGGTCCCCGACCGCACCGGCACCGCCCTCGCCGCCCATCTCGCCGCCGCCGGCATCCGCCGCGCGCTGGTCTCGCACCTCGGCGCGCTCTTCCTGCCCGAGCCGATGCCCGCCAACCGCGCGCTCTTCGCGACCGTGCGCCGCACGCCGGGGCTCATCCCCGTGCCCGTGATCAACCCCGCGCTGCCCAACTGGCGCGAGCAGCTTGCCGAGTGCCTCGCCGCCGGGCCGATCCGCGCGGTGAAGATCCTCCCGAACTACCACCGCTACCGGCTCAATGCGCGGCACCTCGACGACTTCATGGCCGCGCTCGCCAAGGCCAAGCTCCGCCTGATCCTCAACGTCCGGCTGGAGGATGACCGCCACAAGTATTTCGCCCTGCGGATCAAGGGCGTGCCGGTGCCGCAGCTCGCCCAGTTCCTCCTCCGCTTCCGCTCGCACCACGTCCTGCTCTCCGGGATCTACAAGACGGAGGTCGAGAAGCTCGCGCCCGACCACGAGAACTTCTCCGTGGAGATCTCGCTCTGCGAGATGACCGACACGCTGGAGATCATGCTGAAGAAGTTCCCCGCGCGGCGGTTCATGCTCGGCACCGACACGCCGGTCATGGCCACCCGCGCCCAGGCCGCCAAGCTCACCGGCGCCCTCATCCCCGCCCGCACGCGCGAGCTGATCGGCTCCGGCAATGCCCGGAGGTTCTTCCGGCTCTAGTCCCCACCTTTTCCGTCCATGAGCACCACCGCCGCCCCGTCCGCCCACCGGCCCATCGTCGACGAACCCGTGCCGCAGCCCGTCCGCTGGGGCGCCCCCGAGCTCGCCCGCCTCACCGCCATGGTCCAGCAGCCCTCGCTCTTCTACTGGAAGGGCCCGCAGACCACCGCGCTGATCGAGGAATTCCGCCGCCATTACGCGTTCAAGTACTGCTACCCCTGCTCCTCCGGCACCGCGTCGCTGCACATCGCCGTCGCCGCGCTGAAGCTGAAGCCCGGCGACGAGGTCATCGTCGCCCCGATCACCGACATGGGCTCGGTCATCGGCGTGCTGTTCCAGCAGGGCGTGCCGGTCTTCGCCGACCTCGAGCCGCGCACCTACAACCTCGACCCCGCCGACGTCCGCCGCAAGGTGACGTCCCGCACGCGCGCCATCATGGCCGTGCACCTCGCGGGCAACCCGTGCAACACCACCGCGCTGGCCGCGATCGCGCAGGAGCACGGCCTCGCGCTGATCGAGGACTGCGCGCAGTCCTGGGGCGCCCGCCACCAGGGCCAGCCAATCGGCCTGGTCGGCGACTTCGGCTGCTACTCGTTCAACGACTTCAAGCACATCGCGTGCGGCGACGGCGGCCTCGTCGCCACCAACAGCGAGCAGCTGGGCCCGGGCCTCGCGAAGTGGGGCGACAAGTCCTACGACCGCGTCGCCGGCGGCCGCGCGCCCGAGGAACTCGCCGCCAACTACCGCATGAGCGAGCCGCAGTCGGCCGTCGCCGCCGCCCAGCTGGGCAAGCTGACCGACATCGTCGCCCGCCGGAACCGCGCGGGGGAGCTGCTCACCGCGCGCCTCGCCGGCGCGCCGGGCCTGCTGCTGCCGACGGTCGCGCCGGGCGACTTCCACAGCTACTGGTTCTACCTGCTCCGCATCGAGCCCGCGAAATTCACCGTGAGCCGCAACGAGCTCGCCGCCGCCTTCAACGCCGAGGGCGTCATCGCCGGCCCCGGCTACATCCCCACCACCGTCTACCGCTACCCCGTCTTCCAGAACCACAACTTCTTCGGCGGCGCCTGGCCCGTGCGCGACCTGGGGCTCACGACCATGGACTACCGCCAGGTCAACTGCCCCGTCGCCGAGGCCATCATCGCCGACTGCATCACCCTGCGGATCAACGAGGCCATGTCCGACGCCTACATCGAGAAGGTCGCGCGGGCCGTGCAGACGGTCACGCGCCGGCTGGCGCGGGCGTGATCAGAGGTCAGATGGCAGAGGTCAGACGTCAGAGGTCGAGGGTCAGGCCGTGGTGTTGGAGTCTTCTCGCCCTCTCACCTGCCCCTCTCCGCGGACCCAGGCTCCTGACCTCTGATCTCTGACATCTGACCGCTGACATCTAGCCTCAGGCCTCTGGCCCAAGGAATCATTCCCTCGAATTTCGTGCTTTGACCTTAGAATTTAAACCCAATGCGCACCGTCCACATCATCTTCAACGCCCACATTGACCCGGTCTGGCTCTGGCCCTGGACGGCCGGCGTCGACGAGGCCCTCAACACGTGTTACACGATGTGCAACACGCTCGACCGCCACCCGGACATCATCTTCACGCGCGGCGAGGCATGGGTCTATGAGCAGGTGCGCCGGCACGATCCCGCGCTGTTCAAGCGCATCGTGAAGCACATCCGCGCCGGGCGCTGGTCCGTCGTCGGCGGCTGGTGGATCCAGCCCGACTGCAACCTGCCCGGGATCGAGAACATGCACCGCCAGATCGAGATTGGGCGGGCGTGGTTCGAGAAGCACCTCGGGCTCTTCCCGCGCATCGGCTACAACGTCGACTCCTTCGGCCACACCGCGGCCCTGCCCGACGTCCTGCGCGCGCACGGCCAGCCGAACTACGTGTTCATGCGGCCGATGGCGCACGAGCGCGAGCTGCCGGCCAACGTCTTCCGCTGGCGCGGCCGCCCCGGCGGCAAGAGCGTCACCGCCTTCCGCATCTCCGCGGGCTACGCCACCATCTTCCCGCCCAGCCTCGAGTGGGTGGAGCACTCGCTCGCGCCGTTGCCCAACGGCGTCACCCACACCATGTGCTTCCTCGGCGTCGGCGACCACGGCGGCGGGCCGAACGAGCACATGATCCAGTGGGTGCGCGACCACCGCGACGCCATCCCGAACGCGCGGCTCGAGTTCTCCTCGCCGGAGAAGTACTTCCGCGCCCTCGCCCCGCAGCTGAAGCACCTGCCGCTCGTCACCGGCGAGCTCCAGATGCACGCCATCGGCTGCTACACCGGCCACCGGCCGGTGAAGCTGGGTGTCCGCCGCGCCGAGAACCACCTCGCCCTCGCCGGGCGCGCGCTGGCCGCGGCCACCCCCGCCGAGCGCCGCGCCGCCCAGCCCGCCCTCGACGAGGCGTGGCGCACGCTCTGCTTCAATTCCTTCCATGACACCCTCGGCGGCAGCTGCACGCCAAGCGCGGCCCGCGCCGCCGACGACCAGCTCGCCGGGGTCAAGGCGTCCGCCGAGACCCTCGTCAGCGAGGCCTTCCGCCGCCGCGCCCACGCGCTGCCGCCCGACCGCCGCCAGCGGCTGGTCCTGGCCAACTACTCCGGCGCGCGCTTCCGCGACTTCCTCGAGCACGAGCCGTGGCTGGAGTGGACGCAGTGGCAGGCCGACTGGTGCCTCCTCGACGAGCGCAACCGGGTCGTCCCGGTGCAGGTCATCGAGCCCGAGACGCTGATGCCCGACACGATCCGGATCCTCTTCCCGGCCGACGTGGCCGCCGGCGCGTTCCGCACGCTGCGCATCGCGCGCCGGCCGGCGGGCGACGCACCCGCGCCGAAGGGCGCCGCGCCGGACTTCGCCCTCCTCACCGCGCCCAACGGCAGCGGCACGCTGCAGCCCGCCGAGGGCGACGTCTGCGCGCTGCCCGAGCTCCGGCTGATCGAGGAGAAGTCCGACACCTGGTCGCACAACCTCGACCGCTTCGGCGGCCCGCAGCTGGACCACGCCCACTGGAGCGCGCCGGTGCACATCGAGTCGGGCCCGCTGCGCCACGCGTGGCGGATCGACGGCACCATCGGCCAGAGCCGGATCTGCGCCGACTGGCGCCGGTACGCCGGCGCCGACTTCTACGAGCTGCGCCTGCGCGTCACCTGGCACGAGCAGCACAAGCTGCTGCGCCTGTCCTGGTCGCCCGGCGCCGACCTCGCCCGCCGCGAGGACGGCATCCCGGGCGGCAGCGTGCCGCGCGCGTGCGACGGCCGCGAGCTCCCGCTCCGCGACCGCTCCCTGCTGGTGCTGGCCGACGGCGAGCGCGCCGGCGTGGTCGCGCCGGAGGTCTTCGCCCTGAGCGGCGACGCCCACGACGTGCACCTGACGCTGCTGCGCTCCTGCCCGTTCGCGCACCACGACCCGAAGATCCTGCCGCCGAAGCTCGAGCACTACGCGTGGATCGACCAGGGCGAGCACACGTTCACGCTGCGGTTCTTCCCCGCCGGCGCCGTGCGCGCCGCGGAGCTCGACCGCCATGCGCTCCTGCTCCAGCAGCGTCCGCTCATCGCCGACCTCACCCGCGGCATGCCCTACCGGCCGTACAAGGACGAGGCCGGCTGGCCGGCGTAAGACCGATCGCGGAACCGCGGAGGAACGGAAGCCCCGAACATCCCTTTGCTCCAGGCAACTCCGCGCTTCCGCGCTTTCGCGATCATCTCCTCATGAGTCCCATCGTTCCCACCCCCGAGCTGCTCGCCCGGTTCAACCGCGACGGGTTTCTGGTGCTGCCCAATTTGCTCTCGCCGGCCGAGGTCGCGCCGCTGCGGGCGGCGCTGGAGCGCGTGTTCGCGCAGCACAGCCCGGAGGCGGAGATCTACCACATGCAGGAAATCTGGCGGCCGAAGCTGTTCGAGCACGGCGAGGTGTTCGAGGCGCTCATCGACCACCCGGGCATCGCGGGCTTCGCCGAGGCCGTGCTGGGTGACGACTGCCACATGATCGCCCAGACCGGCCTGCGCACCATGCCGGGCAAGACGATCACGTTCTGGCACCTCGACGACACCTGCCGCTTCCCGATCCCCGACGGCGTGAAGCTCGACCCGCGCATCCCGATGCCGACGTACGTAATCAACATGAATTACTACCTCTGCGACGTGGACGAGGAGCTCGGGCCCACGCAGTTCATCCCCGGCAGCCACCGCGCCGGACGCGCGCCGCGGCCCGAGGACAACGACGCGGACGGCAACCCGACGTGGGAAGGCCAGGGCCTGGTCAGCTCCTGCGGCCCCGCCGGCACGCTCGTGCTCTGGAACGACCAGACCTGGCACCGCGGCGGCCCCAACGTCTCGCAGGGCCGCACGCGCTGGGTCGTGCAGACCCCCTTCGCCCGCCGCATGATCGGGCAGCGGTACTGGCCGCACGTGAACTACCACATGCCCGAGGACGTCATCGCCCGCGCCAACCCCCGCCGCAAGCGGCTCCTGGGTTTCCACGGGATTGGGGCCTACGCGTGAGAATTTCGAATTTTCCCCTTCGTGCTTCCGTGGCGCCTAGGGCGCGACGGGCTTCCAACGGACAACTCCCATATGGTACCGGTAGTGCGCGGGGACACCGCGGCAGTAGTAGGCGGTGACGAGGGTGCCGTCGGCCGCCACCACGGTTGAGGGATAGCCGCCGTCGCGGCGGGGGTCGGCCTCGCGCGGGTGGTCGGACGAATCCTCGAAATCCACCAGCACCAGCGGCGAACTCCAGTTGCGTCCGGTGCGGTCGCCGAACCGCACGGCCACACCCCACAGCCCGGGCGTGCGCACGCCGAAACTGAGCAGAATCCGGCCGTCGGGCAGCCGCGTGAGGTCCGCGGGATGCTGGCCGTTGAGCGTGAGCGGGCCCTCGGCCGTCCACGTCGCGCCGCCGTCGGTGGATCGGTAGGCGTCCACGCAGGAGTTGGTGCCGCCGCGCGCCGCCGCCAGCAGGTCGCCGTTCTCCAGCTCGATCCAGGTGGTCTCGTTGTGCGCGCGGTCGGCGGTCACCCGTCCGCGCGGCTGCCAGGTGTGGCCGCCGTCGGCGCTGGCGTAGAACCAGACATCGTCCCCGTAGAGCATGACGCCGAGGCCGCCGCCGCGGAGCGGCGCGATGCGGCCGTAGGGCGTGAGCGAGTGGCCGGTGGACTGCCGCGGAACGTCGAGGGCGGGAAACTGCGTCCAGGTGTGGCCATGGTCGCGCGACACCGCCGGCACGGGCGGGAGCGTCCGGAGGTCCTTGAAGGCGTCCCCGAGCTTGGCCTCGTCCGCCAGCGTGCCGCGCCACGGCGGCAGGTAGGGCCGCGGCCAGCCGGACAGCAGCACCACATAGGTGCCGTCGGCCAGCGTGCCGGCGGCGGCGTTCATGCGGTTGGTGCCGGTCGCGTTGGGCACCGGGACGCCGACGCGCTGCCAGGTGCGGCCGTCGTCAGTGCTGTTCCAGCATTCCGCCGCGCCCTGCACGAACCCGTGGTTCGGGTACGGCCAGATCACCGCCGAGAGCTCGCCGCCCGGCAGCACCGTGAGCCGCGGCCAGGCGCACGCGCCGTCGATGGCAATGTACCGTTCGTACTTCGGCAGCGAAAGCGCCGCGGGCGAACCGGGGAGCGCGACTGTCGCCGCCAGCAGGGCGGCCGAGACCACGACAAGGCGAATTGGGCCCATGCCCCACCCTGCACCCAACCTGCGCCAAGGGCGAGCCTAGTCCGTGGCTGGCGGGTGGGAGTTAAATGCAAAGACGCGAGGACGCACAGATCGAAGCGCCAACTTTGCGATCGGCCTTCGCGTCCTCGCGTCTTCGCGCTGAAACTCCTCAGCCGATGACCTCGCGGTGGACGGCGATCACGGAGTCGGCGATGTGGTCGGCGTCCTCCGCGGTGTAGCGCCAGCCGAGCGGCAGCGCGAGGAAGCGCTTGGTGATGTCCTCCGTGCGGGGAAAATCCTCCGGACGGTAGCCCGGCGCGGGCCAGTCCTTGAAGTCGCGGAAGGGCGACAGCCCCGGCGCGTGCGCGAGACCGGTCTTCACGTAGTCCCGGTTGTACTGCGGGTAGGTGCCGGTGCGCGCGCCGCAGTTGACGTTGCGCGCATCGAGCTTCTCGCGGAACGGCGCCACGTGCTCGTGACGGTCCAGGAGCAGGTAGATCTCGAAGCCGAAGTCGCCGGTCGGGTCCGCCACGGGGCGCAGGCGCAGGCCCTTCAGGCCCTGGATGCGCGGGACGATGCGCGCCTGCAGCGCGCGGCAATGGTCGCGGATCTTGTCCACCTTGCGCAGCTGCGCCAGGGCCACCGCGGCCGACAGCTCGGACATGCGGAACTGCCCGCCGACGAAGGCCGGCTCGCGGGACGGCACCTGCGCGGCGTGCACGGGGCGGTAGCTGCCGAGGTCGCTCATCCGCACCGCGCGCTCGTAGAGCCGCTGGTCGCGGGTGACGACCATGCCGCCCTCGCCGGACGTGGCCACCTTGTTGTACTGGAAGCTGTACGTGGCGATGTCGCTCCACGTGCCGATCTGCCGGCCGCGGTAGCGCGAGCCGAGCGACTGCGCGCAGTCCTCGATCACGTAGAGGCCGCGGCGGTGCGCCTCGAGCTCGATCGGCTCCATCGCCGCCGGCACGCCCTGGTAGTGGATCACCATCACCGCGCGGGTCCGCGGCGTCGCCAGCCGCGCGATCTCCTTCGGGTCGAGGTTGAAGCTCTCGTCGATCTCGGCCAGCACCGGCCGTGCGCCGACGCGCACGATGGACGTGAAGCACGCGATCCAGCTCCAGGCGGTCACGATGACCTCGTCGCCCGGCCCGATGCCGCACGCCGCCATCGCCACCTCGAGCGCCGCCGAGCCGCTCGTCACGGCCAGCGCGTAGTCGGTGCCGATGTAGGCGCGGAACTCCTGCTCGAGCTGCGCCGTCATGCCCGGCGGGTGCGCCGGGTCCGCGCCGTAGTAGCGGAACGGCTCCTTGCGCCGCAGCACGTCGAGGACCAGCGCCTCCTCCTCGGCGCCGATGGCCTGAAAACCAAGACCGGGTGCGGGACGGGGGCGGAACGCGGGCGCTTTCATGCGACCAGTCATTTTCCTCCTCCGCACGAATGACAAATCAGAAAACGCGTTCCCCGGGGCTTGAATAAACACAAAAAGCCCGTTGCCGCCCGCGCACCCCGGGAGTTGGGTCGTCGCGCCGCTCCCCGCGGGTCGCCCATGTCCCGTCCCACCCAGCCCCCGCCCGTCGCCCGCGACCTGGGCATCCCCGTCCGGGGCGTGAGCTGGGCGCGGCTGCATCCCGGCCGCACCGCCGACGGCCGCGCCTCGCTGCTCGCCTCGATGAGCCAGAACCACGGCGGGCTCTTCGTCATCGACATCGACCTCGCCACCGGCCGCTGCCGGCAGCACGCGGTGCACGACCAGGTGAACTCCACGTTCTCCGCCGCCTCCTACCGCTCGCTGCTCACGGGCATCCTCTACATCGCCTCGGGCTGGGACGCGCACCTGCACCGGTTCGACGCCAACCATCCGGAGCGCGGGCTGGAGGACCTCGGCAAGTACGACCCCGAGGCCACCGCGCCCAACGGCCTGGGCGAGACCCCCGACGGCCGCATCTGGATCGGCACGTACCCGCACGCGCGGCTCACGGCCTTCGACCCGGCGACGGGCAAGTTCGCGAACTTCGGCGCGCTGGACGCGACCGACAACTACCTCTACCCGCTCGGCGGCGACGACGGCTCGCTGGCGGCGATCGTGAAGTTCATCCGGCCGCACCTGGTCGTGATCGACCCGCGCACCGGCGAGCACCGCGAGGCCGGGCCGGCGGTGACGGAGGTCACGGACAAGGCGCAGTTCCTGAAGTTCTACAAGGGCACGGACCGCCGGCTCTACCTCGACTCGCACGCCGGCCGGTTCCGCGTGGACGGGATGAACCTCACGCCGGTGGACGAGCTGCCGGCGCCGCTGCCGGGCATCCATGCCACCTACAAGCACGCCTACCAGGCGCCGGCGGAGATGCCCGGCGGTTGGACCGCGCACTTGCTCGACGAGTATCCCAACGGGACCGGCACGCCGCGCTCCGTCCTGCTCGCCAACTCCAACCCGCTCATCCCGTCGCGCACACTCACGCTCGACTGGGTCGGAGGCGGCTCGAACCTCCACCTGATCCAGCCCGGCCCCGATGGCGACCTCTACGGCTCGAGCTACATGCCGAACCACCTGTTCCGGGCGTCGCCCGACGGGCAACGGATCGAGGACCTGGGAACACACACCTTCGCGATGGGCGAGGCGTACTCGCTGGCGCTGCTCGACGGAAAGATCTACCTCGGCTCCTATCCCGAGGCGCGGCTCTCGGTCTACGATCCCGCCCGGCCGCGGCACTTCGGCACCGGGCCCGGCGACAATCCCCGCGATCTCGGCCGGCTCGACGCCATCGGCTTCCGGCCCAACGCGCTCATATCCACGCCCGATGGGCGCCTCTGGATGGGTGCGAGCCCCGACTACGGCCTCACGGGCGGCACGCTCGCATGGTACGACCCGAGGACCGGCGCGAAAAAATCCCACCGGGCAATCGTCCCCGCCACCACGCCCGCCTCGCTGCTCTATTTGCCCGAGCTGAAGCAGGTCCTCGTCGGCTTCAGCATCGAGGCCGGCACGGGGGTGCCAATCACGCGGCTCGACGGCGCCTTCGCGCTCTGGGATCCGGCGAAGGACGAGCTGGTCTGGGCCGGCGACCTCGGCCTCGCGGACCTGGCGGATGTCACGACCCTGCTCCCCGCGGGCCATGGCCTCGTCTACGCGCTCATCGGCCGCGGCGACCACATCCTCACCGCCGGCCCGCCGGAGGTCCGGCCGCGGCTCGCGCTGATCGATCCGGCGCGGCGCGCCGTGGTGGCGGAGTCCTACCTGCCCGCGGACTTCGGCCCGTTGTCGTGGCACGGGCTGTTCTGCCTCCGCGCCGGCCCGGACGGCGCGATCTACGGCGCCACCGGCTACTGCCTCTTCCGCATCCGGCCCGGCACCTGCGAGGTCGAGCGCATCTGGCAGAAAGTCTACCAGGAGAAGCGCGACACGCTCGTCTGGCTCAACTCCGCCCACGCCGACCAGATTGACGTCGTCGGCCCCATCGTCGGCCGCGAGTTCTACTTCGCGACCGGCTGGCGCCTCCGGTCCATCACGCTGCCATGATCCTGACCACGAAGGACAGGAAGCCCGGACCAGATGGAAAGGTTGGCCTTCGTGCGCTTCGTGTCCTTCGTGGTGCTATCCGCCTTGTTCCGGCCGCCTGCCCAATTTTATGAAACGACTCATCCTGCTTATGCTCGCCTCCCTCGCCTCCGCCGCCGTGCCTGTTGTGAAGGACCTCGGCATCCCGATTCGCGCGGTCAACTGGGTCCGGCTGCATCCCGGACGCGGACCCCACCAGTCCGCCTCGCTGCTCATTTCGATGGGCCAGAACAACGGCGGCCTGTTCGTCCTCGACGTGGACCTCGCCACCGGCCACTGCCGGCAGTTCAACGCGCCGTCGGCGAAGCAGCAGTACCCGACCGCGTCGTTCCGCAGCCCGCGCACCGGCGCGCTCTACATCGGCGCCCACACCGACGGCCACCTCCTGCGCTACGACCCGGCGCACCCGGAGCGCGGCCTCGAGGACCTCGGCGCGATTGACGGCGAGCACGCGACCTTCCCCACCGGCATCACCGAGGCGCCCGACGGCATGCTCTGGATCGGCGGCTATCCCGACTGCTCGCTCACGCGCTTCGACCCCGCGACGGGCCAGTTCACGCGCTTCGGCTCGCAGGACGACACCGACAAGTACCTCTACCCGATCGCCGGCGCCGACGGCTCGCTCGCCGCGCTCTCGAAGGTCGTCCATCCGCACCTGCTCCTCATCAACCCGCAGACCGGCGCGCGGCAGTCCGTCGGGCCCGTGATCACGCCCGAGGACAAGGACGCGCGCCTGCAATTCTACAAGGGGGTCGACGGCCTGCTCTACTATGAGACCCACGCCGGCAGCTTTCGCGTGCACGGCGACCGGCTCGAGCCCGTGACGATTCTCCCGCCGCCGCTGCCGCCGTTCTACAGCGCCGGCAACCCGCCCCCGGCCTTCCGCGACGCCCTGCCCATGCCCGACGGCTCGATCGCGGTCTGGGACGACGGCGACGAAGGCGCCGGGACCTTCCACACGCTCCGGATCCTGAGCACGAACCCCAACGTCGCGCCGCGCCTGCTGCCGCTCGACTGGCAGGGTGGAGGTTCCAATCTCTTCGTCCTCCACCGCGGGCTCGACGGCAACCTCTACGGCTCGAGCTTCCTGCCCGAGCACATCTTCCGCTGCGCGCCCGACGGCTCCGGCATGGTCAACCTCGGCCGCTGCAGCCTCATGCTCGGCGAGGCCTACACCATCGGCAACTTCAGCGACGGCTCGATGGCGTTCGGCTCCTACCCGCACGCCAACATTTCCCTCTATGATCCGCGCCGGCCCTGGCGCTTCGGCACCGACGCCACGTCCAACCCCCGTGACATCGGCCGGCTCGACGAGGTTGGCATCCGCCCGATCGCGATGGCAATCGTCCCGGCCCTGCCCCAGCCCGACGGCACGACCGTGCCCGAGCGCATGTGGATCGGCACGCTGCCCGACTACGGCACCTGGGGCGGCACGCTCGCCTGGCTCGACCCGAAGACGCTGGTCCATGCCAGCCACCGCCACCTGCTGCCGGACACCTCGCCCTTCTCGCTGCTGTGGCTGCCCGAGCCGAAGCAGCTGCTGGTCGGCCTGAGCATCGAGGGCGGCACCGGCACGAAGGCCAAGGCGAAGCGCGGCGCGTTCGTGCTGTGGGATCCGGTCAAGGACCAGGCGATCTACACCGGCGACTTCGGCCTGAAGGACCTCACCGACGTCGTCGCCCTGACGCCGGCGGAGCACGGCCTCGTCTACGCGCTCCTCGGCCACACGCGGTACACGGTCGAGCTGCTCGGCGCCGCGGTCGCGGGCCCGACGCGCCTCGCGCTGGTGGATCCGGTCGCGCGGAAGGTCGTGGCGGTCGCCCCGATCCCGGCGGAATTCGGCCGCATGCCCGAGCAGATCCAGTTCACGATCTTCCGTGGCCCCGACGCCGTGTATGGCATCACCGAGCAGACGCTTTATCGCGTGAAGCCCGGCACCTGCGAGCTGGAGGTCGTGTGGCGCTCCCCCGAGGGCGACCGGCTCGACGTCGCCGGGCCGTGGGTCGGCAAGACCTTCTACTTCGCGACCGGCTGGCGCCTCCGCTCCCTCACGCTGCCGTGAGCGGCGGACGGATGGGCCACCACGAAACACGCGAAACACACGAAAAAGACCTCGGAGTTTTTGGCCCACGGATTACACGGAAGCGGCCGAATCCTCGCGGACCTTCACTTTGAGCTGCGCTCAAAGTTCGGTCCGCTCGGGGTTGCCCACTCGATCCGGAAGCAAGTCTCTTCAGTTTCCGTGTAATCCGTGTATTCCGTGGGCCAATAACTCCGGTCCGAACCTTTCGTGTGTTTCGTGGTGACCCAACTCCACACCCCCCGCAAACGTCGCTTGAGTCCGGGCGGAACTCGGCTATCGGGTTTCGGTCCCCCGCCCGTCCCGTCCCATTCCCCACCCCATGAATGAACAGGTGAAAATCAACTGGTACCGCTGCAAGGTCGACAAGGCCGTGATGAGCGAGCTGATGCGCAAGAGCGACGCGCGCGGCTTCCTCCAGGCCGGCTCGCAGCTGCTGCTCTTCGCCGTCACCGGCACCATCGCCTACCAGATTTTCCTGCGCCTCAACGCGCACACCTGGCACTGGGCGCTGCCGCTCCTGCTGCTCGCGCTCCTGGCGCACGGCACCAACGCCAGCTTCTTCGGCGGCATCGCGGGCCACGAGCTCTGCCACAAGACGCCCTTCGCCACGCCGTTCTGGAACGCGTTTTTCCTGAAAATCTTCTCCTTCATCGGCTGGTTCGACCCGGTGGGCTACCGCGCCAGCCACATCCGGCACCACCAGGCCACGACACACGCGGACTACGACGGCGAGGTGGTGCTGCCGCAGAAGTTCGACCTGAAAAGCGTCCGGCTGATCGTCACCCTCTTCACCGGCGACCCCATCGGCATCCTCAAGCTCATGCGCTTCTGGGTGGCCGCGGCGTTCGGCGACCTGAGCCGCGACGGCTTCTTCAAGGCGGCGTGGCTGCAGCGCGTGGTGCCCGAGACCAGCGCCAAGGAGCGCCGCGAGATCCGGCAGTGGGCGCGCATCGTGGTCCTCGGCCACCTCGCGCTGGCGGTGACCTTCATCGTCACAGGGCACTGGTTCCTGATCGTGCTCGTGAACCTCGGCACCTTCTACGGCAGCTGGCTGGGCTTCCTCTGCGGCGCGCCGCAGCACGTGGGCCTCTCGCCCAACACGCCGGACTTCCGCCTCTGCTGCCGCACCTACACCTGCAGCTGGGTGCCGGCGTTCTTCTACTGGAACATGCAGTACCACGTGGAGCACCACATGTTTCCCGCGGTGCCGTTCTACAACCTGCCGCGGCTGCGCGCCGCCATCGCGCACGACCTCCCGCCCGCCCCGCACGGGCTGTGGGCGACGTGGCGCGAGCTGGGGCCGATCATCCGGCGCCAGAACCAGGATCCGACCTACATCTACGTCCCGCCCCTGCCGAAAAACGAGGGCGACCGCGCCAGCGACGAGACGCTCCTCCGCGAGGCCGCCGAGCAGCGCTAGCCGCGCGTAAGTCTGGGCCCACCGAATGGGTCACCACGAAATACGCGAAACACACAAAATAGATCCCGGAGTATTTTGCCCACGGAATACACGGATCACACGGAAGCGGACGAGGACTTGATTCCGGATTGAGTGGACAACCCCTTGCGAACCGAGATTTGAGCGCAGCTCAAAGCGAAGGTTTGAGAGGATTTGGTCGGGCTTCCGTGTGATCCGTGTATTCCGTGGGCAACAAGCCTCCGGTCCCCTACCCTTTCGTGTGTTTCGTGTATTTCGTGGTGACCCAAACCCGTATCACTTCGCCGGCGGGAGGCGCTTCAGCATGCGCATGAAATCCCTCAGGCCGAAGACGAAGCCGGAGTTGAGGCTCACGCGCCACAAGGCCTGGGCTTTCTCCAGTTCCTTCCGGGCGGTGGCCTTGTTCTCCACCGCGGTCACGGCCTCGGGAATCGTCGAGCAGAAGACGCCGTGGCGGCCCATGTCCACCATGCCGCCGGGCGACATCAGCAGGCACCAGTTGATCGCGAACCCGACGTAGACGAGGTGGTTGATCCCCTGCGCCCGGCAGAGCGCCGCGAGCTGGTGGCCGTCCTTCGCGATCGGCTCGCCGGGCCGCGGCCGCGCCTCGGGGGCAAAGTCCAGTTTCTTGAACCCGGCCTTCACGTCGGGCCAGTTGCGCCGGCCGACGAAGACCTCGTTTTTCCGGAAATTCTCCAGCCGTTTCCAGACCGGGTCTTTCCGCACCTGCGCGTACTTCGGCGACGGGCCCGCGAGCTGCACGGTCCGACGATAGCCGGCGAGGTGGGAATAATAGTCACGTCCGCCGACCATGTGAAACAGCGGCAACGGCGACGCCCGCACGGCGGAGAGGAGCGGCGGAAAGACCTCCTTGAGGATCTGCAGCGCGCGCGGGTGGTACTCGACGCAGCGGCGCCAGCCCGGCCAGTCCTCCATCGTGCCGCACTCCCAGGCATGCATCACGATCACGGCGGTGTGCCGCGGCGCGAGGTCGAGCTCCGCACGCTTCCAGCCGCCGTAGCCCTCGGCCGGGACGCGCCGGGAATAGTCGGCGTCGAACTGCTGATAGTACCGCGCGGTGAGCTTGGTCATGGAAGGAGGCTATGCGGGTGGCGCGGAAGCACGAATGCGAAAATTCGAAATTCGAGTCAAACCCGGGACCACCCGGGAACGGTCGCTTGAAGCCTTCCCTCGTATTTCGTGCGTCAGCCTGCGGACTTCCCGGCCGGCACCGGCCGGGTCGGGCGAGCCACCCAGCGCAGGATGAGGCCGACCGCGACGAGGATGCTGCCGCCGACGACGTTGATGGACGCGGGGGCGATCGCGGTGGAGGGCACCAGCCAGCAGGCGAGGAGCACGAGGCCGATGATGATGCTCAGGTTGCCGATGACGGCGTAGACGCCCAGTGCGCCGTGGCCGGAGGGCAGGTTCGACTCCTCGACCGGCGTGCGCAGGTCGCGGTCGAGCTGGATCGCCAGCGCGCTTTTCGGGTCCTCGGGCCGCCAGTAGAAGGCCGAGATCACGAACACCACGGTCGAGCCCAGCGCGGCGCTCAGCACGTTGCGCGCGTAGGCCTGCTCCGGCCACGCGTCCAGGCCGAACAGGAGGAAGCACAGGGCGAAGCCCGCGGTGCAGGAGGCGATGCCCGACCACCACGGGGTCTTGCGGTAGATCAGGCCCAGCGCGACGGGCATGGTGAAGCCCGGGCCGACCATCGAGTAGTACTTCAACCCGAAGTCGAAGGCGCCGCCGAGGCGCGAGATCACGAAGGCCAGCGCGACGCCGCTCACGCCGATGACGAGCATGGTGACCTGCGCGGTGCGCATCTGGTGCAGGTCGGAGGCCGGCGGGAGGCCGACCCGCTTGCGCAGCGGCACGTAGACGTCCTTCGTCACCGCCGCCGACAGCCAGTTGAACGCGTCGTTGGCCTGGCCGAGGGTGGCGGACAGGATGGCGGCGACCACGAAGCCGATCATGCCGTGCGGGAGCAGCAGCATGGCGAGGCTGACGAACGAGGCCTCCTCCGGCGCCTTGAGGTGGGGCCAGATCGCGGCCATGTCGGGGAAGATCAGCTTGGCCCCCATCACCGGCAGGACCCACATCAGGGGCCCGAGCAGGGAGAGCCACGCGCCGAGCATGGCCATGCGCTTGGCGTCCCGCTCGCTCGGCACGCTGTTGTAGCGCTGCGCGAAGTGCCAGGCGACGTTGTAGCCGAGCATCACGCTGAGCAGGTACGCCGAGAGGAACCAGAACTCCACCGGCTGCCCGCTCGGCACAAGGTAGTCATGGGGCAGCTCGTGGTACATCCGCCGCAGGCCGGCCGTGAAGCCCCCGCCCTGCCCGACGTACGCCATCGAGAGCGGGAAGATGATCACGGACATCACGAGGATGATCACGCCCTGGATGGCGTCGGACAGCACCGCGGCCCAGAGCCCGCCGACGACGCTGTAGAGGATCATCACCGCGCCGACCACAAGCATGGTGAGCTGCAGGCCGGTCAGCTGCAGGCCGGCGAACCCGAACACCTGGCGGTCGAAGCCGAGCGCGGCCGAGACGAAGATGCAGAGGATGTAGATGCCCTGGGCGATCCCGATCACCTGCGGCACGATCGCCGTCACGGTGTAGAAGTAGGTCGTCGAGGGGGAATACCGCTTGGTCAGGAACTCCAGCGGGGCGCCAATGCGCGCCCGCCGCCACATCGGGGCGAAGTAGAAGTAGCCCGCGAGGTAGGCCCAGAAGGCCGAGGTGAAGATCACCAGCGCGCCCGAGCCATGCTTGTAGGTGTAGCCGGCGGCGGCCACGAACATGAACGCGGAGAAGCCGGCCACCCAGCTCGACACGCCCGCCATGAACCACGGCACCTGGCCGCTCGCCTTGAAGAAGTCGTCCGTGCCCTTGTTCTTTCGCGCGGAGTAGAATCCGACCCAGATGACGATGACGAAATACAGCGCGATCAGGATGTAATCGATCGCGTTGACGGTGTTGAAGGAAGGCATGGCTCGTTTCGGAGATCGGAGATCGAAGTTCGGGGATCGGGGGGTGCTGGCGAAGGCGCGAACTCCGAGCTACGCGCTCCAAACTTCGACGCCGGGCACCGCGTCCGCGCCCACCGTGAGGGCCAGCTTGATCGCCCGGCCGCCGTGCGAGCCCTGGATGTGCCAGCCGCCCTCGACCGTCGTGATGGCCAGGTCGCCATGGGCCTCGCCGGCGGGGCGGGCGGAGCAGACCGTGAGGATCGCGTGCTCCGCGGCGGCGGGCGAGACGACCTCGGCGAAGGGATAGATGCCATCCTCTTCCGCGAGGGCGAGGCGCCCGGGATGCACGGTGCGGCCGGCGGCGGGCGCCACGCGACCCAGGAGCGTGGCGTGCGGGCGGGTGATGCGGAACTGGTTGCCGTCGGCGGCGACCTGCCCGGCGAGGTCCTCGTTGTAGGCCTGGAACCGCACCTGCACGGCGGCGGTGGCGCCGGCCAGGGCGACGCGGTCGAGGAAGACCACGACGTCGGGCTTGAGGAAGACCAGCGTGCGATGCACGCGCGTGACCTTGTCGTTGACCAGGTTGTACGCCTCGGTGGCGTCGCTCGTCACCGCCATCCAGCCGGGCCCGGTCTGGTAGCCGATCACGCGGGCCGTGGCCCAGGACGCGTTGGTGCCCTCGCTGCCGTCGTGGTACTGGTGACCCTTGCCGTCGATCAGCACGGCGGTGTGCGCCTCGGTCAGGCGCAGCAGCCAGCGCGGCTGTGCGCGGACATAGGCCGCGCGGAACGGATCATGAAGGAGCCGCTCGCCATAGGCCTTGAAAATGACGCTGTTGCGGTCCGCGTGCTCGTGGTTCGCAGGTCCGCCGCTGCGCAGGGCGAGGACCGTGTCGAGCGTGTGCCAGCCGGTGCGCGACACCACGATGTCGTTCGCCAGGCGGTGGTCGAGCAGCGCGGGCTCCGGCGCCGCCTCGCTGGCGGCCGGGTCGTACCAGATGAGACCGTAGACGAACTTCGCCTCGCCGATCTCGCGCGCGACGTATTGCGCAACCTCGTCACCGTGTGTGCGGCGCACCCAGGCCGCGACCGAGACATCCACGCCGCCGTTGGCGTCGCCGAAGTTCACGACGTCGAACTCCGGCTTGATCGTCGGCATCGTGAAGCCCTTCACATGCTGGAAATCGCGAACCTTGCGGTGGTCGTCGATCGTCGGGTTCGTCATCGTCAGCGCGTACCGCACCGAGCCCGGGTAGTTGATCAGCTGGCGGTCATCGATGCCGTGGGTGCGCCAGAGCACCTCCGCGAACAGCGCGAGGTAGAGCGTGGTGTAGCCCCAGTAGCTCACACCCTCGTCGTAGCAGCCGTCGCTGCCGTACATGGTCGAGAAGGCGCGCGCGCTCGACCGGGCGAGCTCGAGCCAGGCGTCGGCCTGCGGGAGCCGGCCGCGGAAGTAGCAGGCGGCGATGCCGAGGCAGGCGGTGGGGATGATCCGGAGGTTGGTCGCGGCGAGGATGATCGGCCAGCGCTTGAGGCTGATGTTGCGGAACTCGTCCACCTCGCTGCGCGGATTCCAGTCCCAGCCCCGCACGCGGTCCGGGTACTTCATGCCATAGACCGCGGTGTAGCAGGCCGGCACGCCCTTGGTCAGGACCGCCTGCTCGACGGCCGCGCGCTCGGCGGCCGTGAGGGCGTCGCCGAGGCAGTCCAGCGCGAGCAGCAGCGCGAACGTGCCCTCGGTGGCGCGCTGCATGCCGAAGACCTGCTTCCCGCCCTCGACGAAGCTGTCCCACTCCGGGTAGTCGAGCATGCGCCGCATCGCGAGCTTCGCCAGCGCGAGCTGGGCGGGGTCGCGGTTGACGAGGTAGATGAAGGAGGCGCGGTCGAGGATCTTCTGGACGTGCAGCAGGTCGACGACGTGGTTGCGGAGCCGCACGTGGTGCTCGAGGAAGTCGGTGTCGGCGGCGACGTCGGCGGCGAGCATCGACTGCCAGAACGCGGCGAAGCGCGGGTCCGTGGTGTTGGCACGGATGCGCGGGAGGTCGGCGGCGTCGAAGAGCAGGCCGCGCGGGCCGGCGGCGGGGGTTGGGGTCGGTTTCATGGCGGTGGGTTCGGCGGCCCCGAGCGGGAATCGCGCCAGGGGCAGCGACGCAGCCAGGAGCGTGGTGGTGTGCAGGAAGTCGCGGCGGGATTGTTTCATGGTGGGCACGGTTTTCCGGCCGAGCGGGCCGGCGGACAGGGGCGACGCGCCGAAGCTAGGCGCGCCACCGGTGCTGTCATGGCAAATCCTTGGGCAAGATTGCTTTTTCTGCGCGGAATATTCAGCAGAAGCACGAAGGAGAAAATTCGAGGGAAGCGCCAAGGCCACCAATGCATCAATCGCACGCCCGGCCGCCGGTTGAGAAATTGAAGCCTGGGGCCTTCCCTCGAATTTCGAATTTTGCCCGTCGGGCTTACCGCGCGTGGTAATGGGCGATCGCCACCGCGGCGGCGGCGCCGATCTCGTCGCCGAGCTGGGCGGGCACCACCTGGCAGTCGCGCGCGCTGGCGGCGAGGGCCTCGCGGTTGATCACCGCCTGCATCGCCGGGGCGATGAACCGCTCGCAGCGCTGGTAGATGCTGCCGATGACGATCCGCTCGGGATTCAGCACGTCGATGAAGACGGCCAGCGCCTCGCCGAGCCGCTCCCCCACCTCGCGCCACAGCGCGAGCGCGAGGGCGTCGCCCGCCGCCGCGGCCTCGCCCACCGCGCGGGCGGTGAGCGCGTCGGGCGCGAGCGACTTGAGCGTGCTGGGTCCCGGAAATTCGGCGGCGCGACGCCGGGCAAGCTGCGCGATGCCGCCGCCGGAGCAGAAGCCCTCGAACGAGCCGGCCTTGCCGTAGCCGACGGGTCCGTCGGCCGCCATCCGGATGTGGCCGACCTCGCCGGCGTTGCCGGTGATGCCCTCGTAGAGTCGGCCGTCGAGGATCAGGCCCGCGCCCATGCCGGTGCCCATGGTGAGGAACATGAGGCTCTGGCAGCCGCGGCCGGCGCCAAACTGCCACTCGGCGAGCGCGCAGGCGTTGGCGTCGTTCATCAGGAACGCCCGGCCGCCGAAGCGCTGTGTCAGCTCCGCGGTGATCGGGATGCGGTCCCAGCCCGGCAGGTTGGGCGGCGAGAGGATCAGGCCGCGGGTGCTGTCGAGCGGACCGCCGCAGGAGACGCCAAACACGGGGTCGCGCGGCGACAGGCGGGCGATCTCCGCGTAGATCCGGTCGAGCGTGCCGCGCACGTCGGTCGTGGCGAAGCGCACCACCTCCCGGACCCGGTCCGGCCCGTCCGGCACGCTGAGCGCGCATTTCGTCCCGCCAATATCAACACCGATGAGATTCATGTTTGGGTGCCCACGGAATACACGGAAGCGCAGGGGGAATTCGGTTCCGTGATTGGGTTCGGATCAGGGCCACTCATCCTTCCGTGTGTTCCGTGTATTCCGTGGGAAAAATCAGGCCTTCCCCTGGCCGTAGTAGGCGTCGGGGCCGTGCTTGCGGCGGAAGTGCCGCGCGAGCAGCTCGGGCTCGAGCGGGGCGAGCTTGGGGTTGAGCGCGAGCGCCATCAGCGCCAGGCGCGCGCCGCACTCGAGCGCGACGGCCGCCTCGACCGCCTGGGCCACGGTGCCGCCCCAGGTGAACGGCGCGTGGCGGTTCACCAGCACGCCGGGACAGTCGTGCGGGTCGAGCTGGTCCTGGCGGAAGCGCTCCACGATCACGTTGCCCGTCTCCCACTCGTACGCGCCGCCGATCTCCTGCTTCGTCAGCTTCCGCGTCACCGGCACCTCGCCGCGGAAGTAGTCCGCGTGGGTGGTGCCGAGGCACGGGAGCCCCCGCCCCGCCTGGGCGAAGGCCGTGGCGTGCAGGCTGTGGGTGTGGACGACCCCGCCGATCTGGCGGAACGCGAGGAAGAGCCGGCGGTGGGTGGGCGTGTCGGACGAGGGCCGGAGCCGGCCCTCGACCACCTTGCCGTCGAGGTCGACGAGCACCATCTGGGCCGGCCGGAGCGCGGCGTAGTCCACGCCGCTGGGCTTGATCGCGAAGAGGCCCTTGGCGCGGTCGATCGCGCTGGCGTTGCCGAAGGTGAGGTTGATCAGCCCCTGGCGCGGCAGGGCGACATTGGCCTCATAGGCCTCGCGCTTGAGTTCGGTCAGCATGCGGAAAGTAGCGAGTAGCGGGTAGTGGGTAGCGAGTAGATTTTCAGCGGGGACAGCTGCGGTGGAATCCGGATGCTCGCTACGCGCTACGCACTGCTCGCTACGACGAATTCAGCCGCGGATGCCTTGGGCGAGGTGGTAATAAACCTCGTTGGTGCGGAGGTTCTGCTTGAGCTCGGCGAGGCGGGTGTCGGCGTTGATCACCACCAGCTCGATGCCGGCGATGGTCGTGAAGTCCTCCAGCATCTCCGTCGTGACGGCGTAGCTGTACCCGGTGTGGTGCGCGCCGCCGGCGAGGATCCAGGCCGCGCAGGCGGTCTTGAAGTCCGGCCGGCACTCCCACACGGCGCGGGCCACGGGGAGGCGCGGCAGCTTGGGCGTGCGGACGGCGTCGACCTCGTTGACGAGGAGGCGGAAGCGGTTGCCGAGGTCGACGAGCGAGGCGTTGAGCGCGGCGCCGGCGGGGGCGTCGAACACCAGCCGCACGGGATCCTCCTTGCCGCCGATGCCGAGCGGGTGGATCTCCGCCGTGGGCCGCGCCGCGGCGATGGACGGGCAGACCTCGAGCATGTGCGAGCCGAGGACCTGGTGGCGGCCGGGCGCGAGGTGGTAGGTGTAATCCTCCATGAACGACGTGCCGCCGGGCAGCCCGGCGCCCATGACCTTCATGGCGCGCACCAGCGCGGCGGTCTTCCAGTCGCCCTCGGCGCCAAAGCCGTAGCCGTCGGCCATCAGCCGCTGGGTCGCGATGCCCGGCAGCTGCCTCAGTCCGTGGAGGTCCTCGAAGGTGTCGGTGTAGCCCTTGCAGCCCGCGGCCTCTAGAAAGGCGCGCAGGCCCAGCTCCTGGCGCGCGGCGTAGCGCAGCTCGGCGTGGCGCGCGCCGGACTTGCGCAGGGCCGGGACGACGCGGTAGTCGCGCTCGTACTCGGCGCAGAGCGCGGTGATGGCGGGCTCCTTGACGGCGTTGACCGTGGCGACGAGGTCGCCGACGCCATAGCCGTTGGTGGCAAAGCCGAACTTGGACTCGGCGGCGACCTTGTCGCCCTCGGTGACCGCGACCTGGCGCATGTTGTCGCCGAAGCGCGCGAACCGCGCGCCCTGCCAGTCGTGCCACGCGCGCGCGGCGCGCATCCACGCGCCGATGCGGTCGTGCACCTCGAGGTCGGACCAGTGGCCGACGACCACCTTCCGGCCCAGCCGCATCCGCGTGTGCAGGAACCCGGCCTCGCGGTCGCCGTGCGCCGCCTGGTTCAGGTTCATGAAGTCCATGTCGATCGTGCCCCACGGGAGGTCGCGGTTAAACTGGGTGTGGAGGTGCAGGAAAGGCTTCCGCAGTGCGCCGAGCCCGCGGATCCACATCTTCGCCGGGGAGAAGGTGTGCATCCACAGGACCAGACCCGCGCAGTGCGGGTCCGAGTTGGCCGCGAGCATGAGGCTGGTGACCTCGTCGGGCGTGGTGAGCAGCGCCTTGTAGACGGTCTTCAGCGGCAGGCGCGGCGACGCGGCCAGCGCGGCGGCCACGGTGCGGGCGTTGGCGGCGACCTGGCGGAGCGGGCCCGGGCCGTAGAGGTGCTGCGAGCCGCAGACGAACCAGATTTCGGGGGTGGAGAGATGTTGCATGGAGAGGCTTGGGGATGGGCCGGGGCGCGTCAGCCGCGCTGGGCCTCCTTGATGGCGAGGAGGTCCTTCATGACCGTGGAGAGGTCGGCGGACCGGTTGAGGCCGCCGAGGGCGTCATGCAGCTGGCGGTAAAGGTGGTAGAGCTGGCCGTAGACCCGCTGGGCGGAACGGCGTGGCCGGTAGGCGACGCGCTTCAGGGAGGTCATCCGCGCCTGGGCCGTCGGGAAGTCCGGATGCGCGCCGGCGACCACCGCGGCGGCGACGGCCGCGCCCAGGGCGCAGGCCTGCGAGGAGCCCGCGACCAGCATGGTGCAGCCCGTGACGTCGGCGTAGATCTGCATGAGCATCGGGTTCTTCTCCGCGATGCCGCCGGCGCAGACCACGCGGTCGATGGGCACGCCGTATTCCTTGAAGCGCTCGATGATCGCGCGGGCGCCGAAGGCGGTGGCCTCGATCAGCGCGCGGTAGATCTCCGCCTGCGTCGTGTGGAGCGTTTGCCCGACCAGCAGGCCGGAGAGCGTCGGATCGACGAGGATGGTGCGGTTGCCGTTGTTCCAGTCGAGGGCCACGAGCCCGCTGGCGCCGGGCGCGAGCTGGGCGGCCTGGCGCGTCAGCTCGGCGTGGCGCTGCGCGTCGCCGCCGCAGACGACCTCGACCCACCACTTGAAGATGTCGCCCACGGCCGACTGCCCGGCCTCGAGCCCGTAGTAGCCCGGGAGGATGGCGCCGCGGACGATGCCGCAGATGCCGGGGATGTCCGGGACAGTCTTGGCCGCCGAGACGACGCCGCAGTCGCAGGTGGAGGTGCCGATGACCTTGACGAGCGTGCCCTCGCGCACGCCGGAGCCGATGGCGCCGTAGTGGACGTCCATCTCGCCGATGGCGATCGGGATGCCGGCGGTGAGGCCCAGCCGCCGGGCCCAGGCCTCGCTCAGGCGGCCGGCGATGGCCGTGGCGTCATGCGCGCGCGCGTAGAGCCGGTCGCGCAGCGCGGCGAGCTTCGGGTCGAGCAGGGTCAGGAATTCCTTGTCCGGCAGCCCGCCCCACTCGTCGCAGTAGAGCGCCTTGTGTCCCGCCATGCAGACGCCGCGCTGGATCTTGCCGGGGTCGGTGACGCCGGCGAGGACGGACGGGACCCAGTCGGCGAGCTCGACCCAGGAGTAGGCGGCGTCGAAGACCGCGGGCGCGACCTTGAGGCAGTGCCAGATCTTCGACCAGAACCACTCGGAGGAATAGGTGTTGCCGCACTTGGCGATGTACTGCGGGCGGTGCTGCGCGGCGAGGGCGGTGATCCGCGCGGCCTCGCGCCAGCCGGTGTGGTCCTTCCACAGCCAGCACTGCGCATGGAGGTTTTTCCGCCACTGCGGCGCCAGCGCCAGCGGCACGTTGTTGAGGTCCACCGGCAGCGGGCTCGAGCCCGTGGTGTCCACGCCGAGGCCGATGATGCGCGCCGGGGTGAAGCCGCGCTGCTTCCGGGCCTGCGCCAGCGCGCCCTTCACGCTCTGCTCGAGTCCGACGAGGTAGTCGCCCGGATGCTGCCGCGCGAGGTGGTGGTCCTTCGGGTCGAGCAGCACGCCCTCGCGTCCGCTGGGGTAATTCGCCACGCAGGAGCCGATTTCGCGGCCGTCGGCGCACCGGACGATGAGGCAGCGCACCGAGTTTGTGCCGTAATCCAGACCAAGGGTAAACGTGGGGTCCATGGCAGCGCGCAGGTTATGCCGGACGCGCCGCTGGCGGCGAGTTGAAAGCTGAAGGTTGATAGATGAAAGATCGGCCCGGCGCCCCACCCGGCGGCCTTGCAACACCCAACCTTCAACGCCTCACAGATGCTTCCGGATCAGCCGCTTTAAAATCGGCCGGACGACCCGCGCGAGCGCGGGGTTGGCGTAGCCCATCCACGCCACCGGCGTGGTGGTGTTGAACGGCGCGCGCAGCGGGCGGCCGTCGGGCGTCTCGACCAGGCCGCCGGCCTCGCGGAGGATGAGTTCCGTGCAGATGTCGTAGGGATGGCAGCAGAGCGACGCGGACCCGAGTCCCAATTTCACGTAGGCGAGCGGGCGCAGGTCGCCGAGCATGCGGTCATGGCCGACGGCGAGCTCATAGAGTTGTCCGCCGGTCGAGAGGTACTGGTCGTCGAAGACCAGCTGGCCGCCGCGCCTGCCGAGGAGGCCGAGCTGGCGCCAGAGGTCCTCCTCGAGCGTGGCGAGCAGGGCCTTGCCCTCGGGGAAGAACCGCGCGATCGAGGCGAAGCCGTGCTCGAAGTGGCGGGCCGGCGAGGGCCGCACGGCGAGCCGGCGGCGACGACCGGTGCGGAGGTCGTGCCGCTGGGCGACGACCCCGCGGCCGCGCACGGCGCTGAGCTGGTCGGAGGCGGCCTGCTTGGACGTGGGCAGCTCGGTCATGGCGGCGACGACGATGTCGCCGAGGTGGGTGCGGGGGCCGCGCTGCGGGGCGAGCGCGGCCAGCGCCCAGGCGGCGCGCTTGTCGTACATCAGGTTCCGGGTGCCGTCGATCGGGTCGAGCAGGCACTTGAAGGCCGTCTTCGCGACCGGGGTGCCGCGCGGGAAGGTCAGCGGCTCCGCCTCGTCGACGCCCTCCATCACCAGCTCGACCGGCCAGGCGCGGGGCCAGTGCCGCTCGAACCACGCGAGGATCACGGCCTCGGAGACCTTGTCGACCTGGTAGATGGTGTCGGCGGCGGTGACCGCGGCGACGCGGGCGAACGTGTGCGCCTGCCGCGCGCGCGCGGCGATCAGCGCCCCGCGCAGGTCGACCTGCAGCGCGCACAACAACCGGCGGGCGTGTTCGAAGTTTTTTTTCACCGCAAAGGACGCGAAGAGCGCGAAGGGGGCTCGGGCAGATTCAGCACGAGACGATGCAAACCCTCTCGAAGCAAGCGCACGTTAAAATTGATCAGGTAGCCCAGAGGCTGCTTGGAGAGGCGCAGGTAGGCAAGCAGCTGGGCCCGGTGGATTGGTTCGATGCGATCCACGGCCTTTAACTCCACGATGACCTTGTGCTCGACCCATAGATCGACCCGATATCCGGCATCGATGCGCAGCCCGTGATAAACCAAAGGGAGCGCCTTTTGACGTTCAACTCTGAGCCCGCGCCGCTGCAGCTCGAACGCTAGGCACTGTTCATAGGATGATTCCAACAAACCCGGGCCCAGTGCCCGATGCACCACGAGCGCCGCGTCCACCACCTGATTTCCGACAGTCTCGATCTCCATCTTCGCGAGCTTAGCGATCTTGGCGGTGAAACAAGGTTGGGGAGCGTCACGGCAAGCAACCCAGCTAACGGAAACCGACAGCTTCGCTTCATTGCGCGCGGGGCCCGACGCCGGAGATTGCGCCGGGCGCGGGGGCCGCTAGCGACGGGGGATGCCCCAATCCCCCCGTCAGCGCGCGCTCGCGGTCCTGCGCGGCCAGCGTCCCGACTGCGTGCCGTGGTTCGGCGACCTCGACTACCTCGCCACCGCCCAGATCGGGCGCGGCCAGCGTCCCGCCGACTTCAAGCAAAGCTCCGCGTACCTCGACTGGCACCGCGAGCTGCGGCTCGGGTTCTACCTCCAGGGCTATTTCCCGTTCCAGACCATCTTCGAGAACTGCCGCGTCACGGAGTGGCGCGAGGGGTCCGACCGCGTCCGCCAGTTCGTGACGCCCCACGGCTCGCTGCAGGAGCGCTGGCGCTGGCTGCCGGAGTCGTTCACCGAGGGCCCGGTCGAGCACCTGCTCAAGGGCGCCGCCGACCTGCGCGCCTACCAGCACATCCACGCGAACACGCGCCACGTGGCCGACTACGCCTTCGGCCAGACGCGCGGCCCGCAGATCGGCGAGATCGGCCTCCACCTCGCCTACCTGCCGAAGAGCCCGTTCATGCAGCTCGTCGCGCTCGACGCGGGCATCCTCGCGGCGGTGGACATGATGGAGGACGACCCGGGGCTGTTCGCGGAGACGCTCGCGGTGGCGGAGCAGTCGCACGACGCGGCGGCGGCGCTGGCGGTGGCCAGCCCCGCGGAGCTGCTGATGATCCCGGAGAACCTCTCGTCGGAGAGCGTCGGCCCGGTGCTGTTCGAGCGGCACATGCGGGGCTACCAGGAAAAGTGGACCGCCCGCATCCGCGCGGCGGGCAAGTTCTCCTGCATGCACCTCGACGGCACCCTCCGCGGCCTGCTGCGGCAGGAGTGCACGGTCGGCTTTGACTTCATCGAGAGCCTGACCCCCGCGCCCGTCGGCGACCTGGCGGTGGAGGACTGGAAGGGGTTCTGCGGCGAGACGAAGACGCTCTGCTGGGGCGGGATCCCGGGCGCGTACTTCGCGCCGTCGGTGAGCGACATGGAGTTCGAGCGCCATGTGCGCGCCACGCTGGCCATCATGCGCCAGGAGCCGCGCTACGTGCTGGGCGTCGCCGACCAGGTGCCGCCCGACGGCCTGGTCAGCCGCCTCCATCGCGTGGCGGAGCTGGTCGAGGAGTGCGGCCGGTACTGATCCCGCCGGCCGGATCCGTGCCATCCGCGTAATCCGCGGGAAGCTAAAACACGGGCCGCTCGTGAACCCGAGCCGCTGGCAGGCTCGAGCCTTGGTCTTCCCGCGGATTACGCGGATGGCACGGATCCGCGAGATCCCGCTCAATTTTGGCGGATTTGGTTCGATATTACGGATCAATGCCCACCGCTGTTCCGCGCAAGATCTCCCCCTCTGTCCTCAAGGCGAAGCTGGAGCGCGGCCTTGCGCTGCACCGCGCCGGCCGGCTCGAGGAGGCGGAGGCCGCCTATGCGGAGGCCGTGCGGCTCCAGCCAAACAGCCCCGAGGCCCTGCGCCTGCACGGCGTGGTGCTGGGCGCGCTCGGCCGGCTGACGGAGGCCCTCGCGACATTTGCCGTGGCCGTCCGCGTCCACCCGAATTTTCCCGAGGCCCACTACAACCTCGCGAACCTGCTCCAGGCCCAGCACCGCCTGCCCGAGGCGATCGCCGCCTACGAGGCGGCCCTGCGGCTCCGGCCCGGCCTGGTCGAGGCCCGGTGCAACCTCGGCAACGCGCTCGTCTCGTCGGGCCGCTGGGCCGAGGCCGTCACGCATTACCGCGCCGCGCTCCGGCACCGGCCCAAGTTCGCGCCGGTGTTCAAGGGGCTCAGCACCGCCTGCCGCCAGCTCGGCCAGCATGAGGCGGCGATCGCCGCGGCCGAGACGGCCGTGATCCTCGGGCCGCAGGACGGCGAGGCCCACAACCTCCTCGGCATCGCCCGCCGCGCCGCCGGCCACAACGAGGCCGCGCTCGCCGCCTACCGGCGCGCGATCGCGCTCACGCCCCGCCTGGCCAGCGCACATTACAATCTCGGCCTCATCCTCACCGGCACCGGCCGCGCGGCGGAGGCGGTGGAGTCCTTCCGGGCCGCACTCGCGGCCGAGCCGTTCCAGCCCGACGCCTGGCTCGGGCTCGGCGTGGCGCTGCAGCAGCTCGGCCGGCTCGACGAGGCCCGGCTGGCCTACGGCCGCTGCCTGTCGCAGAACCCGCTGGAGACGAAGGCGCGGACCAATCTCGGCGGCGTCTTCCTGGCGGAAAAGCGCCATGACGAGGCCGTGGGACAGTACCGGCTGGCGGTCCAGCAGGACCCGCGCGCGGCCGAGGCCCGCAACGGCCTCGGCGCCGCCCTGCTCGGCGCGCGCCGCTGGGACGAGGCGACGGCCGTGCTCCGCGAGCTGACCGCGGCCGCCCCCGGCTACGCCGACGCGTGGAGCAATCTCGGGCTGGTGCTCGGCCGGCAGAACGCGCTGGCCGAGGCGGAGGACGCGCTGCGCCGCGCGCTCGCGCTGACGCCGCAGCATGCCGACGCGCTCACGAACCTCGGTGGCGTGCTCCTCGCGGCGGGACGTCCCGCGGAGGCCATCGTCGCCTACACCGACGCCCTGCAGGCGAACCCGGCCCTGGACGCCGCGCGGTTCAACCTCGGCGCCGCGCAACTGCTCGCCGGCGACCTCGCGGCCGGCTGGGCCAACTATGATTTTCGCCTCGCGCTGCGGCCCGCGGCCGAGCGGGAGCGCTGGGCCGACCGTCCCCGCTGGCAGGGCGAGCCGCTCGCCGGCCACTCGATCGTCGTGCACGCCGAGCAGGGACTGGGCGACACGCTGCAGTTCGTCCGCTACGTGCCGCTGCTCGCCGCGCGCGGCGCCGTCGTGCACGTGGAGGTGCAGCCGGCGCTCCGGCCGCTGCTCGCGGACCTGCCCGGCGCGGCGTCCGTCTTCGCGGCGGGCACCCCGCCGCCGTCCACCGACTTCCATTGCCCGCTGCTCAGCCTGCCGCGGGCCTGCGAGACCACGCTCGCGACGATTCCGGCGGCCGTGCCCTATCTGGGCGTGCCCGCCGCGGCATCCGCCGCATGGCGCGGGCGCCTGCCGGCGGCGGCGCCCCGCGTCGGCTTCGTCTGGTGCGGCAACCGCCGGCACGACAACGACCACAACCGCTCGATCGCGCTCGCGACCTTTCGCACGCTTTTCGCCGCGCAGCCTGACACCGCATTTTTCAGCCTGCAGAAGGACGCGACGCCCGAGGAGTCCGCCGTCCTGGCGGAGCACGCGAATGTCACCGACCTCGCGTCGCAGCTCCAAACTTTCGCCGACACCGCCGCGGCCATGGCCCAGCTCGACCTGGTGGTGGCGGTGGACACGTCCGTCGCCCATCTGGCCGGCGCGCTCGGCCGGCCCGTCTGGGTGCTCCTGCCCTTTGCGCCGGACTGGCGCTGGCAGCTGGGGCGCGGCGACAGCCCGTGGTATCCCACGGCCAAGCTGTTCCGGCAGACGGTCACCGGCGACTGGTCCGGTCCGCTCGCCGCGGTCGCCGAGGCCCTCCAGCCGTCCGCCGCGATGGCCTTAGGGGAGTAGAAATACTCCACCCGTCTGAGATAGAGGCGGTTGCGTTGGTTTTCGCGTCAAGTCCGGTTCAAACCAGCCGATAGGATGCCCGAATGACTTGTCCCACCCCACCATCCCATGGCCGCCGGCCGCGGGCCGTCGCCGCGGCGCGCTGATATCACCATGGCCAAAGTACTTGTGCTGGAGGATGACAGGCTCGCGCAGAAGATCGTGGGCACGGTGCTGAGCAAGGCCGGACACGAGACCGTGTCCGCCGACTCGACCACGAACGCCTGGTCCAAGCTCCAGGAGCACGTGCTCGTGGACATGGTCGTCGTGGACAACCAGCTGGACCAGGAATGGGGCTGGCAATTTCTCCGCATGATCCGCCAGCACCCCGCCTACCGGGGGCTGCCGGTCATCGTCTACAGCGCGCACACGGAGCGCGAATCGGTCGTGCGCTACCTTGAGCTGGGCGTGCAGAGCCTGCATGTGAAGCCCTACCAGTCCGACGTGCTGCTCGCCGAGCTGGCGAAGGCCGTCGACACCAAGTGGACGACGCAGGTCATGGAGACGCCGGAAGTGATCTGCGCGCGCCTGGGCCTGTCCATGTCGGAATACGGCGGCGTCCTTGCGGCCGCGACCCGCAGCATCGAGGAGGGACTCAAGGTCGTGCAGCGCCACCTGACGTCGGCGTCCGACCCGCATCTCATTTCGGCCCTGGAGAGCATCCGGCAGCAGAGCCATGCGGTCGGCATCAACATCATCGACGGCGTCATGGACAAGATCCTCGACCGCCTGCGCGAGGAGGACTTTGCCGGCGTCTTCGAGGGCCTGGGCGTGGTCAAGTCCCTGCTCGGCATGATCCGTCACCGGATGCTGTCGGTGCTGAAGATGAACGGCTCGGTCGCGCACACCGCGCTGCCGGTCATACCCTCGACGGCCGGCGCGGAAGCAGAGGCCGTGGCCCCGGCGGCGTCGTTCGTCGCCGCATATGCGCGCGACATCATCGGCAAACCCCTTTGGCAGTACGGCCCGCTCCTCAAGCGCGCGATGCGCCGCCCGCTCGTCACGCCCGAGGAGCTGCAGGCCACGATCGCTCGGCTCGGCCCGGTCGCGCCGTTCTCCGCGGTGACGGATTCGCTACGGTTGCTGCAGGCAGTCCCCAAGATGGGCTTGGACGAGGCCGCCGCTGCGGCGCGGGACACGCCCGGCTTCCTGCCCGTCTACCGTCAGGTGCTGGAGCGCGTTTCGGGCACGGACCGCCGGCTGGATTCCGCCGCGGCGATCAGCCAGGTCGTGAGTCAGGAAGGCGTGGCCAAGGTCATGAGCATTGTGGCCGTCGCGCGCGTGACCGGCCGGCTGCCGAAGGGCGGCCCGCTCAACCTCCGCCCGCTTTACGCCCACACCCTCGCGACCGCGCTCACCGCCTTCGAGATCGGCCGGCTGCTCACGCTGGAGAACGACCACATGCTGACGGCGGCCGGACTCATGTACGACAGCGGCCGCTGGCTGTTCGCCATCGGCGAACCGGGCATTTACGCCCTGGCCCTTGCGCTGGCGGAGGGCGACCACACCTCGCTGGAACAGGCCGAGACGGCGCTGTTCGGCCTGGATCACCACCAGGCCGGCCGGCAGATGCTCGCCGCACTCGGGCAACCCACCCTGGTCCAGGACGCCGCCGCGCTCCACCACGACCCGTCCAAGGTCACCGAGCCGGAGTCGCAGATCACCGTCAACGTCATCCATCTCGCCCACCTGCTCGCCCAGGCCGCCGCGGCCGCCGCGCCGGACGCCAAGGAAATCCTCGATCGCCTGCGGGCCTCCAACTACCCCGCGTGGGCCCTGCTGAAGTCCCGCGGCGTCACCCTCCCCTTCGATCCGCCCGAGATGGTCGACACCCTGATGGCGATCTCCAGCACCAGCCACTGGACCGCGCATCAGCTGCTGGCGCGGCTCTGAGCGAGGCCGGGGCGGAAGGCCTCGGGGTTGGGGTCTGAAGTTCTCGCGCCATCAAGGCGGCGCGGGAGACGCCCGGGCCTTCAACTTTCAACATTCAACTTTCAACTGCCCGCCCCTCCCGACGCTGGCCACTTGGGCGGGCCCCAGCGGCTAATCTCAGGGCGGACGGGCTCGCTGCGTGTTCTCCCGCCTCAGGTTCTCCTCCAAATGACCGATGGGAGAGCCAACGGGCGGCAGCGCTCCCGAATTTTTCCATTTCCCCAATTGGCCATGGCCTACGACCTCAGCGAAACCATCAAGATCTTCATCAATGCGGGCACCCTGCCGTTGTCCCGCTCCGTCTCGCGCGTCCAGGAGATGCTGCGGAGCTCGGACTACAACGCCGCGGACCTGGCGGAGCACATGCGCACGGACCCGACGCTGACGGCGCGGGTGATGTCAGTGGCGAACTCGGCGTTCTTCTCGCAGTCGCCGTGCGAGGCGATCACGGACGCGGTGAACCGGCTCGGCTCGACGCAGCTGATGCGGATCTTCGCGCAGGTGCTGGCACGCGCGGCGATGCTGTCGCCGCTGCAGGCGTACGGGTTGACGCCGGACAAGATCTGGCGGCGGGCCGTCTACGCGGCGGTGGGCGCAGAGCTGGCCGCGGCGCGCAAGCGCGAGGACCGGTCGGTGGCCTACATGGTCGGGCTGCTCCACGAGATCGGCATGCTCGTGATCAACAGCCAGTGGGCACGCCAGTACGGCGCGAAGCAGCTGGCGTTCGCGGGCTTCGAGACGGAGTACTCCGCCGACGAGCGCGCGCGCTACCAGTTTGACCAGGCCGCGCTCGGCGGCGAGCTGCTGAAGCAGCTGGCGTTTCCCGAGACGGTCTACCGCATCGTCGGCACGCAGTACCAGAACCCGCAGGAGCCGCTGGCGCGCGCGCTCTACCTCGGCCGGCTGGCGCAGGCCGTGCACTGCAGCGCGCTGGTCCCCGTGTGCGACCGCCGCGTGGCGGAGCTCTTCGACCTCGATTCCAAGCGCAACCTCGACACCTTCCTCGCGGAGGTCCACGAGGAGGCGCAGAGCCGCATCCAGCGAAGCTGAGCCCCCGCCCGGCCCGCGTCAGGGCCAGACCTCGAAGACCTCGACCATGCCGTTGCCCGTCGTGCCGTTCACGCCGGAGATCGTCGCCGTGTACACCCCCGCGGGCAGCGTGATGAGCAGGGCGGCATCCTTGCTGCCGGTCGTGAGCGCCGCGGCCCCGACCTGGTTGAAGATGGGAATGAGGCTGGAGTCCCAATTGTCGTTCGACGCGATCACGTTGCCGGCGAGGTCATGGATCTCGAGGTAGGGATCGACCAGATAGCCGGAGGTCACGCCCTGCGCGACCAGCCCCGGCCCGAGGCCGCGGATGAGCAGCGTCTTGCTGCCGGTGCCGCTGATGACGAAGCCGCCGATCAGCACGTCGGCTCCCGTGCCCACCTGGTTGCGGGCGGAGACGGCCACCAGGCGGGCCGCATAATTGGAAGTATTGGTGTCGAAGAGCTCGCAGAGCACCGTGCCGGAGCCGGTGCCATAGCAATAGGAGGAGCTGAGTCCGTTGAGCGTGATGACCAGGCCGGAGTCCAGGCTGCCCGTGGTGTAGGGCCCGGCGCCGACCGTGTTGAATAGGGGCCCCAGCGATGGATCCCAGTTGTCATTCTGGTAGGTCATCACGCCCGAGCTGTTGAAGACCTGGAGCTTGGGATCGGGCAGGCCCGACAGGCCATACTGGTTCAGGACCGGACCGCCGAGGCGCAGCAGGAGCGACTTGCTGCCGTTGGTGACGAAGCCGGGGATGAGCGTCTGCCCCGCGGCGAGCGTCGTGCGCACGGAGAGAGCGGAGAGCAGCGTGGTCGGCTGGGTGCCGGGGGCCAGCACATCCAGCGTCGCGGCCGCGGTGGTGGCGGTGCCGACGGCGTTGGTCGCGACGGCGAAGTAGGTGCCCGCGTCCGTCGCCTGCGCGGAGGAGATCGTGAGGCTGGCCGCCGTGGCGCCGGGAAGCACCGTGCCGTCCTTGGACCACTGGTAGGTCGGCGTGGGCGCGCCCGTCGCCGTGAGGTTGAAGGTGACGCTGCCGCCCGTGAACACGGTGCGGCTGATCGGCTGCAGGGTGATGACCGGGGCCGCGGTGTTCGCGATGGTGAGGACCGCGCCGTTGCTGATGGCGGTGCCGGCGGAATTGGTCGCGACCAGCGTGTACGTGCCGGCGTCGGAGGCCTGGACGTTGCTGAGCGTGAGGCTCGCGTTGGTCGCCCCGGTGACGTTCGAGGTGCCCTTGCGCCACTGGTACGTGGGCGCGGGCGTGCCCGTGGCGGCGGCGGTGAACGTCACGCTGCCGCCAATGGACACGGTCTGGCTCTGCGGCTGCGTGGTGATGGTCGGGCTGCCGGTCGCCGCGGGGGAGACGATGATCTGGGCGGTGCCGCTGGTGACGGGACCAGAGAGATTGGTGTACTGCCAGCCGTCCGCCGTGAAGGTGTAGGTGCCCGGCGTGGTCGGCGTGCCCGTGATCAGGAGGTAGGTCAGCGTCGTGGAATTGAGCGCCCACTTGTTGCCGGTGAGGGTGGCGCCCGCCGGGGTGATGCCGGGAGGCAGGGAGTTGGTGACATCCCAGGACTGCGCGTAGCTGACGCCGCGGCCGGTGATGTAGATCGCCATCTGGAACGGCACGCCGACGGTGGCGGCGGCGGGCAGGGAGACGGTGGACACCAGCTGCGTCCCCGTGGTGGCACCGGCCAGGGTGTCGACGGCACCGAGCGCGGCGAGGCCGACGCCGGCCTTCAGCACCACACCCGCGGGCGTCGCCTCCGCGAGCCGCTCCAGCATGGCAGCCAGGGGCAGCACCGGCGTGCGCTGCAGGAAGACCAGCAGCAGACCGGTGGGCACATTGAGGAAGCGGATCGCGAGGGAGCGGAAGCGGACCAGGCCGGTCCGAAGGCGGGGGGAGATCATGGGCAGAACCGTTATGACGCCGGCGGGGTGGATCAGTTGCAGCCGCAGCCGCTGCCGCCCACGCCGCGTCCGCCGGAGGCGGCCTCGCGCGAGAACCAGATGTGCTCCGACATGGCCGAGGCGAGGGGGTCGCGGTCCGGCCGCATCGCGTAGCTGGCCAGCGTGGCGCGTTCCCAGGGTTGCACCGACTGCGTCGCGCAGCCCGCGCCGAGGAGGCACGCGAGCGCGGCGCCGGCCAGCAGGCCGAGGCGGAGGAAAAGGCGAGAGGTCATGGGCGGAAGGAGGGAAAGATCACCACGCATAACGGACTCCTGCCGTCACGGTGTTCGCGCGGGGATACGCGGTGGGGGAAGTGAGGCCGTCCAGGCCCTTCATCTCGTAGCGGTCGTAGGCCAGGTCCAGCTGGACCGAGTCCGTGGGATGCCAGACGAGCTTGAGCCCGTAGGTGTAGGTGCGCAGGTGGCTGAGCCGGTAGTCGGCCGAAAAGAACGGGCCCGCGGCATTGGGCGTGAAGCCCGGCACAATGCTCGTGCCGTCGAGCGAGAGATGGTAGAAGTCCGCCGCGCTCTGCTCGTAGTAGCGCACCGTGGGCGCGAGGATCAGGTGGGCATTGAGGTTCTGCAGCCAGGTGACCGCGAGCGTGTGGCTCGCGGTGCCGAAGCTGTCGTGGTAGAAGCGGTAACTGGCGTCGACCGCGCCGTCCCAGGCCGCGACCGCGTGGTTGTAGCCGACGAATGCGATCCACTTGTTGCGCTCCTGCGGGCGGTTCTCCGGGAAGGTCAGCGGCAGTGTGACGCCCGGGAGGATCTGCGTGGTCTTCAGGATGATCTTGTACGGGTCGCTCAGGTAGCCCGAGGCGCGTCCGACGGTGAGGTTGAAGGTCAGCGAGGTCGCGGGATCGATGAGCTGGTTCACGCCGATCAGGCCGTCGAGCCCCCGCTTGAAGGCGCGCGCGCTCTGGTAGAACACCTTCACGTTGTCGTTGTTGGCGGCGACGCCGAGCACAAGCGCGGTGTTCTTGGCGTTGAAATCCGTGACGGTGGTGAGCGAGAGCCCGTTGGAGACGTAGTCGCTCTCGCGCGAGTCGGCGACCCCGAGGTCGAGGTTGACCCGGCCGATCTGGCGGGAGAAGTCGGCCGTCCACGCCTTCCGCCGGTCCTCGATCTGGGTCATCATCACCGGATCCGCGGCGGTCGCGCCCGGCTGGCCCGTCGGCGTGGCCCCGGTGATGGCGTCGATCGCCCCGCTGACCTTCACCACGGTGTCCGTGCCGATGGTCTGGTCGAAAAGCGCGTACTGAGCCTTCACGGCGATGCGCCCGCCCGCCTCCTGGTAATCCTCGTACTTGTAGGTGACGCTGGATTCGGCGCGGGTCTCCCGCACGAGCAGCAGATAAAGCGCGCCGGTCACGGCGAGGGTTCGGGCGCGCTGGGACATCAGACGAATCAGGTGAGGCATCGGGGAGAGGATAACCAAGCTCCTGTGGCCAAGCTGGATTCGTTCCACAGGGGAAGGAGGCGGGGTATTAACTAACGTGGAGACACATACAACGCAGCCCGAGCTATGTTCCATCCTTATTTATGTGATAAGACCTTTGCGGCATAAGGGCTGATTATTCTGCGCAATAGAATTGGTGGTGTCGCTGCGGGGCAACCGGATCCGCCTGACGATTCTGTTGGAACGTTCGCTCGGGCCGACAACACTGTGGGCGGCCCTGCCTCCGCGATCGATGCCCACCGTATTCCCCAAGAGCCATCTCGGTCCCGACCGCGTCAACGGCTTCTATGAAACCCCGCTGCGGACGGTGGCCTACATGTGCCGGCCGGTGCTCGCCGCTTATCGTCCCGGTCGGCGCGTGCTGGATCCCAGCGCGGGTGACGGGGTTTTCCTGCACTATCTGCTTGGGCAGGGCGTCCGGGCCGAGGATCTCCACGGGTTCGACATCGATGCGGCCAAGGTCGCGGCGCTCCAAAAAACTTTCCCCCACGTCACGGTCTTCGACGCCACCGATCCCTTCCCCGCGTCCTATCACTTCATCGTCGGCAACCCACCCTACAACGGCGACGACTCCCACTGGGTCCGCGACCACCGGGCGCGGCTGCAGCGCGTGGCCGAGGAAATCGGCGCGAAGAACACCTACAGCATCATCACCTACCAGGCCATCCGGGCGCTGGTGCCCGGCGGACAGCTGAGCCTCATCCTCGCCGACTCCTTCCTGACGAACATCTATTACCGGCCCTTCCGTGAATTTCTCCTCCGGGAACTGGACCTCAACGAGCTCCTGCTCGCGCCGCGGAAATTGTTTCACCAAAGCGCGGCGGATGTCCGCACCTGCATCCTGACCGCCACCAAGCGAGTCGCGGCCGGCGGCAAGCCCGGGACGCAGCGGGTCCGCCTGGTCAACCGCGTGCAGTCGGAGGAGGACTACGCGCAGCCCGCGAGCGTGGAGCTGATCCCGCAGGAGAAATTCCGGCAGTACCCCGATGCAGCGATCCTGATCGGCCTGCCGGCGCAGATCCGCGAACTCTATCTGAAAGCGCCCCGCCGGCTCGGCGACATCGCCAAGGGCGGGACCGGCATCTCCACGGGCAATGACAAGCGGTTCCTGCGTCCGGCGGCGGACGTGCAGGGCGATCCCGCATGGGTGCCCTACTACAAGAATGGCGCGCGTCAGCCCTACTGGTACTCGCCGGATTACTACATCGGAAAGGACTTCGCCGCGAGCGCCGCCGCGAGCGAGACGTACCTCGTCCGGAACAAGGGCTATTTCTTCAAGCCGGGCATCACCTGCTCGTCGGTCGGCGTGCGGTTCTCCGCGGCCTACCTGCCGCCCGGCGCCCTGTTTGGCGTGAACGCCAACTTCTTTTTCGACGATACCGAGACCCTGTACTACGCGCTGGGCCTGCTGAACTCCCGGCTCGCCTGGTATTTCGCGCGCATGGTGCTGGTCCGCTCGAACAACATCTCGGCGAATTACCTGAGAAAGCTCCCCTACCTCGAGCCCGCGGCCCCGGCCAAGAAGGCGATCGCGCGCAAAGTCCGCGGACTGGTGCAGCGGCTGCAGCGGGACGGTGGGCCAGTCGCGGACGCCGTTCAGCAGGAGCTGAATTCCGCCTTCAACGCGATCTACGGCCTGAACACCGGCACCATCCGCGTGATCGACGACTTCTGCGCGAATTTCTACGACCGGCTGTAGTCCGCGGCATCAGGCGGACTTCCGCCGCGCGCGCTTGGCCTTCCGGTTGAACTGGCGTGGCAGGGCCTTGTCGCCCAGCTTCTGGCGGATGCGCCACGCGAGGACCCGGACGGTCTTGGACGAAATCTGCAGCTCCTCGGAAATTTGGAACAGCCTTAACCCCTTCTGGTACAGGCCCAGAACATCGAGTTCTCGCTTGGCGAGGACCTCCTCGGGTTTGTCGGCGGCGGCGCTCACAAATTTGCGCGCAGAGTAAACGTCGCCAAAGGGGGACTGCAAGTGCGTTCCCGGCGCCGAGGACTCGAGGAGGAAACGGCCGGAGGTTTCTCCCGCGGATGACGCGGATGGAAGGGGATTCCGTGGGGGACGGCCTGCGTGTGCTTCGCGACCTTCGTGGTGAAATTCACCCAGGGAATGATCGCCGAAACGCGGAGTGGCGGAGGCGCAGAAGGAAGCGCACGGGATGGACCCGGAAGCGCGAGGCGACGACTGCGCTGCTCACGGAATGATCCTTGCCACGAAGGTCACGAAGCCCACGAAGAACGGTCGTGTGGACGGAACCTTATGGTGCGCATTTATTCAGCCGACTGGATCGCCAGTCGCGGCAATGGCAGCCTCGCGCTTGTAGTCTTCCAGAATGGATTTGGCGGTGGAGAGGAGCAGGGCGCTCGCCGCGACTGCGCCGTCGGAAGAGGCGGCGGCCGACTTGGTGGCGATGGCGACGCGCACGACGAGTGCTTCGCTCTCGGCGGCGAGTTTTTGGGAAGCGGCCGCGGTGACCCGCGCGACTTCGACCACCTCGGCGGCGACCACGGCGGCGAGTTTCTTCACCTCGGTCGCGTGGCGGGCGGCTGCGTCGCTGCTGACCCTGGCGGCCCGCAGCGCATCGGCGGAAATCTTGTCGGCGGAGAGGGCGGTGACCCGGGCCACCTCCACGACCTTGGCGGCCGCCTGCGTCGCGAGCCGCGTGACCTCGCTGGCCTGGCGACTGGCCTCCTGGGCGGTGAGCGTGGCGATCACGATGACGTCATCAATCAGCGTCGCCGCAGTCTTGGCGGCCTCGGCGGCTTCGAGCAGGCGGAAGTGCGCGAGGTTGGCCTGGTTGTAATGGCTTTGGGCAATGCTGATTTTGGTATTCAACGGGCGACTGTTTGTTGTGGCCCTTCGGCACCGAAGGACCGTCGTCCTCAATTGATCAAATAGCAAAGCCGGTGGGCGATGCTTCGGAAGCCAGCTGGAGGGGATTTTTCCCAAGGCGGAGGCTACTGGGGACAAAATAGCAGTTTACACGGCGGGGACCGATTCTAGGTTGCGCCAACCCTCCGTGGCCCGGATGGCGGAATTGGCAGACGCAACGGACTCAAAATCCGTCGACCTCAAAAGTCATGTGGGTTCGACCCCCACTCTGGGCACCAGTCTTCGCCGCCACAGCAGTGGCCGGAAGACTGCCGCGCCGACTTCTCGCGCAAAGGCTCGAAGCGTGAGGGCCACTTGCCGGACCATTGATGGCAGTCGGCAATTTCGACTGGAAATCATAAATGCGGCCAATAGACAGACGCGCATGCCCCAAATTCGCCATTACCTGCCGGTTACCCTGATCATGCTTGGCGCATTCGCGCTCACATCTGGATGCATCAGCATCAACTCGGGAGGGAAAGAAGGAACAAGCCAGGTGGGGACTTCGCACCGCGACAGCCAGGATGTCCGCAAAACCCTGGAGGCGCTGAACGCGGCCACCCTGCATCGTGATGTGGCCGCGACGATGGCGCTGTTCGACGACTCCGATGACATCATGCTCGTCGGATCTGACGTGGGTGAAGTGTTCAAGGGACGGCAAGTCCTCTCCTCTCACCTGAAGGAGATCTACGCGCTGCCCTTCGTCCTGTCGTTCGACATGCCGAGCGTCACCGTTCACGTCGAGGGCCAGACGGCCTGGATTTTCGGCGAGGGGGCGGAGGTTATCAATGAAGGTGAAGGCAAGATCACCCGCACCCCTTACCGCTTCACGATCTGCTTGGTGAAACGAGGCGAGAACTGGAAATGGCAGGTATTCAGTGGTTCTGTTCCGCGGCCTCCGACTCCCTAGTTTTGTTTGTCGCGATTGTAGTGCCGGCGAAGGTTGCCCTTCGAAGCTTCAGCTAAGAAGGACCCTCCGTTGTCGCCTAGCCCGACGCCTCACGCCGGGCCGCCAAGCACACAAACCCGGCTCCAGCCTTCGCGGGCTGCGCGGTCTTGGCGGTCAAACCTGCCCAAACATCGGACTGATTTCATAATGTCATGCGAATGACGTTAAGGGCTGGCCCGGCTCGCTCTTAGGCTACGATCCAACAAGCGCCGCGGGCGATTGTTGCTCCATGTTTGAACGTTCCGGACCGGCCCGCGTCTTTCCCTGCGTATTTAGTTACCCAAGGGGTTAGCAAAAGGTTTGTAGTTTCAAGGGGGCGCCGGATGAAAATCCGGCGCCCTTTTGTTTTTCCGGGCCGGATGGAGCGGACGGGTTTGGATTGAGCTGGGGGCCCTGATCGCGCCAAACGTAGTGGCCGCAACCCGAACCCTTTCGCCGCCATGCCCGACTTCCGCGTCTACTGCACGCCGCCCACCGCCGAGCCGGCGGAGCTCACGCTCAGCGCCGACGAGTCCCACCACCTGGTCGCGGTCAACCGCGCGCGTCCCGGCGACACGGTCGTCGCGTTCGACGGCCGCGGCACCGAGTGGATCTGCGAGCTGGCCGCCGACCGGAAGAACGCGGCGCTGCTGAAGGTGCGCTTCCGCCAGAAAGCCAAGCCCCTCCCCTACGCCATCACGCTCGGCCAGGCGCTGCCGAAGGGGCCGTCGATGGACGCGATCGTGCGCAAGGCCACCGAGATCGGGGCCGCGCGGATCGTCCCGCTCGAGAGCGAGCGCACGCAGGTGCACCTGGCCGCCGAGCGCTCCGACCGGAAGACGGAGAAGTGGCAGACCGCCGCGCTCGAGGCCGCCAAGCAGTGCGGCAACCCGTTCCTGCCCGAGGTGGCGCCGGTGCAGCCGGCCGCCGCGTTCATGGAGTCGGCGCGCGGCTACGACCTGAAGCTCATCGCCAGCCTGCAGCCCGGCGCCAAGTCGCTGAAGACCGTGCTCGCCGCCTTTCACGCCGCGCAGGGCCGCGCGCCGCGCACGGTCGTCTGGCTCATCGGTCCCGAGGGCGACTTCACTCCCGCCGAGCTGAGCCTCGCCAAGACCTGCGGCTTCGAGCCCATCACGCTCGGCCCGCTCGTGCTGCGCTGCGAGACCGCCGCCACCTACGCGCTCAGCGTGCTGAGCTACGAGCTGCAGGCGACCTGAGGTTTTACCACAAAGCTCACGAAGCGCACGAAGTCCAAACCTGCCGGGCTTCGCGATCTTCGCGCGCTTCGCGGTAACTGGTTTGGACGGAAATGGAATCTAACCGCGAAGACCGCCAAGCCCGCGAAGGCTTTGTGCGCTTCGTGACCTTCGTGGTGAATCAATCCTGGCCCTTGCGCGCGGCGAGGTAGCGCTGGACGTCGTCGCCGGAGACGCGGTGGCCGGGGCCGGTCGCCTCGATGTCGGTGATCTTCGCGGGATCGAGCCCCGCCTCCTGCGCCAGCTTGGTCGCGCGGGGCGTCCAGACCACCGGGCCCGCCGCCTTCGGCGCGGGCGCCGCGGGCGCGGGTGCGGCCGGCTCCGCGAGGTGCCGCAGCGTGCTGTCCGTGGTCTCGATCCGGCAGAAAACATCCCCCGACTTCATCGTCGCCCCGGGCTGGCCGAGCATCTCGCGCACGATGCCGTCGCACGGGCTCTCGAATTCAAAGGCCGACTTGTCGCTTTCCAGGTCGGCCAGGCGCTGGCCCTTGGTCACCCGGTCGCCGGGGCTGACCTTGATCACGATCACATTGAGTTCACTGACAGTCGCGCCCATCGAAGGGACCGGCACGTCGATAAGAAGGGTGTCCATGGCGGGGATTTGGTTGCCGCGAGTGTGGGGGTCCGCCCGCCTCGGTCAAGGAGCGGCGGGGAGGGCGGCGATCGCAGTTCGGAGTTCGCAGCTCGGGGTGCCGGCGGTCGGCCCGTCCGCCGGTCACCCGACATTCCGACCTGCGACCGCCGGGCGCGCTACTGGCGCACGGCTTTCCAGACGGCGAGGCAGTCGGCCAGCAGCGCGGGGAGCTCGTCGAGCGGGATCATGTTCGGCCCGTCGGAGATGGCCTTGGCCGGGTTGGGATGCGTCTCGAGGAACAGCCCGTCGGCGCCCGCGGCGAGCGCGGCCCTGGCGAGCGGGGCGACGAACTCGCGCTGGCCCCCGCTCTTGCCGCCGGCGGCGCCGGGGAGCTGCACGCTGTGCGTGGCGTCGAGGATCGTCGGGTAGCCGTTCTCCCGCATGATGGGGAACGAGCGCATGTCCACGACCAGGTTGCCGTAGCCGAAGGTGGTGCCGCGCTCGGTCTGCCAGATCTCCTTCGCCCGGCCCTCGCGCAGCTTGCCGGTGACATAGGTCATCTCGTGCGGGGAGAGGAACTGGCCCTTCTTGACGTTGACCACGCGCCCGCTGGCGGCGGCGGCGAGGAGGAGGTCGGTCTGGCGGCTGAGGAAGGCGGGGATCTGGAGCACGTCGCACACCGAGGCGACCGCCGGCACCTGCGCGCGCTCGTGGATGTCGGTGAGCACCGGGAAGCCGTAGTCGCGCTTCACCATCGCGAGCAGCTCGAGCCCGGCCTCGAGGCCGGTGCCGCGGGCGCCCTTCACGGAGGTGCGGTTGGCCTTGTCGAAGGAGCCCTTGAACACGAGGTTCAGCTCGGGGAATTTCCGCCGGATGCGGCCCAGCGTGACGGCGACGGCGCGGCAGACGCGCTCGTTCTCCAGCGAGCAGGGCCCGGCGATGAGGAGGAGTTTCTGGGGGTGAAAGAGCATCAGCGGATGGCCACCACGAAATACACAGAATGCACGAAAGGGAAAGCGGTCATTCGGGCGGCGCTCCGCCAGACCGCCACGGGCGCCCGCGGTTCGACTACTTCCGCTTTTTCCCGCGCGCCGGCCGCGCCTGCTGCTTGATGGCGGCGGCGATGAAGGCGGCGAAGAGCGGGTGGGCGCGGTTGGGCTTGGACTGGAACTCCGGGTGGAACTGCACGGCGAGGAACCAGGGGTGGTTCTTCAGCTCGATGATCTCGACCAGGTTCCGGCGGGGGTTGAGGCCGCTGATGACCATGCCGGCGCGCTGGAGCTGGTCCACGTACGCGTTGTTCACCTCGTAGCGGTGGCGGTGACGCTCGCGCACGCTGGTCGCGCCGTAGGCCTTCGCCGCGTGCGTGCCGGACGTGAGCGCGCACTCGTAGCTGCCGAGCCGCATGGTCGCGCCCTTGTCGATGATCTTCTTCTGCTCCTCCATCATGTTGATGACGGGGTGGCGCGGGTTCGGGTCAAACTCGGTGCTGTTCGCGCCGTGCAGCTTCAGCACGTTGCGCGCGAACTCGATCACGGCGATCTGCAGGCCGAGGCACAGGCCGTAATACGGGACCTTGTGCTCGCGGGCGTAGCGCGCCGCGGCGATCTTGCCCTCGGTGCCGCGGTCGCCGAAGCCGCCCGGGACGAGGATGCCGTCGAGGTGCTTGAGCCGGGCGAGGCCGCCCTTCTTCTCCAGGTCCTCGGCGTCGATCCGGACCACGTTGACGCGGCAGTGGTTCGCGATGCCCGCGTGCGTGACCGACTCGTAAACTGATTTGTAGGCGTCCTGGAGCTCGATGTACTTGCCCACCACGCCGATCGTCACCTCGTGGCGCGGGTGCAGCAGCCGGTGCACGATCTGCTGCCAGATGTTCTTCGACGGCGGGGGATTCTTCAGGCCGAACAGGTCGATCACGAGCTGGTCCAGCTTCTCCCGCTGCAGCGCGAGCGGGAGCTCGTAGATGGAGTTGGCGACGTCGGCGCACTCGATGACCGCCTTCACCGGCACGTTGCAGAACATCGAGATCTTGTCGCGCAGCCCGGCGTCGAGCGGGTGGTCCGTGCGGCAGACGAGGATGTGCGGCTGGATGCCGATCTCGCGGAGCTTGGCGACCGACTGCTGCGTGGGCTTGGTCTTCAGCTCGCCCGCCGCGGCCACGAAGGGCACGAGCGTCACGTGGATGAAGATCACGTCGTGCGGCCCGGCCTCGAGCGCGAACTGCCGCATGGCCTCGAGGAACGGCAGCCCCTCGATGTCGCCGGTGGTGCCGCCGATCTCGGTGATGAGGATGTCGACGTCCTTGCCCGCGGCATAGATGCGCTCCTTGATCTCGTTCGTGACGTGCGGGATCACCTGCACCGTCTTGCCGAGGTAGTCGCCGCGCCGCTCCTTCTGGATCACGCTCTCGTAAATCTGGCCCGAGCTGAGGCTGTTGAGCCGCGACAGCTTCCCGCTCGTGAACCGCTCGTAGTGGCCGAGGTCGAGGTCCGTCTCCGCGCCGTCCTCCAGCACATACACCTCGCCATGCTGGAACGGGCTCATCGTGCCCGGGTCGACGTTCAGGTAGGGATCAAACTTCTGGATGCGGACGGTGAGGCCGCGCAGCTCGAGGAGCGCGCCCAGGGACGCCGCGGTCAGGCCCTTGCCCAGCGACGAAACCACTCCACCGGTCACGAAAATGTATTTCATCGGCTTGGATGAAGCGGGGCGATTCGCCCGTGACAAGAAAAAGCCGGATGTAAACCGCCTTTGCCGCAACATTTTGCTGCGCAGATTTTGGCCTGGGGCCGCCGTTCAGTGCAGGAGCAGCCAGATCGTGGTCGCCGCGCCCCCGATCAGCACGAGGCCGATCAGCAGGTAGAGCGTCCACTTCAGCACCTTGGCCATCACCCAGATGAGCGCCGCCGCCACGACCGTCAGGCACGCCGCCACGAGCCACCGCGGGTAGGCCGCGAGGGAGTCGAGGACGCTGGTCGGCGGGGTCATGCTGTCGTGGTTATCCCGAATCCGGCCGGAGACCATGAAATATTCGCCCGGTGGAAATGGGATTGCCCCGCTCCCCGCGCCCGCCCCCACTTCCGCCATGCAATCGAAGCCGCAGCTCCTGGCCTGGCTCACCTGCGACGGCGTCCACATCGACCCCGGCACGGGCAAGCACACGATCCTCGGCGCGTTCTCCAACATCAACGCCCGCCAGTTCCCGGTCGCGCACCCCTTCATGGTCTGGTTCCTCACGATCACCGACTGCGCGCCCGGCCCGCACCGGATGCGCCTGTCCATGGGCCTCGACCCCACGCAGCTCCAGGTCCTGATCGACCGCCCGTTCGAGTCGCACAGCCCGCTCCACCGGATCAACCTCATCAACGAAATCCGCAACCTCACCTTCCCCACACCCGGCGACTACTCCATCCTGATCGAGGTGGACGAGGAGCCGCTGCTCGCCACCAACCTGACCGTCAGCAACGGTTGAGCGCCCCCGCCCCCTTTTCCCGCCCCCCTGAAATCATGACCTCCTTCGACCTCATCGGTGTCGGCAATCCCATCATGGACCTGCTCGCGCACGTGGATGACGCGTTCCTGGCGGCCCACGTGACCGGCGCCAAGGGCGGCATGGTGCTGGTGGACGACGCCGACATCGCCGCGCTTGTCCGCCGCGTCGGCGGCCACATCGCCCGGCAGACCGGCGGCTCCGCGGCCAACACCACGCTCGGCGCGGCGCGGCTGGGCGTCCGCACCACCTACCTCGGCAAGATCGGCACCGACGTCACCGGCGACCAGTACTACGCGAGCTTCGTGGCCGCGGGCTGCGACGGCTCCCGGTTCAAGCGCGCCGCCGTGCCCAACGGGCAGTGCTTCTCCCTCGTCACGCCCGACGGCCAGCGCACGCTCCGCACGCACCTCGGCGCCGCCATGACGCTGGAGCCGGCGGAGATCACCGCCGCGGATTTCCGCGGCTCGCGCCACGCCCACATCGAGGGCTACCTGCTCTTCAACCCCGCCCTCGCCAACGCGGTCGTCCGCGCCGCCCGCGCCGCCGGCTGCACGGTCAGCATCGACCTGGCCTCCTTCGAGGTGGTCAACGCCGCCCGCGACTGGATCTTCGCGCAGCTGCGCGAGGGCCTCGACGTGGTCTTCGCCAACGAGGACGAGGCCGGCGCGCTGTTCCAGCGCAAGGACGACTACGCGGACTTCGCGCGCGAGCTGGCCGCCTTCGGCGGCGTGGCCGCGGTGAAGATGGGCGCCGAGGGCGCGTGGATCGCGCGCGGCCGCGAGCTGCACCGCATCGCCCCGGTCCGCGCCGAGCGCGTGGTCGACACCACCGGGGCCGGCGACGCCTGGGCCGCCGGCTTCCTCTACGGCTACCTCCGCGGCGCCCCGCTCCCCGCCGCCGGCGCCATCGGCTCGCTGCTCGGGTCCGAGACCGTCCAGCACCTCGGCGCCGCCATCCCCGACGCCCACTGGCCCCGCATCCGCGCCGCCGCCGCCAAGCTCACCGCAGGGTGAGGCTTCACCGCGAAGCGCGCGAAGGGCGCGAAGCCCAGCCCCGATTCGTCGGGCCCAGGTGCGGGTTAGATCCGGGCATTGGGGCCCGCTTTGTGCTCAGGCCGGGCTGAACTTTGCGGGCTTCGCGACCTGCGCGGTAAAAAAGAGTAACCATTCGACTCGGCCGCGGTTTTATCTCATCTCCAGCCACATTCCCCATGCTCTCCCTCCGCTCCGTCACGAAGCGCTATGGTGCGCTGACGGCCCTTGATGACGTCTCCCTCGACATCGCCCCGGGCGAATGCTTCGGGCTGCTCGGGCCCAACGGCGCGGGCAAGTCCACGCTGATGTCGCTCGCCTCCGGCCTGCGCTCGCCCGACGCCGGCACGCTCACGATCGCCGGCGCGCCGGTCTCGCCCGCCGACCCCTCCAGCCGCACCGCGCTCGGGCTCGTGCCGCAGTCCATCGCGCTCTACGAGGAGCTCAGCGCCGAGCAGAACCTCCGCGTCTTCGGCGAGCTCTACGGCCTGCACGGCGCGAAGCTCCGGGCGCGGATCGACGAGGACCTCGAGGCCGTGCAGCTGGCGGACCGCCGCCACGACCAGGTGAAGCACTTCTCCGGCGGCATGCAGCGCCGGCTCAACCTCATCGCCGCCCTCCTCCACCGGCCGCGGCTGCTGCTCTGCGACGAGCCCACCGTCGGCGTCGATCCGCAGTCGCGCAACGCCATCTTCGACTACCTCGAGCGCCTCAACCGCGGCGGCCTCACCATCATCTACTCGACGCACTACATGGAGGAGGCCACGCGCCTGTGCTCGCGCATCGCGATCATCGACCACGGCCGGATCCTCGCCCTGGGCACGCTCGACGAGCTGCTCACGCGCCTGCCGTTCGAGGAGGAGATCGGTTTCCCCGCCACGCCCGCCACCGACGCGCTTGCGGCCCAGCTCGGCGGCGACGGCACGATCGTGACGCAGGAGGGCCGCCACCGCTTCCAGCCGCGCGCCGACTTCCGGCTGTCCGCGTTCTACGCCCGCGCCGAGGCGCTCGGGCTCCCGCCCCGCCTCTTCACCGCCGCCCGCCCGACGCTCGAGGCGGTCTTCCTCCACCTCACCGGCCGGACCCTCCGCGAGTAACGCCATGCACGTCATCCTCACCCTCGTCCGGAAGGACATCGCCAACTTCCTCCGCAACCGGGCCGCGGTCAGCCTCACGTTCCTCGTCCCGATCGCGCTGATCTACATCTTCGGCTGGGTCTTCGGCCTCAACCAGACCGACAGCGGCCCGTCCGGCATCCCGCTCGGCGTCGTCAACGCCAGCACCAACCCGGGCGCCGCCAAGCTGGTGGACGCCCTCCGCGCCGAGTCCGCCTTCAAGGTCATCACGACCTATGATCTTCCCCACCACGCCACGCGGCCGCTGACCGAGGCCGACCTGCGGCCCGCGATCCGCGACAACCAGTTCCGGTTCGCGGTGGTGATCCCGGAGGACGTCGTGCAGCGCGACGCGATCGGGCTGCACCTCAAGATCCTGTCGGACCCGCGCAACGAGATCGAGTCCCAGACGGTGAGCGGACTGCTGCAGAAGGTCATTTTCTCCAACGTGCCCGAGCTGCTGGGCCAGTCGCTGCAGGCCCGCGCCCAGGCCTTCCTCGGCAACACCCGCTTCACCCAGTTCAACCGCAGCCTCGCCGAGACGATCGCGCACAACTTCGGCGGCGACCCCGCCGAGATCCAGCGCACCATCGAGTCCGGCAGCCTCGGCCTCGACCAGGCGACCAAGCCGGCGGCCGATCCGAGCCTGCGCCGGCTGGACAACACTCCGGCTGCGCCCGCGCCGACCCCGGCCGCCGGAACCGCGGCTACGCCCGCCAAGCCGGAGACGAAGTCGGATTATTTCTCCAAGCTGGTGAAGATCGACCAGGAGCAGGTGGTCGGGAAGGACGTGAAGAGCCCGATGGCCACCCGGCTCGTCGGCGGCTGGGCCATCATGTTCCTGCTGTTCGCCATCAGCGGCTCCTCGGCGGCGTACTTTGACGAGAAAAACACCGGACTCTTCCAGCGCCTGCTCTCCGCGCCGGTCACGCGCGCCCAGCTGCTGTGGAGCCGCTTCTTCTACGGCATCCTCCTCGGGCTCGTGCAGCTCATCACGCTCTTCCTCGCCGGCCGCCTGATGTACGGCATCGATGTGTTCGGCCACTTCGGCAACCTGCTCGTCGTCTGCGCCGCCGCCGCCGCCGCCTGCACCTCGTTCGGCATGTTCATCGCCGCCGTCTCGCCCAATGCCCAGGCCGCCAACGGCCTCTCCACCTTCCTCGTCATGGTCATGAGCGCCACCGGCGGCGCCTGGTTCCCCCTGAGCCTCATGCCCGAGTTCATGCAGCGCATCGGGAAGTTCACCGTCGTCTACTGGTCCATGGAGGGCTTCGCCGCCGTGCTGTGGGCCGGCCGCACTTTCACCGAGCTGCTGCCCATCCTCGGCGTCCTCGCCGGCATCACCACCGTCGTGATGGCCATCTCCATCTGGCAGCTCAACCGCAAGCGGATGTTTGAGTGACGCGGGCGGCGCGGAGCGCCGCACGAAGGGACCAGGGGCAAGGGACACGATTTGCCGGCGCGCGGCGGAAATCTTGTTACTTGTCACCGGTTACGTGACACTTTCCCCTACCTCATGGCCTCGGAACTCGCCACCCTCGTCACCGCCCTCGCGCAGCGCGCCCGCGCCGCGTCGCTGGCGCTGGCGGTCGCCCCGACCGCGGCAAAGAACGCCGCGCTGGCGCGGCTGGCGGACCTCATCGACGCCTCGCAGCCGGGCCTGCTCGCGGCCAACGCGCGCGACCTCGCGTCGCCCGAGGCCGCCGCGCTGACCGCCGCCGCCCGCGACCGCCTCACGCTGACCCCCGCCCGGCTCTCGCACCTGGCCCAGTCGGTTCGCGAGGTCGTCGCACTCCCGGATCCGGTCGGCGACGTCCTCGAGGAAACCACCCGCCCGAACGGCCTGCGCATTCGCAAGCTGCGCGTGCCCATCGGCGTCATCGGCATCATCTACGAGGCCCGCCCCAACGTCACCATCGACTGCGCCGTGCTCTGCCTGAAGAGCGGCAACGCCTGCATCCTCCGCGGCGGCAAGGAGTGCTTCCAGACCAACACCGCGCTCGTCGCCCTGATCCAGCAGGCCCTGGCGCATGCCGGCGCGCTGCCGGCCGACGCGGTCCAGCTGATCCCCACCACCGACCGCGCCGCCCTCGCCACGCTGCTGAAGCTCGACACGCTCGTCCACTGCCTCATCCCCCGCGGCGGCGAGAGCCTCATCCGCTACGTCGCGGAGAACTCCACCATCCCGGTCATCAAGCACTACCGGGGCGTGTGCTTTGTCTATGTCGACGCCGCGGCCGACCTCGCCATGGCCGAGCGGATCACGGTCAACGCCAAGGCCTCCCGCCCGAGCGCGTGCAACGCCGCCGAGCAGCTGCTGGTGCACCGCGACCTCGCCGCGAAGTTCCTGCCCGCCGCCGGCCGGTCGCTCGTGGCGAGCAAGGTCGCGCTGCGCTGCGACGCCGCCAGCGCCGCGCTGCTCGCCGCGGCGGGGATCCCGCACACCGCGGCGACCGCGGCCGACTTTTCCACCGAGTTCCTCGACTACGTGATCGCCGTGCGCGTCGTGGACTCGCTCGGCGACGCCATCGCGACGATCAACCGCGACGGCTCGAACCACAGCGACGCGATCGTGACGGCCGACGCGGCCGCGGCGCGGCGGTTCCTGGCCGAGGTGGACAGCGCCACGGTCTACTGGAACGCGAGCACGCGCTTCACCGACGGCTTCGAGTTCGGCTACGGCGCCGAGATCGGCATCAGCACCGACCGGCTGCACGCCCGCGGCCCGATGGGGCTGCGCGAGCTCTGCACGCACAAGTTCGTGATCGAGGGAACCGGCCAGGTGCGCGGCTGACCCATCCGCCATGCACTCCCTCCGCCGCGCCCTGCCCTGCCTGGCTGTCCTCCTCGTCGCCACCTTCACCGGCTGCACGAGCCTCCATTCCTGGGCGCAGGCCGGCTCGGATCACCCGCTCCGCGGGGGCGCCAGCGTGAGCGTCCCGCTCGGCCGGTAGCATCATGGCCCCGCCGTCCCCACCGCGCGCCGCCGGCCGGGCGTGGGCCCTGGCGCTCCTCGCGGGGCTGATGATCTTCGCCGGGCGGAGCGCGCTGACCTTCTACGCCGGCTCGCCGGTGCCGTTCCACGACCAATGGATCGCCGAGGCCGAGCAGCTGATCGTGCCCGACGCCCAGCACGTGCTGTCCTGGCGCCACTTCGTCATCCTGCACAGCGACCACCCGCTGGTGGCCACGCGGCTGATCGCCTACGGCCTCTACCGGCTCACGGGCCGCTGGGACATGCTCGCGGAGATGCTCGTGAACAACGCGCTGCTCGCCGCGGCGTTCGCGTTTCTTTTCCGCCAGGTCCGGCGGCGGACCACCGCGACGGGGCTCGCGCTCACCGCCCTCGTCGCCGCGGTCTGGCTGGCCTCGCCGCTGTTCTACGGCAACGCGCTGTGGGGCTTCCAGTCCTCGGTCGAGCTGCTGGTGCTCACCGCCATCGTGCAGCTCGTCGCCGCCGACGCGCTGGCGGGATGCGACGGCTGGTGGTGGCTGGGGCTCGCCGCGGGGCTCATCGGCGCCGTCACCTTCGGCAGCGGCCCGGCCGCGTCCGCCGTCGCCGCGCTGCTCTGCCTGCGGCGGCTGCGCCTGCCCGGCGCCGCGCGGGGACCGCTGCTCGCGGCCGCCGGGCTCAGCCTCGCGATCGTGGCGGGCGGACTGCTGGCGGTGCTGCGCAGCCCGTCGCTCCGCCAGGGCGGCGGCCAGCTGACCGACATCCTGCACACCGCGGCCCACGCGTTCTCCTGGCCCGCCACGCAGCCGACGTGGTTCGCGCTGCTGCTGTGGAGTCCCGCCCTGCTGGCGACGGCGCTGCTCTTCCGCCGTCGGCGTCGTCGCGAACGGCCTCCTCGCCCATGATTTTTTCGCGGCCGCCGCCGGCCGCCGCGGACTGCGCGCCGCGATGCTGGGACTGGTCGTGGCGTGGGCCGGCTGGACCGGCCTGCTGGGCTGGCGGTTCGCCCGCAGCCACACCATCTACGACGTGCCGGTGATGCGGGGCTACGCGCAGGGTCAGACCCAGCTCATCCAGCACTATTACGCCGGCGGAGGTCCCGCGGCCCTGGAGGCGGCGACTTTCCCCGTGCGGCCCTATCCCGAGGTGGGCTACCTCGACCGCCTGCTGGCGCAGCCGGCGGTGCGTCAGGCCCTGCCCGGCCTGCTGACCAGGCCGCCCGGAGATGCGGCCCCGGATTTGCTCGCCGCGCGCTGGCCTGACCATGGACTGCACCGGGCCACGTGGCTTTGGCTGGCGGTCGCGCTGTTTAATGCGAGTGCCGCCGCCGCCGCGCTGCTCGCCCTGTGGCGCGAGCCGGCGGAGGATTCAGTTGTAGGGCGGGGTCGCTGACCCCGCCTTCCAGATTTTTGAATTTTGGAACAAGGCGGGGTCGGCGACCCCGCCCTACCTGGGGAGGCCTAGTCCACCCAGGCCAGGGCCTGCAGCCGGCGCGCGAGCGCGACATCCTTCGCGGTCACCCGACCGCCGGCATCGTGCGTGTTCAGCCGGATGACGACGCGGTTGTAGACATTGGTCCACTCCGGGTGGTGGTTCAGCGCCTCGGCCTCGAAACCGGCGCGCACCATGAAGCTCATGGCCTCGCGAAAGCTGCCGAAGGTGTAGGTGCGGGTCAGGGCCTTCGGGCCACCGGACCAGCCCGGGAGTTCGGCGAGGGCCCGCTTGATCGCGGTGGCAGTCAGGGGCTTGGTCTGCATGGGCCGGGATTGCCCGGCGGACCGGCAGAAGGCAAGCGCGGCCCGGCTCACCGCCCGCGAACGCGGCTTGTCAAATCAGGTCCCGCCACCCTAACTCCGTGCACCGCATGCCCCAAAACGCTGCCCGTCCCGAGTCTGCCCAGGGGAAGGTCCCCGCGCATGTCGCCATCATCATGGATGGCAACGGACGCTGGGCCCAGCAGCGCGGGCTGCCGCGGCTCGAGGGCCACCGGCGCGGGGTCGAGACGGTCCGGACCGTGACCAACGCCGCGCGCGAACTCGGCGTGCGCATGCTCACCCTCTACGCGTTCTCGGTGGAGAACTGGAACCGGCCCCCGGCGGAGGTCGGCGGCCTGATGCGGCTGCTCGAGTTCTACCTGAAGCAGGAGCTGAAGACCTTCGTGCAGGACCGCGTGCGGCTGCGCACGATCGGGCGGACCGACGAGCTGCCGGCGGGCGTGCAGCGGCAGCTGCGGCGCACGATCACGGAGACGGCGGGGTTCACCGACTACACGCTCGTGCTCGCGCTCAACTACGGCTCGCGCACCGAGGTGGTGGACGCGGCCCGCGCGTATGCCGCGGCGGTGGCCGCCGGCGAGGAGAAGCTCAACGACAGCTCGTGGGCGACGTTCAGCCGGTACCTCGGCACCGCGGACCTGCCCGACCCCGACCTCATCATCCGCACCTCCGGCGAGACGCGGCTGAGCAATTTCCTCCTCCTGCAGGGCGCCTACGCCGAGCTGGTGTTCACGCCCGTGCTCTGGCCCGACTTCACCCGGGACGACCTCGCCGCCGCCTGCGCCGAGTACGCCCGCCGCGAGCGCCGCTACGGGCGCACCACGGAGCAGGTGCGGGCCCCGGTCCACCCCGCCAGCAAGTAATCCCCATGGGCAAACGCATCCTCAGCACCGTCCTCCTCTGGGGCGTGGTCTTTTCCACGATCTGGTTCTTCCGCACCACCGGCGCCGTGGTGCTCGCCACGCTCCTCTCGGTGCTCACGCTGCGCGAGCTCTACCAGCTCCTCGGGGGCGCCGGCCTCGCGCCGTTCCACCGGTTCGGCATGGCCTTCGGCGCGCTGATCACGATCGCGCCGTGGCTGCACGCCCAGGTCGGCCTGCCGGCCAGCGCCCACGCGCTCGCCCTCGCCGTCATCGTCTTTTCCATCCGCATCCTCGGCGAGCGCGATCCCGCCACGCGCGTCGAGGCCCTCGCCAGCACGGTCTTCGGCCTGGTCTACGTCGCCCTCATGCTGCAGTACCTCGTCCGGATCGTCACCCCGCTCCCGGGCGATGTCGTCACGCCCGACGGCCGGCTCCTGCTCTGCGTCTGGGTCGTGGCCGTCGCGAAGTTCTGCGATGTCGGCGCGCTGCTGACCGGCCTCGCGATCGGCCGGCACCACATGGCGCCGCAGATCTCGCCCAAGAAGACCTGGGAGGGCGCCGTCGGCGGCGTGGTCGTCGCCGCGGGCGTCGGCGCGCTCGTCGCCTGGCTCGGCCGCGGCACCCTGCCGCCGCACTTCAACCCCCTGATCGGCGCGCTGCTCGCCGCCCCCGTCGCCGTCGTGGCCATCGTCTCCGACCTGATCGAGTCCATCATCAAGCGGCGCGCCGCGCTCAAGGACTCCGGCGGCGGCGTCCCCGGCATCGGCGGCGTCTTCGACGTCAGCGACAGCCTGCTGCTCACCGCCCCGCTGGGCTATTTCCTGCTCGGGCTGCCCTGAGCCCGGGCCGGCGGGCGGTGATCGGCGATCGCAGTGCGGAGATCGTGGAGTGAAGCGCAGGTCCGCACACCGCCACGGTTCCCGCCCACCATCATCGAACTCCGAGCTGCGAACGCCGAGCTCCGACTTCCCGCCAGCACAGGCTTGCCCCGCCGCGGCCGGTTCCGCCAACCTCTCCGTTCCTTGGCCGCCTCACCTTCCAGTCCCCGCAAGCGCGTTGTCCTGCTCGGCGCCACCGGCTCGATCGGCGAGAGCACGCTGCGCGTGATCGCGGCGCACCCGGACAAGCTTGAGCTGGTGGGCATCGCGGCCCGCGCCCATCACGCCCGGCTCGCGCAGATCGCCCGCGACTTCCACGTGCCGCACGTCGCGGTCTATGAGGAGGCCGCCTACGCCGACGCCAAGGCGTCCGGCGCCTTCCCGCCGGGCACCCAGCTCCACGGCGGTCCCGCCGGGCTGGTCGCCCTCGCCGCGCTGCCCGCGGCCGACACCGTCCTGGTCGCCGTCGTCGGCACCACCGGGCTCGAGCCCGCGCTCGCCGCGCTCGCCGCCGGCAAGGACCTCGCCCTCGCGTCCAAGGAGATCCTCGTGCTGGCCGGCCGGTTCATCATGGCCGCGGCGCAGAAGCACGGCGGGAAGCTCCTGCCGGTGGACAGCGAGCACAGCGCCGTTTTCCAGTGCCTCGCCGGACACCCGCAGGCCGGGGTGCGCCGGATCGTGCTGACGGCCAGCGGGGGCGCGTTCCGCGACTGGTCGCACGAGCGGCTGACGCACGTGACACCGGCCGACGCCACCAAGCATCCCACCTGGTCGATGGGGCCGAAGATCACGGTCGATTCCGCCACGCTCGCCAACAAGGGACTCGAGCTGATCGAGGCCCAGTGGCTCTTCGGCCTCCGCCCGGAGCAGTGCACCGCGGTGATCCACCCGCAGAGCATCGTGCACTGCCTGGTCGAGTTCACCGACGGCGCCATGCTCGCGCAGCTCTCGCCGCCGTCCATGACGTTCCCGATCCAGCACGCGCTGCTTCATCCGGCGCGGGCGCCGGGGGTGGACGCGGCCCTCGACTTCACCAAGCTGCTCGGGCTCGACTTCCGGCCGGTGGACGAGCTGCGCTACCCGTGCTTCCGGCTTGCCCGGCAGGCGATGGCCGCCGGCGGCGTGGCGCCCGCGGTCTTCAACGCCGCCAACGAGGTCGCCGTGGCCGCCTTTCTGGCCGGTCGCCTCCCGTTTCTTGCGATTCCGGCAGTCGTCGATCACACTCTCCAGCACGTGGAAAACTTCGAACCCTCCAGCCTCGCCGCGGTCCTTGACGCCGACGCCGGCGCCCGCCGCGCCGCCACCGCGCGCCTGCGCGCGTGATCCCGACCCGCCATGCCCCTTGACTCGTCCGCCAGCCTGCTGGCCAGCCTCTGGTCCATCCTGCTTGTCGTCGTCTTCTTCGGCAGCTCGATCTTCGTCCACGAGCTCGGCCATTTTCTCGTGGCCCGCTGGCGGGGCGTGAAGGTCGAGCGGTTCTCCATCGGCTTCGGGCCCGCGATCGTCGCCTGGACCGGCCGCGACGGCGTCGAGTACCGGCTGGCCTGGATCCCCCTCGGCGGCTACGTGCTGCTGCCCCAGCTCGCCGACCTCGGGCCCGTCGAGGGCGCGAGCGAGCTCGACGTCGCCGCCCTGCCCCCCATCGGCTACCTCAGCAAGGTCCTCGTGTTCGTCGCCGGCGCGGCCTTCAACGTCCTCTTCGCCTTCGGCCTCGCCTGCGTCGTCTGGGTCGCCGGCCAGCCCACCATCGCGGAGTGGAACACCACCCAGATCGGCCACCTCGCCCCCACCATCCGGCTGGCCGACGGCACCGCCGCCCCGAACCCCGCGCTCGCCGCCGGCCTGCAGCCCGGCGACTACGTCCGGGCCATCGACGGCATCCCGGTCCAGAACTTCGAGGACATCATCACCAACATCCTCCTGGGCCACGCCCGGGCGGGCGACGGCCGGCGCGAGTCGCTGTTCGTGGTCGAGCGCGGCGGCCGGACGCTCCAGCTCACCGTCTACCCCCGCCTGGTCGGCGAGGACAATGTCCGGAGCGCGGGCATCGAGCCGGCCGAGGACCTCTCCGTCGATTCCGTGCTGCCGGGCTCGCCCGCCGAGGCCGCCGGCGTGCGGACGGGTGACCACATCCTCGCCGTGGACGGCGAGCTGCTCTTCCAGCGCCTGGCCCTGAGCGAGCACCTCGCGCAGCATGCCGGCCGCGCCTCCGAGTTCCGGCTGCGCCGCGACGGCCAGGAGATCCGCCTCGCGATCCAGCCGCGGCTGGAGATCGACGAGCGCACCGGCGCCAAGGTCGCCCGCGTCGGCATCCGCTACCGCGACAGCACGATCATCATCCACCCGTCGCCCTTCGCCCAGATCGCCGACAATGTCACCGGCACCTTCCGCACGCTGGGCGCGCTGCTGAGCCCCAGCTCGGACATCGGCCCCTCCAAGCTCTCCGGCCCCATCGGCATCGCGCGCGAGCTGCACCGGCAGGCGCAGTGGGACGTCCGCCGGCTGCTGTGGTTCACGATCCTGATCAATGTCAACCTGGCCATCTTCAACCTGCTCCCGATCCCGGTGCTCGACGGCGGCCAGATCGTGTTCGCCACGCTCGCCCGCCTCCGTGGCCGCGCCCTGCCGGTCAACGTCATCGCGACCACGCAGGGCATCTTCATGGTGCTGCTGCTCTCGATGATCCTGTACGTGAGCTTCTTTGACGTCGCCCGGATGCGCCGCGAGAACCGCGCGGAGGCCGCCCCGCGCGCCGCCGCGCCGGCCGCCGTCCCGGCGCCCGCCAAGCCCTGACCCGCGCCGCATGTCGTACTGCGCGTCACGCTTCCGCACCGTGCGCCGGCCCACCACGGAGGTCATGGTCGGCGCCGTCGGGATCGGCGGCGCCCATCCGATCCGGCTGCAGTCCATGACCACGAGCGACACACAGGATGTCGCCGCCACCGTCCGCCAGTCCATCGCCCTCGCCGAGGTCGGCTGCGAGATCGTCCGCATCACCGCGCCCAACGTCGCCGCCGCGCAGTGCCTGCGCGACATCCGCGCGCAGTTCACCGCCGCCGGCTTCGGCCACATCCCGCTGGTCGCCGACATCCACTTCCTCCCCAGCGCCGCGATGGAGGCCGTCGAGCACGTCGAGAAGGTCCGGGTGAACCCCGGCAATTACGCCGACAAGAAGAAGTTCGCCGTCCGCGAGTACTCCGACGCCGCCTACGAGTCCGAGCTGCAGCGGCTGCACGACGCCTTCACGCCGCTGGTGAAGCGCTGCCGCGAGCTGGGCCGCGCCCTGCGCATCGGCACCAACCACGGCTCGCTCAGCGACCGCATCATGAACCGCTACGGCGACACGCCGCTCGGCATGGTCGAGAGCGCCCTCGAGTTCCTCCGCATCGCCGAGGCCCACGGCTTCCGCCAGCTCATCCTGTCCATGAAGGCGTCCAACCCCAAGGTCATGATCCAGGCCTACCGCCTGCTCGTGCAGCGGATGGACCAGGAGGCCATGCACTACCCGCTGCACCTGGGCGTGACCGAGGCCGGCGACGGCGAGGACGGCCGCATCAAGAGCGCCATCGGCATCGGCTCGCTGCTGCTCGACGGGCTCGGCGACACGATCCGCGTCTCGCTGACCGAGGACAGCGTCTACGAGATCCCGGTCGCGCGCGCCATCGCGGACAAGGCGATGCGGTTGTGGACACCGGAGACCGGACCCCGGGGACCGGAGATGGCGGACGACCCGACGGACCCGTTTCACTTTGAGCAGCGCGAGACCACGACGGTGAATCTCGGGCCGGGGATCACGGTCGGACCCGAGCAGCCGCCGCGGGCAGTGATCCGCTCGGGCTCGGACGTGGCGGCCACGCTGGCCCAGCTGGCCGCCGGGAAGCTCAAGGACACGCCCCCGGAAATCATCCTGGTGCCGATCGCCGACGCCGCCCGGATCGCCGCGCTGCCCAATCCCGGCGCCTCCTCGTACGCCCTCGAGCTCGCGCCGGGGATCACCGTGGCAGGGCTCGAGCCCGTCGCGGCCCACCTCCCGCCCGGCACGATCCTGCTCCGCGAGTTCGGCGCGGGGGACGCCGCGGCCCTCGCGGCCTGGGCCGCCTTCGTTCGCGCCCGCTCGCTCAATCTCGCCGTTGCCCTGGCCCCGGACACGGCCGCCGCCCTGGCCCCGGCGCTCCGCCAGCTGGGCGACGAACGCCTGCTTTTCACCCTCTCTGGTTGCCGGCTTCCAGCCTCCGGCCTCGGCCACGCCACCGGCGCCTACCGCCAGCTCGCCGCCGTCCTGCGCGCGGCCGGCTCGCGCGCGCCGCTCTGGATCCGCAACACCGCCGCGACCGCGGTGCGGGAGGACGGCACGTTCCTGTCCCGGCTGCTCGAGGCGTCGTTCCTCACCGGCGGATTGCTCTGCGACGGGCTCGGCGACCTCGTCAGCCTCGAGACCGAGTCCGACCCGGTCCGCGCCACCCAGCTCGCCTACAACGTCCTCCAGGGCGCCGGCGCCCGCGTCTCCAAGACTGAGTTCGTCGCCTGCCCCAGCTGCGGGCGGACGCTGTTCGACCTCCAGACCACCACCCAGCGCATCCGCGCCCAGACCGGCCACCTCAAGGGCGTGAAGATCGCCATCATGGGCTGCATCGTGAACGGCCCGGGCGAGATGGCCGACGCGGACTTCGGCTACGTCGGCGGCGCGCCCGGGAAGATCAACCTCTACGTCGGCAAGAGCTGCGTGCAGTACAACATCCCGCAGGCCGAGGCCGACGCGAAGCTCGTCGCGCTCATCAAGGAGCACGGCAAGTGGCTCGAGCCCGCGCCGGCCACGGCATGAAGCGCGCGCCGCGCGTAGTTCCGAACTCATCACGCCGTCACCGGATCGTCACCGGTTCGTAACCTTGCAGAAGGCTTCCAAAGCCACCTGCAGGGCGATGAACTCGGGCGCAAGCGGGCCGCGGCGGGCGGGGTTTTTCCCGCGCTAACTTTGGCGCGGCGTGGCAACAAAATAATCGAAAAGTTATGCCCAGCCCCGATGTGAACAACTTGTCAGAAAGTTCATCTTGAAATGCTTTTTTGGTTCACAGTTACTGCGCCCTCGTTCAGAACCTTTCTCCCGACCGTTTGTTCTTTCTCACGTCCCGTTGGCCTCGTCTCCGAGCCCGCCCGCAACTGCCGCAGGTAGCCTCTGATCCTCAACCGCTTATCATTCCCCATACCTTTTCCCATTTTTACCGGCGATCAGACATCACTTTTGGTTGCCGGCTGAGACGCCAGACAGGCCCAGCCAGACGTGGAAAGGAGCACCCGGCGGTGCCAGTGTGAATAAAGCCGCCCTTCCGTAGCCCCCATGCCTTCCGTGTCCCTGTCCCCCAGCCTCTGGGAAACCGTCAAATGCGACTTCAAGGAGCTGTTTCCTGAAGACGTGTTTCAGATGTGGTTCGAGCCCATGGCGTGCCTGGAGACGACGGAGGACGCGATCACGCTGGGGGTGCCGAATGACTTTGCGGCGATCTGGATCCACGACAACTACCTGGACCTCATCACCCAGCGGCTGCGGCTCACGGCGGGCCGCCTGGTCAATGTCACGCTGAAGAAGGCCGATTCCAACCGCGCGCCCTCGCCCGCCCCCGCCCACCGCGGCACCGAGGCCGGCTCCGCCAAGGGCCGTCCCGCCGCCCGCAAGGGCACCCGGTACGACGAGCGCGGCCCCGCCGCCAGCTCGCTCAACGCCCGTAACACGTTCGAGACCTTCGTCGTCGGCTCGAACAACCAGATGGCCCACGCCGCCGCCCTGGCCGTCGCCCAGGCCCCCGCGCAGGCCTACAACCCCCTTTTCATCTACGGGAACACCGGCCTCGGTAAGACCCACCTGATGCACGCCATCGGGCACGCCATCCTCCGCGCCAACCCCGATGCCCGCGTCGCGTACCTCTCCACGGAGAAGTTCACCAACGAGTTCATCCAGGCCCTGCAGGAGAACAGCCTCACCAAGTTCCGCCAGCGCTACCGCCACGTGGACGTGCTGCTGATCGACGACGTGCAGTTCCTCGCCGGCAAGGAGCGTATCCAGGAGGAGTTCTTCCACACCTTCAACGACCTCTTCGAGTCCGGCAAGCAGGTCGTCCTCTCCAGCGACCGCCGCGCCAGCGAGATCCAGAAGCTCGAGGCCCGCCTCGTCTCCCGGTTCGAGTGGGGCCTCCCCGCCGACATCCAGGCGCCCGACTTCGAGACCCGCGTCGCCATCCTCCGCACCAAGGCGGCCAGCCTGAAGTTCGACCTGCCCGCGCCCATCCTGAACTTCATCGCGCAGAACATCTCGAAGAACATCCGCCGCCTCGAGGGCGCCCTGATCAAGGTCGCCAGCTACTCCGCCCTCACCAGCAAGCCGCTCGACCTCGCGACGACGGAGATGCTGCTGCAGGACGTGCTGATGGAGCAGGCGCAGAACATCCTCACGATCGAGACGATCCAGAAGCGCGTGGCCGACCACTACCAGATCCGGCACAGCGACATGACCAGCAAGCGCCGGCCGAACAACATCGCCATCCCCCGCCAGATCGCGATGTACCTCACGCGCACGCTCACCAAGCACTCGCTCCAGGAAATCGGCGACGCCTTCGGCGGCCGCGACCACGGCACCGTGATCCACGCCTGCAAGGCCGTGGACAACATGATGGAGCAGGACAGCTCCACCCGCGGCAGCGTCGAGTTCCTGAAGGCCCAGCTCTCGAAATAGCGCGCCGCGCGCTGTAGGGCGGGGTCGCCGACCCCGCCTCGATTGGGCGGCAATGACCGCAGGCGGGGTCAGCGACCCCGCCCTACACCCACGGAGCGGTGAGTTGAAAGTTGAAGGTTGCTGGTTGAAAGTCCTCCGCCGGGTCTCCGGGCTCGGTTTCGGGCTTTCAACTTTCACCGTTCAACTTTCAACTCCCCCCATCCATGAGCCTCACTCCCGAGCAAAAGCAGGCCGTCAGCAGCTGGGTCGCCGCTGGCGACAACCTGTCGGCCGTCCAGAAGAAGCTCCTTGAGCAGTTCAAGGTCTCGCTGACCTACCGCGACGTCCGCTTCCTGGTCGACGACCTGGAGCTCACGCTCAAGGACGCCGCGCCCAAGATCGACGCCTCCGACGTCACCAAGATCGCCCCGCCGCCCGCCGCCGCCCGGCCCGCGCCCGGCCAGCCCGCCGCCCCGGCCGCCGCCGAGGGCGAGGACGCGGAGGCCTTCCCCGAGGACCTGCCGCCGGAGGGCGCCACCAATGTCACCCTCAGCGTGGACAAGGTCACCCTCATGCCCGGCGCGCTCGCCAGCGGCTCCGTGACCTTCTCCGACGGCGTGACCGCCAAGTGGATCATCGACAACCAGGGCCGGCCCGGCTTCACGCAGGTCAGCCAGCCCGGCTATCGCCCCAGCCCCGCCGACGGCCAGTCCTTCATCCAGCAGCTCAGCCAGCAGCTCCAGCAGCGCGGATATTGACGCATTCCTGGCGGTTCCAATGGGGAACTCAGGAAATCAGGAACGTCCCCCGGATCCTGATTTTCTGAGTTCCCCATCAACCCGATCCAGCCTTCACCGCGCGCAGCATGCGGGTGACGGCGGCGCGAAATTCGCTGATCGCGAAGGGCTTTGAGAGGCAGGCCAGCTGGTGCTGCTCGAGGAAGGACTGGAACGTGTCGCTGACGACGTCGCCGGTCATGAAGAGCATGCGCTTCGCCGCCGCCGGGTTGGTGGCGGTCAGGTGCTCGTAGAGCCGGATGCCATTCAGGCCGGGCATCTTCCAGTCCGACACAATCACGTCGAACGCGCCCAGGGCCAGCAGCTCGAGCGCGCGCTGGCCGCTCGACGCCAGCTCCACGGTGTGGCCCTCGCTGCGCAGCAGCTCGCCGGCGAGGTCGAGGATCCACTCCTCGTCGTCGATCACGAGGATGCGCTGGCCCGACGGGCCGGACGAGGCCGGGCCCGCCCAGGGCGTGGCGCTCGGCCGCAGCGTCGCGGGCCCAGCCACGGGGGCGACCGGCAGCTCGATGTGGAAGGTCGCGCCGTGGCCCAGCTCGCTGCGGGCCGTGATGCGGCCGCCGTGCTCCTGGATGAGGCCGTAGGACAGGCTCAGGCCGAGGCCCGTGCCCTTGCCTGCCGGCTTGGTGGTGAAGAACGGGTCGAAGATCCGCGCCAGGTGCTCCGCCCGGATGCCCGGGCCGTTGTCCTGGAACTCGATCGTCACCCAGCCATCCCGCGCCTGCGTGCGGATCACGATGCGGCCCTCGCGCTGGAACGGCTCGATCGCCTGCCGCGCGTTGCCGAGGATGTTCACGAAGACCTGCTGGAGCTGGTGCGGGTCCGCCATGATCGCCGGCACGCTCGGCGCGAACTCGCGCACGATGGTCACGTTGCTCGTGCGGAGGTCGTAGGCCATGATCTCCAGCACCTCCTCAAGGATGGTGTGCAGCGCGACCAGCTTCCGCTCCGGCGCCTGCTGGCGGGCGAAGCTGAGCAGGCTGTGCACGATCTTGTGGCAGCGGTGCGCGCTCTTCGCGATGCGGTCGAGGTGGCCCTTGGTCTTCTCGTCGGTCTCGCTGCTCTGCAGCAGCTCGGAGAACCCGATCACCGCCGTGAGGGGGTTGTTCAGCTCGTGCGCCACGCCGGCCACGAACTGGCCGACCGCCGACAGCTTCTCGCTCTGGATCAGCTGCTCCTGGGTGGACTTCACCGTCTGCATCGCCCGCTCCAGCTCCGCGCGCGAGGTCTGCAGGTTCGTGGTCATCTGGTTGAACGCCACCGCCAGCTCGCCGCACTCGTCGTTCGAGAACCGCTCGATGCGCCGCGAGAAGTCGCCCCGGCCGACCGCCTCCGCGCTGTCCCGCAGCGCCCGCAGCGGCGCCGTGATCCGGCGGACCAGCACCCACACGACCACCGCGCTGAGCGCGATGCCCGCCAGGCTGAGGCCGAGCAGCGTCAGCCGCGTGCGGCGCAGGGTCGCCAGCTGAGACTCGTAGGAGGACATCAGCATGAAGCGGAAGCCCTGCGTCGGCACCTCGCGGCCGTACTCGCCGCCCAGCACCAGGAAATGCTCATCGTTGAGCAACGCCTCGCGAACGCCCTCGCCGGCGCCGGACGGCAGCCGCCGCAGCGTCGCGGCCACGTCGGGACCCGACAGGGTTGAGAATAGAACCGAGTCGTCAGCCACCACGGCCAACTCCGTGGCCGGCGGCTTGAGCTGGTTCAGGACGGCCTCGTCAATCACCGCCCCGGCCAGCAGCACCGCGGGAAATTTAAGATCAGGGATCTTGACCGGCACGGCCACGACCAGGAGCTCGTGCCCGTCCACGCGATAGATCGCCGAGCTGAGGTCGCCGTCGAGCGCCGCGCGCACGAGCGGCAGCGTGGCGCGGGCGAATTCCGCCTGCGGTACGGCCGGGCCGTGGCTCCCGGCGATGTAGAACAGGTGTCCGATGGCGTTCGCCGCGTCCTGCCGCTTCCACCGCTCATCCGCGGTCACGAAGGCCAGCACGCTGGTCTCGTTGCCGAACTCCTCCAGCACATCGTTCAGGATGCTGCGCAGGGTGGGCGCGTGGCCAATATTGACCACGCGCCGGAACCGGGTGTCGTTCTCCACGTTCCGGTACGCGGCCACGAGGCTGTCGCGGCGGTTGTTGAGCGACTGGAGCAGCATCGCCCGCGCAAGCGTGAGCGACCGGCTGGCGTCGTCGTGGGTCTGGAGCGTGATCTGGCGGTTGACCACCCAGAGCATGGCCGCGGGCAGCAGCACGAGCAGCGCGAGGACCGCGCTGAGCACCTTGGCCTGCAGGCTGGTCCGCAGCGGGCGGGAGGAGTTCGGCATGGCGGCGCGGGACTAGTACTTGGGCAGCGCGCCGAGGCTGAGGCGGAAGTCCACCGTCGCCTCGCCGTCCGCGGGCACGACCACCTCCTGCACCTGGCTGGGCAGCCGCTCGTGCCAGGCGCGCACGCGGTACGTGCCGGCCGGCACGTTGCGGAGCGTGAACCGGCCCCTGGCGTCGGCGACGGTGAAGTAGGCGTTCGGCACCACGAGGATGATGCAGTGCATGCGGGTGTGGATCGCGCAGTACACGTCCACGCGGCCCACCTGGTCGAAGGTCAGCTCGGGCACGCGCTCCTGCTTGTAGAAGCCGAGGTCGAACTGCTTGGCGTCAGAGGTGGAATAGACGTTGTGGAAGATCTCGTCCTCGTTGGGCCACCGCACCGTCGTGCCGACCGCCACGGCGAGCACGTGCGGCTCGAAGCTCGCGTCCTTCTGCGTCGTGATCGCCGCGCGCTGCGGCGTGACCGGGCCGGGCAGCACCTGGTCGATGTAGACCACGAAGTCGTGCAGGTGGTCGTAGTCGAGCTTCTCCGCGAACTTGTACCGCCGGCTGTCGTAGCCGCCGCCGCCGGACTCGCCGCCACCCGACTTCGGGGCGACACCGCGCACGGTGCCGGTGATGGAGCCGGCCAGGGCGGTGAGCGCGCCGGCCAGCCAGAGGAGCAGGAAAAGGGATCGTTTCATCGGCGGAGGTACGATGGGATTAGAATTTCATGCCGACCTGGGCGCCGAAGAAGTCCTCATGGTCGCGCGGCGCGCCGTTGATCATGCGGCCGTCCTCCCAGGTGTACTCGAGCTTGAGCACCAGCGGCGGCCCGAAGCGGTAGCCGAAGCCGAGGCTGAGCCGGCGCAGCTCCTCGGTCAGCGAGGGACGGTAAAAGTAGTTGCCGACATTGCCCCAGCCCGCGAGCGGATAGCCGCCCGGCGCCCGGATCTCGGAGTAGCGCGCCGCGCCGTAGAGCTCGTCCGTGATCGACTGCCGGCCCTCGACGTAGCCGTAGGTCAGGTGCCGCGAATTGTCCACAAGCGGGTCGTTGTCGTCGAAGCGCACCCCGCCGAACGCGGCCGCGAGCTGCCCGCCGGTCCACTTGGCGACGGCGTCGCCCTCGTAGAGATTGGCCCAGAAGTTGGTCGTGCGGCTCGCCGGGCCCAGCGCGCGGAAGAAGCCGTTGGCGAACCACAGCGCCGTCATGCTGTCGCCCGTGGACGTCGTCGGCGACACCGTGCCGATCTCCCCCGTGCGCAGCCCGCTCGCGCTGAGATGCAGCCAGGGCAGCGGGTCCCAGCCGACCCGCGCGGTCAGGGCCTTGTCCGCGTTGTAGTCGCGCAGCTGGCTGATGCCGCCGTTCTGGATCGCGAGGACATACTGGAACGGCCCGGCCTTGCCGAACACCTCCACGCCCTCGTCCGGGCCCCACAGGTCGGAGAGCGAGTGCGAGATCAGCGGGTTCGCCATCGGCCCGCGCACCTGGTACTCCTCGCCGAAGGGCGTGTTGATGCTGCCGGCGCGCAGGCCCAGCCCGCCGGGGCCGTCGAACTCGACGTACAGTTCGCCGAACTGGAGGTTGTTCGCATTGGACTCGCGGGTCAGGAGGTTGAGCTCCGTGAAGAAATAGACGTTGTGCCACACCGGCGCCTCAAGGGTGACCTTGGTGTCGTCCACCCGGAACTCGGACTTGGGAAACGCGCCGGCCGAGCCGGTGCTAAAGAAGGACAGCGCCGACTCCGCCCCGATCCGGATCTCATGCTCGCGGTCGCGCTCCACCGCGACGCCGCGGTCCGTTCCGCCGGCCTGGTCCTGCAGGCCCTGCAGCTCGCGCTCGTGCCGCTCCACCCGCGCCGTCAGCGCGTCGATGGTCTGCTGCTGCGCCTTCACCTGCGCCTGCAGGAGGCGGTTCTGCTCCAGGATGGCCTGCAGCGTCGCGTCCGAGGGGGTCGTCTGTGCCCGCAGCCCGCCCAGGGCCAGGCAGGAAACGGATGTCAGCATCCGCAGGAAATGACCGGAACGAAAACTCATGGGGCGGATCAGCCGGCAGCATGGACCCGACCCGGGGGGTGGCAAGCATCCGAATCACTAGGCAAAACCTCTCCTTTCACCCGCACTCTCGGGAAAATTCCGATGGGGAACTCAGGAAATCAGGGCAATGATGCCGGCCGATGAAAACCCGCGCCCTGGCCCTGACCCACCTGATTTCCTGAGTTCCTCATCGAACCGGAGGTGGATGGGAGGCTCCCCTCGCCTCGGGCTCAGGCCGCCCCGTGTGGCGATCCCAGCAACTTCCGAAACTCCGCCTCGTCGATCACGGGCACGCCGAGCTCGCGGGCCTTGTCGAGCTTCGACCCAGCCTCCTCGCCGGCGAGCACGTAGCTGGTCTTCTTGCTCACGCTGCCGCTGACCTTGCCGCCGGCCGCCAGGATGAGCTGCTCGGCCTCCTCGCGCTTGAGCTTCGGCAGCGTGCCGGTGAGCACCAGCGTCTTGCCGGTGAACACGCCTGCCGTGGCCACCGTCCCCTGCGGATCAATGCCGAGCTGGCGGAGCTTGGCCAGCAGCCGCTTGCCCGGGACGCTTGCGAAAAATTCCTGCACGCTGCCCGCCACCGCGGGCCCGACATCCGCCGGCACGCCGGCCAGCGGCCCCGCGTCCAGCGCCGCGATCTCGGCGTCGAGCCGCGCGCAGAGTTCCTTGCGGCGCGCCTTGTCCTCGTCGGACTTCGCCGGGTTCTTCCGCGAGGCCGGCGCCTCCCACTCGCGCTGCGCCACCAGCGCGGCCTTCTTGAGCACGTTGCGCAGGAGGGTCGAGTCGGCCAGCTCGGCAAAATTCCGGTGACGGCGGCCCAGCTCGCGGGCGGTGGTCTCGCCGACGTCGGGCACGCTCAGCGCGTAGAGCCACTTCTCGAGCGGCAGGCCGCGCGCGGCCTCGCGGGCCGCGACGATCTTCACGGCGTTTTTCTCGCCGAACACGCGCGGCTCCTCGGCCGAGCCGAGGTTCAGCGTGGCAAGGGTCTCGACCGGCACATCGTAGAGGTCCGGCGGATCCTTCACGTGCCCGAGCTCGACGAGCTTCGCGGCGACCACGCCGCCGACGCCGTCGATCGCCAGCGCGCGCCGGCTGCAGAAAAATTCCATCCGACCGGCGCGCTGCGCCTCGCACTCGTAGTTCTGGCACTTCCAGGCGACGCCCTCGGCGTCCTCCGCCGCGACCTCGAGGCGCGCGATCCGGCCGCCGCACACCGGGCACTTCCCGCCGACGGCGGCGGACAGGTCGAACTCGGCCGCGCCCTTCGGCCGCTCCTCGGGGAACGACCGCAGCACGGCGGGGATGACCTCGCCGGCCTTCTCGATCTCCACGAGGTCGCCGACGCGGATGTCCTTGCGCCGGATCTCGTCCTCGTTGTGCAGCGTCGCGCGGCTGATCGTGCTGCCCGCGAGCAGGACCGGCTCGAGCTCGGCCACGGGGCTGAGGATGCCGGTCTTGCCGACCTGGATGGTGATGGCCCGCAGGCGGGTGCGAGCGGTGTCGGGCTTGAACTTGTACGCGATGGCCCAGCGCGGCGCCTTGTCGGTCGCCCCGGCCTCGCGCTGCTGGTCCGCGTTGTCGAGCTTCACGACCGCGCCGTCCGTGCCGTACGCGAAGTCGCGCCGCAGCCGGTCGAGCTCGGTGATCGCGGCCCAGACCGCGTCCACGCCCTTCACCGCCCAGTAGCGCTCCACCACCGGGAGGCCCCAGGACTTGAGCTGCTTCTGGAGGTCCGACTGCCCGCTCACGATCGCCGGTTCGCAATAGCCCAGGCCGTAGAGCACGATCGCAAGCTTGCGCTTCGCCACCTCGGCCGCGTCGAGCAGCTTGACCGTGCCGGCGGCGAGGTTGCGGGGGTTGGCGTAGGGCTCCTCGTCGGCCGCGAGGCGCTCGGCGTTGATGCGCTCGAACTCCGCCGCCGTGAGATAGATTTCGCCGCGGATCTCCACGATCTTGGGCGCGCGCCCGTGCAGCTGGCGCGGCAGCGCGGCGATGGTCAGCACGTTGGCCGTCACGTCGTCGCCGCGGTCGCCCTTGCCCCGCGTGACCGCGCGCACGAGCCGGCCGTCCTCGAAGGTGAGGCTGACGGCGAGCCCGTCGATCTTGGGCTCGACGGTGTAGCGGAGGTCCTCGGTGCCGAGCAGCCGGGCCAGCCGGGCATGGAACGCGCGCAGCTCCTCCTCGTTGTAGGTGTTGTCGAGGCTCAGCATCTTCTGCCGGTGGGCGACCTCCTGGAAGCCCTGCACGCGGTCATCGCCCACGCGGCGCGTCGGCGAGTCGGCGGTGGCGAACTGCGGGAACTGCTGCTCCAGGTCGGCCAGCTCGCGCTTGTTGGCGTCGTACTCGAAGTCGGAGATCTCCGGCTGGGCCCGCTTGAAGTAAAGCTCGTCGTCCCGGGCGATCTGCGCGCGCAGGGCGACGATGCGTTGCTGGGCTTTGGCCGGGGTCATGTCGCGGCCAGTCTCGCAGTCAGCCCGGGATTTTCAATCCGCGGTTTGGGCGCGCGCTGGAATCCACTTGGGCGTTGAGCGTTCGGCGTTGAGCGTGCCCTGCCCCGCCCAGGCGCCGCCCCGAAAAGACCCGCGAAAATCAACTTGCCTCTGCCAACCCGATGGCGCTTTGTGACCCCTCTTCTGTTCGGGCTGTAGCGTAGCCTGGTAGCGCGCTTGCATGGGGTGCAAGAGGTCGTGAGTTCGAATCTCACCAGCCCGACCATTTTCCCCGAGACGTACGGTGACGGCCCCGTGCGTCTCGTTGTGTCTAGTGACGACACATCAGAGTAGTTGCAAGATATTGTGCCTGCGTCGGCCAACGACAGGACAAGTCAGGCGATGACCTGAAAAGACCCCTGTTTGTGTGCATTCTGTGTGCAGAACTTGGACACTAGTAGGCATAGACAAATTCGCGAACAAGCTGCGAGATAGAGGTCGCCTTATGCGAATCGTGCAGGTCGTGTGGCCGAAAATAGCTGATGTAAATGCGACCCCTGTCGTAACGGCTGAGGCCCTTACTCGTATGCGTTAGGTATGTCACATGAGCTAAACTTTCGGCGCCCGGTTCGATCCCGAGTCGCTTCATATTCTCATTGTGAAATCCAAAGCCAAGAAACCCGAGTCTTTTTGCATGACTGATCCACTTCCGCGCACGAATGAATTCCTTGGTTCTTGGACGAGCTTCCGAAATAACAACGATCGAACTGATGGAATTCCCAAGCCCGGTTATTCCTTCGAGCACCCTCTTAGGCCTTAGCCAAATCATCTTGCCGTACTCGTATTGCCCCAGAGTTCCGTGAACGTGGGCAATCAGTTCTTGCTTCAACCACCGCGACGCCACTTTTTCGGAAATTCCGTAGTGGTTAGATGCTAGCTTTGCTAGGTATCCTTCAAGGCATCTGTCGTAATTGAACGTAACGATTCGAAGCTTTGTCTTCTGGACTTCTTTCCATGTTGGCTTCCGTAACTTCTGCCAGAGCGTCTCAAACCAGTGGTCTTTGGGGGCGTACGGTGGAAGCAGCTTAGCCGTGGCTTCAAGTTTCGCCAAGCATTGGGCGATGGCGAGTTTGCCTACCTTAAGCCATTTCGGGCGCAGCGTAAGGTATGCATCTAGTCTTTGGAATCATGTTGCGCACCGCCACCAAGACTAACCTTCGCTCGAGCGCCCGCCGCGCTGGCAGCGTATTGCCGGTCGCCAAAGCGGGACCGCGCAAGCAGAAGCCGGTGCCACCCTCGGTCAATGAGATCGTTCGCCGGCTGGAGCCGTATTGTCGCGAACACGGGATCATTCGGCTCGAGCTTTTCGGTTCCTCGGCGCGCGGTAACGCACGGCCGGGCAGCGACGTCGACCTGATTGCCACATTCCGCAAAATCCCGGGATTGCACTATTTCAGCATGGAAAAGGAAATGGGCCGATTGCTCGGTGTTCCGGTCGATTTGATGCTCGTGGAGGATGTGGAGGTGATGACCAACCCCTACCGCAAGGTGACGATTCAGCGTGATCGGAGGACGATCTATGCCGCTTAGGCCGGCGAAGGACCAAAACGCCTACCTGAGCGATATGGTGGACTCGGCCAAGAAAGCCACCGCATATGTTCGTGGTCAGACTTACGAAAACTTCTGGGACGACCCGAAGACTCGCGATGCGGTGGCCATGCGATTGCAGGTGATTGGCGAGGCGGCCAAGCACATCACGGCGGAAACGGCGGCGGCATTGCCGAAGGTCCCGTTCACCCATATCAGCGGGATGCGGAATCGCATTGCACACGATTATGGCAGCGTAAACTTCAAGATAGTCTGGAATGTCGTGCAGGAAGAATTGAAGCCCATGCTCAGGGAACTGGTCAAATATCTCCAAGAGCAGGAGCGCCGAAAGGAATTGGCCGAGAAAATCCGACAGGCTCATCACCTGGCCCCAAGGCCTCCGCCGCCGAAGCAGGGACCCAGGATGGGAATGTAGACCAACGTCGGCAGCATCTGCACGAATCGGTCCCCCGCATGCCATGAGCTCTAAGCTAGGCGGCTTAGACCTTGGTGTTGCCACTCATTCTTTCGTTTCCATTTCAGGCAATGTTGCCTGCGCATTTACAGTGGTGGTGGCGGAGTGGTGGTGGAGCGAGATTGTGCTAACGGACGTTAGGGGTGGCGTGTCCTTGATTTTATAGGTGGAAAGTTCACCGGGTAGGTGACAAATCGTTCGTTGGTTGGTCCTACGTTGACCTTATGCCGGGTTGATTCTGGTGCGGTTAGATCGGCCCTGTTTTTCGATAGAATGTCGGGCTGAGGGTGGGTTGGCGTCATTTACCTCATGGAGTGAAGTGAACTGTTCAATGGGCCTACTTTTCAGGCATGAGACCTCAACGGTTTGCATGGCCATGAGCGAAGGTCGCAAGCGGGCGAACTTGCTGAGCCGGCTTGCGACCGGGGCCACCTCGCCCATTGCCGGCCCGGAGTCGGGCGGGATGGCCGGCTGCGGAGGCCGCCAGAGCCGGAGCAGTCCCGCCGTCCCGCGCGTCTCCGGCTGCCGGTCCACGACGGATACACAGGCTCCAACCAGCAGAGAGGGCCGTGATGCAGTGGCGCGGTGCTAAATTTTTCGTCCCGTGGCTTTCGCATTATCGCGCAACGGCTGGGTTTGCTGGATCATCTCTTTTTCCCAGTAGGCGATCATCGCCGCAGGGACACCGGCCTGAGTCGCCGCCGCCCGCCAACCCCCGAGGGTCGCCGCCTCGACTTGTCCGTAGATCTCGCGGGCCATCCTGGCGGAGATGCCGCCGATTTCCGCCAAACGGAGCAGGGAAGCGAATTGGGTGGGTATCTGTGCGCTGCCGAGCCAATGCAGCGCAATCAGGACATTGTAGATACTGGGATTGAGATCGAAGGCGGGCGCCAGCGCCCAGGTCCGCGCGTGCTCGTCGTAGAGAAAAACATGGTTGCGGCCGTGGTCATCGCGATTCGTCGCGAGCAGGTTGAATACCGCGCGCCGGTAGCATTCTACCGCCTCCTGTGCTCCGCCCAACCGGCGGCTGAGGCGCATGAAATCTTCGTAATCAATGGCGCCATCGGCGGCCTTGCGGTGCATCATGCCGCTGAGGGAATGCACGTGCCGCCGGCCGATGGTCTCATCAGCCCGGCGGTAACGGTCAAAACGTTCGACCGCGAAATGCCGGCGCTCGCCGTCGTAGACGAGACAGGCCCGGGGCAGGCGGATGCCGGCGTTCTTCGCCATCAGCCAGAAGGCAAATTCCACCGCGCCCTCGGCTTCATCGCTGGACCGGGCGAATTTCAGGATGCAGGGGCTATAACCGGGAGGCGGAGCGCCCCCGACGAGAATCTCGTGGCGCTCGATGAATTCCCCTTCCAAGCGCAGATGAACCGACGCCTTGGGGTAAGCCCCGCCCAGTGTGCTGCCACCCTTGGCCAGAACGGCATTCACATGCTCCTCGGTCAGCGGTACGGGTGTGGCCCGCAGCCGGTCGGCATCGTGGGCCAATGCGGCGAGATCGATGGCGGTCGGATTTTGGTCAGCCCCCGCACCCAGCACGGGTTCAAAGGTGATCGCCCCAGGCCCGCGCGGGCCGATGGCCGCAAGTTTCCCGAGCAGCGTCTGCACTTCCGGCATCTCATGGCGCAGCATCCGCTCTCCCCAGGCGTCGGGCAGGGAATCGGCGATCAGGCCTGGCAGTCCACCCGCAAAGGGAGTGTCACCCGGCCGGAAGAGCCGCGGCCCGTTCGCAAACGAATCCAACGGCAGGCTCAACGGCGACAGGTCATGGCCGCTGGCCAGGAAAGAACGGTCAAGATCAAGCGCATGCACGGGTCCGTCCGGCCGGTAGGCGAGAACGCCCAGCGGGCTGCCGAGAAATTTCAGCTGAAGCAGATTGGGTTCGATCGCGGCCATCAGTTAAGGGGATTTGATGGCAGCGGGTGCCCGTCGCCTTGGTTTGGCCGGCCCGTTCACGGCGAGAAATGCCGCGATACTCTTCGGGGTGTCTGCCGGGCGCTTGAGTGCAGTCAGGAAATTATCGGCGAGGCCCAGCGTGACCAGCAGTTTGGCGAGTCCCTGAAATCCGATTTGCCCGGAGCGCTCAAACCGCCGCAAGGTTGCGATGCCCACCCCGCTGCGTTGGGCCAAGTCATCCTGGCGCCAGCCCAGAGCCAGCCGATGAGAACGCACCGAATCGGCGATCTCACGTAGCACATCTGACTCTGTTTTAAGTGATAACATATGATCACTAGATCCAATCTTGTGCCGATAAGCAATCATATTTGATATGTTGCGATGACATCAACTGAGCCTTCACCCGCCCTACCAGCGACCGGAGGCTACGGCCAGCGCCGCCGGGGTTAAAATCCGAGACAGCGCCTCGGAAATCTGCTCGGGCGGGAAAGCCTGGCAGAAGAGTCGCCTGGATTCCAGATTGTCGGCGGAGAATCCGCGACCAACCCTTGCGGTCAGATCCGCCGAGAGCTGCTGGAGCAGAGCGGACCCGTAAAAAGCAGCGAGTTTGTTAGCTTAAAAGCCTTTCGAACCGCCATTTCAAACCAAGTCGGTCCGGTGCGAAGGCTGATTCAACGGGGGCAAGCAACGGTTGGCCGGCGAGCCGCGCCAGCTCTTCCTCACCACGAGAACGGCGGGGCTCAACCTGCCGCGAGACGTGCCAGACTCGTGTTGAGTCTGGCGCAATGAGTCCCTGATCGAGGGCCCAATGGTGATTCTTGCACAAGGCCAGCCCGTTGGTCGGGTGGTCATTCCGCGTCTCGGAAAACGGAACGAGATGCGCTGCGTCAACGAAAGTGAGTTCGTGCTCTGGCAACCAGATCCTGAGACCGCAAGCGACGCATTGATAGTCATAGAGTTCAATGACCCGTCGGCGAAAGGCGACGTTGCGCCCCGGCAGCTCGTCCTCGGCCGCGCCCTCCGCGACCGATGCGTTGGCGTCGATCAAATCTACCCCCGGCTCCATGAAGTGCGCCGTCAACTTTGACCGCGCATGTGGAAAATATCTTGTAACGCAAAGTCCCGCACCATCTCGGCGAGTTTGCCTCGCAGAATATACCGGCCGAGACGGGTCTTCTTCCGCCAATAACCGGGGTTTATGGTCCGCCAATCCTGCACCCGAACCAAGTTTGCACTCCCTTTGAACTGGTCCCGGTTCTCGGCTTTGCGGAGCCATCTCTTCTGGGCCGCTCCCCGGCTGGCCTTGATGCAGCTCGGTCGCGCGCAATAGCGCTGGCGCTTGTGCACGCGTGGATCGACGCAAAAGCGGCGGCCGCAGTGCTCACATTTTCGGTGCTTCTTTTTTTTGGTATTTAGGTTTCACCGGGCAGGCTGACCCATACGACGGGAAGTGAGCAAATCGGGCACGGCAAGGGCATCGACCGATAGTTTTCCGCAGGCGATGCCGTGCTGCACTGCCCGGCTGATGGTCCGGCGCCAAGATTCGGCAGTCGGTGTCTGCCGAATTTGTCTCGATGGTTTCACTCACCGTGAACCAGGTGCGCGGGAGCGGCGGATTTTTCACTCGGTGTCTGAAAAATCCGCCTCAGGCGGGCCAACCGAAAATCCGATGCGCGCTTTTGAGTGTTGCACGGCGGCCAACTTTTGCATCACGTTGGCCTTCCTGATGAAAGGTCTCAGGCCGGCTGATTTCGAATCTCACCAGCCCGACCATTTATATGATATTCAGTTACTTACGGAGCAAGGCGTGTGAGAAAAAACTCCCCGGCCCTGAGTTTTTCTGAGAGTGCCGGTTTCGGGTGTCCGACCTAACGGTCAGTTTAAGAGCAAGTTACGGGATGCGGAAGAAATTATCCGCGGCCTGCGGCAGTTCATCGCCTGCAAAATGTGTACACCATTCTGTGTACCATTTTTCCTCCGGAATTTTTCGCTTCCGGCTGTGTGGCTGCATCAATCGAGGGAGTGAAGGTTGATGAACGTGTTTCACACAAGTGGGGTCACAAGTGCGATTCCTGTAGCGCCGATAACGCAGCTCTTGTTGTGTGTCCAATTGGTGTTATGGGTCACAGGAAATGCGTCCAATACCCATGGCAGAATACCGATATATGGACGAATGATGGAAACGCATTGACGGGAGCATTGCCCGCGGTTGGTGCGAGAGTGGAAGCACAGAACCGGCTGCAGGAGGCGCTCCGCGTCCAAGCCGAGGACTCGCTAATTTGCATAGGTGATTTGCCTGAATTATCTGGAATCAACCCGAGTCGATTCTCCCTCGTAGAACGCGATTTTCGCGAACGAGAGATAAGCTGAAGCCCTATTGCAGTCTTGCGAGTATCACCTGAGGCTGCTGAGAAGACCGGCACTTTGTTTGAACAAAACGTTAATGGGTGCAGGATCTGGATCAGGGTGATCGCGCCGAGCGACGCGCCCAAACTCGTGACCGGCCTGCATGCCCTGTCGGAGAATACGCGTTTCTACAGATTTTTCTTTTTAAAGAAGGTGTTCACCTCAGATGAGCTCCGCACTTTGACCAACTGTGATGGCATTTCCCAGTGCGCCATGGTCGCAGAGCTTCCGGACGCCGCCAATCGACCATTGATTGCCGTCGCCCGATGGATTCGCGATGCCAGTGAGCCGACGACAGCTGACGTTGCGTTTGTGACCCGGGATGACTGGCAAAAGCGCGGTGTTGGGGTCGCACTCGTCCGAACACTCGCCGATAATGCGCTTCAACGTGGCATCACACGGTTCCGGGCTCAAACGCTCTGGGGCAATTTGGCTGCGATCAAGCTGCTTGAGACTATCGGAACGCGCAAACGGCGAAGACCAATCGCATCTGGAGTTGCTGAGCTGGTCTACGAACTGCGTTCAAACCAAGGAGATATTTAAACGCTGCCCTGCGAGAACCACGACCAGCAGTTGTCCGCTTTCATTTGTATACGAATGCAGAACTGGCAGGTCACGCGTCGCCGGTCCTTCCGTAACCCTGCCATTCGAGTCTCTGCTGGCCTGACCCTTAGATGTCACTGCTCCTTCCTTCTCATTTTCGTTTGACTGCGCTGGTCATTGGTCCCCTTGGCTCCTCTGCCAGGCAGTCGGTGTGCGCTAGAAGCCAAGCTGCAAAACCTAGTGGGCTTTCTCCTGCTGCGCGGAAACTTCGGCAAGCTGCATTGACTCAGGCTTCAGCTCCATCCCACAAAACAAGGAGCACGAGAGAGGCGAGAACGGCGGCGGCGGTTATCATTTGGTTTTCACGGGTTCGCTTTGGGTGGTCTTAAGGTGAGGCGGGTTGCTTCGCTTCGTTGCATAGATCCTACGCTCGTTGCACCCGTAGCGGAATGACTTTGATGTTTGCGTGCTGATAGCTCTCCGCTATCAGTGCATTATATGGAACTCCGGCACCTGCGTTACTTTGAAGCAGTGGCTTCAGAACTGAACTTCCGCCGAGCCGCGGAGCGGCTTCACGTCGTCCAACCGGCATTGAGCAAACAGATCAAGAACCTGGAGGAGGAAATGCGGGTCAGGTTGTTGGACCGCGACACCACCCGCGTGCAGCTAACCGATGCGGGGCGCATCTTCCTGGAGGAAGCCCGGCAGATATTGGCGCATGTGGAACGGGCAACGGAGCTGGCCCGGGAGGCCGCAGTCGGCCGCAGAGGGTGTTTGACCATCGGCAATGTCGGACCGATCACGGCCAGCTTCATGCCGGCCTGTCTGACGAAATACCGCATGCAATATCCGGATGTCGCCGTGACTTTGAAGGAAATCGAACCAGCCGATCAGATCACCGAGCTCGACTCTGGTTCAATCCAGATCGCTTTCACGGTGGAGAAAAACCCAACGCTGCCGTCCTATCTGTGCAGGACAACGGTTCTGCATTCAGCCATGCGTGCGGTCGTCGGACCAGGGCACCGGTTGGCGAGGTCTCGGCGCCTGTCACTGGTTGAGATGGCGCGTGAAAACCAGCTCTGTTTCGCCGGCCAGCATTCGCAAACCCATGCCGACCTGGTTCGCCGCATCTTTGCCGCACACGGCCTCAAGCCCAAGCATATCACAATCGTGGCCGGCTTCGAGTCGCTCCTGGCGATGATAGCCGGTGGGGAGGGGGTGTCGTTGATGCCGCAGCACATCACACTTTCTGGGGCCGGGCGGATCAGGTTGATTCCCCTGCAGGAAACCACCGACGACCTCGTCTTTGAGATTTCTGTGGTATGGAGAAACCGCGAGGGCTCGCCGCTGGCCCGTAATTTCGTAGAGATGCTAGGTGGGTTGAAAGCACTCGATCAGCGCAAGATTGCAAAACATGGACCCAGTTCGCACGTGCGATAATCGCGGGATCTGCCCCCTTGATTCATCCGGAGTCTTCACGAGGAACAGCGCTGCCCACCTGCTGGTCACGGTTCAGTCGGCGGGCTGGCGTCTTCAGACGTGGCGCTATGAATTCGATGCGCCGGAGGGTCCGGCCGGCGGGCGACCACCTGCACCACGGCGCCCCGACCCGTGTGCCCCGTTCCTTCGAGCACGTCGCGCTCGCATTCGCGGGCAATGATGAATTCGAGCCCATCCAGTTCGGCGCGTAGACCGGCGAGGGTCATGCATAACTCGGCCGCTTTCGGGCCGCCGGTGCCGAGCGCGAGTTGTGCCGGCGTGTAGGCTTCGAGGATGAAAACACCGCCCGGCCGAAGTCCAGCGACGACTTGGGCGTGAACGGCGCGGCGGAGCGGCGGTGGGAGGTGCGCAAAAATGGAGACAATTCCCGACCATGCATTCGGCTCGATCACAAAGTTCGCCAGGTTGGCCACGATGGTCGTGAGCGGCACGCCACGCACCGCTGCTAGCCGGGCAGCCTTGGCAAGGCCGACAGGCGATTGATCGACGGCGGCCACGGCGTGGCCGAGCGTCGCGAGGTAAACGGCGTTGCGGCCCTCGCCCTCGGCGAGGCAGAGCACCGGGCCGGCGGGAATCATCCCGGCCCGGGCCGCGACAAACACGTTCGGATCGGTGCCGTAAACGTAATCGGGAACGGCGAAGCGTTGGTCCCAGGCGGTCTTCATCTGGTCAGTGGATCAGGCCAGCGAGAATGGCGGCGAGACTGGCTCCGCCGATGGCGATCCACAGCAGCAACGCGTGGACCAGCGGGCGGGCGCCGATGGTGCGGACGCCCGCGCGACTCAGGCCGGTGCCGATCAGGAAAAGGGTGAGGGTGAGCAGTGCACGGGAAATCGCGCCGACGATCATTGCCGCCGGTTGCAGGGCGGGCACCAAGGTGAACAGAGTCGAGACGGCGACGAATCCGGCGATGAACCACGGCACGCGTACGCTGCTGTGGTTAACCCCATGGCCGGCGCCGCGTCGGAACCAGGCACCGAGAACGAGTGCGACCGGCACGATCCACAAGGCCCGGGCGAGTTTCACCGTGGTTGCGATCGCCAGCGCTTCCCGGCCGTGCGTCAAGGCTGCGCCGGTGACGGAACTCGTGTCATGAATCGCCAGTGCGCACCACAGCCCGAATTGGTGGGCATTAAGGCCGGCCCAGCTGCCCACGACGGGAAAGGCGAGCAACGCGACTCCGTTGAGCAGGAACACGACGGCGAGTGCGGCGGATGTCTCCTCGGGTTTGGCGCCGATGGCTGGTGCCGCGGCGGCGATGGCGCTGCCCCCGCAGATCCCCGTGCCTGCGCAAACGAGTGCCGCTACCTTGGCGCCGACACCAAGCCGGCCGGCGAGCCAGGCGCCGAACGCGAAGGTCGCGACCAGGCCCGCAAGCGTGTAGCCGAGGCCCTGTCCTCCAACCCGGGCGACCACGGCGAGATTTACGCCGGCACCGAGACCAACCACGGCAATTTGCAGCAGCCACTTCGCGGCCCGGCCAGCGGCACCGGCACACGGATTGCCGAGGGTGAGCGCTAGCCCCGCGCCCGCGAGCAAGGCGGCCCACGGCGGCGTCCAGGGCAGCAATGAGGCCACTGCGCCGAGTGGCATGAGCACCGCCGCGACACGATGGGCCGGCCGTTCCGGTTCAATTCCGCAAAGGGTGCGAAAATCGAAACTCACGGCGTAGGCAACTTGGCCGGACTGCGGGGGTCAAAATGAGCGCGGATGCCGCCGGTAAGGGACGATACCCGGAAGCCGTTTTGAGCGAGGATCCGCGCTGCGAAATACGCCGTCTTGCCGAGCGCACAGACCGTGACCACTGGGCGCGCCCGATCAAGTTCGCCCAGGCGGCCACGGAGCTGGCCCAACGGAATGTTGATGACCCCGGCCCGCGGGAGTGGGTGCGCCTGCACCAGTGGGGGAGGCCGAACATCGAGGATCTGCGCGGCGGGATCATCCGGAAGCGAATCAACGGGGACGACGAGGCTGTCACGCGTGTTGCACGCCGTAAATCCGGCCAGATTGACGATGTCTTTCGCGGCGCCAAAAGGCGGAGCATAGGCAAGTTCCAGCTGCGCCAAATCGTCAATGGTGAGGCGCCCGGCAATGGCTGTCGCAATCACGTCGAGGCGCTTGTCGACCCCGCCGAGGCCGGTGACTTGAGCGCCGAGCACCCGGCCGTTGGCCGGGTCCCAAACGAGCTTGAGAAGAATCGGCTTGGCCCCCGGAAAGTAACCCGCGTGGTCATTGTCGTTGACGGTGACAGTGCGGAAATCGCGACCGGCGGCGCGGAGGCGTTTTTCGGTCCAGCCGGTGAGTCCGGCGGCAACGTCGAACGCGCGCACAATCGCGGTGCCCAGCGCCCCGGTGTAGGGCTTGGTTTCAGTTGGGTGGAAGATATGGTCGGCGACGAGGCGGCCCTGGCGGTTCGCGGGACCGCCAAGCGGAACGGCGACGGGTTCGTGGGTGATGAAATCCTCGGTTTCGACGGCGTCGCCGGCGGCGTAGATGTCGGGATCGTTTGTCTGCATGAAACCGTTCACCCGAATGTGGCCGCGTTTCCCAAGCGCGAGGCCGGCATTGCGGGCGAGCGTGGTGTCGGGGCGCACGCCGATGCTGAGGACAACGAGGTCGGCGGTGATGGTGCGACCGGAGGCGAGGCGACAGATGAGCGCATTGCCCGCCTCAAAGGCTGCGACGCTGTCGCCCAGCACGAGGTTGACGTGATTCTTATGCAACTCGTCCTCGAGCAACTTCGTCATGAGCCCGTCAAGTGGTGGCAGCACTTGATCAGTGAGTTCGACCAGCGAGACCTGTTTGCCGAGGCGCACAAACTGCTCGGTCATTTCGAGTCCGATGAAGCCCGCACCGATCACAGCGATGTGTTGCGCGCCAGCCGCGGCGGCCTTGATGCGGTCCATGTCCTGCAGCGAACGCAGCGTGCAGATTCGCGGATCGTCGATGCCGGGTAGCGACGGACGGACCGGCACGGCACCGGGAGCGAGGAGCAGCTTGTCGTAGGGCAGCGACTCGGTGGTGCCGGCGGCGAGATTGCGCACTTGGACGTGTTTTGTGGCGCGGTCAATGCCGGTGACCTCGGTGCTGGTGCGCACGTCGATCGCAAGCATGGCCTTGAGCGTCTGCGGGGTCTGCACGGCAAGGGCGTCGCGCTGCTTGATCTCACCGCCGATGAAATACGGCAGACCGCAGTTGGCGAAGGAGACATCGGGACCACGCTCGATGAGTGTGATCGACGCCGCTTCGCTGAGGCGACGGGCTCGGGCAGCCGCGGAGGCGCCGGCGGCCACGCCGCCGACGATGACCAGGCGCAAGGGGTTCTTAGTTTGCATAGGGAGGTATAGAAACGGGGAGGGACGGGTGGCTCAGTAGCTCATCTTGTCGATCCGCACTTTGCCGCGGAAAATCCAGTAAATGCTGATGCTGTAAGCGAGGACAACTGGCAGCCCGATGAGGGCAATGGTCAGCATGATGCCCAGTGTCTTCGGCGAGGACGCGGCGTTAAAGGCGGTGAGGCTGTGCTCCGGAAACGGCTGGCTGTAGACGAGATAGGGGTAGTTGCCGACGCCGAAGATCGCCATGAGGCCGGCCATTGCGGCGCACGAGGAGAGGAACGCGTAGAACTCGCGACCGCGGTTCACCTCGCGCGGAATGTTGGCGATCGCGAGCACGACGGGCACAACGAGCGTGAAGAACCACGGTTCGCGGCGGAACGCCTCGGTGACGTGCGGCACGTAGAGCAGCGTGGCGAGCGTCAGCAGCACGTAGCTGAGAATGAATGCGATGATGAGCGGGTTGATTCGCTCCCGCACGCGCGCCTGCAGTTCGCCCTCAGTCTTCAGGGCAAGGTAGATCGCGCCGTGCATGGCGAAGAGCGTGACGGTCGTCACGCCCATCAGCAGCGCGTAGGGGTGGAGCAGACCGAGGAAGGTGCCGGCGAATTCGCCGCGCGCGTCGATCGGGACACCCCAGGCGATGTTGCCCATCGCGACGCCGATGAGGAGCGTCGAAGTGAAGCTGCCGAGCGCGAAACTGCGGTCCCAGAAGCACCGCCACTGCTGCGCGGGATGCTTGCTGCGGAACTCGATGGCCACTGCCCGGAAGATCAGGGCGCAGAGCAGCAGCATGAACGCCAGGTAGAAACCGGAGAAGACGGTGGCGTAAACGGCGGGGAAGGCAGCGAACAGTGCACCGCCGCCGGTGACCAGCCAGACCTCGTTGCCGTCCCAGACGGGGCCGATGGCGTTGAGGAACACGCGTCGCTCCTCGTCGCGGCGCGCGACGAACAGGTGCAGCACGCCGACGCCAAGGTCGAAGCCGTCGAGTATGACGTAGCCGGTGAAGAGGACGCCGACGAGGACGAACCACACCGTGTTGAGATCGAGGCCGCCGAAGTTCACGCCGCACCTCCCTTGAAACCGAGCGCGAGCTTGCCGGTGGGTTGCAGGTCGGTTTCGTCCGGGCCGTGCTTGATCTTCTCGTTGAGCAAAAACACGAAGGCGGCGAAAAGCAGCAGATAGACTCCGGTGAACATGATCATGGATGCGACAATCTGATTCGCCTGTACCACCGCGGAAAGACCCTGCGAGGTGCGCAGCAATTTATAAACAATCCACGGCTGCCGGCCGACCTCGGCCACCCACCAGCCGGCCTGGTTGGCGATCTGCGGCCCAAGCACCGAAATGACGAGGAGCCAGAGGAGGGTGCGGGAGTTTTCCAGTGTCTTGCGCCACAGCGCCCATGACGCCCAGAGTGCGAGGCCAATCATGGCGAAGCCGATGCCAACCATCAGGTGGAAAAGCTGGAACGTGAAATTCACCGGCGGGCGCTCATCGCGCGGAATGTCGCGGAGGCCGGTGACGGGATGCGCCGCGCTGCCATAGGCAAGCCAGCTCAGCATGCCGGGGAGAGCGAGCCCGCGGGTGGTTTCAGTTTGGGCGTCGACCCAGCCAACCACGTGGAGCGGTGCCTGCGGGCCAGTCTGCCAGTGACCTTCGAGCGCGGCAAATTTGGCGGGCTGGTTGCGGGCCACGCCGCTTGCGCTGCGATCACCGGTGGCAAGCGTCAGCACCGAAGCGATCAACGAAAGCGTGAGCCCGAGCTTCACTGAGAGGCACGCAAACTCGCGGTGCTTCTGCTTCAGGAGATACCAGGCTCCGATGCTCACCATCAGCCAGGCTCCGGCCTGCCAGGCCCCAACGACGGTGTGCGTGAGCCGGTCCATCGAGGACGGGTTGAAGACCATCGCCCAGAAGTCCGTGACCTCGGCCCGGGCGTGCAGCCCATCGCCGACGATGTGAAAGCCCGCGGGCGTTTGCATCCACGAGTTCGCCACCACGATCCAAATGGCGCTGAAATGCGCTCCGAGGGCCACCATGCAGGTGGCGAAGAAGTGCAATTTCGGACCGACCTTGTCCCAGCCGAAGAGCAACACCGCGAGAAAGCCTGACTCCAGAAAGAACGCAAAGATGCCCTCCGCTGCGAGCGCGCTGCCAAACACGTCGCCGACGTAACGCGAGTAGGTCGCCCAATTGGTGCCGAACTCGAACTCCATCACAATGCCAGTAGCCACACCGATGGCGAACGTGAGCGCGAAAACCTTGGTCCAGAATCGCGCCATCTGGTGGAAGAGCGGATTTTTGGTCTTCAGCCACGCTGCCTCGATTGCGACCAGCAGCACGCCAAGACCGATACTGAGCGGCGGGTAAAGATAGTGGAACGTAATCGTGAGCGCGAACTGGAGGCGGGCGAGAAGTTCCGTGGTCATGACCGGAGTGAATGTGTGCACAGCGTTTGAGCGACGGCATGCCCTGCATTCAAGATGACATAATGGGCGGGCGAAGGCAGGCTATTAACCGCGGCGGCGCGGGTGAGCAGAGGGCTTGCGATCCGGCGTGGCCGGGGCTGCGGGTTTAATGATCCGGAGCGCATGGCCAAGCACGAGGGCACGGGCGACCTTCATGCGAGCCCGGCGGACGATCCGGTCGAAGGTCTGGCGTGACACGCGCATGCGGGCGGCGGCAACGGTGTGAAGGAGATCTTCGACATCAGCCAGGCGGAGCGCCTCCAACTCGTCGGCGCCCAGAACGACCTCCTCGAGCTCGTAAAGCGGGATACCCGCTGGTTTAAAAAAACCGCAGGGTGGATGGTGGGAAATGCGGCGGGGACAGAGGGGGCGGGACATGGAACGGAATAAAGAAGCCTTGCCGAGCTTGTGTTATGGGCATACGCTCATAAACAGCGATGACAACCACGAAGTTCTGCGAGGGAGCGCTTCGCTCCGACCAACCCAAATCACTTCGTTACCGCCACCGCATCTCCGCATGAAACTCGCCCTGCCCCTGACCGAAACTAATGAATTCTCGCTACACTACGGTGCCGCGACCAAGTTTGTCGTGATGGACGTGGACGAGGCCACGCGGACGGTGCGCCGCAAGCTAATGGTTGTCCCGCAGGGATCCGAGCCATGCCAGTGGCCCAGGCTGCTGCATGCGGCGGGCGTAGATCTGGTGTTAGCGGGAGGCATGGGGCGTGGGGCACGGCAACACATGGCCGAACACGGCGTGGAAGTGCTGGCGGGCGTTACGGCCGCCGCCCCTGAAGCGCTGGTTGATGCTTGGCTGGCGGGAACACTGGTGACCGGGCAGAACCAATGCGACGGCAGCCACTCGCACGCGCACAGCCATGGCCATGGTGAAGGCCACCATCATGAATGCGGCTGCCACAGTGCCGACTGAGGAACGTCTGCGCGCGACGTGCCGACGGGAACATCCGCACTGCTTCGCGTGCAGCGATCCAGTGGACGGGGGGCTGGGGCTGCACTTTCATGTGGACCTGGATGGCGGCGTGACGGCCCGGTGGACATGTCCCGTCGGAGGCGAAAGCTATCCGGGGATCGTCCACGGTGGAGTGGTGGCGACGCTGCTTGATGCCGCGATGGTCCATTCGCTTTTTGCTCGTGGCGTGGTGGCGCGAACGGGTGAATTACGGATTCGCTATCGCAGCCCGGTTTGCATCGGAAGTCCGGTTGTCGTGCGGGCCAAGCTCGCCAACGAAGGGGGAAGGCTCTTCGTGCTCGAAGCCGAGCTGCGGCAGGGCGCGTCGTTATGCGCCGAGGCGCGCGCGAAGTTCATGCAAGCCGTCGCCAGTCCTTCCTGAAGATGCGGGGTTCCTGCGGCTTCCCACGCTACCGCCATCAACTGCTAAACCTATGAAAAACCTCCCTGAATCCGTGCAGATCGCCTGGGCTAGCCGCGAGGGCCCGGCCGTGCTGGCTACCGTCGGTGTCGATGGGCAGCCCAATGCGATTTACGTCAATAGCGTCCGGGGATTTGGCGATGACACTCTGGTCGTGGCGGACAACTATTTCCACAAGACCCGTGCCAACATTCTTGCGGGCAGCAAGGGCGCGCTGGTGTTCCTGACCAAGGAGCGGAAATCATATCAGTTCAAGGGGAGCTTCACCTATCACACCGCGGGAGCGATTTTCGACGACATGAAGACTTGGAATCCAGCGAAGCATCCCGGCCGCGCGGCCGCGGCCCTGAAGGTGGAGCAGGTTTTCAGCGGGGCTGAACAGCTGCTGTAGGCTGCCGTGAATCGCCGGCCCTCCGTCAGGGCAGCAGGCGCCAGTTCCCGGTGGGCTCGGGGGGATGGTGCCGTGTCGCTTCACCCAGGCGATGACGAGGTCGTGGATCTCGTCGCTGGACCGGGCGAGCACCATGGTGCCTTTGAACATCGTGTAGCAAAGGCATGCGCGCCGCACGCGACGGCGCGCCGGCGGGCGCGGTCGGAATTGCATGTAGAGCCCCGCAAAACAATTCCGCTGACTGCGTCGTTGCCCAACCAAGGTCCGCATGGCGGGCTTGGCGCTGCGTTGTAGGCAACGGATGCGCTCCAGGTGGCGGAGCTGGCTGTTAACCGGCCGGCCTCAAGGGCCGCGTGCGAGGTTGCATCAAGTTGCCGTTTCAATGCCACTGCGGAAGCGCACATCTGGGACTGCAGCGCGTCAGGACCTTGGAGAAATCGTCCATAGCCTGTTGCATCAATGCTGAATTGCCGGCGTGACAGGTCAGACAGGCGCCTACCCGCAAGATGCGCTGCTGCTCTTCGAGTGTGAACGGTCGAACGTCATATCGGGTAGAGACATGTCCTTTGCGGGACTGCAGGAACCCAATCCATGCGTCGGCGGGAAGCCCGTCACTCCGCAGAGTGGGTTGCTCGGGGGTGAAGCCCCAACGCCCGGTCGCGCCAGACACTTTGTAGCTCAGCACACCTCGGCCATACCCGAGCGCGGATGGGCTTGAATGACATGACCGGCAGTCACGGGCGCGGCGACCAGTGGTGTGAGGCGATGCTGGAGCGAAGAGGCGATGAAACTCATCGGGCTGACCGGCAGATGCCGCGGCTTGATTCAGAGTGAGGACCATGCCGGGCGCAACCGTTGTCACACGCGTGTGATTCGCTCCGCTACTGGTTCCGACCACACCGAGAGTCGGTGGATCAGCAAAGAAACCTCCGGAGCTTTCGCGCCACGAGTCAGAGGCAATCCGCCCGTCCAAGTGGTCCCAGCCCGGGACATGAGGCTCGGATTGGGTGTGGCAGGAGGTGCATTGCGATACCCAAGCACTGTGGCAGCTCCGGCACTCAATTGAACCATGGCTGGCGGAGTTGCGGCCGCAAGCAGCGGTGAGCGGCTTGGGCTGCAACGCCACGCCCGTGTTTTGAGGAATGAGCTGCGTGACCCCCGCGGCATCAACGAAGACATTGGGAAAAGTCGTCCGGCCTGAACTAATGACCACATAGCGCCGGTCTGGTGCCGCCAGTCCGCGCAGGGCAACGAGCATCTGGGTCTCCGGATCGAGCCCAGCAAAAGGTCGTGTCTTGGGCGACTGGTCCGAATGGCAGTCTTGGCAGGAAATGCCAACCGCTTGTTCCTCGTGTGGATGGAACTGTCCGTCACCCATCACCTCGGACGCCAAATGACAGTCGGTGCAGGAAAGCCCTTTGGTGAAGTGAACATCGGCGGGCATTCGTTCAAAAACACGACCATCGGCCAAAACACGGTACTGGTTCTTCGCCCCCGGGGTCTGCGGCGCAGGTGCTTCATCGAGCGGAGTTTCGTGCCAGCCTTCGTAGTTGGTTGCAATCCGACCCGAACGGCTGTGGCAGCCGAAGCACGCCTCGTCGGGAATCCGAACGGAGATTAGAGGGTGGGCCCTGGGCGATAAAGGGGTCAGACCGGGCCGGTCTCGTCGGGCAAGTTCTTCGCGAGCACCTGAGCCGTAGTCGAGGTGGCAGGCCGAGCAACCGCCGCCCCGCGATGTTTCATCAATGGGGGCCGGTGCGGCCTTGTCGTTGCCGAGATGGCAGGAGGCACATAGTGTGCGCAGATGTGAATCAGCAGGAGAGTGGCCGAGTTGAGAGACGGCGAATGGCCGGTCGAGGTCGGGGTTTTCACCGAACACATATTTATCGACCGCAACCACGCCGCTCATCGTGTTCATGGGCGAGCCGCGCACACGTTCGCCAATGGCTTCATGACATGCCGCGGAGGCGCAGGTTTGGGGCACAATCGAAAGATTGCCGGGAGTGCGGGTCATGCCGGCGTGGGCAGCCTCGGCCGTATGGGCGCTGCGGTTGCCCATATGGCACACTGCACAGCCTATGGCTCTCGGTTCATGTCCGGCCGCGAAGCCAATCATCCCAGCGTGGCAATCCAGGCAGCCTTCGGGTTGACTCGAACCCGAGGAACGGGTTTGCGCGGATCGAAGATACAGGGGCAGGGCCACGGCCGCGACCACGGTCGTCAGCATTAGGCCGATCCAGATATATAGTTCCGCCCACACGGCAGATAACCGGTGGGGCGGCGGATCCAAGATTGGCCTCCTTTAGGAGTTCGACTGGCCTGAACAACGGAGGATGCCGTCGGACAGGATGCGGGCGCGCAGCCCGCCTCGCCCTCGCATCCAAACATTTGCTCCGGGGCCAACCGCGAGGTCCATCCAGTAGCAGGGCCGGCATTGCTCCGTCCCGAGAAAACGAATGCCTTGAAGGGTGAACTCGACGCCGATGAGCTCATTGAGATCAACCCCAGAAACCAGGACATTGCGCCTGGCTTGTTCGGGAAGGGCGTTCGATAGCCCGAGTTCATGGCGCAGCGCATCAAAGACTTCCGCCGAGAAGAAGGATATCTGCCCTTTATAGTTCGGTTCGTAGTCAAAGAAACGGTCGCCCTTTATCCCGCGGCCGGCGATACACTCGAGGGCGTCGACGGCCTGCGTGGGATGCTGCCCGGGCTCTTGGCCATGGCGGCCGAAGAAATTGTGGCCGGGTGATATGAACAGTCCGTGAATCACGGCGGTGGCCGCGGGTGCGCACAGAGTCTCGGCGTTCGCAGGCATCAGCAGCCCTCCTTCTTTTTTTTCTTGGCGGGCTGGGCGTTGTCGGGGGCGGGAGCCGTCGGGCTTGGCGGCGCCAATTTCGGCAGGACGGGGGCGACCGGGTTTGCAACTTCACTGGTCGCGCCGCGGGCAGAGCCGCCAAAGAATTTGGCCACCGCCATTCGTTTGGCGAAGTCGATCTGGTCCTTGGGCGCTGCGCCGGCTGCAGGAGCCCGGGGATACAACACCGCTTCCTGCCACGTTTCCAATCCCCCGGCGAGGATGTAGACCGAGGGAAACCCAAGGGAGCGGATCAGGAACCAAGCCTGGGCCGTGTGAATGGCGTTGTCGCTGTAGAACACGACCCGTTCGTTGCGCTGCGCGAAATCATGGTTCAGGCCGGACAGCGGAAGGTTGACGGCCCCGGGGATGTGATAGGCGGCGAATGACTGCGCATCGCGGACATCAACGAGCAGGTAATCGTTGCGCCCCTCGACAAGCCAGTCGGCCAACTGGTCGGCGGTCACTTGATCCGCGGCCCGGAGCGCGTCGAGCGCGAGTTGCTTGGTGTCGACCTGGGCGAGAGCGCTGCGGTACGGGCTCCCGGCAAAGAGCGCGACGACGCCCAGGCCGGTCAGCACGACGGCGAAGCGGCGGACTGGGGTGAAGGTGCGCACCGGTTCCAGCAAGGCGCCCGGGCCGGGTTCCTTGCCCCCGATAAACTTCTCGGCCAGCTCGGCCATGACAAAGGCGCCGAAGGCCATCAGCACGACCGCAAAAACCAGGAAGCCATAGGAGAGGTGGAATTGCCGGGCGAGCGTGATCTGGCCCATCGCGGTGATCTTGGTGAAGCGCTCGATCGAGGGATAGACCTCGGCGAAGCCCAGGAGGCCGCCGATCATGCCGGCGAGGTAGACCATGCCGTCGATGCGCCCCGTGGCTGCCGAGACGCACGAGGTCCCCGGACAGTAGCCTCCGATGATGAAGCCCGCTCCGAGGATCAAGCCCCCGGCAATCTGCGGCACCAGGAACGTCGGGGTCAGGTAGACGAGCGAAAGGTCGAGCAAGCCCAACCGCCCCAGCAGATACGCGCCCACCATGGCGGTGATGATGGCGGTGAACATGACCTTCAACACGCGCAGGTCGCGGAAGTAGAACTGGGCCGCGAGCAACCGGGCGTTGCCGAAGCCGGCGCGCTCGAGGAAGAAGCCGAAACCGATGCCGATGACAAACGCCACGACGAGCGACATTTCATCGCCGAACAAGGCATACTTGAAGAAAGGTGCGTTCATAGCCAGGCCCTCCGCAGGAACCAGGCGAGGCCATAGGCCCCGCCAAACACGCACATCATGAAGGCCCAGCTGCCCAGGTTGAGCAGCGCCCCTCCGGTCAAGGCCTGGCCACTGGTGCAGCCCAACGCGAGCTTGGCGCCGATGCCCATGAGGGCCCCCCCGATCGCGGCGAGCAAAAGGCGACGCGGGTTGGTGATGCGCGGCCCCTTTTCGATCGTGAACTTGAGCCGGTTGGCCAAAGCCCCGGAGAGAAAGCCGCCGAGAAACACCCCCAGCACCTCGAAGACGAGCCAGTCCTTGAGCGGGCTGGTGGCGCCGTCACCCAGATACTCGGCGTAAAAGGCGTTGCCCTCGGCGTGGGCGGGTGCGATGGCGTGGACGGTGGTGGCCACGGCGGTGGTGAAGGCGCCGGAGGCGCCCAGGCCACGGCCCATGATGACGAAGGAGGCCAGAAGCACGAGTCCGAGGCCGAAGCCGGCCCAATAGGGATTCATGTGCGGCTGCTCCGCGGGGGAAATTTCGGTGGAGGATGACATGGTTGGACGGGTTAAATTATTTCAGGGCAACGCGGTGGCCCAGTGGCTGGCCTGGCCGGCGGCCACCAGCACGAAGCGCAGCACCAGGCCGCCGCTGAGCACGAGGAGGGACGGTGCGATGGTGTGCCGGATGCGGTGCAACAGTTCGAGGTGCTGGATGACCAAGGGGACGAGAATGCCCAGGCCAACGACGAACACCCAGAACACGGCGGCGTAAGGTCCGGTCAGCAGGAGCCCGGCGGCCTGTTGATGGACTGCGGTCGAGGTCAGATGACCGATCAGCAGGAAACCGAGCAACCCGAGTTCAATCGTCAGAAAGCTGTTGTCGGCCTGGGCCAGCGTGGGCGCGATGCGGGTGTCGAGCGGGCGCGCTTGGGACCAGCGCGCCACCATCGAAAGCAGGAAGTCGGCAAATTGCGGGCGCTCGTCATCCGGCGTCGTGAGAACCAGGATCCCGTGCAACAAGGCCGCCGCTGTGGACAACCCGGAAAACAGAAACAGCGGGCCGAGCACCGCGCTGTTCCAGAGCGGCCGGGCGCCCATCGCGCCGAGGAGCACCCCCGTGTAGATGCCCAGGGCGACGCCGATGGCCATGTTGGCCAGGCCAATGCCCACGACGATGCGCGGCCGGGCCAGGATGTAGTCACTGATGGTCACCAACACGGGAACGCGCTTGGCCAGCGCGGGGATGGCCTCAGGCAGATGGGTCAAGGCGTTGGCCAGCAGTGCCGGGTAAACGAATAGCAGAATCCACGCGCCCCACGACATGGGCGAAGTCGGTTCAAAGGCGAGGTAGAGGCGCCAAACGTAGAATTTATGGCTGAGGTCCAGAAACAGCGCGAACATGCCCGCGCTGAGCAACACGAGGCCGATCAGGGGTCCAACCGTGCAGCAGACGAGGGCCTGCCGGGCCGTTGGGCGCATGATGAGGAGGCGGACGCCGGCGATGATCATCAGGCCGGCAACGAGGCCGCCGAGGAAAAGATAGACCGGTATTTCCCAGCCCCAGACATGCACCGCGGGGTCCAGCAATGGGTTGTGGCGATAAAGGGTGAACTCGGTCATGGGCGTGAGGGGTTCACGTGAGGTAGTAAATGCGCGGCTTGGTCCCGGCCTCGGGCAGGAGCGTGTGTTGCGGGCGGGAGGTCAGCAGCCGGCTCACTTCGCTCAACGGATCGTCCGCATCACCAAAATGCATGCAATGGGTGGGGCAGACTGAGACACAAGCCGGGTCCAGGCCTTTTTCCACGCGATGAATGCAGAAGGTGCACTTGTCGGCATAGCCGTCGGGATGGATGAAACGGGCGTCATAGGGGCAAGCCGCCAGGCAGGCCTTGCACCCGATGCACTCGTCCTTGTTGACCAGCACTACTCCACCACGCTCGTGGACATGGCTGGCGCCGGTCGGACAGCAGGAAACGCATGGTGGATTTGCGCACTGGTTGCAGCGCTCGGTGCGGATCTCCAGCCCGACTGTCGGGAACTCGCCGCACACCGTCTCAGTGATCCAATCACGGGTATAGCCTTCCGGGATGTTGTTCTCCGTCTTGCACGCCACCACGCAATCCATGCAGCCGACGCAGCGCCGGGTGTCGATGACCATAATGTAGCGCGCCATGGTTCAGGCCTCCGGTTCGACCGTGACGAAGTTGATGTTCATGCCCGTGCCCCCCATGAGCGGATCGGTCCGATAACGCGTGATGAGCTGGCTGTCGCTGGCGCCCTTGCCGAAGGCATGGCGCAGGCCCCGCGAGGTATGTCCGAAGCCGTGGACCAGATAAACGCATTCGGGCCGGATCCGTTCCGTGGCCTTCACCTTGATGCGGTTGCTCACCACGCCGTCCTGGTTGCGCAGCCGGACGTAGTCATCGGTCTTGAGGCCGAGGCGGGAAGCGGCGGTGTGATTGATCCAGACGACGTTCTCGCTCATCAAATCGGACAGGAGCCGATTGCTCTGGGTGCGGCTGAACGAGTGCATCGGGGCCCGCCCGAAGAGCAGGCGGAAGGAGCCGGCGGGACCAGGTGGGGGCGGCGTGTAGCGCGGCACCGGATCAAACCCGGCCTTTTCCAGCTGGAGTGAATAGAACTCGATTTTCTTCGACGGGGTGTCGAATTCCGCGGGGGCGCCTTCGTCAAAATAGAGCGGCTGTCGCGGGCCGTGGAGAATCCCCTTTTGTTTCAGCTCCGGGTAACTCAAGCCGGCCGCCGTGACGCGATACTCCAAATATTCCTCGATGTCCTTCCACGGGTAATAAGCTCCCAGGCCGAGCTTTTGCGCCAGACTCCGCGCAATCCACCAATTGGGTTTCTGGTCATTCGGCGATTCGACGACCGGCTGGCGCAAGGCGAGGAAGGGTTCCTTGAAATACTCGGGGTTCAGCTCATCGAAGCGCTCAAGATAGATGGACTCGGGCAGCACGACGTCAGCCCAGCCCGCGATTTCACTGGGAATGACATCGACGACCACCAGGAGGTCGAGTTGCTGGATGGCGCGGATGGTTTCAGCCTGGTTTGGCAGCGCATTGAGCAGGTTGGTCGCATAAACCATCCAGCCTTTGATGGGATAGGGCTGGCCCGTGAGGGTGGCGTCGCGGATGCCGGTGGATATGGCCTCGTGCGCGAACGGGAATTTGCGTCCGGGATTGTCTACCGTGGGCCGGCTTGCCTTCGGATAGTGCGGATACGGGTAGGCCGGTATGTCCATGCTCGAGGGCTGATAAAAGCCCCCCTTACGACCCCAGCTGCCAAGCAGGGCGTTGAGCAGGGCGACGGCGCGACTGCGCTGAGCATCGTCACCATACCAGTTTACGTGGCGGCCGGGATGGACCAGTGTAGCCGGATGGTAACGAGCCATTTCTCGGGCCGTGGCGCGAATAACCCCGGGCTCGATGCCGGTTTCAACAAAGGCCCACTCCGGAGTATAACTGGTCAACGAAGCGGCAAATTGCTCGAAACCAAAGCCGTATTTCGCCACGTAGTCGGCATCGTAGAGTTTCTCGGCAACGAGGACGTGCATCCAGGCCAGCAGCAGCGCCAGGTCGGTGCCGGGTTTGATCGGCAGGAAGAATTTTGCCTTGCTGGCGGCGACGGAGAAGCGCGGATCAACGACAATTAGGCTCGCCCCGCGACCCACCGCCGTGGCGAATTCCTGCACCTGCGTGTTGTGCATGTTCTCGCCGAGGTGCGATCCGATGAGAACGAGGCAGCCGGCATTCTCGATATCCGTGCGCTCCGGTGAACCCACGTCGTCCCCGAAGGTCAGCCGAAATCCCACGTCACGCGGACCACGGCACTGCGCGAACGAAGGCGCGGCGATATTGTTCACCCCGTAGGCCTTGAGCGTGTGCTTGAGGAAAGTCCCGCCAACCCCATGCGCAAACAGGGCCATCGACTCAGGCCCATGGTCCGAGGCGATTTTCTTCATGCGCGTGGCGATGTATTCCAGCGCCTCGTCCCACGTGACCTCCTCCCATTTCTCCTCACCCCGCTGGTTGGTGCGAATCAGTGGGGCCCGGAGGCGGTCGGGGTCGGTGTGGGCGCCGATCCCACCCGTGCCGCGAGGGCAGAGGCGGCCCCGGCAAAGCGGGTCGGAGGGGTTCCCCTCGATTTTCCAAAGTTCTCCGTTGCGCACGCTGGCAATCGCCCCGCACTTCCAGAAGCAGATGTCGCAATAAGTCGGCACCCGGCGGGTGCCAGAGGGGCCACCGTTCGCCGCCGCGGCGGCGGCCAAGGCGCGTGTGGCCCGACCGGCTACTCCTGCCGCCAAAATCGTGGTGGTGGCTATTTTCAGGAAACGGCGGCGCGAGAGAGAATTCATAACGATGAACACGAACTAACGGTGCCGTCTAGAAGTGGTAGCTATACATGAGCTGAACGTTCGTCTGGCTGTGGCTGACGCTGGCGCCCGAGCCATTGACCGTGTTGACCTTGAACCCATAGGTGAAGGACGCGTCGAAGGAAGACCGGGCATCGAACTTCCAGCCGAAGCCGGCGGTGAGGTGGTCCTTCACGATGGCCGGGAAGAGACAGTTGAGGTAGGTGTCCGGGACCGGGTTGTTGCCGAAGTTGCCGCCGAAGCGCAGCGTGAGTTTGTCGGTGGCTTGGTAGGCTGCGCCGAGTTGAACCACGGTTTGGTCGCTCCAGGACTGGAACAAAACGGCGTTGAGGTCTTGGCCGGCAAAGGGGCCATTGCTCGCGGCGGCCGAGGCCACGAAACTCATGTTAAATTCCTTCATCACGTTTTTCCAAAAGATCTCCCGCACATCCGCGGCGATCATCCAGCGCGGAGCCGGATACCAGGCGAGGCCGGCGCCGAGCATCGCGGGCCATTGAAAATTGTGGACGCGGAAGTCGCCCGTCAGCGACTGCGGAATATGGCCCATGCCGGGGACGTTGAGTTGGAAGCTGAGCGTATCACCCTTTGCCGTCATGTCGGACAACACGGACTGGGTGTGATAGGTGAGACCGAAGCTGAGGTCTTTCGACGGCGTATAGACGAGACCGATTTTTCCGCCGTAACCGTAGCTGCGGGCCTCGCCGGTGAACAGATTGCTGTTGGAAAAATTGAAATAGGCATAGTCTACCGAGGTGCCGGCTGGCATGGTGGCCAGAATCTGCCCGAAACTCTGGACGATGGCGCCAGAGGCGCGCCCAAAACGCTGGCTGGTGGGCATCACGAGGTCGAAAAACTGGTTGCCGCTCATGGCCATCTTCAGGTCCATGCCCGCCCACATAAAATCGGCCGTCGCCCCGATCTGCAGGGTGTCGTTCACTTGATAGACCAGCGGCACGATCACTCGCCCCACGGAAACTTCCGTGCGGTTCTTGAGGCCAAAGCCCAGACCACGCCAGGAGTCGGCGTCGTATTCACAACCCATGCCCCCTTGGCCGAACATGCCGAGTCCATAAACGAAATTGCCGCTGCGCCGCACATAGCCCACCGCCGGCATAAAGAATGCGTTGGCGGTGGAACTGGCCTTCTGGTTCGCCGGCACGCCGAAGATATTCGGTGTCGTGGACGGACTGGTAACATCGATGTGCGGTCCGAGGATGCCGAGGGCGAGATCGAGTCGGGCGTTCTCGGTCATGAGCCCGAGCGTTGCCGGATTGTTGATCAACCCGGCGGTGCCGTTGTCATAGGCGAAGGAGGCGCCACCCATCGCGGTGGCGACGGGGCCGTACCCTTCCATGTTCATGCCGTTGGTCGCATGCAACGTTGCGGGCGCGACGACACCAAGAATCGTCGCGGCAATAATCACGAAGGAGGAGGGGAGGGTTCTGGGTTTTGACATGGCAGGGTGCGGGGCGAACGCCGGAAATTGGCGGTCGATCCGTGGCCCCACTATCTGCCTAATGAAAAAATCCGGCTACGCATCTTTTGCTATAAGCTATGCAAATAACACATTATGCTCATAACTAGCTAAAGATAAGATAGAATATCTTGTAGGTTAAGATATTCTAATTATGCGCCGACCGGTGCTGCGCGTGAATCGTGTCTAAATATTGCTGGCACCAGCGGTCTGGCCTTCCACCTTCACCGCCAGTTATTATGAACCGGCTTCGGAGCACCTCAATGGCGGCTCGCAACCGCCCCGATCGCCTTGGTCTGCTTGACGAGGCGTTTTTCAAGGCTGCCGCACACCTGTTCGCATAGGTCGTAGATCGACGGGTCGGCGATCGCATAGAAAACCTGGGCGCCTTGCTTGTGGCGGTTGAGCACGCCGGCCGCGGTCAGTTTGTGCAGGTGGCGGGACACATTGGCCTGCAAGCCGCCGGTCGTCTTGACCAAACCGCTGACGTTTTTTTCCCCATCGATCAAAGTATGCACAATCTTCAAACGCAGAGGATCGGCCAGCGCTGCAAAATGGCGGGCGATCAGGCAGAGTGCTTCATCAGGGGGCAGCGCATGTGTTTGTTTCATGGGATTGTTTCAAAAAGCAGTAGAGATAAAAATTAACCGGCGGTGTGCGGCCGGGTCAAATCGGACCAGAAGGCGCGTGCTGAGGTGAAGCCCGAAAGTTGGACAGGACGGATCGTTAAGTCCAAACCTGAATCCAGCGATTCATGTCCAAGAAACGACGCCAGCACAGTGCCCAGTTCAAAGCTCAAGTTGGTCTTGATGTACTGAAGGGAATCGACCCGAAATTGCGGCAACCCATAGCGGTGAATGGCCCATGCCGGTGGCGCTACTTTTACGAATTGCGCCGGGATGAGCTACTCGTCGCAGCGGCTGGATTACCAGCATGCGATTTACCCTCTGAACGCGGCAACACAAACTCCCGCCGGTGAAAGTGCTGTCACTGGCCAACCGGAGTCCCCTCGCACACAGTCAAGGCAGCAAGGTTCATCTCGAAGCCGCTGAGCCGTGTGACTAATGCCAGCTATGTCAGGCATCGTTCTCCCGGTTCGCTTTAGCGCCGGCAAGGATCAAAGGGCTTGGCACACAAATTCATTGGTATGCGCGCCGGCTGTGATTGAGCAAAGAGATCGCGACGAGACCCGGCGTAAAGCTGCTCACGAGCGCAAGGGGCAGGGAAGTTGATAGGAAAGTGGAGGTGGCCGGAGATGAATCCTATCGATTCGGTACGGGTAAATCGTATGCGCCTCTCTGTGCGCCGCAACATTTCGCCCTTGCATAGGCCATTATCGAAACGTCACTTACGACTAGTTGTGACGAAGTTCGAATCTCACCAGCCCGACCATTTTCCCCCAACCGCATGATGAGGACGTCATGCGGTTTTTTGTGACTAGTTACGACAGTTCAGAGTACTTGCAAGATTTAGTGGTTTTTGGCGTTACGACTGGAAATGTCAGGAGGCGACCCGTTGCGGCCCCAGTTTGTGTGCTTTCTGTGTGCATCATTTATTAGGTGGATTTGAACTGCGATAGAACACCAACAGGACGCCGGCCACGATGAATCCCGCGCCAGCTACCGTGAACCCACCTGATGAATCCCATTCAGGAGGCAAAGCGGGCCCGTCTGGGTCCGGAAGCGAGGCAGGCTGGATAGCGTGTCCGCTCGGCAGGCAGTGCAAAATCACCGTGATCAATCCTGAGAGGAAGTTCGTGGAATGCCTCCCTCCTGAGAAGGAATCCTGTCCCCACGCGATTCCTTTCGGCGGTGCGATGTTTTGCGGCATGCTGCTGCACCGAAAATAAAGAGCAGCCGCCAAGCTAGTCCGGTGACAAGTCGCCTCTTCGCGCACCTGGAGAAGCCGAGCCGTGTAGCTCAGGCTTCGGGCCGCAGGTTCTTGATTGGGGAATTTTGCACAGGCCCCTTATGCAGTTGCGGCCTTCCCTATTCCAAATCTGTTCTACCGACGCTCAGCCCCCAACGAAGGCATTACATGACCCAAATTCGCGTTCAGTGCTTCACCCTTTCGCTTGACGGCTACGGCGCGGGCCCGAGTCAAAGCCTCAGCCATCCGCTCGGCCTGGGCGGGACAGATCTGCACCAGTGGCTGTTGCCCACCCGCACGTTCCAGCGGGGCTTGTTCGGGAAGGACGGCGGCACGACCGGGGTGGACGATGACTTCGCCGCGCGCGGCTTTGAGAATGTCGGGGCCTGGATTCTCGGGCGGAACATGTTCAGCCCCGATCGTGGGCCCTGGGCGGACCTGAGCTGGAAGGGCTGGTGGGGCGACAATCCGCCGTATCACGTCCCGGTCTTCATCCTGACGCATCATGCGCGTCCTTCCATTGAGATGGAGGGCCACACGACGTTCCACTTCGTCACGGGCGGCATCCACGAGGCGCTGCAACGGGCCCGCGAGGCCGCCGGCGGGAAGGACGTGCGCATCGGCGGCGGGGCGAACACCATCCAGCAGTATCTTCGCGAGGGCCTCATTGATGAACTGCACTTTGCGATCTCCCCCGTCCTGCTCGGCGGCGGCGAACGGCTGTTCGAGGGGGTCGACTTGCGGGCGCTGGGCTACACCTGCGCCGAATTCGTCGCCACGGAGAAGGCCACGCACGTCGTCCTGCGGCGTCAGGGACACGCGGCTCCGCGCTGAGAATCAGGCAGGGCCGGCGCGATTACGGACCGCTTTTCACCGGCATCGCCGGCGAGCCCCTGGGATAGATCCTCACCTCAAACGGGGCGTCCACGGTCATAACCACCTCGCCCGATAGGTAGCGGTTCAGCACCTCCCGGCGCTCTTCCAATGTGAGGCGCGGATTGTTGACCGCCCGGTTGATGATCGACCGGATTTTCTGTTCCGTGGTCGGGTCGCCCCGGAGCTGATCGGCGATGATGAACTTGGTGAATGCGCTCAACCGCGGGATCTCGATGTCGTTGGGATTTTCTCCCGTGCCCGCACTCGGTAGGGCCGTGCCTTCCCGCATGTAGATTCGCACCGCGGCCCGACCGGGTTTTCGAAAGTCGGCGAAGGACTGCACCACATCCACAGCCACGAGTTCATAGGGCCCGAGGGTTTGCCCGAGGCCGGTCAGCGAGTGCGCTTTCCCCCCGGCAATTGTGGCGAAAACCGCGAAGCCCTCCTTGGTCCCGAGGATGCCTTGAATCTCCGGCAACTCATCGCCCTTCGCCTCCGCCACGGCGGCCGAGACTCGGGGTCCAAGGAACAGCCCCAGCGAGGTCACGACCCCCAGCAGCAGCACCAGCTTCTTCACGGTGCGCGACCATGGGCGGGGACGGGCGATTGCTCAATCGCTTTCCCCTTGGTCACGAGCCTGCCAAGCAGAGGGAGTTGGCCACTAGTTCTTGATTTAGTTCGGAGAAACAGGCCATTTAACCGCCAGCGCTCCTACCCCACGCCAGCCTTGCGCGCGCGCCGATCGAACCCATGAAGACCTTTCTCCAACGCCGGTTTTACTTCGCGATGGCCGTGCTGACCGCCGTGGTGGTCGTCATTGGGTTTGTCCCGAAGTTCGGCGCGAGAATGCTGCACGCGCCGCATCCGGTGCCAGTCTCGCTCTGGGTTCATACCGTGGTGTTTTCGGGCTGGGTGATCCTCCTCCTCGTGCAGACCGGCCTGGTCCAGGCCGGCCGGGTGGCCCTGCATCGCACGCTCGGGATGACCAGCGCCGTCCTCGGCGTGGTGCTGCCGCTGGTGGGCGTGTGGGTGGCCATCAGCACGGGCCACGAGAAACTGCTCCGCGGCGAGCCGGCAGGGGAATCGTTCCTGCTCGTGCCGTTCTCCGACATGCTGTTCTTCGCGGTCCTCTTCGGGCTGGGCCTGTGGTGGCGGAAACGTCCGGAACTGCACCGCCGGCTGATGCTGCTGGCCTCCGTCAGCCTCACGGTCGCCGCCTTTGCACGCTTCCCCCGGTCCATCGTGCCGGGCGGTCACTTCAACATCGCCTGCGACCTGCTCATCCTCCTGGCACTCGGGCGTGACCTCGTGGTCGACGGACGGGTGCATCGCGTTTACCTGGTCGGGTTCCCGCTCCTGATCGCGGGACAGGCGGCCACCGAATGGGTGCGATCCACGGCCTGGTGGGTGGAAATTGCCACCGGTCTCTTGCGGTGACCGTTTGATTTCGTGATAATTTAGGAGATCAAGCCGCCCATGAACAACGTCGCGCCCATCACGCTCCGGGAAGTCGAGCCGGCCGATCTCGACCTCTTTTTCGTGCAGGCGCTCGACCCGGAGGCGATCCGGCTGGCCGCGTTCACGAGTGACGACCGGAAGGACCGGGCGGTGTTCAACGCCCATTGGGAGAAAATCCTGAAGTCGCCCCTGAACACCAATCGCACGATCGTGGCCGACGGCCAGGTGGCCGGCCACATCTCATGCTATCCGAACGAGGGAAACCCCGAGGCCACCTATTGGCTCGGGCGGGAGTTCTGGGGCCGGGGCATCGCGACTGCGGCGCTCAAGCAGATGCTCCAACTGGTGGTGCAGCGTCCGGTCACCGCCCGGGTCGCGACGGACAACTTTGGTTCGCTCCGGGTGCTGCAGAAATGCGGGTTCAAGATCATCGGATCGGACAAGGGATTCGCCCAGGGCCGCGGCGCCGAGACGGAAGAATACCTGCTGCGCCTGGATGCCGACTCAGCGAAGTGATGTAGGCCACCCGCCACGTCGCTTCGCCTTCGCGCCTACTCCGGGGAAAACCGCAGACCGGCGATCTGGCCGGCGGCGTTGTACACGCAGTCCACCGTGACCGTCTCATTTTCGTAGGTGAGCCGATAGCGGTAGATCCGGGCGTCCTTGGGGGTGCGGTGTCCCGTCAGCTCGATGGCCTGAAGTTTGCCGAAGGCCTGCAGTTGCTGGGTGAACGTCCCCGGCACCCCTTTGGCAATGATCGCCCCAAGTTCCGGGGTGTAAAGAGACGCGTCGTACCGGCCCTGCTGCGCCTCGGCAAAGATGGTCTTCACCGTTGCCGTGACCTCCGGCTCCTTGTCCGCGATCGGCTTGGGCGGATGATAAACCGGGTAATCCGGCCAGCCGTAGGCGGCGGCGATCGCGCTCATGATGCGGGGCACGGCGCTGGAATCCTCGTTCTTGTTGATCATGACCACCGCGCCCTGGCCGGAGTGAACGTAGGCGGTCATCAGGGCGTCGAAGCCCTCATCCCGGCCGTTGTGCCAGAAGCGCAGCCCCTTCTCCTTGCCGGCAAGGAACACGCCGAGACCGTCGTCCTGTTTTTGGGGCGTGAGCATGACCTGGGTCATGGCCGGTGAGATCACCGGGTGAGCCCGCCCTGCGAGTGACTCCTGCAGCGCGATGGCAAACCGCGCGAGATCCGAGGCCGTGGTCCACAGGCCGGCCGCGGCCATCTCCGGGTAAATATGCCAGCGGCCGGGCACGACCTTGCCACCGCCCAAGTGCCCGGTGGCCGTGAGCGCCGCCCGCGCCGCCGGGAGCGGCTGGTCGAAACCGCTGGCGTCCATCAGCAGCGGCTTGAGCACCGCCTGTCGCATGAATTCCGGGAACGTCTGCCCGGTGGTGTCGATCACCAGCTGCTGCATGATCGTGTAGCCGCCGCCGGAATAGCGCCACTGGCTGCCCGGCATGAAATCCACCCGGATCGCCGGCGTGTTCGCCGGCGGCTCGCCGTTGAGCACCTGCACCAGCGACGGCGTGGCGGCATCGACCGCATAGCCTGGAAAGCCGTGCACCGTCAGGCCAGCGCTGTGGCTCAAGAGGCGGCGCAAGGTCACCTTTTCCACCTTGGTGAATTCGTTCTCGGGCACGTGCCACGACTTCAGGGCGCCGTTCACGTCGGCATCGAGGGACAGCTTCCCGGACTCGACGAGCGACAGGACCCCGAGTGCGGTCACGGACTTGCTGACCGAACCCGCCTGGAACAGCGTGTCGACCGTGACCCGTTCCGGCCGGCCGGCCTCAATCACGCCGTAGCCCTGGGCCTTCACGATTTTCCCGTCCTGAATGATGGCGAGGGACAAACCGGGGATGTGATGCTTCGCCATTTCCTTCGCGATGACCTCGTCCACCGGATCGGCGCGCAGCGAAATGGCCGCCGTGATCACGCCCACGGAAATCCAGGCAAGGCGAAGGGAGACCGGTATCCTCATAAGCAACACGGACAATGCATCCCAGCCCCGCGCGATTGTCGAGAACCAGTGGGCCGGGCGAAATGCGCGGGGAGCGGTGCCGCGTGAGAGCCAACACCCACGGTGAATTGCAGAGAGGCTAAATCTCATCCGGCCGGCGGCAGATCCGGTTTGCCAAGGTCATGGCGGTCACTGAGCGTGCGGGCGTGCGTCCCGAGTTGAAGTCCCGCTACACGCCCGAGGTGGTCGCGCAGCTGCAGGCGGCGTTCGGGACCTCCGCTGGGAAGCTGCTCTCGGATTGGCACGCGGAGACGTATGCATGCGAGGGTCCGCAGGGTAAATTCGTGCTGCGGTTGTCGCATCGCGCGCACCGGAGCCGCACGCACGTGGAGGCCGAGCTGGCCTGGATGCGCGAACTCAGCGCGGCCGGTTTCAAGGTCCCGGCGCCGCTGCGCTCGGTGCGTGGGAACTACGTCGAAGCGTTGCCGGCGGACGACGAGTTTTCGGCGGCGGCGTTCTCGCTGCTGCAGGGACGCGAAATCGGGCCGGAGGACTGGCGGCCGCCGCTGTTCCAGCAATGGGGCCGGCTGGTGGGACGCCTCCATCGGCATTCGGTCCGGAACCTGCCCGCCCATCGGCGCCCGGCGTGGCACGAGTCGGACTTCCTGAACATCGAGCGCTACATCCCCGACAGCGAGCCGGTGGTGAAGGAAAAGGCGCGTGCGATCATCGCCCGGCTACGGGCGAGCGTCCCCGACCCTGGCTGTTACGGGCTGATTCACGGGGATGTCTACCAGGAGAACCTGCGCCTGCTGCCGGACGGCGAGCTCGAGCTGTATGATTTCGACAACTGCGAGTACGGCTGGCTGATCAGCGATGTCGCGGTGGCATTGTACGCCTCGCTCTGGCGCGTGCGGGACTACGCGCTGCGTCCGCGGTTCGCGCGCGAGTTTCTTGAAGCCTTCCTTGCCGGCCATGAATCCGAGCATCACCTGCCGGCGAGCGAACTGGCCCGGCTGGGCGATTTTCTGCGCCTGCGCGATGTCCTGATCTACACTGTGGCGTGCAAGCAACTCGACCGTGCGAGCCTGACGCCGCTGCAGGCCCGCCTCATGGAGGAACATCGTCAGCGCATCGCGGCGGGAACGCTGATTGTCGAGGTGTAGCGGCCCACGAAGGCGTTTCTCGCCCGGCCCTAGCACCCCTTCGGCGGCTCCCAGAGCTCGATGCGGTTGCCCTCGCCGTCCTTGACCCACGCGAATTTTCCGAAATCGGAGGCCTCGATGCCCTTCGGGTCGATCCAGACGCCCTCTTTCTTCAGCGCGGCGATCACCTGCTTCAGGTTCGCGACGCGATAGTTGATCATGAGGGCCTGCTTGCCCGGGCCGAAATATTTCGTGTCGGCCGCGAACGTGCTCCACGCGGTCGAGCCCTTTTTCTTCGGGTTCTTGGCGTCGCGCCACCGAAACGCGAACCCGCCCCACGGCTCGATCGGCAGGCCGAGGTGCTGCTGGTACCACGCGCCCAACTTGGACGGATTCCTGGCCTTGAAAAAGATCCCTCCCAGTCCGGTGACGCGTGATTTTTTCATGGCGCGGAATTAACCACAGAACATCCGGGAAACGGAGAAATTATTCCCGCACCAAAGCCAAGCCGTCCGGCCACAACTCCTTAAACGCTTCTTTGCGGCCCCAGCCCGTCCAAAAACTCGCGACCTGACACGAATCAGGAATTGCTATCCACTCCCCGAAACCGGCGCCAAGCGTGGTTCGCCGAAACGTGCGCCTATACCCCATGCCCCACCTCGCGCCCCCCCGCCCTGCCCTGATCACGCGCCTTGGCCTGCCCGTCCTCGCGGCCGTGCTGCTTGCACTCGGGGGCGGGTTGTCGGCCCGCGGCGCCGGCGACGCGGCCGGTCCGGGGATTCCGGCCGGCAAGGTCGACACGCCGCCCGTGCCCCTGACCCAGGCGAAGCCGACCTACCCCATGGCCCTCCGGGCGAAGCGGATCGAGGGCAAGATCCTGGTCGATTTCATCGTGCTGCCCGACGGCTCCGTGAAGTCCGCCCATGCGCCCGAAAACGCCGAGCCGGAGTTTGCCGCCGCGGCGGTCGCCGCCGTCAGCCAGTGGACGTTCAAGCCCGCGACCAAGAATGGCCAGCCCGTGGCCGTGCACCTGCGGGTCCCCATCATCTTCGCGCTGTCCGGGACCGAGCCGGTGCCGATCAGCCTCGCGATCGGTCCGCTGGAAATGACGGGGAATCTGCGCACGGGCGAGCGTGGCCTCATCATCCATGTGAACCCGACGGGGCCTTCCGCGGTCCTCGTCCACGCCGGTCGCTTCATTCTCGCGAAGGCGCAGGACGACACCGGCGCGGAGCTGAAGCAGGATGGCACGCCGGCCTTTCACCACGCCTCGGTCGGCGGCGCCTCGTCGAGCACCACGCGCGAGCCCATTGCCTTCACCCTGATGGGACTCGCGAAGGACGCCAAGGCGCTCCCCCTCGTCGAGGGCAAGCTGGAGCTCTACGTGCCCGCCCAGGATCCCGCGGCCACCGCCACGATCGGCGACGTACCGGCCAAGTTCGGGGTGCCCCTCGAGGATCCGGCCCTGAAAAAGGCCGACGTGACCCTCGTCGTCTACGATCAGCCCACCGCGGTGAAGATGGCCACCGCGAAGGCTCCGGCTGGACCGCAGGAGTACGACGGCGGTCCGTTTTTCGGATCCGACAATGTTGACCCGAGCCTGCCGCCGGCCGCGGCGCAGGCGATCAAGGTCTCGCGCCAGAGCATCACCACGAGCACGGCGAAGCCCGGAACCGAGTTCGCCGAGCGCATGAGAAAAATGAACGTGATGGGCGAGCACGACATCGCGGTCGGCTGGCGCGATCCCGCCCACCGGATTGTCGGCATGGAATTCCAGGCCGCCGACGGGAGCCCGCTGACCTATGACCACAAGGGTCATTATCACAGCGAACTCGGCTACCAGCCCAATGGCCTCGACGCCTACGACCTGCGGGGCCCGCTCCCCGCCGGCGCCAAACTCGTCTGCTGGGTGCTGACGGAAAATTCGATCCTCACCGTCCCGATGAAACTGGTGGCAGTGCCGCTATCGGCGCCGCGTCCGCCGGCGAGCCCGGCCAAGGCTCCGGCCGCGAGTCATTGAGGGCATCTGGGATTTCTGCCCAGGCCTCCAATCGCAGGCTCGTCATCCTGAGCGAATGCGAAGGATCACTTTTAATAGTACCGTCAGTCCGCGATGTGCTCCTGACACTCTGGCTATGTCGCTTGAGTGTCTGGAATCATGAGTTGGCTCGAGGGGAAGGATCACAGCGATCCTTCGCCTTCGCTCAGGATGACGAGGGAGAGGGACTTCGTTGACGGCCCCTCTTGGGTTCAGATCAGCGTTGGCAAGCCACGGCCCTTTTGGTGAGGTGATCCGTTACCAAGGGCCCATCAGCCTATGAAACTCCCGAAGAAAAAGGCGAAGGTTGTCCTCGAAACGGTCGCGACGCTGGAGTCGGACCGCATCATCGCCCCGGAGGTGGCGTCCGCCATCCGGGCAAACGTGGAGCCGATGGGCTTCGATTGGCGACGGCTGGCGAGGTATTCCTTCATCGCGGCCCTCTGCTGCATCGTCATCGCGCTGGTGGCGACGTTTTGCGACGAGTACGTCATCGAGCTCCTGAACCGGGCCTGGGCCTTCATCCGGCAGTTCCTGCGGATGCCACCGATTGTGCGCAGTGTCGGCGTGGCGGCCGCCTCCGCGCTCGTGATCTGGCTGGGGCTCAAGCGGCGGGCGACGCACCCGGACAAGATCTACTCGAACGAGGCCGTGTTCACGATCGGGGCGGCGGGGTTCGCGTGTTCGATCTATCTCTTCTGCCGGTCGATCAACGTCGTGGACGCCCATCTGGTCCTGCTGACGTCGTCGCTGCTGTATTTTTTCCTGGGGCTCGCCCTGGAATCCAAGCTGATCTGGGCGTACGGCATCCTAACCGTCTCGAGCGCGCTGGGTGCCGACGTGGATTACGGCTGGGGCTGCTACAGCCTCGGCATGAACTACCCGCTGCGGACCGTGGTGCTCGGCGCCGTCCTGCTCGGCGGGGCGACACTGGCGGCCTATGCGATCAACGCGAGCCTCACCGCGCTGAAGCGGCGCGTGGACCTGCTCTTCGGCGTGACGCGGGTGTTTGGCCTGTTGCATCTCTTCATGTCGCTGTGGATCCTGTCCCTCTGGGGATCCGACTGGGACTATCATCCCGCGGTGAATTTCCGCACGGACCTGATGTGGTGGTCGCTAGCGTTCGGCGCCGTCGCCGTGGCGACCGTGGTGTGGGGCCTCTTCAAGGATGACAGCGTGCTGCGCGGCTTCGGCCTGACGTTTTTCTTCATCGAGCTGTACACGAAGTTTTTCGAGTACTTCTGGAACGGCCTGCACAAGGCGGTCTTCTTCGCCATTCTAGGCGTGAGCTTCTGGCTGGTCGGCCGGAAAGCCGAGGCCATGTGGACAATGAAGCTGTCCAGAACGCAGTCCAAGGAACCCAGCTGAGGCCTTGGCCGCGGACCGCAGGAGTGCGAGAGCGATGTGGGAGCGAGCAAGCTCGCTCACACATTGTTGGCCAGGCTCGCCTTTGGTGGATGCTGAAACCTCGCCGTTCGCTTGCCTTTCCCTGATCCACCCGGATCAATTTACCGATGCAACCCGACGCCGGCTTTGGACTGAGCATGCAGGAGGTCAAGCGCCGCCACATCCTGCCCAAGGCGCTGCTGGTGGGCGTCGTCGCGGGCCTGCTGGCCTCGGCGTTCCGGATCGTCCTGATCATGGCGGAACGCGGGCGCATCGGGCTGCTGGCCGGCCTGCCGTTCGCGGAACGTGTGCCCGTGGCGGTGGCGATCGGCGTCGCCGGTGGCGCGCTCGGCGTGTGGGCGGTGCGGCGGTTCGCGCCGGACGCCGGCGGCAGCGGCATTCCCCAGATCAAGGGCTTCGTGCTGGGCGAACGCGGCATCGAGTGGCGCCGGCTCCTGCCGGTGAAATTCCTCGCGGGGCTCGCCGGCATCGGCGGCGGGCTCGCGCTGGGTCGCGAGGGACCGACGATCCAGATGGGCGGGTCGACCGGGCTCATGGTTTCCGAGTGGTTCCGGGTGAAGCCCGGCGAGGGCGAGCGCAAGGCCCTGATCGCGGCCGGAGCCGGCGCGGGCCTGGCCGCGGCGTTCAACGCCCCGCTGGCCGGCGTCATGTTCGTGCTCGAGGAACTCGCGGGCAACTTCACGCCGGTCGTGTTGGTGGCCGCCTTCCTCGCCTCGGTGTCCGCCGACATCGTCGGCCGCGTGCTGACGGGCGAAATGCCGGTGTTCCAGCTGCACGCCATGCCCGCCCCCACCGTGCGGGCGCTGCCGGCGGCGCTGCTGCTGGGCGTGGCCTGCGGGCTGATCGGCGTGCTGTTCAACCGCTGCCTCCTCAAGAGCCTCGACCTCTACGACCGGCTGCGCTGGCCCGGCTGGGCCATGGGCGCCCTGGCGGGCGCCGCCGTGGGCCTGGCCGGCGCGATCTACCCGGGCGTGGCCGGCACCGGCGGGCTGCTGGCCGAGCGCGCGCTGACGGGTGAGATCGCCGTGCGCTGGCTGGCGGTGCTGTTCCTCGCGCGGTTCGTGCTGACCATGGCCAGCTACGGCACGGGCGCGGCCGGTGGCATCTTTGCCCCCCTGCTCGTGCTTGGCGCCATCGGCGGCCTGGCCTTCGGCCACGCGGCAAATTTCGCGCTGCCGGCGTTCGCGCCCCAGCCCGAAGTGTTCGCGGTCATCGGCATGGGCGGGCTGCTGACGGCCATCGTCCGCGCGCCCCTCACCGGCATCGTCCTGATGATCGAGCTCACCGGTCAGTACGAGTTCATGCTGCCGCTGCTGGCCTGCAGCCTCGTGGCCTACGGCATCGCCGAGGTCCTGCAGGAACCGCCCATCTACGAGGCGTTGCGCGAGCGGGCCAAGCGTCAGACCGCTGCCGGCGGCAGCCCCAGCCAAGCCAGTGCCGAGGCGCCGTCGGGGAACACCTGAATCGTGATGTCCGGATGGACGTTGTACGACTGAAACATCCGCGCGAAGCCTATCTGGATGGGCTGCACCGCGACGATCGCCGACCGGAAAGGATTGGGATACTTGCCTTCGCGGCGCCGGGTGGCCGTGAAATAGACATCATCGCCCCTGATCAGACTCTGCGTCACGGCCGACAGGTCGATCAGCCGGTCGGGAATCCGCGTTTGCCGGCTCTCCGTCACCTCGAGCTCGCGCAGCGCCGCCTGGAGGTCGGCGGTGGAGATGCTGCCGCTCAGCGTGATGTGCAGCAGGTCTGATTCCTTCGAAATCTGAAACGGCATCGGGGGAGACCGCCGCGCGTCGCCGCGGCCACCGGTGTCATCGCAACCACGGAAAGGAAATTCAATGCTTTCCCGCGCCGCCGTCCAAGATTGGGGGAATATCCCCATCCGCCATTCCGGCCGGTGAATTTGATTGTCGACGAACCCCGGCCCACCGGTCCCACTGCCTCCGCGAATGCCCCGGCCGGCTCACTCAGTCGGCTACCCTCCGGCTCGTTTTCTGCTCAACCCAAACCAACTCCACCATGCCCAAATACATCATCGAACGCGATATTCCCGGCGCCGGCAATCTGACGGCGGATCAGCTGCAAGGCATCTCCCAGAAATCATGCGGTGTGCTGTCGAAACTGGGTCCGCAGATTCAATGGATCCAGAGCTACGTGACCGCGGACAAGGTCTACTGCGTGTACATTGCGCCGAATGAAGCGCTGGTGCGGGAACATGCGAAGCAAGGGGGATTTCCCGCCAATCGCGTGTCCGAGGTCAAAGGGGTCATTGACCCGACGACCGCCGAGGGCTGACCGCTTGGCTGACATCGGTCGCGCCAGCTGGACTCACGGGCTTTCCTCGTAGCCGAGAATGTCCTCGCGGCCGAGCTCGCGCAGCTTGCGCGTGAAGAGCCCGCGGCATTCCGCCTCGAGCACCGGTCCGTGCGGGGCGAACGGGGCCTGGGCGAACTTCACCTCGCGCACCCAGCGATACGGGCTCCCGCCGAAAACCACGCGCGGCAGCCGCACCTCCTTGATCGTCATCTCGCACATCGGGCAGGGATACAGCGTCGTGTAGAGCGTGCAGTCCGCGAGCTTGGTCCGCCCCAGTGCCCGGCACGCCGCGCGGATGGCGGCGATCTCCGCGTGCGCCGTGGGATCATGCGATGCCACGGCCGTGTTGCGCCCCCGGCCCACGATTGCGCCGCCGCGCACCACCACCGCGCCCACCGGATACTCGCCCGCCGCATCGGCCGCCTCCGCCTCGGCCAGGGCCGCCCGCATGAAGTCGATGTCGTCCATCGTGAATGCTCCCGCTCTGCCGCCGACGGAAACACGCCCGCGGGCCCAAGACGATTCCAATTCGCCGCGGATCACACCCGCGGCCATCCGTGGGAACAACCGGATCCGGGGCCGTCGCTTCGGCCCGCAGGCGCCCGCGCTACCGCGTGGCCACGAATGGCTCGATCGGGCGGAAGCCCGGTCCCGCGCACGCGGCATCGCGCTGGGCGGGGTCGGCAAACAGGTAGACGGCGTAGCCGCCGAAGCCGCCGCCGCAGTATTTCCAGGCCAACGGCGCCGTGCCCGCCGGCAGGGCCGTCTTCGCGGCGCCGGTCGCGGCCGGGTCGCCCGGCAGCGGCGCCATGCCCTCGGGACGCTGCACGTCGGCGTACGACTGCCGCACCGCCGCCGCCAGCTGGCCGAGGTCGCTGCGCCAGACCGCCTCCCGCGCCGTCGCGCCCGCGCGGGCGATGGCGTCGTAGTTGCGCGCGAGCTTCACCAGGTCCGGCGTGTCATGCGGCACGCCGGTCCAGTAGAGCGCCATGCGGCCGCGGAGAAACTCGCCGTTGTGCTTCAGCTCGAGCTCGGGCCGCTGCCCGCTGCGCCAGACGCACAGGCCCGTCTCGGAAATGATGGCCGGGTCCTGCCAGCCGACGCCGAGATCGAGCTCGGAGCTGACGCCGTCGCGGCCGTTGAGCAGCGCCCAGGCGCCGCTGCCGCCGAGGCCGGCGTTGCGCTCGTAGGGCCACTCGCGGAGGGAGACGGTGGGCGAGATCGCGCAGTTGACGACATAGGCGCCGGCCCGCGCGAACCGCGGCACGTCGAGCCAGCCGCCCGCGAAGTCCACGCGCAGCGGCGCCACCTCCGGCGCCCGGATCAGCCGCACCAGCTGCGTGGTCGAGACCGGCGAGAACTGCGGCGGGGTCTTCGGCAGGATCACGTACTGCGCGCCCACCTGCGCGCAGAGCTCGCGCTTCAGCGGGCCGTACTTGTCGTCCTCCGTCACCGCCAGGATGCCCGGCTTCAGCCGCAGGAAGTCCGCCTTGAAGTCCAGGCCCTCGTCGTGCCCGGTGCCCACCACGACCTCGTCCACCATGTCCAGCGAGGCCAGCAGCGCGCGCTTGTGGTCGTCGGGCAGCGAGCTGCGCCGGTGCTTGTGCAGCCAGAGCACGTCGGCCGACGCGAACGACACCGTCAGGTGCCCGCCGAGCGCCCGGGCCTCGCGGAAAAACTGGATATGCCCGGCATGGAGGATGTCGTAGCAGCCGGAGACAAAGACGCGCGTCATGTGGGCCCCAAGCTCGCCCCGCCCGGGGAAAAGCGTCAACCGCGAAGCGTCGCGCCGCGGACCCGGCCGCCGGCGCGGGCCGCGGGCCGGATTTGTTTTTTCAGCGCGGCCCGTGCTTCGCGGCTTGCGCTGCACGCGGCGGGCAAGTGAGATCAGGCCCCGACGGGACCGCGCAGCGCGGCCGCGTCCACCCCCACCCCGCATGGCTGCACCGCTTTCCCGGCAAAAACTTCTGCGCGAGTGGAAGCTTTATTTCTTCGTGCTGCCGTCGCTCGCCCTGGTGCTGGTGTTCTCGTACTTCCCGGCCACGAGCGCGGTCTACCACAGCTTCTTCGAATGGGCCGGCGGCGACACCAAGCAGCTCATCGGCCTCGACAACTTCCGCCGCGCGTTCCACGACCAGGTCCTGATCGACTCCTTCCTCACCGTCAGCGTCCTGATCGTCTTCAACCTCTTCAAGATGATCCCGTCGATCCTGCTCGCGGTGCTCATCCACCGGCTGCGCAGCGACCGCTGGCAGTACCTCTACCGCGTGCTGCTGGTCGTGCCGATGATCGTGCCCGGGCTCGTCACGCTGTTCATCTGGAAGTTCTTCTTCGACCCGAACCTCGGCGTGCTCAACGGCCTGCTCGACTTCACCGGGCTGAAGGGCGCGCTGGTCTGGCTCGACCACGTGTTCGGCTGGGGCGTGTTCTACGCCAACGTGCCGATCGGCTGGCTCTCGCAGCCCGAGCTGATCCTGCCCTCGCTGTTCCTCTGGGGCTTCCCGTGGATCGGCGCCGTGGGCGTGCTCATCTTCCTCGCCGGCCTGCAGTCCATCGGCGCGGAGGTCTATGAGGCGGCGGAGCTCGACGGCGTGGGCCCGATCGGGAAGTTCCTCTACATCGAGCTGCCGCTGATCCTGACGCAGGTGCGGCTGATGCTCGTGCTGCTGATCGTCGCGACGCTCGGCGGGTACGGCCTGCAGCTCCAGCTGCTCAACGAGTACGGCGGCCCCGGCGGCCGCGGCATGGTGCCGGGCCTGTGGATGTACAACCGCGCGTTCTACGCGGGTGAGTTCGGCTACGCCTGCGCCATCGGCATGATCCTCTTCGCCTTCATCCTCGTGCTCACCTTCATCAACAACCGGTACGTCCGGATCGACAAATGAGCACCGCCCCCACCCTCACCTCCGCCTGGCGCCGCGACTGGTCGAAGCACATCTTCATCCTCTGCTTCATCAGCATCGAGCTGTTTCCGCTCTACATGATGTTCCAGGTGTCGTTCAAGGACAACGCCACCTTCATCCGCCAGCCCTGGCTGCCGATCAACCCGCTGGCCTGGCACTGGGAGAACTGGTCCTTCGCCTTCCACCTCATCCTCCCGTACATCGCCAACACGGTCTTCGTCGCCGTCACCGGCACCGTCTGCTCGCTCTTCCTCGCCATCCTCGGCGCCTACTTCTTCGCCCGCCACAAGCTGCCGTTCAGCGGCCTGCTCTGGGCCGCCTTCCTCGCCCTCATGCTCATGCCCAGCGTGGTCAACATCACGCCGCTGTTCATGCTCCTGAAGTCCCTCAAGCTGCTCAACACGCTCTGGGCCCTCGTCCTCGTCGGCATCGCCGGCGGCCAGGTCTTCAACATTTTCGTGCTGCGGAACTTCATCGAGGACCTGCCCCGCGACCTCTTCGAGGCCGCCGAGATGGACGGCGCCTCCCACCTCCAGCAGGTGATCAACATCGTCATCCCGATGTCCGGCCCGATCATCGGCACCCTCGCCATCCTCTCGTTCCTCGGGATGTGGAACGACTTCCTGCTGCCGCTGATCGTGCTGCGCGACCAGGACCTCTTCACCCTCGGCGTCGGCCTCATCTACCTCGACGGCGAATACGTGAAGCAGTGGGGCCAGATCATGGCCGCCTACTTCGTCGCCTCCATCCCGCTCATCATCGTGTTCCTCTTCACGATGCGCCTCTTCGTCCGCGGCCTCTCCGCCGGCGCGATCAAGGGCTGAGCCAATCTTCGGATTAAGCGCGAAGGCGCGAGGTCGCGAAGATCGGAGCAAAGGGCTCCGCGTTCTGATAATCCGTCTTTGCGCGACCTTCGCGACCTCGCGCCTTCGCGCCTAATCCGGCATCGCCACGAACCGCGTTCTGCACGGATGGCCGTAGCGCTGTCGCTCGTTTTGCACGATCGAGACGCCCCGTCGAATTCACATCGCCGGTCGGATAATTTTTAAGCGGCCTCGGGCGAACGGGTTGCCCGGGTGAGGCGGGGGCGTGGCACGGATTGAGGTACCGGCGGGCCAGTCCCGCCACCTCAACCTCGACGCCCGCCATGCCCACCACCTCCGCCCCCGTCGGTCCGTCCCGCAAGCCCACCCGTCCCGCCACCCGGCCGTCCGACAAGCCCGCCGCCTCCGCCGCTGAGGCCGTGATCGACGCGGAGCTCGTGCGGCGCTTCAACGCCGGCGACGAGTCCGTCTTCGTCACGATCATGGAGCGGTACCGCGCCAAGATCTTCACCGTCACGCTCGGGCTGCTGCGCAACCACGCCGACGCCGAGGAGATCACCCAGGACACCTTCATCCGCGCCCACCGCGGGCTCGGCCGCTTCCGCGGCGACTCCTCCCTCGCCACCTGGCTCTACCGCATCGCGGTCAACCTCGCGCGCAACCGCTACTGGTATTTCTTCCGCCGCCGCCGCCAGGACTCCCTCTCGCTGGACTGCGCGCTGGGCGACGACGGCGGCGGCACGTTCGCCGACCTCGTGGCCGATGTCGGCCAGGATCCCGCGCAGGAGGCCGCCAGCGGCGAGTTCGCGCAGCTGATCGAGGCGTGCATGGCGCAGCTCGATGCGCGGCACCGCGAGATCCTGACGCTGCGCAACCTCCTCAACCATTCCTACGAGGAGATCGCCCAGGAGCTGGGCATCAACGTCGGCACCGTGAAGAGCCGCATCGCCCGCGCCCGCGAGAGCCTCCGCGCCCACCTCGCCGAGTCCTGCCCCGAGTTCTCGCCCGAGGCCGCCCCCTCCGACTGGTTCCTCTTCGCGCGGCCGGGCTACGGTCGCCCGGCCATCGCCGCGTGCTGAGCCGCACGCGAAAGCCGGGCGAACGCCGAACCTCGAACGCCCAACGCCCAACGCCGAAGGCAATTTCACCTCGCGGCTGCGCCGCAGGACAATCCCTCGGCGTTCGGCGTTCGGCGTACGGCGTTCATCCGAACCCCCGCAGTTTTTCCCTCTTCCCTCCGGCGGCGGCGTTCGCCTCAATCGGCGGCCGTGAACGCCGCCGTGACCGTCCCGCCGCCCGTCGCCCGCCGCTTCCTGCGCCGCGCGCTGCTGCTCGATGCGCCCGTGCCCGACGTCGTCGCGGCCCTCGCCCACCACGGCTACGTCCAGATCGACCCGATCAACGTCTGCGGCCGGATGCACGACCTCATCCTCCGCCCCCGTGTCGCCGGCTACCGCGAGGGCGACCTGATGCGCCATCTCCACGGCGACGCGAAGCCGCTGCCCGCCGCCCGGCGCACCGCGTTCGAGCACCACCTGCCGCACACGCACGTCCTCGTGGCGTTTCCGCTGGACGCCTGGCCCCACCTGCTCGCCGCCATGCACGCCCGGACGAAGCGGACCGGCGCCTGGTCCGGCCGGCTCACGCCGCGCGAGCGCGCGCTCGCGCCGCACATTCTCGCCGAGCTCGCGGCCCGCGGGCCGCTTGGCTCCGAGGACTTCCACGACGGCCGCCAGGCCCGGCGCGTCTGGGGCTCCATGACGCTCGCCAAGTCCACGCTCCAGAAAATGTTCTTCCACGGCCGCGTGCTCATCGCCGGCCGCGACCAGAACCGCCGGCTCTACGACCTGCCGGAGCGCGTCCTGCCCGCCGCCACGCTCGCCCGGCCCGCGCCGTCGGCCCGGGAGACCGCCCGCTGGATCGCCCTCGGCAAGCTCCGCCAGCGCCGCCTCGCGACGCTCCGGCGCGACGAGCTCGGCCTCGTCGCCGACGAGGTCCAGGCCGTGCGCATCGAGGGCTGCCCGCCGCTACACATGCTCAAGGCCGACCTTCCGCTCTTGCATGCCGCCGAATCGGCCAGCTCCGATCTCCAATCTTCCAGCTCCGGCGCGACCTTGCTCGCGCCCCTGGACCCGCTGATCTACGACCGGCGCCTGACCCTCGCGCTGTGGGACTATGACTACATCTGGGAGGTCTACACGCCGCCCGCCAAGCGCGTCCGCGGCTACTATGCGCTCCCGCTCCTCGCCGGCACCGAGCTGGTCGGCTATGTCGACCCCAAGGCCGACCGCGACCGCCGCCGGCTGGCCGTCGTCTCGCGCAGCGCCCGGCGCGGCCACCGCACGGCCCCGGCGGTCGAGGCCCTGGCCCGGTTCTTGGGATTGCGGAAACCGTGAGGCTGGCGTCACGCTCGTGATCCCGGGGCTATCCCCTTCACCGTGACGTCCGTGGCCAAACCGTTTCCACGCCTGCTGCCGCTGGCATTCTTCCTCGCGGTCGGCGCATTCGCCTGGTGGCGGGTCTCCGATAACACCGCGGACAACGACCTCTGGGGCCACGTGCTGTACGGCCAGCGGATGCTCGCCCTCGGCCACGTGGAGAAATCCGATCCGTTCAGCTGGACCGCCGGTGGCGCGCCCTGGCTCAACCACGAGGTGCTGGCCGAGGCCGCGCTGGGCGCAGCCCACCGGATCGCGGGCGGCACCGGCCTCTGGCTGCTCGCCGTGGGCGCGGCCGCCGCCACCCTCGGCCTCGCGCTGCGCGAGGCGCGCCGGGTCGTCCACGAGCCCGGCGCCGGCGCGGCCGCCGCGGCGCTGCTGGCCGTGTCCACCAACGCCATCGCCCTCGGGTTTTCCGCGCGGCCGCAGCTGTTCACGATGTTCGCGCTGGTCGTGCAGCTGGGGCTCATGCGCCGGCTCTACGCGGGACGACGCTGGCCGCTGCTCGCCCTGCCGGCCCTGAGCCTCGTCTGGATCAACACGCACGGCGGCGTCCTCGCCGGGCTCCTGCTGCTCGCCGTCGCCGCGGTCGCGACGCTGCTCCAGCGCGCGCTGCCCCGCGGACTCACCCGCCTGCTTGTTTCCGCCGCGCCGCGCCGCGCCGCCGCGTGGTTCGCGGCCGCCCTCGTCCTCTGCGCGGCCGCCGCCTTGGTTACGCCGTGGGGGGCGGCGAGCCTGCGCTGGCTCGTCGCCTCCGTCGGCTACCTGCGGCCGGAGATCACGGAATGGCGGCCCACGCCGCTCGATCCGGCCCACGCGCTCTTCTGGTTCACGGCAGCAGTCAGCGTCGTCGCCTGGTTCCTGAGCCGGCGCGAGCGTCCCGCCTGGGAGGCCGCCGTGCTGGCGGTCCTGCTCGTGATGGCCGCCCGGCACCAGCGCCACCTCCCGCTGTTCGGCCTGGCCAACCTCGTCCTCACCCCCCCGCACCTGCTCGACCTGCTGCGCCGGCTCCGGCCGCACGCCGCCGGCCTGGTCGCCGCCGCCGAGTCCGCCGCGGGGCGCGTGGTCCTCTCCGTGCTGCTGCTGGCCGGCGCCGCGGCCGCGCTCGGCGCCAGCGTGCGCGCGCCGCGGGAGCGTCCATGGTCCATCGAGGTGGAGCGTGACCAGTTTCCCTGCGCCGCGCTGCGGTTTCTCGAGGAGCATCCGGTGGACGGCAACCTGCTCGTGTTCTTCGACTGGGGCCAGCAGGCGCTGTGGGCACTGCCGCGCAACCCCGTCTCGTTCGACGGCCGCCTCGACACGGTCTATTCGCGCGCGCTGATCGACGCGCACTGGCGGTTTTATCGGGGCGAGCCGGTCGATCCGGCCGTGCTCGACCTCGCCCGCGCCGAGGTTGCGCTGCTGCCCACCAGCGGTGCCGCCGTGCCCCGCCTCCGCGCGGCCGGCTGGACCCTCGTCTACACCGATCCGCTCGCCTCGGTTCTGGTGCGCACCGCCGGGCTGGCGCCGGCCGGCCTCGCCCGGCCGGTGCGCGGCGGGCCGGAGGCGGTCCGCGGACGCGAGCCGTTCCCCGACGCGCCGTCGGCCCGGGCGCGGCCCGACGGCAGCTGAGCCGCGCGGTTTCTTGCTCACCACCGCCGTTTTTCCGTGCACCCGGACGCGCGTCGCGCGTAATCGAGCGCCTTCATGCCCGACGCGCCCGATCTTTCCGTTCTGCTGAAACGCACGTTCGGCTACACCACGTTCCGCCCGCTCCAGCGCGAGATCATCGCGGCCACCCTCGCCGGGCAGGATGTCTTCGCGCTGCTCCCCACGGGCGGCGGCAAGTCCCTCTGCTTCCAGCTGCCCGCCCTGGCCCGCCCCGGGCTCACCGTGGTCGTGTCGCCGCTGATCGCCCTGATGAAGGACCAGGTGGACGCCCTGCAGGCCAGCGGTGTCGCCGCCACGTTCCTCAACTCCACGCTCGGCGCCGACGAGTCGCGCGCGCGCCTGCGCGGGCTGCACCGCGGCGAGTACAAGCTCCTCTACGCCGCGCCGGAGCGGCTCATGCTCGAGGGCTGGAGCGAGAACCTGAAGGCCTGGAACGTCGCCTGCCTCGCGATCGACGAGGCCCACTGCGTCTCCGAGTGGGGCCACGATTTCCGTCCCGAGTACCGCCAGCTCGCCCAGCTCCGGGCCGCGCTGCCCGGCGTCCCCCTCATGGCCCTCACCGCGACCGCCACCGGGCGCGTCCGCGGCGACATCATCACCCACCTCCAGCTCCGCGAACCCGCCACCTTCGTCGCGAGCTTCAACCGGCCGAACCTCACCTACCGGGTCGTCCCCAAGGACGAGCCCCTGAAGCAGATCATCGCGTTCGTCCGCCTGCGCGAGCATGAGAGCGGCATCATCTACTGCGCCAGCCGCGCGACCGCCGAGCGCGTCGCCGAGACGCTGGCCGGCCGGGGCTTCGCGGCGCGGCCCTACCACGCCGGCCTCACCGGCGAGGAGCGCGCCGCCAACCAGGAGGCCTTCCTCCGCGACGACGTCCGCATCATCTGCGCCACGATCGCCTTCGGCATGGGCATCAACAAGCCCAACGTCCGGTGGATCATCCACCACGACCTGCCCAAGAACATCGAGGGCTATTACCAGGAGACCGGCCGCGCCGGCCGCGACGGGCTGCCGGGCGACTGCCTGCTGCTGTTCAGCGCCGGGGACATCGCGAAGCAGACCCACTTCCTCGACGAGATCACGGACGAGCAGGAGCAGCAGGTCGCCCGCGCGCAGCTCCGGCAGATCGTCCACTACGCCGAGAGCGCCGGGTGCCGCCGCGCCGAGCTGCTGGCGTACTTCGGCGAGACGTTCCCGCTGGACAACTGCGGGGCGTGCGACAACTGCCTCGAGCCGCGCGAGACCTACGACGGCACGGTCGCGGCACAGAAGTTCCTCTCCTGCGTCTACCGCGTCACCCGGCACAGCGGCTTCAGCGTCGGCCTCAACCACCTCATCGAGGTCCTCACCGGCGCGGAGACCGAGAAGGTGCGCCGCTGGGGCCATGACCGGCTCTCGACCTACGGCATCGGCCGCGAGTTCACGCGCCCGCAGTGGGCCGCGATCGGCCGCGAGCTGATGCGCCTGGGCTACGTCGCCGTGGCCGAGGGCGAGTTCGCCACGCTCGAGCTCACGCCCGAGGGCGCCGCGCTGCTCAAGGACCGCACGGCGGTCACGCTCACCAAGCCGATGGCCCTGCCCAAGGCCCGGCGCGTGGCCCGCCGCGAGGGCGACATCGAGTGCGACGAGATCCTCTTCGAGCGCCTGCGCGCGCTGCGCAAGCGGCTCGCCGACGAGCGCCGCGTGCCGGCCTACATCGTCTTCGGCGACACCACGCTCAGGGCCATGGCCCGGTACTACCCGGCCACGGCCGACGCGATGGAGGGCATCCCGGGCATGGGCGAGAAGAAGCGCGCCGAGTTCGGCGAGGCCTTCGCAACCGAGATCGCCCTCTACCTGGCGACAAACTCGCGGCAGGCGTTCGCGTAGAGCGGACGGATTAGTTTTACCACGAAGCACACGAAGGCCACGAAGCCCGAGCCTTCAGCTGCTTGGGCTTAGCGGTCTTGGCGATCTTGGCGGTGAAACTGGATTGGCAGCCGATCCGGATTTTCGCGAAGCCCGCTAAGCACGCGAAGCCTGGGCTTCGTGACCTTCGTGCGCTTCGTGGTGAGCTACGCTACTGCTGCTCCGCGCGCTTGAACCACACCGCCATCGGCGTGAGGCCGCGGTTGTCCCAGGCGTAATACGGGATGGCGGTGAATTTCTCCTTCGGTCCGTCGGAGACCGTCAAAGTCGTCACGCCGCCAAGCAGCTTGGGCTCGGCATGGGCCTCGATCTTGGCCCCGGCCGAGAGTGTAATCACGCCCGGCGCGGTGTTGCTGTCCACGCCCTCCACGCAGTAGAGCACCGGCCCGCGCTCGAGGGCGACGTCGCCCCGCACGGCCGCGATCTTCGCGTTGCCGTGCACGCGCCGCACGGGCATCGGCAGGTCCAGCTCGACCACGTCGCCGGCCTTCCATTCGCGGCTGATCACGGCAAAGCCCTGCTCCAGCACCGGCGTCACCGGCTGGCCGGCCACGCGCAGGGTCCACGCCGCCGGCGCGGGGTCATCGTAGGCATAGAGGTCCGACGGCACCGGCTGCCCGCGCACCCAGCCCGGGATCCGCACGCGGAGCGCGAAGGTCGCCGGCGCGGCCGGGCTCACCGTCAGGCGCACGCGGCCCTGCCAGGGATAGTCCGTCTCCTGCCGCAGCTTCACCGGCTGGCCCGCGATCGTCACCGTGCCCTCGCTCTGCGCGAAGAAGTTCACGAAGAGCGACCGGTCGCGCACGGCGTAGAAATAGCCCGTGAGCGCCGCGGTGGTCCGCATCAGGTTCGGCGGGCAGCAGGCGCAACCGAACCAGGGCGCGCGTCCCGCGTAGCCGTGGTTGAACTTGGCCGCGCCGTCGTAGGCCAGCGGGTTCGGGTAGAAGAACCGGTCACCGGTGAGCGAAGCGCCGCTGATGAAGCCGTTGAAGCAGGTGCGTTCCAGCACATCGAGGTACTTGGCGTCGCCCGTCAGCAGGAACATCCGGTGGTTCCACATCATGAACGCGATCGCCGCGCAGGTCTCGTTGTAGCCGTCGTTCGGGAGCTCGTAGTCCGCCCCGTAGGCCTCGCCGTCGCGCTTCGCGCCGACGCCGCCGGTGAGATACAGCTTCCGGTTGGCGGCGCTCTCCCAGATCTTCGTGATCGCGTGGACGTAGCGGGCGTCGCCGGTCAGGGCCGCGACGTCCGCCATGCCCGCGTACATGTAGTTGGCCCGCACGGCGTGGCCGACCGCCTCGGTCTGGTTGACCACCAGCTCATGCTGCTGGCTGTAGGCCTTGCCGCCCGGCCCGCGCGCCTCGAGGAAGATCTGCGCCAGCTGGAGCCAGCGCGCGTCGCCGGTCACGCGGTAGAGCTTCGCGAGGCCCATCTCGATGACCTGGTGGCCCGGCGCAATGCGCAGCTTGCGGTCGCCGAAATCCTTCCAGACGAGCTCGGCGCTGCGCAGGCAGACGTCGAGGAACGCGCGCTTGCCCGTCGCCTGGTAGTAGGCGACGCCCGCCTCGTACATGTGGCCGAGGTCGTAGAGCTCGTGGCTCAGGCCCGGGTCGTTCAGCCAGCGCTTCTGGTTGATCCACTCGTGCGCCGGCGTGTCCGGGTGCATCGTGCGGAAGGTGTAGAGGTAGCCGTCGGGCTCCTGCGCCGCGGCGATGCGCGCGATGCACGCGTCCACCTTCGCCTCAAGCGCTGCGTCCGGCGTGGTGCTGAGGGTGTAGGCCGCGCCCTCGATCACCTTGTAGACGTCGGAGTCGTCGAACGGGTAGATCGTCGCCGGCTTGTTCTGGAACGTCTTCTCGCCCGCCGCGCGCCGGCGCATGGTCTCGGCCGCGAGGTCGAAGTTGCGCAGGCGGAAGGTCTCCTCGCACTGCTGGAGCCCGAAGGGCACGGTCACGGTGCGGTTGACCTCCTGCCGCACCTGCCAGAAGCCGCCCGTGACGCGCACGGCGGTGAACGGCACGGGCTGCACCGGGTAGTCCTGGGCCACGGCCGGCACGCTCAGCGCCGACAGGGCCATCAACGGAGGCACGATGCGATGGGGCATGGGCAAGGGGGTTGCGCGCATGGTTGCGGACCGGCGCGGCGCGTCCACCCGAAACTGCCCGAACATTCTTCCGCTCTCAACAATGTAGGGCGGGGTCGCCGACCCCGCCTCATCGCCCGCCTGGTCTCTCGAACGAAGGCGGGGTCGGCAG
>CAIJZY010000045.1 GCA_903825285.1 uncultured Opitutia bacterium | reverse complement strand
GGCGCTTGCGCGCCCGTCGCCGCGGTTGAAAGTTGAGCGTTGAAAGTTGCAAGGCCGGGAGAACCGGGCCCTTCAACTTTCAACTTGGGACTTTCAACTGGGTGGTCTGCGGTCATGCCGGCGAGTGTGCGCACGACCTGCAGCTGGCCGGTGGCCTTGCTGGTGAGGTAGAGGGCACGGTCGAAGTGGCCGGCGTGGAGCTGGCCGAGGGCGAACTCGAGCAGCACGCCGGTCTTGCCGAAGCCGGTGGGGGCCTCGAAGAGGACGAGCGGATGGCGCTCGAACGTGGCGGTGAGCTCGGCCTGGGTGGTCTCCTGGCCGGGGCGGGGCATGGCGAAGGCCGGACGGAACCGCAGCCCGCGGAGCCGCTCGCGGGCACGCAGGCGGAGCGTGAGGAACTCGGCGACGCGCTCGAGCTGGGCGCGGAGGGGGCCGTCGTCGGCTCCGGTAAGCGGCACGGTCTGGGCCAGCCCGCTGCCCGTCTCGACAAACATGAGCTCGGACCGCAGCGGCGCGCCGCCGGCGGCCGGGTCGGCGGCGAGGCGCCAGAGCGCGGCGTACGCGGCGAGCTGGAGGAAGTAGCCCGGGTACTCGGCGCGCAGCCGGGCCTCGTCGATCGGCAGCGGCTGCGTGACGGTCTTGATCTCGCGCAGCGTGACGGCGCCAGAGTCGCGGAGGAGCTGGTCGATCCGGCCAGTCAGGGCGAGGCTCCATCCGGCGTGGACGATCCGGCCGGCGATGACGACCTCGAAGGCGGCGCCGGGCGACTCCGCCGCGGTGCGGGCGCGCAGTTCCTGGTGCCAGTGCGTGCCGAGCTGGGCGCGCCAGAGCCCGGCCGAGCCGCTGCCGGCGTCATGCGGGCCCGAGGTGAACTCGGCAAACTCGCCCACGCTCAGGCTCGCGGTGCGCCGGTCGAGGTCGAAGTCCATGGCGTGGGTCAGTCCAGGAGGACCTCGGTGTGGCCGCGGAGATAGCGCTCCAGCCCGGCGATCAGCGGCGGCACGGAGGGATCCGCGGCTCCGCGCGCCAGCTCGGCCAGCGGGGTGAACAGCAGGCGCTCCGCCTCGGCGCGCGGGCCCGCGGCCAGGGACGGCAGCCACTCCTGCTTGACCGGGTAGCCCTCGTCCCGGGCGAAGACGTAGAGGCTCTTGAACCAGACGACTTCGGGCGGGGCGCCGGCGGCGAAGGCGGCGAGCGCGGTGCGCAGGAGGGTGGCGACCGCGGCGCGACTCTCCTCATGCACGGGGTTGCGGGTGACGAGCGTGGCGAGGGCGGAGGCGTGGCGGAGCGTCTCGTAGCTGCGGCCCAGCGCGGGGTGGCGCGTGAGCAGGCGCGCCTCGAGGACGAACCATGACTGGCCCTGGTTGGGGCTCTCGAGCCGCAGCGCGACCTCGTCGAAGAGGTCGAGGGCGACGGACGTCGCGGCCGCCTTCCGGGCCAGGCGCTGGTGGACGAGCAGCGCGCCGTGCTCGGCGGAAAAGACCTGGCAGCCCTGGAACGCGTCGGTCGGCGGGCGCTTCAGCAGCACGAAGGCGTCGGTCTGGAGCGGGAGGCCGGGCACACGATCAGGCCGGGGCGGCGGGGTCGCGCTGGGCGGGCGCGGCGGATTTCCAGGGCGGCACGACGGCGCCGCCGGAGATGACCATCTTCATGCCCTCGCCGGCGGACATCTCGAGCTCGATGATCTCCTCGCGCGGGAGCATGAGCAGGAAGCCGCTGGTCGGATTGGGCGAGGTCGGCACGAACACGGTCCAGACTTCGCGGCCGGTCCGCGTCTGCGCCTCGGCCTGCTCCTTGTTGGTGAGGAAGCCGAGCGTCCAGACGCCGGGCCGCGGGTACTGCACGAGCACGACCTTGCTGAAGAGGTTCCGGTTCTGCGTGCTGAAGGTGTCGACGATCTGCTTGACGGTGTTGTAGACCGCGCTGACGCCCGGGATGCCCTGGATCATGCGCTCGCCGACCTCGAGGAAGTACTTGCCGAAGACGTAGCGGGACAGGTAGCCCAGCAGCGCGACGAGGCAGATGACGATGAACGTGGCGAGGATGTCCCACACGATGGCGAGCCGCGGCGTGTCGCGCAGCGCCTCGGGCATGTAGAAGAAAAACAGGGGCCGGAAGGTGCCGCCGACGAGGTCGATGATCTTGGTGAAGGCCCAGACCGTGACGACCAGCGGCGCGAGCAGCAGGAGCCCGGAGAAAAACGCGGTGCGGCAGGTGGCGAACAGGCTGGGGGGACGGTCGGACATGGGATGCCCTACGCTCACCCAAAGCGGGCCGGACGCAAAGGTTTTTGCGGGGCCTCAGCGGCGCCAGGCAAAGGGCGCGGGGAGCCCGGCCGCGGCGAGGAGCTTCCGGGCGCGGGCCTCCGCGCGGCGCATGACGCGCTTCCGCTCGGGGCGAAGGTCGTCGTAGCCGGCCAGGTGCAGCCAGCCATGGACGACGTAAAGGAGGAGCTCGCCGCCGAAGTCCCGGCCGTGCCGCCGCGCATAGGCCGCGGCCGTGTCCACCGAGACGCAGATCTCGCCCGCGGTGCCGTGCGCCGCGTCGCCCTCGAAGGTGATCACGTCCGTGGGGGTCGGGTCGTCCAGGAAGTCGGCGTGAAGCTGGGCGAGCGCGGGGTCGGTCAGGAACACGAGCGACAGCTCCCCCGGACCCAGCGCGGGCGGAACGGCGGCGGCCGGCCGGGTGAGGAAACGGCGCTCGCCGGGCCGGACCTGGAAGTGCGCGTCGAGGACGTGGACGGCGCGGGCGAGCGCGCGGCGGCCGAGCCACAGGCGCGGGTGGCGGTTGGCGATGGCGACGGCGCGCCGGGCTCCCGTGGCGCTCGAATTTCGGATTTCCACGTTGGGAATTTCCCCGCCGCCGGGGCCTCAGGCCTTGGCCTCGTGGGACGGGGGCAGCTCCGCGGCCGGGTAGGCGACGCGGGCGTGCAGCATGTTGAGCAGCGTGAACTGGAAGCTGTTCCGGATGCGCGCGAGCTCCTCGAGGGTGAGCGGCGCCTCGTCCAGCTGGCTCTCGGCAAGGCGGGCGCGGACGATGCGGTCGATCAACCCGCCCAGCTGCTCGGCGGTGATGGTGCGCAGCGAGCGCGTGGCGGCCTCGACGCTATCGGCGAGCGCGATGACGGCGCTCTCCTTGAACTGGGGCCGCGGGCCGTCGTAGCGGTAGGCCTGCTCCGGCACGGCGGGGGCGGCGCCCTCGGCGAGCGGCGCGACGGGGTCGGACGGGGCGGCGGGCGCATGGAACGGGGCGCGGGAGGCCGCGACGGCCCGGTCGTAGAAGTAGCGCACGAGCGTGGTGCCGTGGTGCTGGCGGATCACGTCGAGCACGGCGCGCGGCAGGCGGTGCCGGCGGGCGAGGTCCACGCCGTCGGCCACGTGCTGCTTGATGATGCGGGCGGACTCGGCGGGCGGCAGGCCCTCGTGGGGATTGAGCCGGTCGCGCTGGTTCTCGGTGAAGTACGCGGGGTGGCTGACCTTGCCGATGTCGTGGAAGAGGGCGCAGACGCGGGCGAGCAGCGGGTTGGCCCCGATGGCGTTGGCGGCGTTCTCGGCGAGCTGGGCCACCACGAGCGAGTGGTGGTACGTGCCCGGGGCCTCCAGCTGCATGCGGCGCAGCAGCGGATGGTTGTAGTCGGTGAGCTCGAGCAGGGTGATGTCGGTGGTGCGCTTGAAGAGCGACTCGAGGACCGGCAGGACGCCCACGACGGCCATGCCGGTGAGCACGCCGGTGGCGAGGGCGGCGCCCATCTGCTGGAGCAGCGTGGCGAAGGGCACATGGTCGGCGAAGCCGAGCGGCAGCGCGATCAGCGCGAGCGTGAGCCCGCCGGCCGCGGCGGCGCCGACGACCCGGCCGCGCTTGTGCACCTCGTGGCAGCCGAAGATCGCGACCATCGACGCGAGGAACGTCAGCACGATGAGGTCGAGCCGGTTGCCGTAGATCACGCCGGTGAAGATCGAGATCAGCAGCGCCATGAAGATGGCGGAACCGGCGTCGATCAGGATGGCGACGATGAGGGGCGCGAGCGCGGTGGGCGCCACGAAGGGCAGGGTGGACGCCCACGAGTCGTCGCGGAGGAAGAACTCGACCCCGCCGAGGGAGTAGACAAGGCGGACGAGGGCGAGGTTGACGATGACGACGAGGGCGAGCAGGCCGAGGCGGCCGTTGCTCTGGAGCGTCTCGCGGTCCTCGAGGCGGATGTAGAGCACGCTGGCGATGACCATGGCCAGCACGAGCAGGATGTGGCTGAAGAGGGTGAGGCCCTCGGCGAGGTCGGTGTCGGTGTGCTCGCGCAGGAAGCGGCGGTGCGCCATCAGCATCTCGTACTGCGCGGCGGTCACGCGGTCGCCGGGCTCGATGATGCTCTGGCCGCGGGCGACGCTGACCATGACGGGCTTCACCTGGCTGGCGGCTTCGGCTTCGCGGCGGTGCGTGGTGTCGCGGTCGAACACGAGGTTGGGCGTAAGCCCAAGGCGGAAGAGCCGGAAGAGCGCCAGCGAGGAGGAGCGCGGCAGGCCCTCGACGGCCAGGTTGACGCGCAGGAAGGTCATGGCCTCTTCGAGCGACTGCACTGGGCGGACGGTGACGTCGCCGCTGGGCCGGGCGATCTGGAAGACGGTGACGCTGCCCGGGTTGTTGCCCAGGGAGTCGTCGTGCACGCCCTCGGCCGCGAGGTCATGCAGGGCGGAGAGGCCGTTCTCGAAGAGCGTGGCGCGCAGCTTGGCGTCGCCCGCGGCGAGCACGGCGGCGATGTCCTCGGCCCCGACGGTGTAGGGCCCGCGGGCGTTGAACGCCTCGGCCAGCGCGGCGAGGTCGGAGCGGCGCGGGTTCAGCACCGGCGCCCCGGCGGGGTGGGTGCGCTCGTAGGTCTCAAGCTGCACCAGCAGGTCGCGCGCGGCGGCCTCGAAGCGCTGGGAGGGCTCCGGGTCGAGCCGGTAGACTGGCGGGACGCGGTTGGCCTGCTGCTCCCGGAGCGCGGCGGTCTGCTCGGCGCTCTCGTAGGTGAAGGCGACGCCCGCCACGACGCGCTGGGTGGCCAGCTGGTTCGGGAGGACCGGGACGTTGAGGGTGGTGATCCCGACGGAGCTGATGAGGACGATGAGGGCGACGGTCGCGACGAAGATGATGACGGCCACCGTCCGGCTCCGGTCGAGGAACTCCCGCGTGGCGGAGTGCGCCGGCGCGGCGCGCCCCGCCCGGCGCGCGCCGAGGCCGCCGACCAGGAGCTGGAGCTGATTGCGGACGGACATGCTCAGGTTTTCTCCGCGCCGCCGTTTTCCCGGTCCATCGGGTTCCGGTAGGCGTCGTAGGCGGCGATGATGCGGCTGACCAGCGGGTGGCGGACGACGTCCGCGCCGCTGAACGTGTGGAAGTCGATGCCGGGGATGTCGGTGAGGATGTGCCGCACCTCGAGGAGGCCGCTCTGCTTGGCCCGCGGGAGGTCAATCTGCGTGATGTCGCCGGTCACGACCATGCGGGAGTCGTCGCCGAGCCGGGTGAGGAACATCATCATCTGTTCCGGCGTGGTGTTCTGGGCCTCGTCGAGGACCACGAAGCTGCGCGAGAGCGTGCGGCCGCGCATGTAGGCGAGCGGCGCGATCTCGATGATGCCCTTCTCGGTGAGGCGCGCGGTGTCCTCGGGATCCATCATGTCGCCCAGGGCGTCATACAGCGGCCGGAGGTAGGGGAGGATTTTCTCGCGCAGGTCGCCCGGCAGGAAGCCGAGGGTCTCGCCGGCCTCGACCGCGGGGCGCGTGAGGATGATGCGCTCGACCTCGTTGCGCAGGAGCGCGGAGACCGCGGCGGCCATGGCGAGATAGGTCTTGCCGGTGCCCGCGGGGCCGATGCCGAACACGATCGGGTGGGCGAGCATCGACTGGAGGTAGAGTTTCTGCCCGAGGGTCTTGGGGACGATGCTGCGGCGGTTGGTGGCGATGACGAGCGGCTGGTCGATCAGCGCGCGCATCTGCTCGCCCTCGCCGCGGGCGAAGCCGTCGGTGATGCGGTGGAAGTCCGGCGTGCGGATAGTCATGCCCTGGCCGCGGGCCTCGTTGAGGAAACGGAACAGCGCCTCCGCGCGCCCGACCGCGGCGTCGCCGGCCGCGGGGGTGGCGTCGGTGGCGGGCTCGATCTTGAGCCAGTCCTCGCGCGTCACCAGGCGCACCCCGAGCATGCGCTCGGCATGGGCGAGGTTCTCCTCCTTGCTGCCGTACAGCGAGTGGAGGTGGCGCGGGCTGGGAAAATGGAGGGTTTTGCTCGCCATGGGTGAACGGGATCGGGCCGGGTTGTCGGGGATCCCGCCTTCGGGGGCGGAGGTGGTCAGCGGGTTCGGCGGGATTTCCTGGCCGCCCGCTTTTTCTTCGGCAGGAGCAGCGTCGCCCGGTCGCCGCTCAGCTGCTCCCAGATCGCTGCGAGCGACTGGGGGAGGATGCGGGTGTGGCCGATGACGGGCATGAAATTGTTGTCCCCGTTCCAGCGCGGGACGACATGCCCGTGCAGGTGGGCGATGCTGCCGCCGGCGGCGGAGCCGAGGTTGAAGCCGAGATTGAAGCCGTTGGGCTTGAGCGCGGCCGCGAGCAGGCGGCGGCCGAGGGTCATCTCCTCCATCAGGTCGGCGCGCTCGGCCACGGTCAGCTCGTCCAGCTCGGTCACATCGCGGTACGGCACCGCGAGCAGGTGCCCCGGATTGTACGGGTAGCGGTTAAGGAGCAGGTAGCTGTGCTTGGACCGGTGGATGATCAGGGCCGCCCGGTCGTCGCCCAGGGCCGGCAGCTCGGTGAACGGGCGCTTGAATTCCTTCGGGTAACGCGGTGCCTGAATGTAGGCCATGCGCCAGTAGGCGTGCAGCTGCGGCGTGTTCAAGGAAGGGGCAAAAAAAGGCTTTGGGGTCCCGAGAGCAATGGTGGAGTGAAAGCGACGGGGTGATCCCAGCAGCTCCAGGCCGTTATGAGGTCCTGATTATGGCCGAATCAAAATATCCTAAGACAATATCAACAAAATGGTTAAAGTATAATCCGGATTAGCTCTTGTCCTGTGATATGACGCTCGTCATTTCACTCGGCTTCCATGCGATACCCTCCCGAGCACAAGCTGGCCACGCGCCGCCGCATCGTGGTGGCGGCGAGCGCGGCGTTTCGCGAGCGCGGGGTGGAGGGCACGGGTGTGGACGAGGTGATGCGCCGGGCCGGGCTGACGCATGGCGGGTTTTACGCGCATTTCCGGGACAAGTCCGAGCTCGTGGCGGAGGCCTGCCGGGAGGCGTTTGACGAGGCCGTGGGCAACCTGGAGCGGATTGCGGCGCTACCGACCGCGTCGAAGCGGGCGCGCCTGCTGATCGACAGTTATCTTTCGGCGCGGCACCGGGACAACCGCGGCTCGGGCTGCCTCGTGGTGGCGGTCGGCGCGGACATGGCGCGGCTGAGCGGGTCGGCGCGGTCCGGCTACAGCCGGGGGTTCCAGCGCCACCTCGACCGCCTGTGCGCGGCGCTGCGGCTGGCGCGCGACCCGGACGAAAACCGCGACCGGGTCACGCAGCTGATGAGCTCCCTCGTCGGCGCCCTGATCTTTGCCCGGGCCACGGACGACCCCGCGCGCAGCGACGCGCTGCTGCGGTCGTCGCGCCGGATGCTCCGTAAAACCTTTGCCTCTTTTCCATGAACCCATCCGCCTCTTCCTCCGCCCGCCGCGTGGTCATCACCGGCCTGGGCGCCGTCACTCCCTGCGGCAACACGGCCGCGGACACCTGGGCCGCGCTCATCGCGGGCCGCAGCGGCCTCGGCCGCATCACGCGCTTCGACCCGACGGGCTGCACGGCGCACATCGCGGGCGAGGTGAAGGATTTTGACCCGACCCGCGCGTTGTCGGCCGTGCTGCACCCGCGTGGCCCGGCGGGCGAGCCGCTCGGCCAGGCGCTGACGCCGAAGGACCTGAAGAAGTTCGGCCGCTTCACCCATCTCGGCGCGGCGGCGGCGGTCGAGGCCTATGCGGATTCCGGCCTGGACGCGCACCGGGCGGAGCTCGACAGCGACCGGATGGGCGTGAACCTCGGCGTCGGGCTCGGCGGGCTGCCCGAGATCGAGCACATGCACGACGTGTGGAAGGCCGGCGGCTACCGCAAGATCTCGCCGTTCCTCATCATCCAGATCGCGCCCAACCTCCTCGCGGGCCAGGTGAGCCTGCTCCTCGATTTCCGCGGGCCGAACCTGAGCGTGGCCTCGGCCTGCGCGACGAGCGGCCACTCGGTCGGCGAGGCCGCCGCGACCATCGCGCGCGGCGACGCGGACGTCATGGTCGCGGGCGGCGCCGAGTCCACCGTCACGCCCCTCGCCATCGGCGCCTTCGCCCAGATGCGCGCGCTGTCCACGCGCAACGACGCGCCCGCGCAGGCCTCGCGCCCGTATGACCGCGACCGCGACGGGTTCGTCCTCTCCGAGGGCGCCGTGACCTTCGTGCTCGAGGAGCGCGAGCACGCGCTGCGGCGCGGGGCGCGGATCTACGCCGAGGTGCGCGGCTATGGCGCGACGGCGGATGCCCACCACCTTTCCTCGCTCGCCCCCGGCGGCGAGGGCTCGGTCCGCGCGATGCGCGCCGCGCTGGCCCGGGCGGGCCTGACGGCGATGGACGTGGACTATGTCTCGGCCCACGCGACCTCCACCCCCGGCGGCGACGGCGAGGAGGCGGCGGCGATCGCCACGGTCTTCGGCGAAAACAAGGCGTCCCTGCATGTCAGCGGCGTGAAGTCCATGACCGGCCACCTGCTGGGCGGCGCCGGCGCGATGGGCCTCTTTGCCGCGGTGCTGGCGATCCGCGACGGCGTGGTGCCGCCGACCATCAACCTGGACAACCTGGATCCCGCGTGCGCGGCGACGGGGCTGAACTTCACGCCGAACACAGCGGTGCGGAAGCCGGTGCGCGCGGCGCTCTCGAACAGCTTCGGCTTTGGCGGCACGAATGCCTCCGTCGTGGTGAGCCGCGGCTGACCTCCCCTCAATGCACCCGCGCCTGATCGAGACCGCGCGCAGCCGGGGCGTGCCGGTGCCGGCCGGTCCGCATGACGATGCGGCGGTTGGCGAGCTGGCGGCGGCAGTCTACCTGACCCCGGCCCGCACCCGGCGGCCGCCGCGGGAGGAAGGCTACCTCGCGACCGCGCGGCGGGGAACGCTGCCCACTCCGGCGGGCGAACTCGCCGCCTGGACCTGGGGCGAGGCGGAGCATCCCCTGGTCGTCCTGGTGCATGGCTGGGAAGGCCGCGGGTCGCAGCTCGGCGCGCTTGCGGCGCCGCTGGTGGCCGCGGGCTTCCGCGTGGTCGCGTTTGACGGCCCCGCGCACGGCGACTCGCCGGGGACCGAGGCGAGCGTGCCGCTCTTTGCCACGGTGCTGGCGGCGCTGCCGGCGATCCTGGGACCGGTGCACGCGGTCGCCGGACACTCGCTGGGCGGGGCTTCCGCGGGGCTGGCGACGACGCTCGGCCTCGCGCCACGCGGGCTCGTGTTCTTCGCGCCGCCGCTGTGGCAGCGCGGCCGGCTGGAGTACGCGGCCGACCGGATGGAGCTCGCGCCGGAGATGCGGCGGCTTTTCTTCGCCGCGGTCGAGCGGCGCACGCACTGGCCGCTGGAGCGGGCGGACCTGCGCGTGGTGGCGCGGGCGGCGCCGTGCCCGCTGGTGGTGTTCCACGACCCGGGCGACGCGGACACGGATTACACGGGCTCGGCGGAGCTGGTGGCGCTCTGGGCGGGCGCGCGGCTCGTGCCCTGCCCGGGACGCGGGCACAACCGCATCCTCACCACACCCGACGTGATCGCGGAGACGGTGCGGTTCATCGCGGCACTGCCGTGAGCGGACCTGGGCTCACCATTCCAAGAGTTGATCCTGAGCCGTTTGGCGGCCAGAACGAGGGCATGGATCGCCGACTCTATTGGTTCCTCGCCCTGTTGCTGCCGGTGATGGCGTGGTCCTACCTCGCGCCGCACGACCGCTTCACCTGGTGGCTCGAATCCGCGCCGGCCGTGGCCGGCGTGGGGCTGATCCTCGGCTTTCAGCGGAAATTTCCCCTGTCCACGCTGCTGCTCGTCCTGATCGGGCTGCACTGCGTCGTGCTGGTGGTGGGCGGGCACTACACCTACGCCCAGGTGCCGCTCGGCGAGTGGGCCAAGGGCTGGTTCGGCTGGACGCGGAATGACTACGACAAGCTCGGGCACTTCACCCAGGGCTTTGTGCCGGCGGTGCTGGCGCGGGAGCTCCTGCTGCGGACGTCGCCGCTGGGCGGGCCCCGGCCGAGCCGCTGGCTCGGCTTCCTCGTCGTGTGCGTCTGCCTCGCCTTCTCGGCCTTCTACGAGCTGGTCGAGTGGTTCACGGCCGTCACGAGCGGGGATGCGGCCAACGACTTCCTCGGCACCCAGGGCGACCCGTGGGACACGCAGACGGACATGCTTTGGGCGCTGATCGGAGCGACGGTCTCGGTGCTGGTGCTGCGTCGCCTGCACGACCGTTCGCTGGCCGCGCTGGCGCGCCGGACGGGTCGCTGAGGCGAGAGGCTAGCGCGCGTCCCAGAGATATTTGGCGCCCCACGTCTCGGTCGGGCCGGGCTCGGCGATGAAGAGGAAGCCGCGGGCGGGGTCGAGGTAGCGGCGGGCGAGTTCCTCGAGCTCGGCGCGGGTGATGGCGGCGGTGTCGGCCGTGCGGTCGCGCGCGGCGGCAAGGCGGGCGGGACGGAGCTGGGCGTCGCGCAGTACGGTGTGGCCCCAGTACGAGTTGGTGCGCAGGTCCTCCTCGCGCGAGCGCAGGAACGGCTGCCGGGCGCGCTCGAAGACGTCGGGATCGATGCCATGCTCCCGCAGGCGGTCGAGCTCGCGGCGGATGACCTGCGCCGCCTTGAGCGCCTGCGGCCGCGCGAGGTCGGCGCGGAGCGTGAAGTAGCTGAAGGTCGGCCACCCGTCGTACTGCACGAAGTCGGCGGCGGGCGTGTAGGTCGCGCCCAGCTCCTCCCGCAGTCGGGCGTAGAGCAGCTCGCTGAGCACGCCCGCGAGGAGCCGGCAGCGGCGCTCCTGGTGGACGTCGGCCAGGTCGGGCACGGGCCAGTACCACGCGAGGGCCGCCTGGCTGAGGCCGGTGGAGAGCGGCAGCAGCCGCGGGAACTTGTATGGGGTGGCGAACGGGATCCGCGCCGCAGGGTCGGGCGGCGGATAAGGGTCGCGGGCCGGCAGCGCGCCCAGCGTGCGGCCGACGGCGGCGGTGGCCTCGGGCCAGGTGGTGTCGCCGACAATGCTCAGCTCGAGCGCGCCGTGGGCGAACTGCGGGCCGAGCCACGACGCGAGCTCGCGGAAGGTGCGGGCGTAGGCCTCGCCCGCCTCGGGCGGGCCGACCCGGGGGTTGGCGTTGGCGAGCACGCGCTCGGCGTGCAGCGCGATGGCGCCGCCGGAAGTCGCGTCGTAGGTTCCGTAGAGGGTGCCGAGCGACGCGCGCACCTCGGCCATGGCGGCCGGACGGTACGCGGGGTCGGTGAGATACGCGGTGACCACCTGCAGGGCGAGCGGCAGGTCGCGCCGCGCGGCCCGCACGTAGAACGTGCACGCGTCGGGCTCGACGCCGAACGACACGCTCAGCACGTGCCGCGAGAGCAGGGCGTCCAGCTCCTCGCTCGAGTGCAGCACCACCCCCCCGTTGATGAGGCCGTAGGCGGCGAGCAGCTCGAGCCCGGGCTGGTCCGCGGGCTGCGAGAGCCGGCCGGTGCCGGCGCGCACGACGACGCTGACGGTGTCGGCCTCGAATGGCGTGGGCTTGAAGTTGAGCCGGACGCCGTTGCCGAAGCGCGCCAGGTGAACGTCGAGGTCGGCGGCGTAATCGTCGTGCACGACCGTGCCAGGGGTCCCGAAATGCTGGTACGCGAAGGGGACGTCGGCCGGCGCGGCCCGCAGCCGCACGGGCACGGCCCGGCTGCGGTTCAGCACCTGGGCGATCTCGGTGCGGGTGGCGGGGAAGAAGCCGTTGGTGGTGACGAGCACGTGGGGCGCGGCTCCGGTCCACGCGGCGCGGAACGCCTGGGTGCAGGCTGCGAGCGTGGCGGATTCGAGGTCCGCGGCGAGGTCGCGCTGCGCGGCCTCCGGCGTGACGAAGGCGCCGCCGTAGAGCAGGGTGCCGGCGAGCTGGCCGGCCAGGGCCTCGGAGCGGCGCGTGGCGGCGGAGCGGACGGACTGCGCGTAGCCGAGGGCGACGCTGGCCTTGGCCAGACGGAGCTCGTCGTCGGTGAACCCGAGCAGGTAGGCCCGCCGGTGCTCCTGCTCGAGGTCGGCCGCGAGCCGCGCCCAGTCGGTGATGCGGCCGGAGGCGGAGAAGGCGACGGCCTCCCATCCGGGCATGTAGGTGTCCGTCGCGACGGTCGGCGCGACGAACGAGCCGCCGCGCCGGAGCGTGGCCCACTCGAGGCGCTTCGAGAACATGGCGAACGCCAGGGCGCGGTGCAGCGCGGCGACGCGCTCGGTGTGCGTGTCGGGCGGCCGCGGGCGGCGCATCGGGTGGGTGAAGAAGAAGCGCACGCCGGCGAGGCTCTCGTCGCGGTAGAGCGCCACGTCGGGCGCGGCGGCCTGCGCGGCGACGAGGTCGGTGGGCTCGGGCCGCGGCGGCGCCCGGGCGGCCAGCGGGCCGAGGACCTCGGCGACCAGCGGCTCGACAGCGTCAGGGGCCACGGCGCCGACGATGATCACGGCCAGGCGCTCCGGCCGGTACCAGGCGTCGTAGAAGGCGACGAACTGCTCGCGCGTGAACTGCCGGATCTCGGCCTCGAGCCCGATCGGGGCGCGGCGCGCGTGGCGCGAGGCGGGCCAGAGGGACCGGAGGCTGGCGTCGCTGATCCGCTCGTCGGGCGTGTTGCGCGTGTCCTTCTCGCTCAGGACCACGCCGCGCTCCCGCGCGATGGCGGCGGGATCAAACGTGAGGCCGCCGGCATACTCGCGGAACACGCCGAGGCCGAGCCGCAGCGTCTCGGGTCGGGCGTCGGGCAGCTCCAGGTGGTAGATGGTGTAGTCGAACGACGTGAACGCCGTGTTGTCGGGCCCGAGCCCGATGCCGCGGCGCTCAAGGGCGGTGGTGAGGGAGCTGCCGGGATACGCCGTGGTGCCGCGAAAGGCCATGTGCTCGATGAAGTGCGCGAGCCCGCGCTCGTCGTCGCGCTCCTGGAGCGAGCCGGCGGACACGAGCAGCCGGAGCGAGACCCGGCCCCGCGGCTCCGCGTTGGGCAGGATCACGTAGCGCAGGCCGTTCGGCAGGGTGCCGGCGCGCAGGGCCGGGTCGGGCGCCTGGTCCGACGGCACGGCGGCCCAGGGCGCGGCGGCCGCGCCGGCGGCGCCGAGCAACCCGGCGCAGGCGAGGCGGATCCAGCCGGAAGGGCGAAGCATGCCCGAACGATTCCGCCGCGCCGGCGGCTGTCACGACGAAAAGCGCTTGGCCCGCGCCGCGGTCAGGGCGCCGCGGCGGGGGCGGCCGGGGCCGCGGGCAGGATGGTGGCGCGGGAGGCGTGCTCGCGGCCGAGGTACGCCTTGGCGAGGGCGCTCAGGTCGGCGGCAGTGATGCCTTCGAAGTCCGCGACGCGGGTGCGGGCCCAGTCGAGCACGGCGGGCTTTTCCTGCGCGCGCGAGAGGACGCTGCCCAGCCAGTAGCCGTTGTTGCGGAGCGACTCCCTGATGGCGGTGAGCGCGGGCTGCTTGGCGCGCGTGAGCTCGTCGGCGGTCACGCCGTGCTGGGCGAGGTCGTCGGCGATGCCCAGGACGAGCGCGGTGATCTTGGCGGCGTCGGCCGGGGCGACATCGATGTTGGCGACGAGGAAGCCGTAGCCGGGGAAGGTGTCGTTGGCGTTGCTCGCGGCCTGCGGGGCGTAGGTGCCGCCGAGCTCCTCGCGCACCTTGACGCGCAGCCGGTCGCTGAACACGGCGGCAAGCAGGTTGAGCCGGCGGGCGCGCTGGATGTCCGAGCCGTCGGCGGTGGGCCAGAAGAGGCGGACCGTGCCCTTGGGGATCTCGGAGCTGATCGTGTAGTCCTTGGCAAACGGGGTGGCGGGGAACACCAGGTGGCGGTACGCGGACAGGTCGCCGCGGGGCTCGCGCGCCGGCAGCGCGCCCAGCGTGCGGGCGACCGCGGCGATGGTGGCCTCGGGGTCGAGGTCGCCGACGAGCGACAGCTCGACGGGCCCGTGGGCGAGCTGCGGCCCGAGCCACGCGCGGACGGCGTCGAGATGGTGGGAGAGCATGACCTCCTTGGCGGGCAGGCCGAAGCGCGGGTCGCCGCTGACGATCAGGCGGGCGACCTCCGTGGCGAGCGGGCCGTTGGCGGTGTGGGCGAAGCTGAGGTAGAGCTGCTCGAGCCCCTTGCGGGCCTGGCGCTCGGCCTCGGGCCGGTAGCCGGGGTCGGTCAGCTTGGCGGCGAGGAGCTGGAGCTCGAGGAGCAGGTCCTCCCGCGTGGTGGCGCCGGTGAAATCAAGGGCGTCGAGGCTGGGCCGCAGGGCAACGCCGACATTCCGGCCGGCGAGGATCCGCCGGAGGTCGTCGACGCTGTGCCGGCCGAGGCCGCCGCCGTCGAAGGTGCCGGCGGCGAAGGCCATCAGGCCGGGCTGCGTGGGCGGCTCGGTGAGCTGGCCCGTGCCGACGCGGGCGCCGACGCGGATGCGGCCGGCCTCGAAGTCGGTCTTCTTGAGATTGAGGCGGACGCCGTTGGCGAAGGTGATGAGGTCCAGGTCGAGGTCCGCGACATGCTCGCGTTTCACGACCGTGCCGGCGGGGCCGAAGTCGGTGTAGGCCCACGCGAGCTCGGCGGTGGCGGCGGGCGCGGCGACGGCGACCGCCTGCGATTTGGCATAGGCGGCGGTGATGACGGCGGGGGCGTCGCCATCGATCCGGGCGTTGCCGGCGACCAGGACAAAGCGGCCGGGCGCGCCGAAGGCCTGCCGCAGGGCGGCGGCGCACTCGGCGGGTGTGACGCGCGTGAGGGCCGGGCCGAAGAGGGCGAGGTTGGCCGCCGGCGAGGTGAGGACCTCGCGGTGCAGGACGCCCTCGGCGATCTCGTTGGCCAGGCCGTCGGACCGGCGCGTCGGCGCGGTCTTCACGGCCTGCTCGAGGTTGTTGGCGTAGGTTGCGACGACCTCCTTCAGCTCGGCGGCGGAGAAGCCGTGCTCCAACGCGCGGCGCAGCTCCTGCTCGCCCACGGCCAGGGCGGCGGTCCACTGCTCGGGCTTGCAGGTGACATCCACGGTGGCCTCGCGGAAGAAGTCAAAGGCCTCGGAGGCGCTCGCGCTGGCCGAGCTGAACGGGGCGTTCTCACGCTTCGCGAGCTCGGAGAAGCGGCGGTTGAGCATCGCGACGGCGAGCTCCCGCGGCAGGTACTTGAGCCGGTTGGCGGCGGTGTCCGGCTCGAAGGCGTACGGCGTGACGGAGGTGAGGGAGACCGTGGTGCGCGGGGCCTCAGTCTCGGCGCAGAAGTTGGCGCGGACGCCGGTGAACGCGGGCAGCGTGCCGAGCGCGGGCTCCGGGCGGGCGGGGGCGCGGGCGGTGATGCCGGCGAAGGCCTTGGTCAGCATCGGCTCCACCTCGGCGGGCGTGACGTCGCCCACCACCACGACCACCATGCGCTCGGGCCGGTACCAGGTGTTCCAGAAGTCCACGAAGCGGTCGCGCGGCGCGTGCTCGATGATGTCGACCTGCCCGATCGGGATGCGCTTCGGGAGCAGCGTGTCGCCCAGGATGGTCGTGAACTGCGAGACGAAGATGCGGAAGTCGACCGAGTCGCGGACGCGTTTCTCGCTGAGGATGATGCCGCGCTCCTTCTCGACCATGTCGGCCTGCAGGAACAGTCCGCCGGCGTCGTCCGCCAGGACGCTCAGCCCCTCGGCCAGCGTGGCGGGCTTGGTGTCGGGCAGCTCGAGCAGGTAGAGCGTGCGGTCAAAGGACGTGTTGGCGTTGGTGTCGCCGCCGAAGCTCATGCCCATCCGCTGGAAAAACTCGACCAGGGTGCCGGGCTTGAAGTGGTCGCCGCCGTTGAACGCCATGTGCTCGAGGAAGTGGGCCAGACCCAGCTGGTCATCCGTCTCGTGCAGCGAGCCGGCGAGCACGAGGAGGCGCAGGGAGACGCGGCCCTTCGGCTCGTGGTTGGGGTAGATGACGTAGCGGAAGCCGTTCGGGAGACGGCCAAAGTGGGCGGTGGGGTCGGGGGTCAGGTCGCTGGTAGCTTGGGCGAAGTCCGGCCGGGCCGGGGCGGGCAGGGCGAGCGGCGCGGCGGCGCACGCGAGGGTGGCGAGCAGGGACAGCGGGAGCAGGCGGAGGAGACGGGACATGCCGGCGAAGATGAACCGACCCCGGGAAACCAAAAGCACAAAAGCCCGCACCCACCGTTTTGGTACCTTTGGGCTAGTACCCCGCGCGCGGCGGACCTCACTCCAGCGTTGTCATTGCGGGCGAAGTTCACGGAATCCACTGGGAGGTTCCCCGCGTGCCGGCCCTGCGGCCGGCGTCCCGCGGTTCCCGACGATGCTCTGGCTCTACCGAATCCTCTTCCTGCCCGGCCTGCTGCTGCTGGCCCCGGCCTACCTGTGGCGCATGCGCCGGCGCGGCGGCTACCGCGACAACTTCGCCCACCGCTTCGGCGGGCACCAGGGGCTGCCGCCGCGGCGCCCGGGCGTGCGGCGCGTGTGGCTCCAGGCGGTGAGTGTCGGCGAGCTGCTCGCGATCGAGTCGATGGTCGACGCGCTGGTGGCGCCCGGCGACGTGGAGGTTTACCTCACGACGACGACCAGCACCGGCTACCGGATCGCGCTCGAGCGCTACCGGCAGCGGACCATCGGCATCGGCTATTTTCCCCTCGACTGGTGGCCGTTCTCGCGGCGGGCGTGGGCGCAGATCAAGCCCGACCTGGTGATCCTCACCGAGGGCGAGCGCTGGCCCGAGCACATCCACCAGGCGGCCGCGCGCGGGGTGCCGGTGCTCGGCATCAACGCCCGGCTGTCGGACCGGAGCTTCCGGCGCATGCGGCGGTTCGCCGCGGCCTCGCGGCTGATGCTCGAGGGCCTCACGCGCCTGCTGCCCTGCTCGGCGCAGGACGCGACGCGCTTCCGGGCGCTCGGGTTTCCGGCCGAGCGGCTGACGACCACGGGCAACGTGAAGCTCGACGTCGCGATCCCGCCCCTTAGCGACGCCGAGCGCGCGGCGCTGCAGCGCGAGCTCGGGCTGCCGGCGGGGCTGGTGCTGATGGGCGCCTCGACCTGGCCGGGCGAGGAGGTGGCGCTGGTGGCCGCGCTGCGCCGCGTGCGGACGGAGGGGCGCGCCTGCGCGCTGCTGCTCGTGCCGCGGCACGCCGAGCGCCGGGCGGAGCTGGAGCGGCTGCTGGCGGATTCCGGCCTGCGGGTGCATTTCCGCTCGCGCGGCGCGGCGGCGGGCGAGGTGGACGTGGCGGTGGCGGACACGACCGGCGAGCTGCGCCGGCTGCTGCAGCTGGCGGACCTCGTGTTCGTGGGCAAGAGCCTGCCGCCCCACACCGAGGGCCAGACACCGGTGGAGGCCGCGGCGCTGGCGAAGCCGATCCTCCTCGGCCCGGGCATGGGCAATTTCCGTCTGATCGCGCGCGACCTCCTGGCCCGGCACGCGGCCCGGCCGGTGGCGGACGCGGCGGCGCTGGCGGACGCGGCGGCGGAGTTGCTTGGGGACGCGGCGGCGCGCGGCCGGCTGGCGGCCGCGGCGGGCGAGTGGCGCCGCGACAACGCGGGCGCGGCGGAGCGCACGCTGGCCGTGATCCGCGCGGAGCTCGCGAAACTGGGCCCGGCGCCGGTCAGGCCTTGAGGCTCAGCGCTTCGAACGCGGCCTCGTCGGCGCTCTCGAGGTCCGGCGGGAAGTCGCGGATGAAGCGCGCATAGTCCACCAGCTCATAGCGGCCGTCGAGGTGCTCGACCACGGCCGTGAGCGATTCCACCCAGTCGCCGGAGTTCAGGTAGTGGACGCCGTCGAGCATCTTGTCGGCGGCGGTGTGGATGTGCCCGCACATCACGCCGCGGCAGCCGCGCTCGCGGGCCAGCTGGGCGATGTGCGCCTCGAAGTTGGACACGTGCGAGACGGCCTCCTTGACGCGGGCCTTGATCGCGCGGCTGAGCGACCAGTACTCGCGGCCCCGCCAGGCGCGCCAGGCGTTGTAGGCGCGGTTGAGCCGGAGCAGAAGGCGGTAGCCCCAGTCGCCCAGGTGGGCCAGGAAGACGAAGTTCTTCGTGACGGTGTCGAACACGTCGCCGTGCAGCACCAGGTAGCGGCCCTGCGGGCCCTCGTGGACGAAGTCCTCGACGATGCGGAGCCCCTCGAACTCGAGCGGCAGGAAGGAGGCCAGGACATCGTCGTGGTTGCCGCGCACGTAAATGACCTCGGTGTCGCGCTTCTCGAGCTTCTTCAGGACGATCCGGATGAAGCGCGTGTGGACCTTGGCCCAGTGGCCGCCGCGCAGCAGCTGCCAGCCGTCGATGATGTCGCCGTTGAGGATGAGGCGGTCGCAGCGGACGTGGCGCAGGAAATGATTCACCTCATGCGCCTTGCAGTCGGCCGTGCCGAGGTGGACGTCGGAGAGGATGACAGTGCGGACGTGGAGCGTGGATTTCATGGGGAGGCGGCCGCGCAGGGCGGCACGGGTTCGGGTCGGAGAACGGGCGAGGCGGCGGGAACGAGCAGGCGGAGGCTCCGGGGCCGGACGCGCACCTCGAGGGTGGCGCCGGCCTGGTGGGTCTCGCCGTCGGTGTGGATGAGGCCGGCGGCCGGCCGCTCGATGAGGAAGCGGTCGGCGCGGAGGCGGCAGACGCGCGGGCTGGCGTCGAGCGTGCCGAGGAACAGGCGGGCGATGAGGGGCAGGGCCGAGAAGACGCCGACGGGTCCGATGGCGACGAGGTCGAGCAGGCCGTCGTCGACGCGGGCGCCGGGCGCGATGCGGGCGCCGTTGCCGTACTCGTCGGAGTTGGCGACGGCGACCAGCAGCGTGGGCAGGGCAAGGCTCCGGCCGGCGCCGTGGATGACGATCCACTCCGAGCGCCGGGCGCGGAAGGCGGCGAAGCCGGTGCGGGCATAGGCGGGGAGACCCCGGCGGGCGAGGCGGTTGAAGCGGCGGCCGACCTCGGCATCGAAGCCGCAGCCCATGGCATTGCAGAACGGGCGGCCGTCCACGGTCCCGGTGTCGATCGCCACGGCGCACGCGGCCGGGTCGGCGGCGAGGGCCAGGGCGGCCGGCAGCGCGGTGGGCAGGCGCAGGTGGCGGGCGAGCCCGTTGCCCGAGCCGCACGGCACGAGGCCGAGCGCGGCGGGGGTGTCGAGCAGGGCCTGCGCCGCCTCGTTCATCGTGCCGTCGCCGCCCACGACGACCACGCGCTCGCAGCCGTCGGCCACGGCCGCGGCCGCCAGCGCGGTGGCGTGGCCGGGATGCGTGGTCGCGACCAGCTCGGCGTCGAGCCCGCGCGCGGCGATGAATTCGCGGATGTAGGGCGCGAGCCAGGTTCGGCGGCGGTTGCGGCCCGAGCAGGGATTGAGGATGAAACGGAGCTTCATGCGGACAGCGTGGCGGGATCGGGCACGGCGGCGAGGACATGCCGGGCGATGACGGCGGCGGCTTCCGGGTGCGCGAGCGGCGCGAGGGCCGCGCGCCACTCGCGCCAGGTGTGACCGCGGTCGGCGAAGGCGCCGCGCAGCGCGGCGAGCACGGCGTCGGGCGTGGTCGCGAGGGTGCCGGCGCCGTGGCGGCGGAGCAGCTCGTAGTTGCCCTCCTCCTGGCCGGGCACGACCTGGCTGACCACCATCGGGCAGAGCGCGTTGATGGCCTCCTGGGTGGTGGCGCCGCCGGCCTTGCTGACAACCACGTGGTGGGTCATGAGCAGCCGCGGGATCTCATGCGTCCAGCCGAGGATGGTGGCGGGCCGGCGGCGTCCGGCGGCGAGCGCGGTGAGCTGGCGGCGCAGGGCTTCGTCGCGGCCGACGGCGCAGGTGACCTCCCAGTCGGTCTCCGCCAGCAGCAGCCGGGCGGTGGCCACGGCGTGGCGGCGGCCGGAATTGATGATCTGCAGCACGCGCGGCGCGGCGCCCGCCGCGAGGTCGGGCGGCGTGAGCACGCCGGCCTGCGTGGCGAAGAACGCCGGCACGGGGAAGCCCGAGACCTGCACGCGGGTGGGATCAATCCCGGCGCGCAGCAGGACCGCGGCGGAGTCGGCGTTGGGCAGGAACCACCCGTCGCAGGCGGCGCGCCACCAGAGCGAGTGGATGCTGATCGAGTCGGTGACGACGTTGAACCGCGGCACGGCCGGGCCGCCGGCGCGGGCCAGCTGCTCCAGCAGGAACGTGCAGACGGGGAAGGTGCAGACGACGGCGTCGGGCGCCTCGCGGAGCAGCAGCCCGCGCAGCACGCGCGCCTCGCGCGCAAAGAGCCACAGCCGCCGCTCGACGACGCGCGACCGGTCCACCCAGTGGTAGAACCGGCTCCAGGCCAGCGGGGCGCGGTTGATGAGCCCGAGGTAGCCGCGGCGCGCGAGGGCGTTGGCGCGCGGCGCGGCGAGGGCGAAGATGTCCGCGATCTTCGCCGAGCCCGGCCCGGCCTCGCGGTCGACGGCGGCCGCGACCGCGCGCGCGGCGGCGTTGTGGCCCTCGCCGAAGCCGGCGGTGAGAATGAGGATCTTCGTCATGAGAGGGGCGCCGGCGCGGCGAGGGCGAGCAGGTCGGCCTCGAAGCGGCCGATGACCTGGTCCCAGGACTGGGGCGCGACCGCGGCCCGGGCGGCGCGGCCGAGGCGCGTGCGCAGCGGGGCGTCGGCCGCGAGCCGCACGCCGGCGGCGACGAGCGCGTCGG
>CAIJZY010000044.1 GCA_903825285.1 uncultured Opitutia bacterium | reverse complement strand
TTCCTCGTTGGCGAGGACCTTGTCGAGGCGGGCCTTCTCGGTGTTGATGAGCTTGCCGCGGAGCGGGAGGATGGCCTGGAAGCGGCGGTCGCGGCCCTGCTTGGCGGAGCCGCCGGCGGAGTCGCCCTCGACGATGTAGAGCTCGGTGAGGGCGGGGTCGCGCTCGGAGCAGTCGGCGAGCTTGCCGGGGAGGCCGCCGCCGGAGAGGGCGCCCTTGCGGACGGTCTCGCGGGCCTTGCGGGCGGCCTCGCGGGCGCGGGCGGCGTTGAGGCCCTTGTCCACGATGCGCCGCGCGATGTTCGGGTTGGCGTCGAAGAAGAACATCAGTCCCTCGTAGCAGACGGAGCCGACGATGCTCTCCACCTCGGGGGAGAGGAGCTTCACCTTGGTCTGCGACTCGAACTTGGGGTCGCTGTGCTTGATGGAGATGACGGCGGCGAGGCCCTCGCGCACGTCGTCGCCGGTGATCTGGGGATCCTTTTCCTTGAGGAGGTTGTTGGCCTTGGCGTGCTGGTTGATGGCGCGGGTGAGGGCGCTGCGGAAGCCGGAGAGGTGGGTGCCGCCGTCGGGGTTGTGGACGGTGTTGGTGTAGCAGAGGACCTGGTCGTTGTAGGAGTCGTTGTACTGGAGGACGACCTCGACGTGGACCTCGGCCTCCTTCTCGTCGGTCTTCACCTTCGTCTCCTTCGTGATCGAGATCGGCTTCGGGTGGATCGGGGTCTTGCCGGTGTTGATCTCCTTCACGAACTCCTCGACGCCGTCCTTGTAGAAGTACGACTCGGGCTTGGCGGCGGCAGGGCGCTCGTCCTTGAAGACGATCTCGAGCCCGGAGTTGAGGAACGCGAGCTCGCGCAGGCGCTGGCTGATGCGGCCGGCCTGGAACACGGTGGTCTCGCGGAAGATCTCGGCGTCCGGCTTGAAGGTGATGTAGGTGCCGGTGCCGCGCGCCTTGCCGATGACCTCGAGCTTCTGCACGGTCTTGCCGCGCTCGAACTTCATGTGGTGGACCTGGCCGCCGCGGGAGACCTCGACCTCGAACCACTCGGAGACGGCGTTGACGCACTTGGCGCCGACGCCGTGGGTGCCGCCGGAGAACTTGTAGCCGCCCTGGCCGTACTTGCCGCCGGAGTGGAGCGTGGTGAGCACCATCTCCACGCCGGGAATCTTGTACTGCGGGTGCAGGTCGACGGGGATGCCGCGGCCGTTGTCGCGGATGCTGATGGAGCCATCGACGTGGATGTTGACCTCGATGCGGCTGCAGTAGCCCGCGAGATGCTCGTCCACGGAGTTGTCGAGCACCTCGGAGACGCAGTGGTGCAGCGCGCGCTCATCGGTGCCGCCGATGTACATGCCGGGCTTTTTCCGGACGGCTTCCAGGCCCTCGAGCTTGCCGAGTTTGGAGGCGTCATAGGCTTCGGAGCCGAGAGGCGATGAGGGCAGTTTTGGGGAGTCGGCAGCGTCGGACATGTAGGAAAAAAAGGGTCGGAAAATGAAAGGAAAAATCTCTCGTGAAACGACAGGTCTGGCGAGGGTTTTTTTGAGAAAAAATCGTGCGTTAAACCCCGTTCTTTTGCCCTTTACGCGAGGGTTTCGTTTGACCGGGGTGGGGGTACCGGGTAACAGGCCTATCATGCTCGCTCCCGTCCTTGAAAAACTGCTGATTTTACAGGATCGCGACGCCAAAAGGCTGGCCCTGGAGACCCAAATCAAGGCCGTCCCGCGCGATATTGCTGCCGTCGAGCAGAAGATTGCCGCCGAAAAGGCTGCCATTGAGGCGGCTAGGGATGAGCTAAAGGGCCTGGAAACGAAGAAAAAGCTGATCGAGACCGAAATCGGCTCCGCGGAGGACAAGCTGTCCCGGTACCGCACGCAGCAGTCCCAGGTCCGCAAGAACGACGAATATCAGGCCCTGGGTCACGAGATCGAGACCACTTCCGGTGCCATCAGCGCGCTGGAGGAGCAGGAATTGCAGGTGATGTATGGCATCGACGAGGCCAAGAAGCGCTTCGCCCAGGCCGAGGCCGAACTTAAGGCGAACATCTCCGGACACGAGGGCCGCATCCGCACGCTGCGGGAGCGCGGGGCGAGCCTAGACGCGGAGCACACGGCCATGCAGGGCGAGGTCGCCGCGGCGCGCGGCCCCCTGGCCGAGGCGGATTTGAAGCTTTACGACCGGATCGCGGGACGCGGGCTGCCGGCCTGCGTGCCGATCCGCGGCGGCAAGTGCGGCGGCTGCCACCTGAAGGTTTCCAGCGAGGTCGAGTCCGCCGCGCGCGGCAAGTCGTCCGACGGCAAGCTCGCCACCTGTGACCAGTGCAGCCGGTTGGTCTATTGGGAGTCCTGAGGGCCAACTGGGTGGTTTGATTTTTACGGGGTCCTCAGGCCCATCCTCTCGATCCATTTTCACCGCGAAGGTCACGAAGCGCACGAAGCTGAGGCCAGAAGTCTTCGCGGTTAACTAGGAGGGGAGTCCAATCCCTCGTGCCGCGAAGCACGCGAAGTGCGCGAAGACCTGATGGATCTGGCTTCGTGGGCTTCGTGACCTTCGTGGTAAAGTAACGACTCCCTGCCTTTCCCCCCGGCCTTGCATTCCCCCCGCGGTCCCGTAGGTTTGTCCCCTTAGCTTTGGGGCCTGGTCGTCGCTCCGAGTTCTTTGATCCCAAGGCGCGGGTAACGCCGCGCCCGATAAATTCGGAGAGGAAAGTCCGGACACCACAGGGCAGGATGCTGCGCCAGCTGCAAGGCGAGCGCAGGCGCCGCGTTTCAAGGCGCGGCGACGGACAGTGTCACAGAAAACAGACCGCCCGGTGCGGTCCGCCGCAAGGCGGCTCGTCCCGGGTCAGGGTGAAAAGGTGGGGTAAGAGCCCACCGCGCCGGCGGCGACGCCGGCGGCACGAAAAACCCCGTCCGGTGCAAGGCAAAATAGGCGGCTGGACGGCCCGTCCCATAGCCGCGGGTATGCCGCATCCGTCTTCGTCCCGCGCAAGCGGGACTCCGACGTGACAAGCCCATCGCAAGATGGGCTTGAGAGAAATGACGACCGAATCCCGCGCAAGCGGGAGGAACAGAATCCGGCTTACCGGCCCCAAAGCTAATTTACTATTAACCGACCCCCGGCCCGCCGGGCCCCGCGGATGTTGCCATCTCGTCACGGGGACGTCGCATGTTTGCCACCCGCGCCGGGCAGGCTGCCAGCGGTCAAACGGGACGCGTCCCGCCTCCCGCCTTGGTGTTGTGGGCGGGGTGCGGACGCGCTCCCATTCGTTGGGTACCCGGCGCGCCAGGGGTGGCGCGCCGGGAATTGCCCTTGACTCTCCGCGGCGCGTTTGGGTTTCTGTCCGGCTCAAATCTCCACCCATCCATGGCCAACACCAAATCCGCCATCAAGGCCGCCCGCAAAGCCGCCCGTTTCACCGTCCGCAACCAGGCCGTCAAGACCCGCCTCAAGACGCTGCACAAGAAGCTCGACGCTGCCATCAAGGCGGCCGACTCCGCTGCGATCAAGGCGGCGGCCAGCGCGTACGCGTCCGCGATGGACAAGGCCGTGAAGTCCGGCGTCGTCCACAAGAACGCCGCCTCCCGGGCCAAGGCGCACGCCGCCAAGTACGTCTTCGCGAAGTAAACCGCGCCGACGCCACCCTCCCTTCCACCCCGCGCGCCCCCGGCCGCGGGGTTTTTGTTTTTGCCACCCCGGGCCGCGCGATCATGCGTTAGGACCCTGTGGCTGCCGCCCCGTCCCGCCTCGCCCTGCATCTTTCCCGCCATGCCGACACGGCGTGGCGCGCGGTGCTCCGGCCGTGGCTCGAGGCTGGCGCCGGCCGGCTGGAGCGCGCGCACGTGATCGTGCCGACGCGGGGCCAGGCGCAGGCGCTGAAGCAGCGCTGCCTCCGCGAGGGCGTGGCGCTGCTCGGCGTGGAGTTTCTCACCCCGGGCCTGGCGCGGCAGAAATGGCTGGGCCTGGCCGCCGCGGCGCGGCCCACGATCGGCCGCGAGCTGCTGCTGTTCGGGCTGCGCACGCTGGTGGCCCGGCGGCTGGCGCCGCTCGCGCCCGACGACCCCGCCTGGGGCTTCTGGCAGAGCCTGCAGAGCGACCCCGAGCGCGCGCTCGACGACTTTGACGACCTGCTCAAGGCCGGGTTCCGCGCCGCGGATTTCCCCCTCGAGCGGCTGCGCGCCGTCTTCCAGGAGCTCGCGGACTGGGTGGCGGCGCACGGCTACGCGCTGGCCGCGGAGGTGGCCGAGCACGCCGGGCTCGCGGCCGACCCGGCGGCGGGCCGCATCGGCGGGCGCGTGCTCGTGAGCGGCCTCGGCCCGGAGATGTGGGGCGAGTTCTTCAACGTGGCCGCGTTCGTGCGGCGCTGCGACGCGATGACGGTGGTGCTGCCCGAGCCCGCGTTCCGCGGCCGCGCGGACCTCGACGAGAAATGGGTCGCGCTCTGGGCCGAGCTGCTCGGCGTGGAGGCGCAGCCGATCGACGCGCCCGAGCCCGCGGCGAGCTGCGAGGCCGTGGGCGCGCTCTGGGGCCATGGTGCCGAGGCGCCGGCGCGGGTCCGGCTGCTCGTGGGCCGCACCCGTGGCGACGAGATGCGGCTGGTCGCGCGCGAGATTGCCGCACAGCTGGCCCGCGGGGCGGAGAACATCGGCGTGGTGTTTCCCCGCGCGGATGCCGGCCACCAGCGGCTGGCGCGGCTGCTGCAGGAGTCGGGCGTGGCCTACGCGGACCTGCTCGAGGCGGCGGGGCCGCCGCCGCTGGAGGTGCAGGCGCAGCGGGCGCTGCTGGATTTCTTGGCGGGCGGGTCGCGGCTCGAGGGCCTGCTGGCGCTCTGGCCGCTGCTGCGCGCCGCGGGTGGCGTGACCCTGCCGCTGGCCGCAGCGCGGCGCGCGGTCGAGCGGAGCTTTGACGTCCGGCAGACCCATGCCGTGGCGGCGCACGTGGACGACTGGGCGGAGCCGGCGCCGGAGCTGGCGCGGGTGGCGCGGGCGCTGCAGCCGGCCTGGCCGGCGGAGATCGCGCTGGCCGAC
>CAIJZY010000043.1 GCA_903825285.1 uncultured Opitutia bacterium | reverse complement strand
TGCCCAATGCGGCAGTATTCTATCTGGATATGCCTACGCTTCACTGATGTTCGCCAAAACGCGGGTTTCTTACCAAAAAGGGTATAATAGGGCGGGTATAATTCAGGAGAGAAAATCGAAGGCGCAGCATTTGATCCAGAAATCCGTAGGCGCAATAACGCTTAGTCGGAGGGCGAGTGCAACGTCCTTAAGGGGTGCTTACGGCCTGCCCGTTTGCCGCACTCATCGGACGTTCCAATCGGAGCACGAGCAGCGCGCCCGCAACCGAGAGCACAGCTGTGTAGCCGAAGGCGACTGTTGTTCCAAAGGCGGTCCCGAGCACCCCGACAACGATGCTCGAAAGGAAATCGCCCACGCCGTTCACCGTCGCGAGCACGCCGAAAGCCATGCCGTGTTGCTCGGCGCCCACCAACTCGGCGCAGAGCGAATCTTCGAGCGTCTCTTCAATCGCCACATAAACACCGCCCAAGATGAAACCAACCCGAGTGACCAGACACCCAAGGGAAAGGCCATGATGGACACAGCCATCGTCGCAGCGAGAAAGTAGCCGCCAGACAGAAGAATCTTCTTCGGCCTACAGTCTGCCAGCCAACCGGAGATGAACGCGAACGTTGGCTTTTGGGGCGAGATATTTATTAAGGAACCTGCCCCGCGCGCACTGGAAACCCTATCGCCGAGCCCGGCCCGATTCGTCAGCGGGCTCGATTCGGATTTCGGCAACGAGGGGCCCAATATATTTGTCCCCCTCCGCGAAGCTGGCGGAATCCCCAATACTGATCTGCGCAGCCTGGCCCTGACTGACGGCAAGGTAGATTCCCATGAGATGGCGACCGCGGACACTGACTTCGTGCGTGGCGAAGGTGATCACACAGCCGGTTTCGTCTTCGGAGAGTTCGGCGCAGAGCAGGAGCGCGTAGGGCAGTGCCAGCCGCTGGCGGGGCGATTGCAGCCGAAGGCAAACGGCGGGGACGGCTTGGGTTTCGAGGCAGCCCGGGTCAAGGGATTGGAGCGATTCCACGTCGGGGTGTCTGGGTTTGAGCAGGCTCATAGGCGCGTCCGCAGGCCTTGGCTCGGGGCTTCGGCGGGGCGATGACTGGGCGAGTGGTCCCGGGAACCGGACTGCGCCGGCGCGTGCTCCACGACGCGGGTGGGGACGCGGTGGATTTCCGGCGGAGGCAGAAACCGGGCGTCCGGGTGGCCGGCAAGGTAGGTGCCCATTTGTGCGCGCACGCGCTGCAGGTAGTTCCACGCGCGGGCGAGATGGGTTCGGAGCGTCGGTTTGAGTGAACGGTGCCGGGCAAATTCCAGTGCCGAGGTGCGCGCTTCGGAGCGCAGGCCGGCGGCGTCGAGAAACTGCTCGCGGTCGGGCACGAAGATCCGGACCGATTCCCGGCCGCGGGTGGCGGCGACGTAGAGACCCTCGCGGGAGGCGGCACCGGCGAGGAAAACCTTGTCCACGCTGAGGCCTTGTGCGGCGTGCGAAGTGAGGGCGTAGCCGTAGGCGACCTGGCGGGAACGCAAAGTGGCACCATCCGAAAGGACGAGCTGCCCGGCTGCGTTGACCGCTTGGACCGTCACCACGGTGCCGTTCGCCAGCCGGCGAACCTGCCCGGACGGAGATTCGGCGCAGGCGATGGCCCGGAGCCGCAGCCGGTCGCCCATCGCCACGGGATTCGGACGTTCGTCGCAGACCGTCCAGGCGAGCCCGGACTGGCGGGGCGAAAGGGACAATTCCGCGGCGCCGCGCGCCACGATCAGCCGGCCCTTTTCCTTGCGCAGCACCCGCAGTTCGTCGCCCTTGGCGAAATGTTTCGTGGCCTGGTGGGCGACCAGTACGTCGCCGGGCCGGTAGTTGCGGTGGTCCTTGGTCTGGGCCCGGGTCCAGTCCTTGGCGCGCACCGCGACAAAGTCGCAGTCGGGCCCGGTCAATTTTCCCTCCGCCCTGAGACGGTGGCGGGCCACGAGGTTGAGCTGGTCGATTTCCGCCCAGGTCGGGGCGACCATCAGCGCGGCCTTGGCCCGTTCCTGCAGCCCGCTGCGGGTGCGGACCTGCCTGGTTTCCTGTGCAGCCTTCAGCCATTCCTCCACCATCCGTTGGCGGCGGAGCGGTGGGGATTCGATTTCGACGATGGCACCCATCCGGTCTAGTTTACTTAGACCGGAGGCAAACCGGCCGGCCGCCAGGTCCTCCGCGGCCTTCTGGTAGGCTGGATTGGAGGCCTGCCGATGAACTTCCCGCAGCGTCACGACCCGAACCCGGCTTTCCTTTTCGATGATCCGGGCGGCATCACCCGCCTCGACGCTCTTATGCTGCGCCGAATCCCCCACGAGCAGGACGCGGGCCCCTTGGGCGGCGGTGATGGCCACCAGCGCCTTGAGCTGGCGGAGGGACAGCAGGCCATATTCATCGACCATGACGACCTCAGCGCGGAGGGTTCGCTGCAGGGCGGGATCGACCAGCAGGCGTTGGACCGTGGCCGCCGACTGCAGGACGGCGCCGGCGGCAGCGTGGCCGGCAGCCGCCTGATTGACCCCGTCCCGCTGGAGAACTTCCACGGCCTGGGTAGTGGGGGCAAAACAGGCGACCTTGGTCCCGTAACGCATGACGCCCTCCATGAGCGTCGCCAGGGCCTGGGTCTTGCCCGTGCCGGCCCGGCCCCGGAGAACAGTGACCGCGTCGTGGGAATCCAGGGTCTTTTCCACGGCCCTGCGTTGCTCACCGCTGAGGTGGTCGCAGTCGGCGGAAGGGATGAAACCGAGACCGGAATCATGCGCGCCAACGCCGGCATTCAGTTGACGGATCAGGTCGCGCTCGAGCTCGAGGGCGGCCGGGGTGGAAACCAGGCCGTCGGCGCGGAGCAGGCCGCGGTCGGCCGCCAGGGCGGATTTGACTGCGGCGAGGGAATGGGCGCCGTAGGTCCCGCGGAGCACCTCGGCCGTGAATTCATGCTCCGGCACGACGGTCCGCCGTTCGAACACGTGCTCGCGGGCGCGGGCCATGGCCTCGGGGAGGGAGACGGAATCGTGCGGAGCTTGGGGTGCCCCCGCCTTGAGGGCCAGGAGTGCGGCCAGTTCGTCGGCGCTGACTTGGGCAAGCTGCCCGTGGCGGACATCCTCCGCGGTCAGCTCGTAGTGCTTCGCGGCGCGGGTTTCGCGGACGAGAATGGCGACCTCATCGTGAGAGAGCTCGCGGCCCAGTTCAGCTTCGCGGACCGCGATGGCCTGATCGCGTTGCTGCGCTCGTTTGGAAAATCTCTTCAACAGGTCCGGCGCCACGCCGGCTAATTCAAAGCCGTTCGCCCGGCGCTCAATCTGATAGCCGATCTGCTGGACCTCCCGCGCCAGTGCGTTGCGGTAAACCTCCGTGAGATATTTGGTCCGGGTGAAGATCGGGGAACTTTCGAGGGCAAGCAGCCGGCCGGCCGGTCCGTCACCCCGCGTCACATTGAAGATGAACGCATGCGAATGGAGGTGCGGGTCCAGGGCCCGGCTTTCGCCGTGGCGGAAAATGGCGGCGGCGATGGCGCTCGAGGTGGCGTAGCGCTTGTTGAGCCCGCGGCCGGTCTGGTGGCAGGCGAAACTTTCCAGTTCGCTCAGGGCCTCCTTGACGGCGAGGTCGTGGGCCGCGAGCAGCCGGTCATCCCCGCCGAGGAAGGCCTGGATCGAGACGGACTTGGGCGCGTTGAAGGTGGCATCGTAGCCGGCCCGGCGGCAGGCGGCCATGCGTTCGGTGAGTTTTTCCCCGGTCATGGCGTGGTGGTTGGAGGCGATCCGCTCGAAGGCCTCATCAGTGATGGGGGCGCCCTCGGTGAGGCCCACCACGGCGCAGAGGCGACCGTGGCAGATGCCTTCAACCTTCATGCCCTGCGCATAATAGTCGGCTTGGCGGAGGTATTCGCCGAGCGCCTTGCTGAAGGCCTTGCTGGGATGGATGCTCAGCATCCGCCACCTCCGCCCGCCAAACTCTGGGCCCGGGAAGAGCCATCCACACTACCCGCTCCTCCCCTGCAGCAGCCACCCCGTGACTCCAGATCCGATGACTCAACGCATGCGTCGTACCGCCACCACTCGCCCAAGGAAAGAAAACCGAACCTCCCTCCAGCCACCCAACCAGGGCATGACCTTGACGAGCAACCCGGGGCATCGAACAAAAACAAATAAAATGAGGAAGGGAGGACACCAACGTCCAAGCGTGTCCGCTTAGAGGGCGCCCAAAGCGCTCCCCTTGCCCCACCCAACCACCACGCATAGGGTGACCCATTCACCACCATGTCACTGCCCATCCACTCCCCGCTCACTCCCCCACTACCCACCACGCTGGCCCAGGCTGTGGCCCAGGCGCGGCACCCGCGCAATCCTGCGACGGCGCAGTTGGAGCCGCAACGCGAGGAATTGCTGCGGCTGCGCCAGACTGGCGAGTCGGTGGAGTCCCTGGCCCGGGGCTTGCGGTTGCTGGGCATTGAGATCGGCCACGAGACCTTGCGGCGGTGGCTGCGGCGTGAACGGGGGCAAAAGCCGACGCGGCGACGCAAGACGCGGAGTGCGGCTGACGGGTCTTCGGACAGAACTCCTCCTGAAGGGTCGGGCGCGCAGGGAGCGGGCGACCAACCCGCCATCCTGGTCAGCAAAAATGCTACGGCAGCCGCACCCGCCAAAACGCCGACGACAAATGATTCCATGCCGTCAACCTGACGGAACCCAGGCCCGTCGGGGAGACCGCGCAGCGAACACTAGTTCAATCCGTGTTCGCGGCGGAAGAAGGCGGGGCGGCCCGCGGGCAGAGGGACGGACCACGGATCGGCGGCCGCAAGGCGCTTGGCCAGATCCGCGTGCAAGGAGCGTTTCACGTCCCGGTCCGTCAGGTAGCCGGGGGCCCGGGCGTTGAACCAGCGGGTCAAATGGCCGGCCTTGTCGCCAGCTCGCTTTGCCAGCATCCGATACTGGCTCGGCCGGTCCCAGCCCCAGTGCGGGGCGTTCGCCTGATGCCACTCGTCGATCATGGCGGCGAGGGTCTTCTTGATCGCCATCGCCCGCAGCTGGGGCAGCGCATCGAGCAAATAACCTTCGGCGAGATGGCCGTGGGCCAGAGGTTTTTGGAGTTTGCCAAAAAACACGCCCCACCAGGGAGGATGGATCCGCTGCATTCGGGCGGGGGTGCTGGACAGTGTCGCGTCCGAGAAAAACGTGTCCGGGATGCCACGGACCCGGCGGGATGACCAATAGGCGCGGGCCGCCGCCGCCTGGGTTTCCCGCACGAACGGTTCGTGCCGGCGGCGGACGGCATGGTAGGCGGCCTGGGCTTGATCCTTCTCTCTTTGGAGGGCGGCAAATTCGGGCGCCGCCCACTCGCTGCGGCTCGTACGGTGATGGCGCCAAACGGCGAAGTAGCGCTCCTGGGCCGCTTCCATGATGCGGCGGGTTGCGCGGTAGTCGGAGCCGCCCGCCTGATCGTAGGCGGATTCCGTGACCCGGGCGTGGAGGAGAGCGATCTGGCGGGCCGACTGGCCGAGGGCTTTTTCCCGGATGGCGGCGCCGATTTCGGCGACGAACGGGGCGGCGAGTTCCGGCCGGTCCCTGAAGCAGCATGGCGGCGAGAAACTTGCGTACGCTCGGCTCACTCCCCAGTCGGTGAGAACTTGGGTCCAGGAATCGAAGCCATTGGGCAGCGTGGGTTGCAAACGGCGCGCATTATACCACAGGGGACAATCCGGCGCTAAGCGTGCCAGCTCGGAACCGGCGAAACGCGCCCTCGGGCCGCCGGGTGGTTGACTGCACAGACTCTCTGTGCATGGTCAACTCATGCCCTCCAAGACCATTTCACTGGAAGTTGACGCCTACAAACGCTTGAAAGCCACCCGCCGCCCCGGGGAGTCGTTCTCCGCCGTGGTCCGGCGCATCACCCTGCCACCGGCGACGGCGACGGCGGCGGACCTGCTCCGGGAAATGAAAGCGGGGGCCTTTGGCCGGGGCGCCAACTGGACGGCCATCGAGCGGGCCGCCTCGGGCCGCCGGCGGTCCCGTGACCTGCGCTGCGCCTGATGCTCTTCGACAGCACCTTCCTCATTCATGCCTCCGGCCAGCGCGGTCGAAAGGCCCGGGGCGAGGCGGAGCGCTTCCTGCAGGCGCACCTCGACGCCCCCCTCTACACGTCCCGGATCTGCTGGGCGGAATTCGCGGAGGGGTGCGCCACCCCCGCGGATGTGCAGACGGGACTGCGTCTCTTCACCGTGGTCGAGATCGACGAGAACATTGCCTGGACGGCCTCGCGGATCGCCCGGGATCTGCGAACCACCGGCCGGCCCATCGGCGACAACGACACCTGGATTGCGGCGACGGCGCTTGCCTTCGGCTTGCCGCTCATCAGCCGCAACACGCGGCATTTCTCGCGGGTGCCCGGGTTGCACGTGCTGGACTATTGAGCCGGCGCACCGCCTTTGGCCTCTGGTCTGGAACGCGGAAAAACCGAAGCGCCGAAACCGGGCCATCCGACTGCCGATGAAACTGCTTCATGTCACAGACCTGCATTTCCGGAGGCCCTGGCTTGACTGGCTGGCGGCGCAGGCGCGCCGCTACGATGCCGTCTGCTTCAGCGGCGACCTGCTGGATTTGTTTCCCAACGCCCGCACCCGCCTGCGGGAGCAGAGCAAATGGATGCGCGAGTGGCTCGGGAATTTTCCCGTGAGGATGTACGTGTGTACTGGCAACCATGACTGGTGGCCGCCGTCGGAGCACGTCACCGACACCGATACGCAGGGCGGATGGCTGAAGAAAGCGGCGGGGCCGAACGTGCGCGTCGATGGCACGTCGGAGGTTTTTCAGGGCTATCGTTTCGTCTGTTGCCCCTGGCTGGGGGTGCCGGTTGCTCCCGGTCCGGAACCGGCGGTGATTCTGGTGCACACCCCGCCGTTGGGCACGCCGCTGTCCTCCGACCTGGGCCGGGAGGTGGGCGATCCCGAAGTGGCCGCCGCCGTCCTGAAGTTGCCGGCCGGCAGTCTTGTGCTCTCCGGGCATATTCATAATCCCACGCGCTGGTGCCACCCACTGGGCCCGGCCTGGTGTTTCAATCCGGGCGTGGATCCCCGGGCGAAGGAGCCGAACCATGTGATCATAGACACCACGGCCCGCACGGCGGAATTTCACGGCTGGGGCTCCGTTCAGCAGGCGAGCCTGTCAATTGGTAAAGAATAAGATATTGTCGACTAATAGCCGTTATTCGCAATAGTCGATTATATGTTATCGCTTAAAAGCGCTCCGGAAGTGGCCGCCGATCTCGCCTCGCGGATTCGCGACCGGCGGTTGCAGCGCGCTTGGACGCAGGCGGAAATGGCCCGGCGGGCCGGACTCAAGGAGCCCACTTATGTGCTGTTCGAACGCACCGGACGGATCTCGCTCCTGCGTCTGCTGAAGGTCCTGGACGTGCTCGGACTGCTGGAGGAGTTCGATCGCCTTGGACAGGAGCCGGACTTGTCCACCCTGAGCCTCGCCGACCTGGTGAAGCCGAAACGGCAACGCGGCAGCCGGAAACGCCCATGAGCCAGATCACCGTCAGGTATCTGGGACAAAAGGTCGGCCAGCTGGCGGAGACGGCCACGGGCATCGCGTTTGAATACGATCCCACCTTCATTGCGACCGGCCATGAATTGTCCCCGTTCCATCTGCCGCTGCGGCCCGGCGTGCAGGCCCGCGGCGGAGACAGACTGCCCGGACTCTTCGATGATTCCCTGCCCGATGCGTGGGGCCGGCGCGTGATGCTGGAATGGTTTCGCCGGCAGGGCACGACGGAACCGTCGGTGACCCCGCTCGCGATGCTGGCCTTGGTGGGCGCGCACGGCATGGGTGCCTTGACGTATGAACCGGCGCGGGATGCGGCCGAGCATCCCTGGACGGCCGTGTCCCTGGACACGCTGCAAGCCGCGGTGATCCGGGCGGAACAGGCCGGGGAAATCGACCTGAACGTCCTGGCCGCGGTCGGTTCCTCGGCCGGAGGCGCCCGGCCGAAGGCGCTGATCGCGCTGCCGCGGCAGGGCGCCGGGCGCACGCTCGCCGGCGCCGGCGAGTTGCCGACGAGCCATGACGCCTGGCTCGTGAAGTTCGACACCAGTTCCGACGGCGCGCATGGACCGATGGAAGAGGCGTATGCCCTGATGGCGCGCGCGGCCGGCGTGGAAATGCCCGAGACCCGGCTCCTCGAAACCAGACATGACGGCCAGGTGCGGCGGCATTTCGCGGTGAAGCGCTTCGACCGCGAAGGCGCGGAGCGCATCCACCATCACACGCTGGCGGCCATGCTGCACGTGGGCGGGGGCGACCTGAACTATGAAACCTTCCTGCGGGTCGCGCGGCGCCTCACGCAGGATGAGACGGAAGTCTGGCGGGCCTTCCGGCGCGCCGTGTTCAACGTGCTCGCGAGCAATCGCGACGACCACGGCAAGAACCACGGCTTCCTCTATCGGGACCGGAAGTGGCAGGTCGGGCCGGCCTACGATCTCACTTTTTCCAGCGTCCTGCAGCAGCCCGAGCGGGGCCTGGCGATCCTGGGCGAAAGGCGCGCGCTCGGCGTGGAGCATTTGCTGCGGCTGGCCGAAAACGAAGGACTCGCGCGACGGGACGCCGAGGACCTCGTCGAGCAGGTGCGGGCGAGCGTGGCCCGCTGGCGGGAATTTGCCGACCAGGCCCAGGTGCCCGCGCTCAAGGCGGCGGAGGTCGGCCATGAGCTCGGTCCGACGCCCGGTCGGCGCCCGGGTCCTTCCGCCGGGTAGCCGGCGAGATTGACGCTCTTGGAACCGGTCGAAAGTCCCGGAGGTTGGCCGCGCCCCCATGGAATTAATCCCCGTCACCGGGCCAGGTCGCGGCCCGGCCTTTGCCGGAACAAGCGCGGCCCGGGGCGTTCCCGGTCCGGCGTGGCGGCCCCATGAGGAGCGACGAAACGAGCCGGCGAACACGCCGGCCGTGGGTGTTCGCTCCCCTCGCTGGATTTTTCCCGCCGAAGGCCCAATTTGAGGCCGTGCAATTGGCCCTTCTCTTTCAGCATCCCCCCGCCGTCGCGCGCGGAACTTCCGCCTTGGTTTCAACGTCTGCGCGGGTAGCCTTTCATCCGATGAATCCGGCCTCGAAAAAGACCAAATCTGTCCGGGGCGCACCCCACCGCGCCCCTGGCTTGGTCTTGCCCCCGCCGGAGCCGCCCCGGCCGCGCGGCACCCAACTTCCGCCCACGGTGCCCGAGATTGTCCAACGCCTCGGGCCGGTCTGTCGCCAGCACGGCATCACGCGGCTGGAAATTTTTGGGTCCGTGGCGCGGGGCGGCGCGACCCCGGGCAGCGACGTGGACCTGATCGCCACTTTTTCCGAACATCCCGGCCTGGAGATCGTCGCGATTGAGGCGGAATGCGCCCAGCTGCTGGGCGTTCCCGTGGATCTGCTGACCTGCGAGGCGGTCGAGGAAATCACCAACCGCTTCCGGCGGGAAACGATCGAACGCGACCGGCGGGTCATTTATGCCGGGTGAGCCGGGCCAGCGCGATCTGGCCCACCTGCAGGACATGCTGGATTCGGCCCGACAGGCGGCCAGTTATGTGCGCGGGCAGACCTTCACGCAGTTCTGGGACGACGCCAAAACGCGCGACGCCGTGGCCATGCGCCTGCAGGCTATCGGCGAGGCGGCGGCCCGCGTGTCGCCGGCCACCGCGGCGGCGGTGCCGGCCCTGCCGATTCACCAGATGCGCGGGCTGCGCAACCGGATCGCCCATACCTACAACAAGGTTGATTTCAGGGCGGTCTGGAAGGTCACCGCGCACGACCTCCAGCCCCTGATCAGCGAATTGGAAAAGTATTTTCTCCAACAAGGGCAAAGACTGGTTGAGACCGAACGCCCGAGGCAGTCGCCGACGATCCGTCCGCCCGGGCCGCGGATGGGAATGTAATCATGGCCGGCACGACAAAACCAGATCCCGGCAGGGTTCCCGCGCACCGCGCGTCGCGGAGCACAGCCAATGCAGGGAGGCGCGCGCCATGACGGCCGACGCCGCGCTCAAAAAGTATTCCGGAATCTATGTCGCGGCCGGGGAGATCCGCCGGATCGTTTACGAGGCCAGGGACATCGTTGAAGCGAGGCAATTCGCGGCCCAATGGGGGGTGGGCCTCGAAGGTGAAGCGGTCGCTTTCTCCGGGGAATCCCCGCCCCCGCTGCCTGAAGCCTACGATGAGAAAACTGCCCGTTACCTGCTCGGGGGGATCTCGCGCACTACGCTTTACGCGGAACTCGCCACTGGGCGCCTACAGCGGCTGTCCGGCACGCGCCGGGTGCTCGTGACGCGTCGTTCCATTGAGCACCGGTGCGAGCTCAATTGACCTCCACCGCTGCGAGACATGACGAACTGGATTCATCACGCGACACTGGATTGTGCGTCGGTGCGGGGCGCGTTGAAGTCCACTTTTTTGGCGGCGGCCTGGCTGTGATCCTTGAGGAGATGCCCGTAGGTTTTCATCGCCAGCGCGCCGCCGTCCGCGTGGCCCAGCCACCGGGAAACCGTCGGGATGTCCACGCCGCTGGCAATGCACACGGACGCGAAGTAGTGGCGCAGGTCGTGGTTACGCAGCATCGGCAAGCCGAGGCGCGCGCAGGCCCGGCGCAGGGCGGTCCGAGGTTCGCTCGCATAGACGAGCTTCGTCCGGGATCCGATTCGACGGCTTTTGATGCGATCCAGCACCGCCCGCAGCGCCGGATTTACGGGGATGGTGCGTTCGGCGGACTCGGACTTGGTGCCCCAGATTTTGAATTCATTGCCCTGGTCGTCTCCGACGGTCGACTGCGTCGCCTCCTGCTTGCGCATGCCGGAATAGGTCAGGAGTTCCGCATGGTCGGCCATCTCGGTCGCCATGGCCTCGAGGTGGACGCGCTGCTCGGGGTTGGGCTTGAACGCCTCGGATTCGTCCGGCACGCGGCGCATTTCCGCAAAGATGCGCAGCATGTCCGCCCGGTCGGGCAACTGGAGCTTCGCGCCGCTCCGGCCGCCCCGTCCCCCGCCCTTCGCAAACAGCCCCTGTCGCAGCGTGGAGGAGACCGCGAACGGGTTCTCAATCAGGACCAGTTTCTCGACGGCGAGGTCGAGTATGACGCGGAGGACCCAAAGGGTCTGGTTGACGACGGGAGCCTTGTACCCGCGATGCTTCGATTTCTGGAATTTCCATTTCCACTCGGCCTTGTGGAGGAGGTATTCGCGCAACTCGGCCACGACGTCGGCCGTGACGTTGCGGGCCCGGAAGGTCTCAAAGTCGCCCCGGCGCCAGTTGGCCTTGAGACGCTCGATATTGCTGTTTCGGCTTTTACGCGTGTTCTCCGCGACCGGGATCGCGTCAAGCCGCGCCTTCATTTCCCCCAGCAGTCCGCCCAACGTCTGGAAGTTTCCGTCGAGGTGCGCGCCGCGCTGCCGGTCCTTCTCCACATCCAGCTGCCGCTTCGCGTGTTTCAGCTTTGCGGAGGTAATAACTCTTGTCTTCAGTGACCGGAATGTCCGCGACCCATTCATCCGATAGCGCGAATAGTACGTGCCGGACTGTGTGTTCACATACAGCCCTGCAGGACCGGCCGGCCGCCAGAGTGGGTTTTTGTCGCTCATTCTTGGGTGGGTATAAAAGACGGGTATAAATGCCATGACACCTATGATGCAACAGTATTTCGAGGTCAAACGCGGCCTGCCGCGTGACACCCTCCTGCTCTTCCGCCTGGGCGACTTCTTTGAGCTGTTCTTTGACGACGCCGTGACGGCCTCGCGCCTGCTCGGGCTGACCCTCACCAAGCGCCAGGACCACCCCATGGCCGGCATTCCGGCACATGCCTGCGACACCTACGTCACCAAGCTCCTCGCCGCAGGCCGGAAAGTCGCGATCTGCGACCAGGCCGAACCCGCCCAGGCCGGCCGCCTGGTTAAGCGCCAGCTTACGCGCATCCTCTCGCCCGGCACCACCCTCTCCGCCAACCAGCTCGACGCCGCCCGCAACCACTACCTGTGCGCCCTGGCGCTCGACAAACAGGGCCTGCACGCGTCCTGGCTCGACCTGTCCACTGGCGAGTTCCGCATCGCGACCGACACCCACATCGCGAACCTGCTTCCCGTCCTCACCGCCTTGGACCCGGCTGAGATCCTCCTGATCGAGGGCGAGCTGACCCGCTGGGCGGCCCTGCCGCACGAGCAGATCGAGGTGCACGCCCTGCAGGCCTTCTGCGCGGCGCGGCTCTGCTCCGAGTTGTCGGGCTACCACTTCGAGACCGCCACGGGCGCCAAGACGGTCATGGACACGCTCGGCGTGCTGAACCTCCAGGGCTTCGGCCTCGCCCACACCCATCCGGCCCTCGGCCCGGCGGGCGCCCTCGTCTACTACGCCACCGAGAACCTTTGCGCCAAACCCGAGAACCTCCGCGGCCTGCAGGAATACCGCAGTGCCCGGACGCTGCTGCTTGACCCGGCGACCCTGCGCAACCTCGAGATCTTCCAGTCCAGCCAGGGCGCCCGCGACGGCTCGCTGCTCGGCGCGATCAACCGCACCACCACCGCCACCGGCACCCGCCTGCTCGAGCGCTGGCTCGCCTCGCCCACGCTCGACCTCCCGGAAATCCAACGGCGCCAGGCGCTCGTCGGCGAGCTGCTTGCCTTCCCTTCCCGGCTGGCTGCCCTGCGCGAGCAGCTGGCCGGCGTGCGCGACATCCCCCGCATCCTCGGCCGCCTGCAGAACCGGCTGCGGAATCCCCGCGAGCTGGGCGGCGTGCGCGACACCCTGGTCCAGCTGCCCGCGCTGCGCGCCGAGCTCGCGGCCTTCGGCGGGACGCTTGCCGTCGGCTACCAGGACCGGCTGGCCGAGCTGCCGGCCCTGCGCGAGCTGCTCACCCGAGCGCTCGCCGACGAGCTCCCGAACGACCTCGCCGACGGCAACTTCATCCGCGCCGGCCACGATCCCGAGCTCGACCGCCTCCGCGCGCTGACCAGCGACAACCGCACCTGGCTCTCCGACCTCGAGCGCGCCGAGCAGGAGCGCACCGGGATCCGCAGCCTGAAGGTCAGGTTCACGAACAATTTCGGGTACTACATCGAGGTCACCAAGGCCAACCTCCACCTCGTGCCCAGCGACTATATCCGCCGGCAGACCACGGTGGGCGGCGAGCGCTACGTGACCGAGGCACTGCGCCAGAAGGAAAAGGAGATCTTCCACGCCGAGGAGAATGCCCTGGCGCGCGAGCTAGAACTCTTCAACCAGCTCGTCGCCGCCATCCTCGACGAGTCCGTGGCCCTCGCGCAGTCGGCCGAGGGGCTCGCGGAACTTGACGTGCTCGCCGGCTGGGCGGTCCTGGCCCGGGAGTGGGACTACTGCCGCCCCACGCTTGACGAGGGCGAGGCGCTGGAGATCACCGAGGGTCGGCATCCCGTCGTCGAGCAGATGCTCAAGGCCCCCGGCGCGGCCCTGGCCCGCGGCACCAGCCCGGCCTTCGTGCCCAACGACACGGTGCTCGCGTGCGCCGATGCCCAGATCGCGCTCATCACCGGCCCCAACATGGCGGGCAAGTCCACCTACATCCGCCAGGTGGCGCTCATCACCCTGCTCGCCCAGGTCGGCTGCTGGGTGCCCGCCCGCGCCTGCCGCCTTGGGCTGGTGGACCGCATCTTCTCGCGCGTGGGCGCCAGCGACGATCTCGCCCGCGGCAACTCGACTTTCATGGTCGAGATGAACGAGACCGCCAACATCCTCAACAACGCCACCGCGCGCTCGCTGATCATCCTCGACGAGATCGGCCGCGGGACCTCGACCTACGATGGACTCGCCATCGCCTGGGCCGTGGTCGAGCACTTGCACCGCGACGCCGAGCGCGGTCCGCGGACGCTGTTCGCGACGCACTACCAGGAGCTGACCCAGCTCGAGAAACACCTGACCCGGCTGCGCAATTTCTCCGTGGCGGTGAAGGAGTGGCAGGATGACATCGTGTTTGTCCGCCGCGTCGTGCCCGGCGCCGCCGACCGCAGCTACGGCATCCAGGTCGCCCGCCTCGCCGGCCTCCCGATCAGCGTGATCGACCGGGCCAAGAGCATTCTCAGCAAGCTGGAGAGCGACGACACGAGCGTTACCGTGGCTGCACCGCAGGCCCGTCCGAAGAAGAAGATCACCGTCGCGCCGGCCGACGATTCGCAGCTTAACTTGCTGTGAGGGGCACCGCAGCGGCGGTTATCCGTGCCCGAGCTTGCCGGCGTGACGGATGGCCCAGAGCTGGCGGGACTGCGTGATGATCTCCTTCAGCACCTCGGGCGTGACGGCCTGCTTGGGGTCGTCGCCGATGCCGTGGCTGGGGCTCACATGCGCCTCGATGCAGAGGCCGTCCGCGCCGTAGGCGATGGCGGCGAGGGAGCAGGCCGGGACATACGAGGCCTTGCCGACCGAGTGCGAGGGATCCACGACAACCGCCGCCCAGGTCTTTTCCTTGAGCAAGGGCGTGATGCTCTCGTCGGGATGGTTCCGGTAGCCGTCGAGCGTGGGACTCGTACCGCGGGGGCACAGGACGATGTTCGGGTTGCCGAAGGCGGCGATGTACTCCGCGGCGGAGATGAACTCGTTGAGCGCGCCCATGTGCAGGCTGCGCTTGAGCAGCACGGCCCGGTCGGTGCGCGTGGCGACGGCGCGGCCGATGGCGCGGAGCAGCGAATAGTTGAGCGCGTTGCGCGCGCCGACCTGCAGGAGCGTCACGCCGGCGTCGAGCGCCAGCTTGATGTGCTCCTCCTCCATGACCTCGGTGTCCACCGGCAGGCCGGTGCGGCGGGAGGCCTCCATGAGGATGTCGAGGGACTTGGTGTCGCCCTGGAATGTGTAGGGGTTGGTGCGGGGCTTCCACACGCCGCCGCGGAGCATCTGGGCGCCGGCCTCCTTCACCGCCTGCGCCGTCTCGTAGAAATAATTCGGGTTCTTCGGGTCGATCGTGCATTGGCCCGCGATGACGAAGAGATCCTGCCCGAGCGTGACGCCGCCGAGCGTGAGCCGGCCGGTGGCGAGGTCGGAGCGCTTGTCCATCAGCTTGAACGGCGACTGGATCCGGTCGATGCGGTCCACGTACTCCAGGCCCTCGAGCCGGTTGATCATGAGATCGTCGCGCTCGTCGCCCACGATGGCGTAGATGGTGCGAACCGCGCCGACGATGGGCTGAATCTTGCAGCCGAACTCGCCGACGATGGCGGTGATCTCGGCGAGCTGTTCGGGCGTGAGACGGTTGGTCTTGGGGAGGATCATGGCGGGTCTGGGTGGAGGCTAATAAAAAAGCCGCCCGGGAGTGGGCGGCTGAGGGGGCGAAAATTGGCCTGGGTTCAGGTTTCGCGACAGCCGCCGGTGAGTTTCCGGGTAAAGTAGGCCCAGAAACCAAAACCGAAGAAATAATAACCGGCGGAAATCACGTCGCGATGGGTGCCGGTCCCACCTGCCGATGTCAATGCTCCGTGTGCAGGTCGGTGCCCGATTGTAGGGCGGGGTCGCCTGACCCCGCCTTTGCTTTGATTCTAAGGCGGGGTCAGCGACCCCGCCCTACAACGATGCTGGATCAGAGCGCGAAATCCTCCGGCAGCGGTGCCTCCACGGCGAAGGTGTGCTTCTGGCCCTTGAACTCGTACTCGAAGCGCGTGGACAGCGAGTGCAGGAAAAGCCGCTTGGTGCCATGGAGCTTCGCGAACGCACGGTTGGCGGGAAAATCCCCGTAGGTCTGGTCGCCCACAATGGGGAGGTGGCGCTGGGCGCACTGGACGCGGAGCTGGTGGCTGCGGCCGGTCAGCGGCTCGAGCCGCAGCAGGCTGACGCGTGGCTCACCCTTGCCGGGACGGACGACGGTCATGCGGCATTCGGCCGGCACGCGCCCCACCCCGGCGACCGCGCGGACCTGGGCAGACTTCTTTACCGCGGCAATGGTGTCGCGCCACGTTTCCGTCGGCTGCCGCGGCACACCGAAGACCAGCGCCTGGTAGATCTTGCGGACCTGCTTGCGGCGGAAATAGGCGCGAATCTCGCGGGCCAGCGTCTCGTCGGACGCGACTAGGATCACGCCCGACGTGGCGGAATCCAGCCGGTTCAGCAGCCAGAGCCGGCGCGGCGGCTGTCCGGGCGCCGGGACCCAGGCATAGCACTCGCCGTCGAGCTGGTAACGGACGGTGAGCAGCGACCGGGGCTCATCGCCGCCGGCGTTCGGATGCGAGAGGACACCCGCGGGCTTGTCGAAGGCGCCCAGTCCGTTCGCGTCGTGATGGAGCAGCCGCACGCCCCGCCCCAGCGGCAGCGAATCCCAGAAGCTCTGCGCCTCCGCGCTCACTGGTAGTAAAACGCGAAGGTCATCTCCTGCTCCTCGCCCAGCATCGCCTTCATGTCGTCGGTCCAGGCGCCGTACGGCGAGCGGTCGGTGATGGCGTTCACGCAGGCACGGGCGGCGGGCTCGGTGGCCTTGTTGTCCACGCTGATGACGCGTGTGATCTTGCCCTCGGAGTTGATGACAAACTTGACGACGACGGTGCTGCCGTTGGGCGGGTAGATGCGGCTGTCCTCCAGCAGGTGGTCCCACTGGCGCTGGACGGTCTCGATCATCTTCTGGAGATACACGCCGTAGTTGCTCCAGCGGGCGTCCACCGCGATCGGCCCGATGTTTTCCGTGCCAAACTTGTTGTCCTCGAAGATCGCCGGGCGCACCTGCTGCTGCTTCACAATCTGCGGACGCGGGCGCGGATGATGCGGGTCGATCGCGGGCTGCATCGCGGTCGCGCCCTCGATCAGCGGGGCGTTCTTGGTGCCGTCGATCTTCTCCGGGATGTTCTTCGGGTGCTCCGTGAACTTCGCGACGTTGGTGCCCGGGGCCTCCGCATCGTCGCCAATGCGCTTCTCAATGCCGGGGAGCGGATTCTGCTCCGGCCGCGAGGTCATGACGGTGGACTGCTGCGGCGGGGCCTCGGCTGACGGCGGGATCGGCGTCTGCTCGATCGGCTTGCTCAGCTGGCCCGTGACGATCTGCGCGGACTTGATGTCCTTCTGGCCCTCGAGGGCGGGATGGTCGCTCTTGCCGTTCGGCGTGGGCTTCTCCTGGGCCACCTGCTGGTTCTGGGCGGCGAAATTGTTGGTCTTGTCCGGGACGTTGTCGGGCGCGTTGGGATTCGTCTCCACGAACTTCATCTGGGGCTTCGGCTTGGGCGGCGGCGGCCTGAAGGTGTCGGGGGCGATCTCGATGTTGAACTGCCGGGTCGAGGCGTGCGGCCGAAGCACGGTCATCGACGGGTCCGAGCGCAGCAGGTACGGCGCCCACAGGTACAGCAACAGGTGTACCAGGAAAACCGCCAGCAGGCCGATCAGCACCCCCCGCGAATCCGGGTCGTCCCACAGCTCCGCCGCGATACGGCGCATGGTGACCGACAAGGGCGGGGAGACGATGGTTTGGCTCATGGATGACCCGGCTGGACGCGGATATTCAGCCTAACAGACCCCGTTGCGTCAAAATTTGTTTCGTCACTTCCATGGGTAGGCCCATAATATTTGTGAACGAGCCCTCCCAGCCGGCGATGATCAGCTCCCGGCCTTCCTGGATGCCGTAGGCGCCGGCCTTGTCCAGCGGGTTGACGAGCCGGAAATAGCTGTCGATCACGGCATCATCGAAGGGCTTGAACGTGACGAGGCTGGTCACGCCATGGTCCTCCTTCACGCCCTCCGCCGCCCGGCGCAGCGCCACGCCCGTGTACACCGTGTGCGTGCGGCCCGCCAGCCGACGGAGCATGGCCCGGGCCTCGGCCAGGTCGGCGGGTTTGTTGAGGACGGTCCCGTTGATGAAAACCGTCGTGTCCGCGCCCAGAACCCACGCCTCCGGATGGCGCGCGGCAACCCAGTCGGCCTTCAGGGCCGCGTTGTGGGCCACCATGGCCCGCGGCTCGGCGTCGGGGTGCTCGTGCTCGGTCACGTCCGCCACCACGACCTCGAACGCCAGGCCCAGGCCCACGAGCAGCTCGCGCCGACGGGGCGAGGCGGAGGCAAGGATGAGGCGGGTGGTGGGCATGAAGGGCGCAGCAAAGCCTCCCTCCCCGCCCCAGTGCAAGCCCAGCCTTGCGAGTTGTCAGGGCGGGCAAACATGTCCACGTTGCGTCCCTTTCCCTCCATGCGTCTCGGCCTCGCCCAGCTCAACCCGATCGTCGGCGACCTCGCCGGCAACCGCCGTCGCATCCTCGACGCCTACCACGCGCTGGTCGCCCAGGGCGCCGAGCTGGTGGTCTTCCCGGAGCTGGTGCTCTGCGGCTACCCGCCCCGCGACCTCCTGTTCAAGCGGCGCTTCGTGCCGGACACCGCCGAGGCGCTGGCCCAGGTCGCCGCGGCCATCGGGGACGTCCCCGCGCTCATCGGCACGGTCGAGCCCAACGACACGGGACGCGGCCGGCCCTTCCACAACTCCGCCGCCTTCTGCCACCGCGGCCGGGTCGTCGCCCTCGCGCGCAAGCGCCTGCTGCCGACCTACGACGTGTTTGACGAGGACCGCTATTTTGAGCCCGCTTCCGCGCCCACCGTCGTCGAGCACCAGGGCCGCCGCATCGGCATCACGATCTGCGAGGACATCTGGACGCATCCCATGATCAGCACGCGGCGCCTCTACACCGGCCGCACGCCGCTGGAGCAGCTCGCGGCGGAAAAATGCGACCTCATGGTCAACCTGTCCGCGAGCCCGTGGCACTACGACAAGGACAGCCTCCGCGTGAAGCTGGTTGCCGACGCCGCCCGGGCCCTCGGCTGCCCGGTCGCCTACGTCAATGCCGTCGGCGGCAACGACGAGCTGATCTTCGACGGCCGCAGCCTGGCCTGCGACGCCACCGGCCAGGTCATCGCGGGCCTCGCGGCCTTCGCGGAGGAGACGCGCGTGGTGGACCTGCCCGACGGACGCACCGCCGCGCCCACGCCGGCCGCCGGGGCCCTGCACCCGACCTTCGCCCAGAACGAGCTCAAGGACATGTATGAGGCGCTCGTGCTCGGACTGCGCGACTACGCCCACAAGAGCGGTTTCAAGCGGGCGCTGGTCGCCCTCTCCGGCGGCATCGACTCCGCGCTCGTCGCGGTCGTCGCCGCCGACGCACTGGGCCGCGACAATGTGATCGGCGTCTCGCTGCCCTCCGTCATCTCGTCGCAGCACTCCCGGGACGACGCCCGCATCCTCGCGCATAATCTCGGCATTCGTTTCGAGACCATCGGCATCGCCGAGGCCGTCGCGGCCACCGAGGCCTCGCTGCAGCCGCTGTTCGCCGGCCGGCCGCGGGACGTGGCCGAGGAAAACATCCAGGCGCGCATCCGCGGCGTGCTGATGATGGCGCTCTCAAACAAATTTGGTTCCCTGCTCCTCACCACCGGCAACAAGAGCGAGGTGGCCGTCGGCTACTGCACGCTCTACGGCGACATGTGCGGCGGACTGGCGGTGATCTCCGACGTGTTCAAGACGCAGGTTTATGCCCTTTCCCGCTGGGTGAACCGCGACCGGGAAATCATCCCACGCAACACCATCGACAAGGCGCCCAGCGCCGAGCTGCGTCCCAACCAGACCGACCAGGACACGCTCCCGCCGTACGACATGCTCGACCGGATTCTCCATGGCTATGTGGAGGAGGGCCTCTCCAGCCGCGACCTCATCGCCCAGGGCTTCAGTGAGGCGGTGGTCAACGACGTGATCCGCAAGGTGGACCTCAACGAGTACAAGCGTAAGCAGGCCGCCCCCGGCCTCCGCATCACCCCCCTCGCCTTCGGCGTCGGCCGCCGCATTCCCATCGTGCAGAAATATGTGAGCTGATGTGTGATCGGGTTCGTGGTTGGGAAACCACTAATCTTCGCTAATTCGCGCTAATGGAAGACGCGATGGCTGAACAGCTGGGGTATGACTTCATGGCGGCCGCGTTTGCCGTGTATCATGAGCTCGGGGTCGGATTCACCGAGGACATCTACCAAGAGGCACTTGAATGCGAACTGTCCTCCAGACAAATTGCGCACGTCGCCCAGCCTGAGATCGGTCTTTTCTACAAGGGACTTACCATGATCAAACGACTTCGCCCCGACCTGGTTGTCGGCAATCTGATCATCGTGGAGCTAAAGGCCACCACCTCGCTCGCCCCTGAGCACGAGGCCCAGCTATTCAATTATCTGAAGGCGACCAAGAAGCGCGTGGGTTACCTGGTCAATTATGGCTGCCGCGACCGACTCCATTGGAAGCGATTCATCCGGACCCAAAAAGATTAGCGACAATTAGCGAAAATTAGTGGTTTAACTCCTCCATGTCCTCCCCGGTTTCCGACTCCCTCTTCGAACGCGCCAAGCAGCTCATCCCGGGCGGCGTCAACTCCCCGGTCCGCGCCTTCCGCTCGGTCGGCGGTGCGCCCTTCTTTGTGAAGGCGGCGCGGGGTGCCACGCTGATCACCGCCGATGGGCGCGAGCTGATCGACTTCGTCTGCACCTGGGGCCCGGCGATCCACGGGCACAACCATCCGCGCATCAAGGCGGCCATCGCCGCGGCGCTCGAGAATGGCACGTCGTTCGGCACGCCGAATCCCTCCGAGGTCAGCATGGCGGAGCTCATCGTGAAGTTCTTCCCCTCCATCCAGAAGGTCCGCATGTGCAACAGCGGCACCGAGGCCACGATGTCGGCCATCCGGCTGGCGCGCGGCTTCACGAAGCGCGACAAGATCATCAAGTTCGCCGGCTGCTACCACGGCCACTCCGACTCGCTCCTGATCAAGGCCGGCTCCGGCGCGCTCACCCATGGCAATCCCGACAGCGCCGGCGTGCCGGCGTCGTTTGCGCGCGAGACGGTCGTCCTTCCCTACAACGACCGTGGGGCCCTCGAGGCCGCCTTCGCCGCCAACCCGGGCCAGATCGCCTGCGTCATTCTCGAGGCCTACTGCGGCAACGTCGGCTTCATCATGCCTGATCCCGGCTACCTCGCGTTCGTGCGCGAGATCACGGCCCGGCACGGCACGGTGCTGATCTTCGACGAGGTCATGACCGGCTTCCGCCTTGCCAAGGGCGGCGTGCAGGAGCGCGAGCAGATCGTCCCGGACCTCACCTGCCTCGGCAAAATCATCGGTGGCGGCCTGCCGGTCGGGGCCTTCGGCGGCCGGGCCGACATCATGGACTACCTGGCGCCGCTCGGCCCGGTCTACCAGGCCGGCACGCTCAGCGGCAACCCGCTCGCCATGGCGGCGGGCATCGCGTCGTTGCAGCTGCTGGAGGAGCTCAATCCCTACGCACGGCTCGACACCCTCGGCCGGCAGCTCCGCGACGCCGTCGTGGCGGCGGCGAAGGCCAAGGGCATTCCGGTGCAGGTGCCGCAGTGCGGATCCATGTTCAGCATCTTCTTCACGGCCACCCCGGTCCGCGACTACGCCACGGCCCTCACGGGCGACGCCAAGCTCTTCGGACGGTTCTTCCACGCCTGCCTGGAGCGCGGCGTCTACCTCGCGCCCAGCGCGTACGAGGCCGGATTCCTCAGCACGGCCCACGAGGGCTCGGCCATCGACCGCGCCTGCGAGGTCTTCACTACCTCGATCGCCGGGCTCTGACCCGGTCGCGTTACCCGCGCGGGTGCGCCCGCGCGTGGATGTCCTTCAACCGGGCCACGCTGACATGCGTGTAGACCTGCGTGGTGGCCAGCTGGGCGTGGCCGAGGAGTTCCTGCACGAGGCGGAGATCCGCGCCGGCATTCAGGAGGTGCGTCGCGTAGGAATGCCGCAGCTTGTGAGGCGTGAGGTCCATGGGGAGCTCCGCCAGCGCCAGGTAGCGCTTCAGCATCAGCTGCACCTGCCGCACCGGCAGCCGGCGATGATGGCCGTCCACGATGACCGGGGAAAACGGCTTCGTGTGACGCGCATACTCCGTCTTGAACTTCGCGACCAGCTCCGTCGCGACGCGGCCCAGGGGGCAGAGCCGCTCCTTGTTGCCCTTGCCGACCACGCGGGCCACGCCGGTGTCGATCTCGATGGCGCCGTAGTTCAGTCCCGCCAGCTCGCTCACGCGGAGGCCGCCGCCGTAGAGCAGCTCCATCACGAGCCGGTCGCGCAGCGCGGTAAAGCCATCAATCTCGCCCTTTGCCAGGAGCCGTTGCGGGCCGGCGAGGAGCTGGAGCATCTGATCCTCGGTGAGGAATTTCGGCAGGCGCCGCTCCACCTTGGGCAGCGGGACGCCGACGAAGGGGTTGCGGCGGACCTTGCCGTGCCGCAGCCAATACTTGTAGAACGAGCGCAGCCCCGAAACATGGTTGTGCAGGGTGCGCCGGCCGAAGCGCCGCTGCGCCTCGATCACGAAGTCGCGGATCTCGCGCGGGCCAAGGTCCGCCAAACGCCCCGGGGGCAGGTTGTCGGCCTGCAGCCACGCCACGAAGTCGGCCAGCGCCTGCCGGTAGTTGCGCAGGGTGTAGCCTGAGTAGCGCCGCTCGTGCGCGAGGTAGTCCGCGAAGGGCTGCCACCACTCCACCAGCACCTCCGGCGGGAGGTCAGGACGTGCGGGCTTGGACTCGTTGTTCGACATCGCGCATGACCTTCGCCGCATGCTGCCGCAGCGCGCCCTCGGGATCCAGGCCCTGTGCCCGGCTCGCGGCCGCGATCTCAAAGAGCATCCGGCCCAGCGTCTCGGCCGTGAGGTGACGGCCCAGCGCCTGCACCTGGGTCCGGTCCACGCTCTCACCCACCGGCAGCTGCTCCTTTTCAATCTGCTTCCAGACCGCCTCCGCCAGCATCAATGCGGGCAGCCGGGGCGGCTGCGCCTTGAACATGCCGCTTTTCGGCGGGCCGAGCTTCTTCTCGGTGGACTTGATGAGCTCCCACTGGGCGATGACCTGGTCGGACGTGTGCAGCTTGTCCGTGCCGAACACATGCGGGTGCCGCCGGATGAGCTTGTCGTTGATGTCCCGGGCGACGTCTTCGAAATTGAACTGACCCGCCTCCTCCGCGAGCCGCGCGTGGAAGACGATCTGGATGAGCACATCGCCCAGCTCCTCGCGCATGTGCGGCAGGTCCTGCCGGTCGATCGTGTCGATCAACTCGCTCACCTCGTCGATCAGGCAGCGCACGAGCGTGGCGTGCGTCTGCTCCTGGTCCCAGGGACATCCGCCCGGTTCGCGGAGCCGGGCCATCGTCCGGCAGAGGTCCTCGATTGCGCTCATGGACCCGGAGGAAAGCACGAAGGACGGGAAGCGCACGACGAAAAACGGATTTACCTTGGCGCGCTTCGCGTCCTTCGTGGGGCCACATGTCCGACAAGCTCACCGAGATCATGGCGTGGAAGCGGCGCGAGATCGCGCCGCTCGTCCGGCCCGTGCCCGAGGCCGAGCTGGCCGCCGCGCACACCCGGCTGCCGCGCCCGCCGTCTTTCGCGGCTGCGCTCAGGCGCACCGATGGCCGGCTCGCCGTGATTGCGGAGATCAAGCGGCGCTCGCCCTCGGCGGGTGAAATCCAGGCCGGCGCCTCCGCCCTGGTCCAGGCGCAGCGCTACCAGGCCGCCGGCGCCGACGCGCTCTCGGTGCTGACCGACGAGAAATATTTCGGCGGGACGCTCGCGGACCTCCAGGGCGTGACCGCCCATTTCCGCACCACGCCGCCCGCGGTGCCTTGCCTGCGGAAGGACTTCATGGTGCATCCAATCCAGGTGCTGCAGGCCCGGGAGGCGGGCGCGAGCGCCATCCTCATCATCGTTCGCGCGCTCGGGGATGAGGAGATCCAGTCGCTGGCCGCCGCCGCCACTGCCGCGGGGCTCGACGCGCTCTATGAGATCCACACCGAGGCCGAGATCGAGCGGGCCGTGCGCCACGGCGCCAGGATCATCGGCGTGAACAACCGCGACCTGGCCGTCTTTCGCACCGACCTCGCCCTGAGCGAGCGCCTGATCCCGCGGTTCCCCCGCGGCGTCATCGCCGTCAGCGAGAGCGGCATTTCCACCCGGGCCGACGCCGCCCGGGCCCGCGCCGCCGGCGCCCACGCCGTGCTGGTGGGCGAGGCCCTCATGCGGGCGGCCGAGCCGTCCACGCTGGTCGCCGATTTCCGCGCCGCCTGATGCCGCTTTCCCCCCGCACCACGCGCGAGCTCCTCGCGCAGCTCGGCCACCAGCCGAAGCGGTTCCTCGGCCAGAACTTCCTCGTCGACGGCAACATCGTCCGCAAATCGCTCGAGCTGGCCCAGGTGCAGCCGGGCGATGCCGTGGTCGAGGTTGGCCCGGGGCTGGGCACCCTGACCAGCGCCCTGCTCGAGGCCGGGGCCGAGGTCTGGGCGGTCGAGAAGGATCGCAACCTGCACCTGCACCTCGAGGAGGCACTCTTGCCGCAGTCCGGTGGACGCCTGCATCTGCTGGAGGGTGACGCGGTCGAGCACCCCCGCGCCGGCTTCGAGCCGGGACCCGCGCAGCGGCCCTTCAAGGTCGTGGCCAACCTGCCCTACGCGATTTCCACGCCCTGGATGGACGCCGTGCTCTCCGGGCCGCTGCCCGAGCGCATGGTGCTCATGCTCCAGCAGGAGGCCGCCCAGCGCTACGCCGCCCGGCCCGGCACCAAGCAATTCGGGGCAATCTCGATCTTCCTTCAGGCGGCCTACGACCTCGCGCCCGGCCACAAGGTCGACGCGGCCTGTTTCTACCCGGCCCCCGAGATCGAGTCGTACCTGTTCCATCTGGTGCGGCGCGCGTCGCCCCACGTCTTCGCCCTGGCCACCCGGGGCATCATCCGCGCCTGTTTCCAGCAGCGGCGCAAGCAGGTGGGCGGCGTGCTGCGCGGCCTGTTGCCCGATGGCGGCGCGGCTTGGCTCGCGGAGCTGGCCGCCGCCGGCGTGCCACCGCAAACCCGCGCCGAGGCCATTCCCGTGGAACTTTGGCTCCGGCTCGCGGTATGAATCTTTTAGGCGCGGCTTGAAAGCCGCCCGACTCCTTCTAAGAAGTACCCTGGATGTTGCGCCTCACCTTCACGCTCCTGCTGCTGCTGACCGCGCCGCTGATGGGCCAGTCAGGTGATTTTGCCGGGGGGTTGGTCGGACGGGTGGAGAACCACTACTACTTCTCCCCCACTGGCATCTTCCGCATGCCCATCCCCGTGCTGCCCGAGCTCGGCGGCAGCATTTCCGACACGGAGAACGTGGTCACCTTCCAGGACAGCTTCAGCATCCATGTCAGCATCGGCGTCTTCCCGCAGGATGCCACGCAGCGCTGGGAGTACTCCACCCGCGGGCCGAAAGACTACCTCGGCTATTTCTTCGCCACGTATGTCATGCCGGACTTCCAGAGCGCCTATCCCGGCGGCACGGTCGAGGACGTGGGGTTCTCGCCCACGGTCATGGACGGCGCGATCATCGCCTACACGCTTCTGCCCGGCGGCTCGATGTTCAACAACAAGCGGGCGATCATCGGGGCCGACAACACGCCGGTCGTCGCCAAGCGCGGGAACCTGATCTTCGTCCACAACGGCAACGTTTTCGTCATCACCACCGAGCTCGCCGAGCGCGTGACCGAGCGCAGCACCTATCACAAGACCAAGGCGGAGGAGGACAAACTCCTCCGGGACCGCCTCCTCGAGTACGCGGAGAAGATCGAGTTCGCCCGGCCGGCGGCCGCGCACTGAGGCCCCGGCGGGCCGGCGTAAATACGCTCGCGCCGCCACGGGCGGATTCCATGCTCGCGGCATGACACTGCAGGGCTTCGTGACGTTTCTGGTGATCGGCGGACTGGCTGGCTGGATCACCGGCCTGATCAGCAAGGGCCGCGGCTTCGGCCTCGCGGGCAACCTGGTCGTCGGCATCATCGGCGCCTTTCTCGGCCGCTTCGTCTTCGGCCTGCTCGGCATCACGGCGAACGCCTTCATCGGCCAGTTGATCTTCGCCGTGCTGGGCGCCCTGCTCTTTTGCTGGCTGCTGCGGTTCATCAAGCGCTAGCGCCATGAGGATCCGCGACGCAGTCGAGGCCGACCTGCCGGCCATCGTGGCCATCTACAACTCTATCATCCCGGGTCGCATGGTGACCGCGGACCTCGTGCCGGTAACCGTCGCCAGCCGCGTCCCCTGGCTGCAGGCCCACGACCCCGTGCGACGTCCCATCTGGGTCGCCGAGGACGCCGCGGGCATCGCCGCCTGGCTGAGTTTCGACACCTTTTATCCGCGGGCGGCCTATGATGGCACGGCCATGATCGCGATCTACGTCGCGGAGTCCCGTCGTCGCACCGGCCTGGGGCAGCTGCTCCTCGACCGCGCCGTGGCCGAGGCGCCGCGGCTCGGACTACACACGCTCCTCGGCTACATCTTCGCCCACAACGATCCGAGCCTGCGCTTCTTCGCCAAGAACGGATTCACGCGCTGGGCGCATCTCCCGCGCGTCGCCCTCCTGGACGGCGTCGAGCGCGACCTGGTCATCCTCGGCCGCCGGCTCGGGGAGTGATCGCCCCACCTCTCCACCGCCGGCCCGCGGTGGCAATCTTCAGCCCGTAGTCCGAGGTCCAAGCTCCCAGCCAAGGCCAGAGGCGAACCAGTCCGCCTCTGCCCTGACTTCTGACCTCTGACCCCTGACGTCTGGCTTCCGCTACGTCAGCGTCTCACCGGTAACCCGGCAGGAACGCCTTCTCGGCCGCGAACATCTCGAGCGTCATGCGCTTGATCTCCTCTGGGCTGCAGACGGCCGAGGTGAGCGGGTCGAGCATGAGGGCGTAGATGGCGAGTTCCTTGCTGCGCTCGATGCAGGCCTGGGCGCCGAGGTCGAACATCCGCATGTTCGAGTCGCACACCGCGGCCATCTGCCGCGGCAGCGCGCCGTAGCGCGTGGGATTGATGCCGTTGCGGTCGATCATGCACGCGACTTCGACGCAGCCGTCGGCCGGCAGGTTGGTGATCAGCTGGCCAGCGCCCGCGACGTTGTTCATCACGTTGCCGTGGATCCGGTAGGGCGTGTCCTTCTCGCGGGCCTCGATGATCCAGCTCGCGTACTCCCAGCTGCGCTCCCAGTCCATCGCCTCCTTGCCGGCGAGCATGCGGGCGCGCTGCTTGTCGGCGCCCTTGCGCCAATTGGGCCAGTTGTCGGCGTAGAAGCTTGTGCCGCCATCGTAGCCCTCGCGGCTGTAGCGCTGGACCAGATCGGGACGCTTCCGGTAGTACGGCAGGTACTCCGAAAGGTGTCCGCTCGACTCGGTGATGAACGCCCCGAACTGGAGCATCATGTCCTTCCGGACGATGTCCTTGTGCCACTCGGCCGCCTCCCACTGGTGGTGGTTCAGCCGCTTCGGCTTCTTCGGGCGACCCTCCTTGAGGGCCCGGGCGAGATCCGCGGCAGCCTTGCGCTTGAGCCGCGGATAGAGGTCGCGGCCGCGGTGCTCGAGCTTGGTGAACCATGCGAGGTGGTTGATGCCCGCGCATTCCCAGTCCATCTCCGCCACCGGCACGCCGGCCCGCTCGGCCAGGAGGTGGCTGGTGCCCTGCACGGAGTGGCAGAGTCCCACGATCTGCATCGAGGAGGAACGGCCCGCGGCGAGGCACATCATCGCCATCGGGTTCGTGTAGTTCAGCACGATCGCGTCGGGGCACAGCTGCTCGGCGTCCTTCAACACCTGGAGGAAGACCGGGATCGTCCGCATGGACTTGAACAACCCGCCCGGCCCGATGGTGTCGCCGATGCACTGGTTGATGCCGTACTTCGCGGGAATGTCGTTGTCGAAGCGCACGCAGGCCGTGCCGCTCACCTCGATGCAGTTAACGATGTAGTTCGAGCCGGCCATCACCTTCCGGCGGTCGGCCGAGCCGATGACCTTCCAGTTGGCCTTGCCGAGCTGCTGCGTGAGGCGCGTGACCAGCTTGACCATCGTGTCGAGCCGCTCGCGGTCGATGTCCACCAGCGCGATTGTGCCGCCCTGGTCGCCCGGGATGCGGAGGATGTCGTTCATCAGCCGTGGCGTGAACGCGCTGCCGGCGCCGAGCATCGTGATCTTGATCGGCCGCAGCAGCGAGCCGGGCAGGCCGCGGGCGGCGGCGTCCTGGGTGTGCGAGGCGTGGCCGGAGAGTTTGGTCTTGGAGGCACTCATGGGAATAATGTGATGGGGAAAGCGGCGCCCGATGGCGTCGGGAATCATTCCGCACAGGATCGGTCCGGGCCGTAGATAGCAAAAGGTTGATTCCGCATGTGCATAATGTGATGCATGGGACATGCCCGTGATAGATCCCTTCACCGTCGTGCACGTCGGCGCCGAGGAGGTGCGCGACCATCCCGACTACTGCTTCGACAACACCCACCGCGAGGGTCAGTTCTCGCTGGTCATCCAGCGCACGCTGGCGGGCGCCGGGTTCTTCCGCGACGCGAACGGCACGGTGCCGGTGCCGGCGGGCCACGCCATGCTCTTTACCCACACGGAGCCCACGGGCTATGGCTATCCGCCCGATGCCACAGAGCCGTACCGGCTGCGCTTCCTCGCCTTCTCGCCGCAGGGGGCGCAGGACCTGTTCAACCGCCTGCGGGCCGACTTTGGCTCGGTGGTGCGCATGCCGGACGAGTCCGAGGCCACCGCGCTCTTCGACGAGGCGATCGAGCGCTTCCGCCAGCGGCGGTTCCGCGACCGGCTGCACGAGACCGAGCTGATGTGCCGGCTGTTGATTGCGCTGTATCGCGAGCAGGTCCAGGGCACGCGGACCAGCGACCCCATTGAGTTCGGCCACCACTACGTTCGGAACCACTTCCGCTCACCCGTGAACCTGAAGGGCATCGCCCAGAAATGCGGCATCAGCCGCGAGCATTTCATAAGGGAGTTCAGCGCCCGCTACCGTGAATCGCCCGGGGTCATGCTGCGCCGCCTGCGGCTGGAGCACGCCCGGGCGATGCTGGCGGGCACGGAGCTGAGCGTGCAGGACGTGGCCCTCGCCAGCGGCTTCACCAGCAGCAACACCTTTTGTCGGGCTTACCGCTCCCGCTTCGGCCGACGACCGGGCGCCGGGCGCAGGAAATCTTAGCCACCGAGGGCCCGAAGGTCGCGCGGCCTCGCGTCATTTCCCCAACCGGCGCTGGAGCGGGAAGACTTCCCGGAGGGCGAGGCTGAGCTTGTCCTGCACGCGCTGGAGCTCCCGGTAATGGGCGACGTTCGCCGGATCGGGACGGCAGCGGGTGGCCTCGTTGAGGGCGACGGTGCCGGTCGTGAAATCCGTGAGCTTCGCCTTCTTGTCCCCGGCGCCGAGGGCCACGCACCAGGCGGCCTGCAGCGCGCCACCGAGCGCCGCGCCCTCGTCCTCCTGCATCGCCACCACGGGCACGCCAAAAATGTCGGCCATGAGCTGGCGCCAGACGGGTGACTTCGCGCCGCCGCCGGTCACGCGGATCTCCTTCGCCCGGACGCCCAGCGTGGCGAGACGGCGCAGGCCGTAGTTCATGCCCAATGTGACACCCTCCATGGCCGCGCGGGCCAGGTGCCCCGGAGTAAAATTCTTCTGGTTCAACCCCAGCAGCACGCCGGAACCCTCCGGCACGTTGGGAGTGCGCTCCCCGGCCAGGTATGGCAGCAGCACGAGGCCGTCGGCGCCGGCGGGGGCGGACGCCACCGCCGACTCGAGGCCGGCGTGATCCTGGCCGAACAGGGCGCGGACCTGCTCGGTGACGGTGGTGACATTCATCGTGCAGAGCAGCGGGAGCCAGCCGCCGGTCGAGGAGCAGAACGCCGCAATCTCCCCCAGTGGGTCGGTGACCGGTTTCGCGGAGTACGCGTAGATCGTGCCGCTGGTGCCGAAGCTCGCCGTGACCACGCCTGGGGCCACGTTGCCCGTGCCGATTGCGCCCATCATGTTGTCGCCGCCGCCGGCGCTCACGACGACGTCCGAGGCGAAGCCATAACGCTCGGCCAGCGTCGCACGCAGTGCTCCCGCCGGGACGTGTGAAGGCGACACCGCCGGCAGCCAGTCGGCCACGCGCGCGTCGATTGCGTTGATCGCGGGCTTCGACCACACCCGGCGTCGCACATCGAGCAGCGCGGTGCCGGAGGCGTCGCCGAACTCCATGTGGTAGTTCCCGGTGAGCCAGAAATTCAGGTAGTCATGCGGCAGCAGCACATGGCGAAGCCGCCGGTAGTTCGCCGGTTCATGCCGCTTCAGCCAGAGGATCTTCGGCGCGGTGAAACCGGGAAGGATGAGGTTGCCGGTCAGCCGCAGCGCGGCCCGCGGGCCGCCCAGCCGGCGCGTGATCAGGTCGCACTCCGCGGTGGTGCTCGTGTCGCACCAGAGCTTGGCCGGGCGGATGACCTCGCCGGCCGCATCGAGCGGCACGAAGCCGTGCTGCTGCCCCGAGACGCCGATGCCGCGCACCTGCCGGCCGTCGATCTTCGCAGCCACGGCGGCAAGGACCGTGTCGAGGGCCTGCGTCCACTCCTGCGGATGCTGTTCCATGTGCCCCACGGGCAGCCCGGCAATCAGGCTATGCGGGGCGCGGGCCTCCGCGATGACGCGCCGTGTGGCGAGGTCGAGCACGACTGCTTTGACGCTCTGGGTGCCGGAATCGATGCCAATGTAGAGGGTCATGGGGATGTTCCCGATCAGCGCAAAATCCCGCGGGCGGTGCAAGCGGACACGTGGCCGGGTTGCGCCGCCACTCGTGAGCAATCATCCGCGGACAAGACCCATGCGACCTATTGTGCGGGCCGACCGCAGATTCGTGCTACGCGATCTTGATGATCTCCAGCTCGGTGGCGCCGCGCGGGAACTTGAACGGCACCCGCTGCCCGAGGTGGGCGTTCATCAGCGCGCGGGCGATCGGCGAGAGCCAGCTCACCTCGTTGCGGGTGAAATCCGCCTCGTCCACGCCCACGATGCGGTAGACGGACTCGACGCCCTGGTGGTCGCGCACGGTCACGGTGGAGCCGAACGTGACCTGGTCGGCGGGTGCGCCCGTGGGCGGCACGACCTCCGCGGTCGCGAGGCTCTGCTGGAGATATCGGATGTGCTGGTCGAGCTGCGCCAGCTCCCGCTTGGCCTCGGGGTCGGTGACGGCGGCTGGAACCAGGGGCGGGCGCTCCTCGGTCAGCTTGCGGGCCAGGTCGGCCTGCAGGCGCTTCTGGCCCTCGGGGGTCAGGTAGTTCTTGGTGCCGGGCGGCAGCGGCGAGATCAGCGGCGGCAGTACCGGCTCCTCGGTCTCATCATCTTCGCGGGTAAATGCCTTGCTCATGCCTGTATCATACCCCTTTTCCTCCGGACCTCAATGCGGCAAATCCGCATCGCATCAGCGGTCAAAATCTGCCGTGTTGACGGCTCTCCCAGCCCACCCATGAGCGCCAAAATCGAGATCCCCGAAGCCCTGAAAGCCGACATCCCCGCGAACCGCTGGGGCAAGGTCCTCGCAGCCACGCCCATCGTCATGACCGTCATCGCGACCCTGCTGGCGGGACTCTCCTCGAGCGAGATGACGCGGGCCCAGTATGACCGCTCCTTCGCCGCGCAGCTGCAGTCGAAGGCGGGCGACCAGTGGAGTTATTTCCAGGCCAAGCGGCTCCGCGCCGCCCTGCAGCGCAACACCCTCGACGTGATCCGCGGCACGACCAGCGCGCCGCCGCTCGACGCCAAGGCGCTCGACGCCCGCCTGGCCAGCCCGGCCGCCCGCAAGCTGCTGGAGTCGCCCATGGGCAAGCGGGCGTTGGAATGTCTGGTGCGCGGGACACTGCCGCCGCTGGCCGCCGAGGTCGCCGGCAACTCCCGGATCGCCGCGGCCCTCGCCGCGGTGGACGCCGGGGAATCCGATGCGGCGATCGCTCGGCTGCTGGCCGCCATCAAGCCGGCCGAATTGGAGTCCGCGATGGCTGACGCGACCGCCCGCGTGCGCGCGGCCGATGCCGAGCTGCGACCCATTTCACAGGCGATCGACACCCTCGAACGCGAGCTGACCGCGGCCGGCGGCGCCCCGGACCCGTTGCGCAGCCTGGTGGCCGCGCGGCTCACCTTTGCGGGCCAGCGCTACGACACGGAGTCGCGGCAGAACCAGGTCATCGCGCAGCTGTACGAGCTCCAGGTCCGGCAGAGCAACCTCTCGGCCGAGCGCCACCATAACCGCAGCCAGCGCTTCTTCTATGGCATGCTCGCCGCCCAGCTTGGCGTCATCATCTCGACCTTCTCCATGGCCGCCCGGCAGAAGAATATCCTCTGGGCCCTCGCCGCCACGGCCGGCAGCGCGGCGGTCGGCTTCGCCTGCTACGTTTATCTGTTCGTGTAACTGGCATCGCGGGAACGCCGAGCCCTCGCCAGACATCCGCGGAAACGAATGGTCATGCCACAACGGATGCGGCGTGGCCCGCAATTCCTGCGCGGAAATTGCCTTTGACCGTGCTGCGCGCCCATCCTTGTGTGCAGCTGCACTTTCATCCTGATTTCCGACCATGTCCGCGACCCCTACCATCATCTACACCAAGACCGACGAGGCCCCGGCGCTCGCCACCTATTCCCTCCTGCCGATCGTGCAGGCTTTCACGAAGCATTCGGGGATCGCCGTGGAGACGCGCGACATCTCGCTTTCCGGCCGCATCATCGCCGCCTTCCCGGAGGCACTCACGCCCGCGCAGCGCATCAATGACGACCTCGCCGAACTCGGCGCCCTGACGCTCCGCCCCGAGGCCAACATCATCAAGCTCCCGAACATCAGCGCCTCCGTGCCGCAGCTGATCGAGGCGATCACCGAGCTGCAGTCCAAGGGCTACCAGCTGCCCAACTTCCCCGCCGACCCGAAAACGCCCGAGGAAAAGGACGCCCGCGCCCGCTACGACAAGATCAAGGGCAGCGCCGTCAACCCGGTCCTCCGCGAGGGCAACTCCGACCGTCGCGCGCCGAAAGCCGTCAAGGAGTACGCCCGCAAGCACCCCCACTCCATGGGCGCGTGGTCGCCGACCTCCAAGACCACCGTCGCCACCATGGGTCGGAACGATTTCTTCGCCAATGAGAAGTCAGTGACCGTGCCCGCGGCGACCACGGTGAAGATCGAGTTCGTGCCCGCGGCCGCCGGCGCCAAGCCCGTCGTGCTCAAGGAAAAGACCCCGCTGAAGGCCGGCGAGATCATCGACGCCACGGTCATGCGCAAGCAGGCCCTCGTCGAGTTCTACGGCGAGCAGATCGCCCGCGCCAAGCGCGAGGGCGTGCTGTTCTCGCTCCACCTGAAGGCCACGATGATGAAGGTCTCGGACCCCGTCCTCTTCGGCCACGCAGTCCGGGTTTTCTTCAAGGATCTCCTGACCAAGCACGCGGCCACCTTTGCCGCGCTGAGCGTGGACCTGAACAACGGCTTCGGTGACCTCGTCGAAAAGATCCAGACGCTGCCCGCCGACCAGCGCGCGGCCATCGAGGCGGACATCCAGGCCGCCTACGCCAACGGCCCGGCCGTCGCGATGGTCAACTCCGACCAGGGTATCACCAACCTCCACGTCCCGAGCGACGTCATCGTGGACGCCTCCATGCCCGCCATGATCCGCGTCGGCGGCAAGATGTACGACACCAAGGGCAAACTGCAGGACACCCTCGCGGTCATTCCTGACAGCTGCTACGCGGGGGTCTACCAGACCACGATCGACTTCTGCCGGCAGAACGGCGCCTTCGACCCGCGCACGATGGGTTCCGTGCCGAACGTCGGCCTCATGGCGCAGGCCGCCGAGGAATACGGCTCGCACAACAAGACCTTCGTCATCCCCGCGAAGGGCACGGTCCGCGTGACCGACGACCAGGGCAAGGTGCTGCTCGAGCACACCGTGGACGAGGGCGACATCTGGCGCGCCTGCCAGACCAAGGATGCCGCGGTCCAGGACTGGGTGAAGCTGGCCGTCAACCGCGCCCGCCTCAGTCAGACGCCCGCCGTGTTCTGGCTCGATGCCCGCCGCGCGCACGACGCCGAGGTCATCGCCAAGGTGAAGGCCAACCTCGCCAAGCTCGACACCACCGGCGTCGACCTCCGCATCCTCGCCCCCGCCGAGGCGACCCTGCTCACGCTGCAGCGCCTGAAGGCTGGCCAGGACACCATTTCGGTCACCGGCAACGTCCTCCGCGACTACCTCACCGACCTCTTCCCCATCCTCGAGGTCGGCACGAGCGCCAAGATGCTCTCCATCGTCCCGCTGATGAACGGAGGCGGCCTGTTCGAGACCGGTGCCGGCGGCTCGGCCCCGAAACACGTGGAGCAGTTCCTCCAGGAGAACTATCTGCGCTGGGACAGCCTCGGCGAGTTCTTCGCGCTGGCCGCGTCCTTCGAGCACCTCAGCCAGACCTTCAGCCATGCCAAAGCGAAGATCCTGGCCGACACGCTTGATGAGGCCAACGGCAAGTTCCTCGAGAACGACCGCTCGCCCGGCCGCAAGCTCGGCACGCTGGACAACCGCGGCAGCCACTTCTACCTCGCGCTCTACTGGGCGCAGGCATTGGCGGCACAGTCGAAGGATGCCGAGCTGAAACGCCTCTTCACGCCGCTTGCCGCCGCACTGGCCGCAAACGAGACCCAGATCGTGAAGGAGCTCAACGGTGTCCAGGGCAAGCCGGCCGACGTCGGCGGCTACTACCGACCCAGCGATACGCTCGCCTTCGCCGCGCTGCGCCCGAGCAAGACCCTCAACGACATCCTCGCGACGCTCTGACCGCGTTCGCTCCCGCCCGCCGCCCCGGCCTCACCGCCGGACGGCGGGCGCGTTGTTTCCATTCCCATGCCCAAACCCACCTGCCCCGCCTGCTCCCTTGACGATGTGCTCAGCCACCCGGACCGCTGGGAGTGCGCGACCTGCGGCCATGAATGGCCCAAGGAGGAGGCCCCCGTCGCGGCGCGCGTGGTGAAAGACGCCCATGGCAACGTGCTCGCCGATGGCGACACCGTGATCCTCATCCAGGACCTCAAGCTCCGCGGCGGCGGCGGAGTGCTGAAGGGCGGCACCAAGGCCAAGAACATCCGCCTCGTCGACGGCGACCACGAGATCGACTGCCGCATCGACGGCACCGCCATGGCGCTGAAGGCCTGCTTCGTGAAGAAGGGCTGAGGAGATGCGACCAGTTGATCGTTGAAGGTTGAAAGCTGTGGATGCCTTTGTTCGTCCGGCTTTCAACTTTCAACTGTCAGCTATCAACTGACCGCAATGGTCGCTCGCCCTACTTGCGCTTCCCTTTTTTCGCCGGGGCCGGCTTGAACTTTCGCAGCGGGTTCTGCTTTTGCTGAAAGCGGCGGCTGGCCTGGAGGTCGCGGTGCGTCGGCAGATATTTGGCTCCCATGCGTCCAAGGCGCGGAAAAATCGCGCCGCGGGCAACCAGAATCGCACGCCCGGCGATCCCGCCTTCCCTGTCGGTCAAACCATGCGTCATCAAAGACAACGGATGCCGAGAAGCCCCGTGCCGGATTCCGCTAGGATGCGCCATGCCGCCGGATTTTCCTGCGGCTCTACTACCCTACCCATGAAGCTATCGCTCCGTCTCCTCGCCTGCAGCGCCCTGCTGGTGCTCACCGCCGCGGCTGTCCAGGCCGCCAGTCCCTGGTCGGTCCGCCTCCGGGCCACCTACCTTCAGACCGTGGACCAGTCCGATGCATTCACCGCCCTCGGGATCAACTTCCCGAAGAATGCCGTCGCTGTGAACGACAAGATGATCCCCGAGATCGATGTGGATTACGCCTTCACCGACAGCTTCGGCGCCGAGGTCGTGCTGACCATCCCGCAGACGCAGGACGTCACCCTCGCCGGCGTGGGCAAGCTGGGCACGTTCAAACATCTCCCGCCCACCTTCCTGCTGCAGTACCGCGCCAACTCGGGCGGCTCGTTCCGTCCCTACATCGGCGCCGGCGTCAATTTCACCCTGATCTGGGACAGCAACCTCGTGGTCGCTGGTGTGCCGCTGCACCTCAACAACCACAGCCTCGGCCTGGCCGCGCAGGGCGGCGTGGACTGGAAGATCGACGACTCGTGGTCCTTCAACATCGACGTCAAGCGCGCCATGATCCGCTCCGACGTGATGACCGCCGCCGCGACGCTGACCGAGGCCCGCCTCGATCCGTGGCTCTACGCCGTCGGTCTCCGCTACGAGTTCTAAGCCCTGACCTTTGTGTGTGGTCGCGCCGGCCCGAGTTGGACCGGCGCTTTTTATTGCCCACCGGTCAGGCCTTCGGACCGGCTGCGGATTCCGGGAACAGTTCCGCGATCTTCCGGCTGCGGTACGCAAAGATCTCGGCCAGCTGGCGGCGGATCCAAAGCGCATGCACTGCCTCGCCCAGCAGGCTCCAGCCGACTTCATAGGTCACGCGGTCCGTCATCCGCACGCCGTCACCGGACACATCGGGTGCAAAGTGATGCTCGTGGTGCCAGAGCCGGTATGGACCCAAGCGCTGCTCGTCGACGAAGAATTCGCCCTCCTGCACATGGGTGATCTCCGTCAGCCACCGTGTGGTCACACCCGGCAGCACGCCGATCCGGTATTCGATGAGCTGCCCGGCATGCATCCGACCAGGCTCCGCGCCGACGATGGCGAACGAGAGGTTGCGCGGCGTGAGGGCGTTGAGGTTGCGCGGCGCGGCGAAGAATTCCCAGATGGCCGCCGGGCGGCCTGGCACACGCTGCTCTCGTACCAGTCGGTGGATCATGTCCTCAAGGGACGGCGGCGTGCTTCCGGAGGCAAGCCGGGCGTGTGGCGCGAACCTCAGGCGCCCCGGGCCACCGGCCGCGTCGGGTCCGCGACCCACTCGCTCCAGGAACCGGCGTAGAGCTTGGAGCCGGTCAGGCCGGCATGCTCCATCGCCAGGAGATTTGCGCAGGCCGTGATACCCGAGCCGCACTGGTGCACCACCTCGGCGGGCGGGCGTCCCGCCAGCAGTTCCTCAAACTCCCGGCGGAGCTCGGCCGCGGGCCGCAGCGTGAGATCGGGGTTGAGGTTCGTTTTGTAGAATCGGTTCCGCGCCGTCGGAATGTGCCCGGCCACGGGATCCAGCGGCTCCACCTCGCCGCGATAACGCTCCGGTGCCCGGGCATCCACCACGAGGCACTGGCTCCGCTCGATTCCGTCGCGCACCTCCGCGGCCGTCACCCAGAGGCCGGAACTCGGCTGCGCGGCCAGCGTTGGCGCGGGACGTGGCACCGGGACCTCCGTGGTTACGGGCAGACCCGCGGCGCACCACTTCGGCCAGCCGCCGTCGAGCACGCCGACGTGCTTCAGGCCGATCCAGCGCGCCAGCCACCAGAGCCGCGCCGCATATTGGCCGCCGACGTCGTCATAGGCCACGACCTGCGTCGCAGGCGTGACGCCTTGCTGCGAAAGGAAATTCCCGAAGTCCTCCGGCCGCGGCAGCGGGTGCCGTCCGTTGGAGCCGGACTTGGCCCCGGACAGCGCCGTGTCCACGGGGGCAAAATGCGCGCCCGGGATGTGGCCCTCGCGGTAGAGCTGGGCGCCGCGCCCGGCCTGCTGGAGATCGTGCCGGCAGTCGAACACCACCCACACCGGGTCGGCGAGATGGTCCCGCAGTCGCTGGTGGTCGATGAGCATGGCGTCCCGGGGCCGATGGCGGAGGACGTCCGTCGTCCCCGCGGTCACTTCTTCAGCGAGGCGCAGAACTTGGCGAGTCGGGCGACGCCCTTGGCGATGGTCGCGTCGCTCGTGGCATAGCTCAGCCGCAGGTAGCCCTCGGCGCCGAAGGCGCTGCCGGGGACGGCCGCGACCTGCTCGGAGTCGAGCAGCCGGTTGCAGAAATCAACGTCCTTGAGCCCGAAGGAGGAGATGTTCGGGAACAGGTAGAACGCGCCCTGGGCGAGCAGGCAGTGGATGCCGGGAATGCGGTTGAGCTCGGCGTGCAGGTTGCGACGGCGGCGGTCGAAGGCCGTGAGCATCGTGGCGAGGGCCGCGGAGGTCTTTTCCTTCTCCTGCAGCGCCGCCAGCGCACCGTACTGGGCGAAGGTCGTGACGTTGGACGACATCTGGCTCTGCAACTCGGCGATGGCCTTCGCCACCGGCAGCGGCGCGAGCGTCGTGCCGATGCGCCAGCCGGTCATGGCGTAGGTCTTCGAGAAGCCCGCCACCGTGATCACGCGCGCCTCGGCCTCGGGCGACAGCGTCGCCAGGCAGGTCGGGGTCGCGCCGTCATAGATCAGGTGCTCGTACATCTCATCGGACAGGATGTAGAGGTTGTGCCGCACCGCGATGTCCACCAGGGCGGACAGCTCCGCGCGCGTGTAGACGGCGCCGGTGGGATTGGACGGGGAATTGAGGACCAGCAGCCGAGTCTTCGGCGTGAGGGCGGCGCTGAGCTGGGCCGGCGTGAGCTTGAAGCCCGTGCGGTCGTCGCAGAGCACGAAGCGCGGGGTGGCGCCGGACAGCTTCACCATCTCGGGGTAGCTGACCCAGTACGGCGCCGGGATGATCACCTCGTCGCCGGGCGAGCAAGTGGCGAGGATGCCGAGGAAGCAGTTGAACTTGCCGCCGGGGGAGACGATCACCTGGGCGATGGTGGCCTTGAGGCCGTACTCGGCGGCGTAGCGGTTCACGATCGCCTGCCGCAGCACCTCGATGCCGGGCGTCGGGCCGTACTTCGTCTTGCCGCCCCGCAGGGCCGTGATGCACGCCTCCTTGATGTGGTCGGGCGTGTCGAAGTCCGGCTCGCCCGCCGCGAAGCTGCAGACGTCCGCGCCGGCCGCCTGCATGGCCTTCGCCTTGGCGTCCACCGCGAGGGTTGGCGACGGCGAGATGTTGCGGGCCCAGACGGACAGCGGCAGCGGTGCAGAGGTCATGGACCACCACTAAAAGGAAACCGACGGCGCAAAAGCAAGCCCCCGCACCGTCCTAGCGCGGGTGGTCAGCGGCGGACGCGCGGCGCGCGGACCGGCAGCGCCTCGAGCGCGAGGCGGACGAGTTCGCCGACGCTGGTGTCGGTGCGCTTCGCCTGGCGCCGCAGCAGCGCGCGCTGCGCGGGGCTGATGCGCACCGAGATCTGCTGATGCGCCTCGTGGACCGGGCGGCAGGACTCGAACTCAAACTCCGCGATGGCGAGGCGCACGGCCTCGCTCGCGGTCTTGAGTCCACGGCCTTTCCGGATGGCTGAAATTTTGGCGATCAGCCCGTGGGAGAGATCGCAGGTGAGAGGAGCGGAAGCCTTGGCAGCACGGGAGGTCATGACGGATGGGGGGATAACGCAGACCAGCAGGAATAAGGCCCTTCACCGAGCACCGGGGCAACTATTATTGCCGCGGATAAGAAATTGACTCAGCTGGGGATTGTTGGAGTTTCAACGCAGCCTTTCCTTCCCCACCCCCATGGCCAAAGTCATCATTGAAGATCTCGTAAAGATTTACCCTGAGAAAAACGGCCCCGGCGTCCGGGCGGTCAACAGCATCAACCTCACGATCGAGGACCGCGAATTCATGGTGCTCGTCGGCCCCTCGGGCTGTGGCAAGTCGACGACGCTGCGCATGATCGCCGGCCTGGAGGAGATCTCGGACGGCCGCATCTCGATCGATGGCAAGGTGGTGAACAACGTGCTGCCGAAGGACCGCGACATCGCGATGGTCTTCCAGAACTACGCGCTCTACCCGCACATGTCCGTGTACGACAACATGGCGTTCGGCCTGAAGCTGCGGAAATTCCCCAAGGCCGAGATCGACGCCCGCGTGCGCGAGGCGGCCACCATGCTGGGCCTCACCGACTACCTCGAGCGCAAGCCCAAGGCCCTCTCCGGCGGCCAGCGCCAGCGCGTCGCCGTCGGCCGCGCCATCGTCCGCAAGCCCAAGGTCTTCCTCTTCGACGAGCCGCTCTCCAATCTCGACGCCAAGATGCGCGTCTCGACGCGCACCGAGATCTCCAAGCTGCACGCGCGCCTCGGCGCCACGATGATCTACGTCACGCACGACCAGGTCGAGGCCATGACCATGGGCGACCGCATCTGCGTGATGCGCGACGGCAACATCATGCAGGTCGCCGCGCCGCTCGAGCTCTACAATCACCCGCTGAACATGTACGTCGCCGGCTTCATCGGCAGCCCGCCGATGAACTTCTTCAAGGGCACCGTGAAGCGCGTGGGCAACCACCTGTCCTTCGTGGAGGACAACCCGAAGAGCACGCCGCTCACCGTGCAGCTGCCGGAGTCCCTCGCCGCCAAGGCCGCCCAGCACGTGGACAAGCCCATCGTGCTCGGCATCCGGCCCGAGGACGTCCAGGACTCCCTCACCCTCTCGTCGCCGAATCCCGCCCACACGGTCGAGGTCACCGTCGAGGTCTCCGAGCCGATGGGCTCCGAGACCTACCTCTACCTCGACACGGGCGCCAACTCCTTCATCGCCCGCGTGCGTCCCACCGACCGCTTCGAGGCCAGCCAGAAGGTCAAGGTCACGCTCCGCATGGACATGGCCCACCTGTTCGACGCCGCCACCGAGGCGGTCCTCAAGTAGGATCGGCGCAGGCTCCGTCGCGGGCCAAGGTCTAGCGTGGCGTGCGAAACGCACGCCGCAGTTCCCGCAGGTAACCCAGGCCGTGGCGCCGTTCGGGCAGCAGGAAGCTGTACTCGGTCCATTCGTTCCAGGCGTTGACGAACACCGCGAACGGCTGCCGCGGGTCCGCCTGGACGTGCTCCGCCGCCTGCCGGCACAGCGCACCAAAGCGCCGCGGGGTGTTGCCCACGACAACGTGGCAATAGGGATAGTCGTGCTGGCCGGTGCGCCGGGAGCGCGGAAACGGCCAGCGCAGCTTCGGGTCGCAGCGCATGGTGACGTCCCAGCCCATCGTGACCACGGGACAGTGCGGCAGCGGGGCCGCCGCGAGCTCGCGCCACTTGCGAACATGCGCCGCCGCGACGTCGGGGTAGGACTGGATCAGCCCCGCGCGAGGTTTTCCGCTGGAAATGATGTTGTAGGTGGTCGTGCTGTGGAATCCGGCCTCCTGCAGCATGGCGACCGGCGCCGCGCTCCAGGTCATCGCATTCCAGTGCATGGGCGGGAGTCCGGCCGCACGCAGGCGACGGTCGATGCGGGCCAGCAGTCGGCGCGTGGCCGCCGGGCCGCCCAACTCCTGCACGAACCACTCCGCCTGGAAAAGGCTGAAGAACAGGCGGCCGTCCACACGCCAGTAATTGGGCTGCCGGAAATAGTGCTCGCTTGCAAAGGCGATGACGCGGTCGAGGTCGCGGGGCGAATGGCGCATCGGCAGCCACGAATTCCAGGGCTGGTCGAAAGGCGCCGGGAAATAGTCGGCCCAGTTGTGGTTCGCCCACATCAGCGCGAACTTGAGCCGGCGGCGGTTCGGCGCCTGGAGGAAGCCGCGTTCCAGCGCCTCCTCCATCAGCTTCACACCGCTGTACCAGTACCAGTCGAAGATGAAGACATCGATGCCGTGATCGGCCGCCAGTGCGATCTCGCGCGACGCCCACCGTGGGTTGCTCTCGTCGAAGAAGCCCCAGCTCGGCCGCAGCGGCAGGCGGTGCCCGGGAAAGCGCGGCTTCGCCGTGCGCACCAGCTCCCACTCGCACCAGCCCTCGCCCTTCCACGAGCTGGCATGGTCATAGTTGTGCCAGAGCGGGCAGTAGATCGCGGCAACTTCCGGACGATGCGCCTTCGCGGCCATGTCCCGAGCAAGCCGCCTTCGATCCCCGGACGCAAGGCGCCTTGGTTGGCCGCAAGAGGCAGGAATTCCGCGCCTCCGCCTCTCCGAGCCTCCGCGATCACTTCTAGGAAATGTCACCACGAAGGACACGAAGCACACGAAGATGACCGCAGCCTTGGCTGGTGGATCTAGCCAGCTGCGATCGCTGGCGAGCAGACTCTGAGATCTTCCGCGCGCGTCAGGGCGCGATGGGCACCAGGCGGCGCGGGATTGCCGGCGGCGGCGAGACGAGCTCGCCGGGGGCAAATGCCGTCGCGGGAAAGGACTGGCCCAGCGCGGCCGCGGTCACCTGGAAGCGGGTCTTGTCGCGGGTCTCGTCGTTTCGGAGGTCGATGGACTTCGGGATGTACTCGTTGCCCACCTTGGCCAAATCCACCAGCGAAAGCGTGCGCAGCACGCGGCTGTTCCGACCGATGAGCTCGCTCTGCACCGGCACGTTGAACTGCGTGTCGAGGTAGGCGCGCACGCCAAGGATCTCGGGGTGCTGCGCGGCGAAGGCCGCGGGCGGATGGAAGAGGAACACATGGGCCGGCCGGCTGCGGATGCGCGTCAGGCGTTCCAGCTTCGCGTCGGGCCAGTATAGGTAGGGCATCTGGAGGTCGAAGGCGGTGAGCTCGACCCCAGGCACCAGTGGCTCAAACGCATCCACCACCCGCGTGGTGGTGGTCGCCGCGCCCAGGTCCACGCCCCACACTGTCGCCTGCGGGCCGTTCTGGATCAGCAGTCGGCGCTCGCCGCCGCCGTCGGCCGTGACCGCGACGCGGGTGACGGCCCCCTGCTCGTTGCGTGCGCCCCAGAGGCGTCCGGACAACACGCGCTCGTCACCGCGCCGGGGCAGGACGTGCAGGTCAAACTCGAGGTAGAACTCACCCGGTATGCCCGCCGCGCGAAAGCCCGCCAGCACGCGGCGGCCCTCCTCCTGATCGGGGGTGCCAAACTGCAGATACTCGCCCGGCGCGGCATTGGTGGACGGCGCGGGGCCCGCCTGCAAGCGACCGGTCACGAGGACCGTGAGAATAAAAAACGCCCGCCAGAATAGGGCGGGCGTGTGTCTCCGGACCGGCATGGGGTCAGGGCTTGACCGGGGCCGTGGGCGGCGTCGCCGGCTTGGCCGCGGGAGCCGAGATCGTCGGCAGCGCATCACCCGCCGCGGCAGAAGCGTGCTTCCGCTGGTAGATGTGGCCGAGGTAAAGGATGAAGCTCAGCACGAAGAAGGCGATGGCGGCGTTGATCGTCGCCTTGCTCAGCACGTTGCCGGTGTCGGCGCCGAAGGTCGCCTCCGTCATGCCGCCGCCCAGCGCTGAACCCACGCCGCCGTCGCTCTTGGCCTTCTGGGCCAGGACGACCAGAACCAGGAACGCCGAGATGAGGATCAGGATAGCGGTCAGGACCGTGAGGAGAATGCTCATGTGAAAGGGTCAGAAAATCAGGCGCGCGCCGGATTTGTCAATGCCGGGATGCGCATCGGTCGACGGTGCTGGTGGACTGTGGACGGTCCCACAGTCGCATGGATTTGAGGGAGTTCTGTGATCCCGCGCACGGTCCAGAGCTCACGGTCCACTGACTTCCAGCCACCGGATCACCCGCTAGGTCTCGATCCCCAGCTTTTCGAGCAGGCGCTGGAGGTCCTCGTTGCCGCGGTACTCGATGACGATGCGACCTTTCTTGGGGGTGTGCAGCACGGCCACGCGGGCGCCGAGGTGGGACGTGAGTTTCTTGGCGATATCGGCGACCGCCTCGGCGTCCTTCGCGGAAACGCCGCGGGCCTTGGTCGTGCGGGCATGGCCGCCGGCGGCCTTGCGGTCCTGCACGAGCTTCTCGGTCGTGCGCACGCTGAGGCCCTCCTCAATCGCACGGCGGGCCAGCACGGCGCGCTGGGCGGTGTCGGCGACACCCAGCAGGACCTTCGCGTGGCCCACGCTGAGGAGGTTCTTGGCCAGGTAGCCCTGGATCTCGGCGTCGAGCGTGAGCAGGCGGAGGGTGTTCGCCACGGTGGCGCGGGCCTTGCCGACGCGGTCGGCGGCGGTCTCCTGGGTCAGGTCAAAATCGCGGATCAGGCTGGCGTAGCCATGGGCCTCCTCGATCGGGTTAAGGCCCTCGCGCTGGAGGTTCTCAATCAGGCCGAGGGCGGCGGCGGAGGCGTTGCTGGCCTCGACGAGCCGGGCGGGAATGGACTTCAGCTTGAGCTGCTGGAAGGCGCGCCAGCGGCGCTCGCCGGCAATGAGCTGGTACTTGTCCCCGGCCTTGCGCACGACGATCGGCTGCAGCAGGCCCTCCGAGCGAATGCTCTCCGCCAGCTCGTGGAGCTGCTCTTCCGGAATCTCCCGGCGCGCCTGGTAGGGACTCGGCTCCACAAGGTGAACCGCGACCTCCAGGTAACCGGGGGTCGGGGCGATCGGCGCGGCGACGACGTGGGGCGGATGCTCGGGCTTGGGGGTGGCCGGGGCGGAACTGGCGATGAGGCCGCCGAGTCCGCGGCCGAGACGGGATTTGGGAGCTGCCATGAGATTATTTGGTCGCCGGGGTCGGGATGAACAGGGTCTGGCCGACTTGGATGCGCGAGGGATCAACGATCTTGTTCGCGTTGATGATGTCCTGGGACTTCGCGCCAGTCTTCTTCGCGATCAGCGCCAGCGTGTCGCCCTTCTGCACGGTGTAGCTCACGCCTTCCTTCGCATAGTTCTCGGTGAAGGTGGTCACCGTCGGCCGAGTCGCCAGGCCCTTCGCCAGCGAGTCAATCGCCGCGTTGGTGGCGTCGCCGAGCCGCTTGATCTGCGCCGCCGCGCGCTCCGCCGTGGCAGCGTCGCCGGCATCAATCGCCCGGCGCAGCTCGGTCACGGCGTCGTTCAGCTGTTCGAGGGTCGCGTAGGCCGGCGTGCCGGCATTGAGTTTTTCCCGCAGCTCGGAGTTCTGCCGCTCTAGCTGCTCGACACGCAGGCTGAGCTCCCCCACCCGCTGCACCATGCCCCGGAGGTCCTCGCGGAGGTTGGCGAGTTCCACCTGGGTGGACTGCTGCGCGCGGCCCACGGCCGCTCCCGCCAGCAGAGCCAAAACGATCAGGAAATTGCGCCTCAACATGGGTGCGCAGCATGCGGCATGCATTGGGCAAAAACAAGAAAGACCCGCGTCGGCGTCATGCTCCGTCCGGCTCCCGCCTGAGTCCGGCCATCGGGCGGCTCGCCACAAACGTGCCGGCCGGCACGGGGAACCCGCGCAGGAAATCCGGTGCGCCCAGGAGCTTACCGCCGGGACGTTGGAGTCGGCGCAGTCTCAGGACCCCGGACCCCGTGGCCACAAGGAGGCCCACCTCATCGGCGCCCAGCACCGTGCCGGGGGCTCCGGCCCCCGGGATCGCATCGGCCAGGCCGATCTTCACCTCCGTACCCGCGAGGTGCACTGAGCAGGTCGGCCAGGGAAAGAGGCCGTTGACCCGCGCCGCGAGATCCGCGGCGGGCTGCAGGAAGTCGAGGGCGCCATCGGCCTTCTCGAGCCGGCGGCAGCTCGTCGCCGCGGACTCGTCCTGAGGGTGAAACTCGAGGGTGCCGGCGCGCAGATGCGGCAGCGTGCGGGCCAGCAGCGGCACGCACGCCGCGGCCAGCCGTGACTCCACGTCGGCGGCGGTGTCGAGCCGACCGATCTCGATCCGCTCCACGTCGGCCACGGGACCGGCATCAAGCTTCCGCACGATGCGCATCAGGCTCACGCCGGTCTCGGTTTCCCCGCAGGCAATCGCGGTCTGGATTGGTGAGGCGCCGCGGTACTTCGGCAGCAGCGAGGTGTGCAGGTTCAGCGTGCCGAGCCGGGGCGCCGCGATGAAGTCGTCGCGCAGGATCTGCCCGTACGCCATCACCAGCGCGACGTCAGGCTGCAGCGCCGCAAGGCCGGCGCGGTCCGCGTCGCCCAGCTTCGCGGGCTGATGCACGGGCAGGCCGCGCGCCAGCGCCCAGGCCTTGATCGCGTTGGCCATGACCTGCTGCCCGCGGCCGGCCGGCCGGTCGGGCTGGGTGAAGACCGCGCTGACCTCCGCCACGGCGCGGCCCTCCCCCGCCAGCCACTCGAGCAGCGGCAGCGCGATGGGATCGGAACCAAGGAAAACCAGTTTGAGCGGGGTCACTTCAGCTGCGCCAGCCAGGCCCGCACGGCCGGGGCCAGGGACTTGGCGAATGCGCCGTCCGAGGAAGGCTTCGGCAGTCCGTCGAGGACGGTCCAGTACTCGACATGCGTCGAGCTCCGGCCGGGGGCGAGCGTCGTCAGCGGCCCCAGCGTCTCCAGTTCCAGCATCGAGCCGTTGGTGAACACCTCGAACCTGCTGCCCATGTCCGGATATGTCGCGCCGGCGATGCCGGCGGCGTATTTCACGAAGGTGGTGCCCCGGCGCCAGTAGGCGGACCAGCCGGGGAACTGCGTCATGCCGAGCTTCTGGGCGGACTTGGCCTTGGCCACCTCGATCCCGATGAAGTCGCGGTGCAGCTGCCACACCGGCAGCGAAAGGTCGGTGAAACTCCACGGCACCATCGCATAGGTAGGCAGCAGGTCGCCCCGCGCGTGGTCGCCCTTCGGCAGGAGCGGCACGACGCCGTAGCCGCCCGCTGGGAACATGGTCAGGGCCCAGGCCGCGCATTCCACGGGCCAGGCGCCGCGGTTGGCCAGCGTGTGCGTGACCTTCACGGTGCGCTCGCCGATGAGTTCAACCCGCACGCCCTTCTGCAGGCCGGTCAGCGGCTCGGTCGGCTGCGTGAGCGCAGCGCCGCGGGGCAGATGCTTCAGCGCCGGCGGCGCGTCGTCGGGTTGGTAGGTCCGGACGATATCCTCAGGCGCATGCCAGAGCCGGTGGCCACCGCGGAGATAATATCCGTGATAGCGCGGCTCGTCCGCGGGAAATGCCAGAAAGAGATTGCCCGCGCGACCGCGGCGCGAGCGCAGCGAAGTGATGCGCGGGCCGAGTCCGGTGGGGATGACGAGCTCGAGGGCGCGCGACTCCAGGCGGAGTGCCTCGCCGCCGCGGTATTCAGTCTTCGAGAGTTTCATGGCTGAATTTGTCGTCGGCCGACTCGCTGGCCTTCCACTTCGGGGCGTGCGCCTCGGCGCGGGCGGCCTTGCCCGAGTAGGGCGTGCCCGGCTCGTGCTTTTCCTTGCCGACCAGGTCGAAGTAGATGGGGCAGCCCGCGAGGTCGAACTCCCTGACCAAGCCGGCCTCGAGGTAGCGACGGTACTGCTCCGTGAGCTTTTCCTCGCGGTTGCAAAACAGCTTGATCCGGAAGGGGCGCGTGCCGGTCTGCGTAGCGTAGTAGATGCGGAAGCGACGGCCGCCGACGGCCGGGGGCGGCGTGCGCTCGGTCAGGTAGCCGAGGACGGCATTGAGCTTCGCGGTGGGCAGCTTGAGGTCCAGCTGGCGGTTGAGCTTCACCGCGGCATTGAGCATGCGGTCCACCTCGTAGCCGCTCACGGCCGAGACGAAGATCACCGGGGAGCCCGGCGTGAAGTAGAGCCGCTCGAACAGCGCGTGCTCGTACTTCTCGCGGTAGTCGCGCTCGCTCTTGTACGGCGCGAAACCGCCCTGCCGCAGGAAGGCCGCCTTCACGAGGTCCCACTTGTTCACGACGACCACGATCGGCTTGTGCTCCTTCACGGCCTCGCCGGCGATGGCCTTGTCCTGCTGCGTGACGCCGTCCATCGCGTCGAGCACGAGGAACACGACGTCGGTGTTCTTGATCGCGTCGAGCGAGCGCAGCCGGGAGAAATACTCGATCGGCGAGGCCAGCTTGGTCGCGGCCTTGATGCCGGCGGTGTCGATCAGGCGAAAGGGGTAAAGCTTGCCGTTGCGGCCCTTGAACTCGAACGGCAGCTCGACGGCGTCGCGCGTGGTGCCGGGGACCTCGCTGACGATCAGGCGGTCGCTCTGGAGCAGGCGGTTGCTGAGGGAGGACTTGCCCACGTTGGGCCGCCCGATGAAGCACACGCCCAGCGCCGCCGCCGCGTCGCGGCCGCGGTCGGGATCCGGCGCCGTGCCCAGCACCGCCAGGATCGCGTCGCGCAGCTCGGACTCGCCCCGGCCATGCTCGGCCGAGACGCGCAGGGGCTCGCCGAGGCCAAGCCGGTAGGCTTCCGCCAGCTGGATCTTGTCGTCGTCAAAGTCGGCCTTGTTGATCACCAGCCGCACCGGCCGCTTGCTGCGGCGGAGCATGGCGGCGATCTTCTCGTCGAGGGACGTGAGGCCCTCGAGGCCGTCGATGACAAAGAGGATCAGCGCGGCCGTCTCGATGGCGAAATTGACCTGCTCCTCCGACGCCGCCGTGAGTGCCGCCGGCGTGTCCTTGCCGCGGTAGCCGATGCCGCCCGTGTCGAGCAGCGTGTAGAGGCCGTCGGCGATCTCCGCGGAAATCACGTCCCGCGTCACGCCGGGCTGGTCATGGACAATGGAGATCCGTTTCCGCGCCAGGCGGTTGAAAAGGCGGCTCTTGCCGACGTTGGGTCGGCCGACAATGGCGACGGTGCGGTTCATCGACGCTAGTTGTGTTTAGCCCGCCGCGGGTAGCGAGGAGGAAAATCCGCCCGCTGGGCGGATTTACCTCCGGCGTTCGTGGCCCGCAGTTCGCAGTTCGATCGGACCGCCGGCATTTGCCGAATTTCATCTGCCCGGCCGAACTGCGATCCGCGCACTGCGAACTGCGATGAGTCCGCCGGGTTACGTCCGGCCTTTGATTCCCGCGACGTATTGCTCGATGCGGTCGCAGGCGATGCCGATCTGCTCGTAACTGGTGGCGAAACAGGCGCGGACATGGCCGCGTCCGCCCTCGCCGAAGCCGGTGCCGGGCACGAGTGCGACCTTGTGCTGTTCCAGCAGGCCGACGGCGAAGTCCTTCTCGGAGAGGCCGGTGGCGGTGATGTTGGGGAAGGCGTAGAACGAGCCGCGCGGCAGGTGGCACTTCAGGCCGATCTCGTTGAATCGGCGGACAATCAGGTCGCGCCGGCGGTGGTACTGCTCGCGCATCTGCAGCACCGCCGTCCAGCCGTTGCGCAGGGCCTCGAGGGCCGCGTCCTGGGCGATGATTGAGGCGCAGAGCATTGTGTACTGGTGGACCTTCATCATGGCATCGATCAGCGGCGCCGGTCCGCACGCGTAGCCGATGCGCCAGCCGGTCATCGCGAACGCCTTCGAGAAACCGTGCAGGAAGATCGTGCGCTCCGCCATGCCGGGCAGGCTGGCGATGCTGGTGTGAGTGCCCTCGAACGTAAGCTCGGAGTAGATTTCGTCAGTAAGGACGAGCAGGTCCTTTTCCCGGCAGAACGCCGCGATCTTCTCCAGCTGCTCCCGCGTGCAGGTGCCGCCGGTCGGATTGCACGGCAGGTTCAGCATCAGCATCTTCGTGCCGGGCTGCCACGCGGCGCGCAGCGCCTCGGCCGTGAGCGCGAAGTCGTCCTGCACGAAGGTCGGCACCGCAATCGCCTGCCCGTGCGCCAGCGCGATGCTCGGAAAGTAGCTCACGTAGCACGGCTGGTGGTACATGACCTTGTCGCCCGGGTTGATGAACGCACGGCAGGCCAGGTCCAGCGCCTCGCTGACACCCACCGTGACAATGATCTGGTCCGCCGGACGGTAGCTGACATGGAAATGCCGCTCGACATAGCGGGCGATCTCCTCGCGCAGCTCGACCAGGCCGAGGTTCGAGGTGTAGGAGGTCCGGCCGCGCTGCAGGGCGGCGATGGACGCGTCGCGGATGTGCTGCGGCGTGACGAAGTCGGGTTCGCCCACGCCGAGGGAGATGACGCCCTGGCCCTTGAGGGCGGCGACCAGCTCGAAGAAATCGCGGATGCCGCTCTTCGGGAGCGCGGCGACGTGTTTCGCGACCCAGGGACTGCTCGGGGACGGGGTGCTCATGGGATGATTTTCAGTCAGCGTCGCAGAAGAGAATCCGCCTAGGCCACAAAAATCTCCATCCCCGGTGAAACCGCCTCGTTTTGATTGCGGAGCGACCCGGCCCCGCTCTTATTGCCCCTTTCCATGTTCGAATCCCTCACCGACAAACTCGGCCGCGCGCTCCGCAACCTGCGGGGCGTCGGTCAGCTCACGGAAGCCAACATGGCGGAGGCCCTCCAGGAGGTCCGCACCGCCCTGCTCTCCGCCGACGTCCATTTCAAGGTCGCCCGGGAATTCATCGAGCGCGTCCAGGCCCAGTGCGTCGGCCAGGCAGTGCTGCAGTCCGTCACCCCCGGCCAGCAGGTGGTCAAGATCATCCATGACGAGCTGGTCCGGCTCCTCGGCGAAGGCTCGACCGACCTGTCCGCCGCCCGTCCGCTCAAGGTCCTGATGGTCGGCCTCCATGGCTCGGGCAAGACGACCTCCACCGCCAAGCTCGCCCGCCTGCTCAAGAAGCGCGGTTACCGTCCCCTGGTCGCCGCGTGCGACATCTACCGTCCGGCCGCCATCGACCAGCTCGAGATCCTCGCGAAGCAGGAGGAGGTCGCCTTCTACGCGGACCGTGCGTCACGAGATGTCACCGCCATCGGCGCGGCCTCCCTCGCCGCCGCCACGGCGGCCGGCTGCGACTGCATCCTCTTCGACACCGCCGGACGGCTCCAGATCGACACGGATCTGATCGACGAGGTGAAACGGCTCCGCGCCCGCGTGCAGCCCGAGGAGGTCCTCCTCGTCGCCGACGGCGCGCTGGGCCAGGAGGCCGTCAACGTGGCCCGCGCCTTCCATGAGGCGCTGACGCTGACCGGCCTGGTCATGACGAAGATGGACGGCGACGCCCGCGGCGGCGCGGCGCTCTCCATCAAGTCCATCACCGGCGTGCCCATCAAGTTTGTCGGCACGGGCGAGAAAACGGCGGACTTCGACACGTTTTACCCCGACCGCCTCGCCTCGCGCATCCTCGGCATGGGCGACGTCGTGTCGCTCGTCGAGAAGGCGCAGGAGCACATCGACCAGAAGGACGCCGAGCGCATGGCGGAGAAGATGCGCAAGGCGGACTTCGACCTGGAGGACTTCCTCGCGCAGATGCAGCAGGTGAAGAAGATGGGCTCGATGCAGAGCCTCGTCGGGATGATGCCCGGCATGAGCGGCGTTGAGCTGGGTCCGGATGCCGAGCGCCAGATGGGACGCACCGAGGCGATCATCCGCTCGATGACGAAACAGGAGCGGCGCAAGCCGGAGATCCTCAACGGCAACCGCCGCCAGCGCATCGCGAAGGGCGCGGGCGTGAAGATCGTCGAGGTCAACCAGCTCCTGAAGCAGTTCCAGCAGATGCAGAAAATGATGAAGATGATGAAGGGCGGCGGCGCGAAGAAAATGATGCGCCAGCTCGAGGCCATGAAGGGCAAGGGCGGCTTCCCGGGCATGGGGGGCTGAGCACCGCCGCTACGGCGTGTGGATCCGCCCGGCGCTTGGGGTTCCCTCGCTTCCGTCTGCGCCATATGGCGTCGGCCGCTGACCAGCCTGCCCGCCGCGCCTCAGCCGCTGGCATCCTGCCCGCGCCCATCTTCGCCGCCATCGCCGGCATGAACCTCATCTTCGCGATCGGGCTCCCGCTGGCCCGCCGACCGCGCCGGGGCGCCGCACCGACGTCGCCCGCGTGATCGCCCGCGCCCGCGTGGCGCGGAATTTCCTCGCGGATACCCGCGAATGCCGCGAAATCCGGGCAACCATGATGCGGTCAAACCGGTGCCGGCGCAGCCTCGGCGTTCTCGCCCTGGCCATGGCCCTGCTCCAAGGCTGCCGCTCCCTGCCTTCGCTCGCGTCCCGGCCCGGCTCGGCCGTGCTCGCGGAAACGTCCGACACGCGCCTCGGTCGGGCCGTCGCCGCGGACGTCGCGGCCCACCCGGGGCTGTCCGGCATCGTGACGCTGGAGGGCGGGCGCGAATCCTTCGCCGCGCGGACGCTCCTCGCGGATGCGGCGGACCGGACGCTCGATGTGCAGTACTACATCTGGCACGACGACCTCGCGGGCCGGCTGCTCCTCGGCAGCATGCTGCGCGCGGCGGACCGGGGCGTGCGCGTGCGGCTCCTGCTGGATGACAACAACAGCTCGGCCTCGCTCGACCGCCTCCTGGCCGCGCTCGGCACGCATCCGCGGATCGAGGTTCGCCTCTTCAATCCCTTCCTCCTGCGCGGCTGGCACCTGGCCGGCTACCTCACGGACTTCTCCCGGCTAAACCGGCGCATGCACAACAAGGCGTTCACCGTGGACAACCAGGTCACGCTCATCGGCGGCCGCAATGTCGGCAACGAGTACTTCGGCGCCAGCGACGATGTCACCTTCATCGACCTCGACGCGCTGGCCGTCGGCCCGGTGGTCAACGCGGTATCCCGCGACTTCGACCGCTACTGGGCCAGCGCCTCAGCCTACCCGGTCGGCAGCCTGCTCTCGGCCCCAGGACCGGATGCGCTCGCCGAAGTCTCCCGCCAGCTCAACGCCCTTCGCGGTGATCCCACGGCGCAGGCCTATGCCCAAGCCGGGTCCCGGCAACCGGTCGTGCGCGCTCTGCTGGAGCATCGCCTCGCCCTCGAGTGGGCCCCCGTGAGGGTCATCAGCGACGATCCGGCCAAGGCCCTCGACGCGGCGCACCCGGAGGCCGGGTTCCTGCCCCAGCTGGAGAAGGTCCTCGGGGCGCCGCGGCGCGAGCTGGAACTGGTCTCGCCATACTTCGTGCCGACCGCGGCCGGCACCCGCTACCTCGCCGACCTCACGCGCCGCGGGGTGAAGGTGTCGGTGCTGACCAATTCCCTCGAGGCCACGGACGTCATCGCGGTCCATGCCGGCTACGCGAAGTGGCGGAAGCAGCTGCTGCGCGCCGGCGTGGCGTTGTACGAGGCCAAGCGCGAGCTCGACAGTCCCCGGGCCCGCGCCCGGCACCGCCTCGGCAGCGCGCCCTCCAGCCTGCACGCCAAGACCGTGGCGATCGACCGCGAGCGGATCTTCATCGGCTCGTTCAATTTCGACCCGCGCTCCGCGCTGCTGAACACCGAGATCGGCTTCGTGATCGACAGCCCGACGCTCGCCGCGAGCCTCGCCGATGGGTTCGCCGGAGACATCCGCGAGAACACCTATGAGGTGCGGCTCGACCCCCACGGTCTCCTCATCTGGATCGAGCACAAGGGCGACCTGGAGATTGTCCACCATCACGAGCCCGGCGCCGGATTCTGGCGCAAGCTCGGCGCCCGGTTCCTGTCCTGGCTGCCCATCGAGTCGCTGCTCTGATCCGACCCATGGCCCGCGAGACCTGCTACCGCTGCTTCTGGCCCAAGGCGCTGTGCTGGTGCCCGTCGATCCAGGCGATGCCGACGCGCACGCGCTTCGTGTTCCTGATGCACCCCAAGGAATACAAGCAGGAGAAGGCGGCCACGGGCCGGCTCACCCGGCTCTGCCTGGCGAACAGCGAGGTGCATGTCGGCGTGGACTTCGACGGCAACGAGGAGGTGCAGGCGCTGCTCTCCGACCCGCGCAATTTCCCGGTGCTGCTCTACCCGGGCCGCGACGCGCGCAACCTCTCCACCGGCGGACTCACGCCCGCCGAGCTGGGTCCGCGCCGGCTGGTCGTGCTGCTGATCGATGCCACCTGGGCCTGCGCCCGCAAGATGCTGCGTCTCAGCCCGACGCTCCAGCGGCTGCCGCGGATCATCTTCAATGCCACCGCCCCGAGTCGCTACGTGATCAAGCAGCAGCCACAGGAGGGCTGCCTCTCGACGCTGGAGGCCACCCACGAGGTGCTGCTGGCCCTGAAACAGTCCGGGCTGGATGACTATCCCCTGCCCGACCAGCTCCTGGGCTTGTTCCAGCGCATGCAGGATTTCCAGATCCGCTGCGCAACGGATCCGAACCGTCAGGGCTACCGCCGCAAGCCCTACAGCGACCCGAGCACCCGCCGCGCCCACCGCGGCCGCAGCGCTGAGCGCAACCGTTTCATCAAGGCCTGAGATTTTTCACCACAAAGGCACGAAGCACATCAAGTCATGCCGACTTTAGCTTCGCGATCTTGGCGACCTTCGCGGTTAGGGACATCGTCTCGAACCATCATTATCGCCAAGGCCGCCAAGCACGCGAAGCCTTCGTGTCTCCGTGCCCGTGGTGGTGAGCAACTACCCGAGCGTCACCTTCAGCTCAGTTAAGTCATGGTGAGTCTGAGCAATGGTCCCGTCTCCCAGACGATAACGCAGGCTTAGCTGGGAAATGCGTTCTTGGCCCAGTGCTCGGACAGACACGTCCAAGGCTCCGCCCGGCTGACGGACCAGATCGATATCCGCAGTCACCACAGTCTGTCCGTCGCGCAGGGGCCACTGCCGTGCGGTAATACGAGAGATGCATGCGGGTAGCCGGGGGAAGAGCCGCACTTCGCCGTCGGCCGCGAGGTCCACCCCAAGCATGAGCCGCGCGATCTTCAGCGGCTCGGTGACATTGACGAGGTTCAGCGCGCCGCAGCCTTCCTCGAATTCCACGCGACCGGGCGCATCCGGGGAATAGGTGCGCTCGTAGAAATGATACGGCGAAGTCCGGTGCAGCGCGTTGAACGGCTGCGGCGTCGCCTCAAAGGTGGCGCGCGCCAGCCAGCGGAGCGAGCGATCGGCCAGGTCGAGCCGGTCGTAGAGCAGCATGGTCTGCAATGCATAGCCCTCGCCGTAAGAAGGTCCGCTGCTCAGGCCGCCGCGGAAGGGCGGGTCCCACTGCGGCCAGAAACCATGCCGTTCGAACTGCTCGCGCCGCAGCGGTGCCGACAGCAAGCGTTCGAAAGTCTTCCAGCACGGCCCGGCCAGCGGCCACCCGGCACCGACCGGATCAAGTCCCAGCACGTCGGCGTACATCGAGGCCACGCCGTTGTGCAGGCCGGTGCCGCGATTCACCGGCTCGTCCAGTATCCCGGGATCGGGCCGGTGATCCTCCGGTCGCACACCCCACATCCACGAGCCATCAGGATAAAGCATCGTGGCCAGCATTTTCTCGCTCAGTCCCCGCGCCGTGGTGCGATAGTCGCTCGCCAGAGCCGGTTCGCCCGCCGCCGCCTCCATCTCCGCCGCGGCCAGCAGGGCCAGCATCGCGAGGTTGTTCTGCACGCAGCTGCAGTAGTAGCCGTCAACCGAGCAACCCGGGCCAAACTCGCCCGTGCCGGCGATGAGACCCTGGACCCGCGCCTGATGCTGCAGGTAGCGGACCGGCGAGGAGGGCCGGTGCAGGAAGTCGCGCAGCGTCGCGCGGAAGGGATGCGTGGGCGGCAGATGACGCCAAAGGTGGACCAGGCCGATGACGATCGCCGCCGTCCCGTCGATCTCCTCGCCGGCCTCCGGCTTGCCCGGGTAAAGTTTCTCGGGAAAGGCGCAGAAGCCCTGGGTATTCTGCGCCACGCTCTCGATCAGGCACCGCGCCACGAGCGCGGCGTGCTCAAAATAGCCCCAGCCCACCAGCTCGCGCAGGAATGTGCCCGCATCGCGCGTCCACATCGTGTCCCACCACGGCCGCGGCGGCACGGACGCGCGGACGAACCCCGGCGGATAGCCATCCGGCGTGCGCTGGGGGATGAGATTCTCCCGGAGGATGCCCGCCAGCGACTCGGCCACCTCCCGCGAGAACAGCTCGGCCTCGGGCGAGCCGGAAAACTCCAGTCGGCCGGGACGGTCCGCCGCCGGGTGCAGCGTCAGCGCGCGCTCCATGCGGGCCGGCGCCGCCTCAGGGCAGCTTGGACTGCACGAGCTTGCTGGCGGCGCCGAAGTCGATCAGCGGGGCCTCGGGCCGCTGCTTGAGCGCGCCGATGACCTTGCCCATCTCCTTCTTCGAGAGTGCGCCGGTTTCCTTGATGACCTCCACCACCAGCGCCTCGAGGCGCACCGGGTCGAGGCCCTTGGGCAGATATTTCTCCAGCACCTTGATCTCGGTCTCGTTGGCCGTGACGAGGTCGGCGCGGCCGCCCTTGGCGAATTCCTCCTTGGCGTCGGCGAGGTTCTTGACCGCCTTTTTCAGGGTGGTGATCACGAGCGCGTCATCGATCGGCTTGCCCGTGTCGAGCTCGGCGCGCTTGATCGCGGCGTCGGCCGTGCGCAGCGCGAGGGTGGTCGCGGCATCGCGGGCCTTCATGGCCACCACGATGTCAGCGCGAAGGGTTTCATAGAGCGAAGGCATGCCTCCAGCGTGTCCGGACCCGCGCCCGTGTCGAGCCCGCCGCGGTTCCGAATTGCACCGAAGAAATCCGGACGACAGCGGCGGCGCGCTGTGCTAGGGTTGGCCCATGCGCATGACCCAAGCCCAGATGTATGCCCGCGTGCTGGCCGGAGACGCGTCCTACAACGGGCGGTTTTTCACCGGGGTGCTCACGACCGGCATCTACTGCCTCCCGGCCTGCCGGGCCCGCAAGCCCAAGCTGGCCAACGTCCGGTTCTTTCCCACCTGCGAGGCGGCGCGCGCCGCGGGCCTGCGGGCCTGCAAAAAATGCCATCCCGACGACTTCGCCCGCGGCGCCGATCCGGTGCTCGAGACCGTGGAGACGCTGGTCGCGGAGGTGCGGCAGGCTCCGGCCAGCTTCACCGACGCGCGCGCCCTGGTGCGGCGGTCGGGCTTCGGCACGACGCGGGTGTTCGAGCTGTTCCGGCAGCATTACCACACCACCCCGGCCTACCTGCTGCTGCGGGCGCGGCTCGACCACGCCAAGCATCAGCTGCTGACCAGCGATGCCCCGCTCGCCCACCTCGCTGCCGACGCGGGTTTCGAGTCGCTGTCGGCCTTCCATGACAACTTTCGTCGCCTCAACGGCCTCACGCCTGCGGCCTATCGCGACCTGCGCCAGGGCACGGGTTTCAGCCTGGCGCTGCCGGACGGGTATCTTCTCCCCTACCTGCGCCGCGCACTGAGTCGTGACATGCACAGCGTGAACGAGCGACTGGCAGGCTCGCATTACACCAGTGCCCTCCGGCTCTCCTCGGGTCCCGCGCTGCTGCACCTCGAACTTTCGCCGGCAAAGGTGGATGTCGTTGTTTCACCCTCGGCGGGCGCGTTAGCATCCCTGCTCCCGGAGGTCCATGCCCTGGTCGTGGGCCTGCTCGGGCTCGACGAGGACGCGGCGGCCTTCGCGCGGCTGGCGCGCAAGCTCGGCCTCGCACGACTGGTGGCCGGCCGGCCCGAACTGAGGATCAGCCGGACACCATCGGTGTACGACGGCCTGCTGTGGTCGATCATCGGGCAGCAGATCAACTTCCCTTTTGCCTGCCTCCTCAAGCGCAGGCTGATCGAGCGCACGGGCACGCCTGTGGCCGAGGGACTCATCGCCCCGCCCACGCCTGCTGCGGTCGCCACGCTCGAGCCGGCCGACCTGCTGCCGCTGCAGTATTCGCGGCAGAAGGCGGACTACGTCATCGCCACCTCCCGGCTCATTGCCAGCGGTAAGCTCGCCCTTGATTCCCTGGCGGCGATGTCGGCCACCCGTGCCGAACGGACCCTGCTGGCCATCCGCGGACTCGGGCCGTGGTCCGTGAATTACCTCATGATGCGCGCCCTCGGGTTTCCCGACTGCGTGCCCCTCGGCGACACGGGCGTGACCAGTGGACTCAAGTCCCTCCTGAAACTCGAGGAGCGTCCCGACATCGACGCGACTCGCCGCCTGATGGCCATGTTCTCCCCCTACCGCAGCCTCGCCACCACCCACCTCTGGCAATTCAACCATCCCCCTCCGTCATGAAGCACCACTACGACACGTTTTCCACGCCCGCGGGCTCATTCTCGGCTGCCATCAATGACGACGGCGCCGTCGTGGCCACGGCCTTTGGTGGCCTGGCCGCGTTGCGCCGCCGCTTCAACGCCGGTGAAATCTCCCGCTCTCCCGCCCGCCTCGCCAGAGTGCGCCGCGAGGTGCGGCAGTTTTTCACGGGACGTCGCCGGAGTTTCGATCTGCCCCTTGCGCCCGACGGCACGACGTTCCAACGCCGCGTGTGGACTGCCCTGCAGCGCATTCCCTACGGGGCCACGCGCAGCTACGGAGAACTGGCCGCCAAGCTGGGACATCCCCGTGCGGCCCGGGCCGTGGGACGGGCCAATGCCACGAACCCCATCTGCCTGCTCATTCCCTGCCACCGCGTGATCGGACGCGACGGCTCGCTGACCGGCTTCGCCTTTGGTGAAAAGATCAAGGCCCTGCTGCTCGCCCGCGAGGGCGTGCCGGCCGGAAAACCTCAGCGAGCCAAGGGCAACGCCGCGACGAAGGCCCGCAGACGGGCGTGATCCTTGCGACCCGGGGCGGACTCCACCCCGCTGTTCACATCGACGAACCGAGCCTCTGAGGCAGTCAGGGCGTCCCGGATGTTCTCAGGACTCAGGCCGCCCGAGAGGATCCAGTTCTTCTCCGGGTGCGCCTGCTGGTGCCGGGAGAATTTTCCCCAGTCACCGGTCAGTCCCGTGCCGCCGTATTTTTCCGGATGAAAGGTGTCGAGGAGGAATGTCCGCGCCAGCGGCAGGAGTCCCGCGGGGACATCGCGGTCCGGCGGCAGCTTCGGCGCGAGCCAGAGGCGCTCCAGCCCAACCGTCTCGGCCCAGCTCGCCACGGTCACCGGGGGCAGATCGACCCGGAAATGAACCTGGAAGTAATCGAAACCGGCCGCGCCCATGGCTGCCAGATCGCCTGGCGTGGGCTCGACCGAGACCGCGACCTTCTTTGGGCCGGAAATGCCGTGACCCACGGCGGCGAATGACGCCAGGGGCAGATAGCGCGGCGAGGCCGGGTGCAGGATGAAGCCGAGATAACCGGCGCCGAGGCTGGCGGCGAATTCCGCATCCGCGCGGGTCGTGAGCCCGCAGACTTTCAGCCGGATGCCAGACGCCATGGTCAGAACGAGTTGAGGCTCGCGATCACGTGATCCACCTGGGCGTCCGTGAGCTCGGGGAAGATCGGCAGGCTGAGGCAGTTTGACGCGGCCTTCTCCGCCACCGGCAGCGAGCCGACGACATAGCCCAGGGACGCATAGCACTTCTGCAGGTGCAGTGGCACCGGGTAGATCAGGTCGGTGCCGACCTCATGCTTGGTGAGGTGCTCGCGCAGCGCGTCGCGGCGCGGATGGCGCAGGGTGAACTGGTGGAACACGGAGCGCCCGTAGCCCGGCTGGTCCGGCAGCCGGACATCGGCGAGACGGATGCCCTGCAGGTAGCGGGCCGCGATGGCCTGCCGGCGCTGCGTCCACTCGGCCAGGTGCGGCAGCTTCACGTTGAGCAGCGCGCCCTGGAAGCCGTCCATCCGGAAATTGCCACCCACGATGTCGTGGTAGTAACGGCGGTCCGAGCCGTGCACGCGGATGTGGCGCGCGCGGGTGTGCAGCTCCGGCCGGCGCGAGACAAACGCCCCGCCCTCGCCGCAGCCGCCGAGATTCTTGGTCGGATAAAAGCTGAAGGTGCCGACGTCGCCGATGATGCCGACCGGCACGCCCTCGTAATGGGCTCCGACCGCCTGGGCGCAGTCCTCGATCACGAACAGGTTGTGCTTCCGCGCAATGGCCATGATCTCGTCCATGCGCGCCGGCTGGCCGAAGAGGTGGACCACGATGATGCCCTTGGTGCGCGGGGTGATGGCCGCCGCGAGCCGGGCCGGGTCGAGGTTGAAGGTGCCCTCCTCGATGTCGGCAAAGACCGGACGGGCGCCGACGTAGTTGATGCCCCAGGCCGAGGAGATGAAGGTGAACGGTGCGGTGATGACCTCGTCGCCCGGGCCGAATCCGGCCAGCATGCAGGCCACGTGGAGCGGTGCGGTGCCGCTGTTCATGCCCACGGCCTGCGGGTAACCGAGGGTGGCCGCGAAGTTCTTCTCGAAGTCCTCCACATCCTTCCCGAGACAGAAACGGGTGGCGTCGTAGGTCGTCGCGAGCGCCGCGAGCGCCGGCTCGCGCAGCGCCTTATGCTGCAGGGACAGATCCAGGAAGGGAACTTTCATGGCAGACCCACAGGAAGGCAGGCCCGCCGGGCCATGGCAATCCGGCACTGCGCCTCAACCCTCGTCGCCCGCCGTGAGGTCCGGCGCGTCCCGCATGTAGGCGTCGTAGACCAATGAGCCCAGCGCCCAGGCAAACGCGACGACCATCAGCACCCGGCCCACGGTGGCGACGTGCGCCGCGATGTAGACGTCGCGGTTCATCGCATGCCAGTGCTCGAGCAAAAACTCCCAGTCGTGCCCTTCAACTTCCTTGCCCGTGCCGCCGGCCAGCAACTGGAGGTTCAGCGAGCGCGCGTCGCCGATGTAGGGCGCCACGTCCAGCGTCGCATGTCCGGTCCACCACAGTCCTACCGCGGAGCTGAAGGCGTCCTTGTTCGTCACGTAGAACGCGATCGTCACGACCAGCGGCATCAGCACCTGCATGCCGCTGCCCATGAAGACCACGAGGGTGCGGTTGTCCGTCAGCATGCCCGTGATGGTGTGACCCGCCTCGTGGAAAACCAGGTGGACGAGGTGCATGACGCCCGGATTGGGCCCGAGGTCGATGAGGCGCACCCAGAAATAGCTCCACGACCAGGCAATCAGAAAGGCCAGCAGCGCGGCCCGGAAGCCCAGGTCGATCCAGCTCCGCCGGTGCTCGCCGGGAAACAGGAGGCTCAGGAGCAGCTGCATCGGAGTATGTCGCAGGGATGCGGTGAACTGACCGCGGTCCGGCGGCTCACGCTTTGCGCGCAGCCAGGGCCTTGACCGTCGCGGCGATCAGCGCGTCGAGGCCCGGCTCCTTGGCGGTGAAGTCCACCGGGACGCCGATCGTCTTCATCGTCTCGCTCGTCTGCGGACCGATGCTGCCGGCCAGCGGCCGCAGCGCGCCGGGCGACAGCTGCAGCGCCCGGGCCTGGTCGGCGAACGACTGCACGGCGGAGGAACTGGCAAAGAGGATGGCATCGCCGCCGCGGGCCCGGAACTCGGCCGCGGCCGGGTCGTCGCTCAGGTCGTTCTTTTCCGTCTGGTAGACCTGCAGCGTGTCCACAATGGCGCGGGCCGCCTCCAGCCGCTGCACCAGCGCCTCGCGGTTCAGGTTGCCCGTGACGACCAGCACCTTGGCGCTGTCGAGGCTGCCCGTGGCGACGAGCGCGTCGGCCAGCGCCTCCGCCGTCGCCGTCGTCGGCTGGCACTCGACGCGCAGGTGCAGCGCGGTCACGGCGCGCGCGGTGGCCTCGCCGACGCAGGCCAGGCGGATGAGCCCCAGCGAGCGGATGTCGTCGAACACGCGGAAGAATTCCTCGAAGTAGTAGCGCACGCCGTTCGCGCTCGTGAAGATCAGCCAGTCGTACTGGCCCAGCTCGGGAAACACCTCGGCAAGGTCCTCGTTGCGGACGGCCTTGGAGACCCGGATCAGCGGCAGCTCCAGCACCTCGGCGCCGAGCGCGGCCAGCTTGGCGTGCAGTTCCGAGTTCTGGTGGCCGGCGCGGGTCAGGACAATCCGGCGGCCGGTGAGGGGCGTCGTACTCATTTCAGTCCGAGCTCGCGGAGGATGCGCGCCGCGGCCGGGACCGGCGCGTCGAGATCGGCGGCCGCCAGCGGCAGGCTGCGGAGGCCGGTCTGCTCATGGTAGAAATACAGCGTGGCACCGACCGCGTGGGCGCCGAAGGCGGTGTGGCAGCCGCCGCCGAGGGCGGTCTGCAGCGCGCGCTCCAGGCCGAGGCCCCGGGCGGTGGCGGCGTCGAACACGGTGGAGAACTTCGCCACGTCGGCGGCGCGGCATTGGATCGCGATGGCGCCCTGCCCCACGGCAGGCACCATCTGGGTGAATTCCAGCGGGCGGAAATCGAGGCCGGGCCAGCTGGCGATGCCGAGGCGCTTCATGCCGGCGGCCGCAAGGATCGTGGCGTCGGCGACGTGCTGCTCGGCGATCTTCCTCAGGCGCGTGTCGACGTTGCCCCGAATCTCGGTGAATTCCACGCCGGGAAACAATTTCGCGATCTGCAGGCGCCGGCGCGGGCTGCCGGTGGCGATCTTGGCCGGCACGGCCAGGCCGGTGCGGATCACGAGGACGTCGCGGGTGTTCTCGCGCGGCATGTAGCCGGCGATGGCCAGGCCGGCGGGCATCTCGCCCGGGAGATCCTTGGTGCTGTGGACGGCCACGTCGGCCTCGCCGCGCAGGAGCGCCTGCTCCAGTTCGCTCGTGAAGAGTCCCTTGCCGCCCTTCTGCTCGAGGGACCACTCCGTCTGGCGGTCACCCGTGGTGACCATCTTGAGGAGCTCGGCCTCGACCTGGAGGGCCGACCGCAGGTGGGCGGCGACCATCACGCTCTGGGCGAGCGCGAGCGGGCTTTTGCGGGTGGCGAGGATGATTTTGGCCATCGGGAAAGAAAAAGGGCGCAGAGCAGTGTCTGCGCCCGGGTGAATTTGGCAATGCGGCTTTGCTTAGGAGTACGAGGCCTGGACGCCCTTGATGTTCTTCTTCGTCATCCAGGGCATCATGCTCCGGAGGTAGGCGCCGGTCTTCTCGATCTGGTGCTGCTCGCCCTTCTTGAGGAGCGCGTTGTACTTCTTCAGGCCGCCCTTGTACTCGCGGACCCACTGGCGGGTGAACTTGCCGGTCTGGATCTCCTTCAGGATCTTCTTCATCTCGGCCTTGGTCTGCTTGTTCACGACGCGCGGGCCGCGGGTGATGTCGCCGTACTTGGCCGTCTCGGAGATCGAGAAGCGCATGCCGGCGATGCCGCTCTCGTACATGAGGTCGCAGATGAGCTTCAGCTCGTGCAGGCACTCGAAATACGCCATCTCGGGCTGGTAGCCCGCCTCGACCAGGGTCTCGAAGCCGGCCTGCACGAGGGCGCTGGCGCCGCCGCAGAGCACGGCCTGTTCCCCGAAGAGGTCGGTCTCGGTCTCCTCCTTGAAGGAGGTTTCGAGGACGCCGCCGCGGGTGCCGCCAACGCCTTTCGCCCACGCGAGCGCGAGCTTTTTTGCGTCCTTGCCGGGGTTTTGGTAAACCGCGATCAGGGCCGGCACGCCTTTGCCTTCGGTGAACTGGCGTCGCACGATGTGTCCCGGGCCCTTCGGCGCGACCATGATGACGTTCACGTTTTTCGGCGGGAC
>CAIJZY010000042.1 GCA_903825285.1 uncultured Opitutia bacterium | reverse complement strand
TTCAACTTCTTCGGCAAGTACACCCTGACCGATGGCGTCGCCCGGGGCGCGTCGTTCGGCCTCGGTGCACGCTACATGTCGCAGGCGGTGGTCGCGCGTAACGTTGACTGGAACCCGCTCGCGGGCGGCTACCAGTTCGGCAACTTCGTGGTGTTTGACGTGACGGCCAGCTATCCGTGGGAAGTCCTGGGCTTCAAGCTCCAGAGCACCATCGGTATCTACAACGTCACGGACAAGGACTACTCGGACGGCGGCTATGTGCTGTCGCCCAAGCGGAACTGGCTGTTCTCGAACACCGTCCGCTTCTAAGTCCCAGCGACTGAAGCTTAGCTAAACTCTCAAGGGCGGAGTCCTCACGGGCTCCGCCCTTTTTCGTGCCCAAATTACAGGCTCTCCAGCCCCGCGTTCACGGACTCTTGTCAATCGGGCCCGCTGTGGTCATGGTTGTGCCAGTTCCCAGACCTTTCCCTGAGCCATCCTTGTGCGGAGGCCAAGTAAAGTGACACCGCCCAGGGCGCTTTGGGGGAGGCCACCCCTCCCTATGAAAACAAAGCTCGAACCTCTGGTTGCAACGTTCGTGCTGGCCCTCCTGGCCGCCGGATGCTCGACCGTTGACCCCGCGGTGGCGATTGCCACGCGCATCAAGGAAAAGGCTGACGTCTACGCCAAGCTCACGCCCGATCAGCAGAAGGCCATCAAGGCCGGCTCCATCGAATACGGCTACACCCCCGACATGGTCTACATGGCCATGGGCCAGCCGGCCAAGGTGCAGACCAAGGACCTCGCGGCGGGCAAGGTTGAGATGTGGACCTATGTCCTGTTCACCCCCGTGGATCCCACGGCCCAGAACAACATCAACAATCCCGACTCGGCGCATTATGCCACCAGCGTGAATGCGGCCAATTCCCCGGATGTCTCGGCCGACGCCCCCCAGTCCGCCAAGCCGGCCAACACCTCCGCCGCCTCCGGAGCCACGGCGCAGATGCAGCCGCTCGACTTGCCGGACATGAAGACCAGCAAGCTCCTGGTGTTCATCGCCAACGGCCGCGTCGCCGGCATCAAGTACGACGAGAGCGGACTCTAGCGCTGAAAATCGACTCTAGGGCCGGGCGCTGAAGTCCGGTGTAGGGCGGGGTCGCCCACCCCTCCTTGTTGGCAATCCACGTCAGTGCTTCACGACACCGGTGCCAGCGTCGCGGCCACCGGTGTCCGATAGGCCTTGAGCGCCGGGACCACCCCGCCGAGCGCACACAGGGCGATCATCGCGGCCGGGCAGGCGGCCAGGACTGGCTGCCAATGCCAGACCGCGAGAACGACGCCGGTCTGTGCGCGGATCACGCTGGCCGCTGACGCCAGCAGCGCCAGGTAAACGCCCAGCCCCGCCAGCGAGCCGAGGACTCCGATCACGGCCGCCTCGCACACCACCGCGCCGAAGATCATCCGGCGCCGCGCGCCAAGCGATCGCAGGATCGCGAGGTCCCGCTGCCGCGCGCTCATTGAATTGTAGATGCTCGCCAGCACCGAGCCCGCGGCCACGAGCGCCACCAGGTAGGCCACGAGCTCCAGCACGCGGTCAAACCAGGCGATTTTGCTGAACAGCTCCGCGATGATCGTGCCCACGGGATAGGCGAATGTCAGCCGGTTGCCCTGCTTGTTGTACATCAGGTCGAGCATGAACCCCGCCGTCGGCGCGCGCAGCTGCACCAGCACCGCGCTGATGTCCGTCGCCGCGCGGGGATCGTGCCCGCTCATCGTCTGCACGCCCCGCAGCGGGATCCAGATCACGCGGTCCATCGGCGTGTTCGTCGACCGCAGCACGCCCGTCACGGTGTAGGTCTCGGCATGCTGGCTGCGCTCGTCGTAGGCGAGCCCGTGGAACGGATGAAAGGTGTCGCCCGACTTCAGCCCGAGCCGCTCCGCCGCGAAACTCCCGGCCACCGCCTCCTTGGCCTCGCCCGCGAACCATCGCCCGCCGGGCTCCAGCGCCAGCGTCAGCTCCGTGAAAAACTCCGGCAGCGTCCCCACCAGCCGGTAGCCGCGCAGGTTGTCGCCGACCGCGATCGGGAAGGCCGCCTTCACCGCCGGGTGGCGCTTGATGAACTCGTAGTCCGCGTACGCCAGGTTGCCCGGCGACGCCTCGAGGTGGAAAATCGCGTTCAGCACGAGCTGCAGCTTCGACCCGCGCGCACCCAGCACCGCGTCAAACGTCCCGCCGGTCGTGGCAAACGCCGACTGCGACTGCGTCTTCACCGCCCACACGGTCATGAGGAGGCCGCAGGCGAGCGCGATGCTGCCCGCGGTCACGAGTGTCGAGAGCGCGTGCTGCCGCAATGAGCGATAGATGATGAGCGGCAACGTCATGGGGAGAACTGCCAAACGCCAAAGCGCCAAATCCCAAACAGGCTTCCACGCTCCAACCGGCAAAGAACCCAGCCGGTCTTGGTACATTGGAATTTCTGAGCTTGGCACTTCATTGGCGTTTGGGATTTGGCGTTTAAATCGTAGTCGAATCGCGCACTCAGCGCAGTGCCCGATTGATCGCCTTGAAATCCTGCACGCGGTCGAACTCCCGCAGCACGTCCTCGTCGTGGCTCACCAGCAGCAGGGCCGCGGCATGCTCGCGGCACACTTCCCGGATGAGGGCGAGCGACTCGCGCGCGTGCCGGCGGTCGAGGTTGCCGGTCGGCTCGTCCGCCAGCACCAGCTTGGGACGATTCACCAGGGCCCGCGCCACGGCCACGCGCTGCTGCTGGCCGGTCGAGAGCTGCCGCGGGTAGTGACCGAGACGGTGCCCCAGCCCCACGCGCTCGAGCATCTCGCGCGCATGCGCCCGGTCGGCGCCGCGCGGGCCGAATGCCATGCCCAGCACCACGTTCTCGAGCACGGTGTAGCCCTGCAGCAGGTTGAAGGTCTGGAAAATGTACCCGAGCTTCTCCGCGCGCAGCCGGTCGCGCTGCGGCTCGCCCAGCGCGGTCATCTCCGCCCCGTCGATCATCACCCGGCCCGCCTCCGCCGCCAGGATGCCCGCCAGCAGGTGCAGGAAGGTCGTCTTGCCCGAGCCGCTCTCGCCGCGCAGCGCCACCTGCTCGCCTGCCGCGACCGACCAGGCCGGGATGTCGACGATCACCGCCGTCTCCCCCTCGGGAGAGCGGTAGGATTTTCTCAGGTCGGCAACAGCCAGCATCGGGGGCATCATGCGAAGACGCCCCGGGTTGACCAACCGTTTCGCGCGATTTCCGCCGGCGCCGTCACGCGGGCTCCAGCCGGCGATTGGCCGCGTTACTAACCGCCCGCCCGCCGGGGCGAAACTGGACACGGCGCGGCCCGCCCGCCAACGTGGGCCCATGAGCTCCGCCCCCACCCCCGGCGCGCGCTTCCGCGCCGCGCTCGCGACGGAACAACCCCTGCAGGTCGCCGGGGCCATCAACGCCTACGCCGCCCTGCTGGCCCAGCAGGCCGGCTTCCGGGCGCTGTACCTTTCCGGCGCCGGCGTGGCGAACCACTCCTACGGCATTCCCGACACGGGCGAGACCACGCTGGCTGACGTGCTCATCGACACGCGTCGCATCACCGGCCGCGTCGACCTGCCGCTGCTCGTCGACATCGACACCGGCTGGGACGACCCCGCCGGCGCCGTGCGGGCCGTCGCCGCCGCCGGCGCCGCCGCCGTGCACCTCGAGGACCAGGTCCCCGCCAAGCTCTGCGGCCACCTGCCCGGCAAGCAGCTCGTCCCGGCCGCCGAGATGGCCGCCCGCGTGCGCGCGGCCGTCGCCGGAAAGCCTTCGCCGGACTTCGTCGTCATGGCCCGCACCGACGCCGCCGCCGGCGAGGGCGTGCCCGCGGCCCTCGCGCGCGCCCAGGCCTATGTCGCCGCCGGCGCCGACATGATCTTCGCCGAGGCGCTGCCCACGCTCGACGATTACCGGCGGTTCACCGCCGGCCTGGCCGTGCCCGTGCTCGCCAACCTCACGGAGTTCGGCCGCACCCCCTATTTCACCCTCGCGGAGCTCGGCGCCGCCGGGATCGCGCTGGTCCTCTACCCGCTGTCCGCCTCCCGCGCCGCCGCCGCCGCCTCGCTCGCCGTCTACGCCGCGATCCGGCGCGAGGGCACGCAGGCCTCCGTCGTGGGAACCATGCAGTCCCGCGCCGATCTCTACGCCACCCTCGGTTACCGCCCGAAACCCTGAACCCGCCCGGTCCGGGCCTCCGCCCCATGACTGACCCCACGACCCCGTCGGCCGCCAAGGCCAAGAAATCCGTCGCCCTCTCCGGCGTTGTCGCCGGCAACACCGCCGTCTGCACCGTCGGCCACGCCGGCAACGACCTCCACTACCGCGGCTACGACATCGCCGACGTCGCCGCCCAGGCGACCTACGAGGAGGTCGCCCACCTGCTGATCCACGAGCGCCTGCCCAATCACGTCGAGCTCGGGACCTACCGCTCGCGGCTCTCCCGGCTCCGCGGCCTGCCGCGCGCGCTGCGCGCCGCCCTGGAGCTGATTCCGGCGGACGCCCATCCCATGGACGTCCTGCGCACCGGCTGCTCCATGCTCGGCCACCTCGAGCCGGAGCTGCTGCCGCCCGAGGGCGGCAATGCCGCCACCGTGCCCGGCGCGCGCGCGATCGCGGACCGCCTCCTCGCCTGCCTGCCCTCCATGCTGCTGTACTGGCACCATTTCGTGACGCGCGGGCGCCGCGTGGATGTCGAGACGGACGACCCCTCGATCGCCGGGCACTTCCTCCACCTGCTCCACCAGTGCCCGCCCGCCCCGACGCATGTCCGCGCGCTGGACCGGTCGCTCATCCTCTATGCCGAGCACGAGTTCAACGCCTCCACCTTCACGGCGCGCGTGATCGCCGGCACGGGCTCGGATTTCTACTCGTGCATCACCGGCGCCATCGGCGCCCTGCGCGGCGCCCGGCACGGCGGCGCCAACGAGGTCGCCCTGGCCATCCAGCAGCGCTACCGCACGCCCGACGAGGCCGAGGCCGACCTGCGCGCCCGGCTCGCCCGCAAGGAAATCGTCATCGGCTTCGGCCATCCCGTCTACACCACCGGCGACCCGCGCAACCCCATCATCAAGGGCATCGCGCGCAAGCTGTCCGAGGAATCCCGCGATCTCACGCCGTTCTCCGTCGCCGAGCGGATCGAGACGTTGCTGTGGGACGAGAAACGGATGTTCCCGAACCTCGACTGGTACAGCGCCGTCGCCTACCAGCGCCTCGGCGTGCCGATGCTCATGTTCACGCCGCTCTTCGTCATGGCCCGCCTCGCCGGCTGGACCGCCCATGTCGTCGAGCAGCGCACCGACGGGAAAATCATCCGCCCCGGCGCCAACTACACCGGTCCCGAGCCCCGGCCGTTTCCGCCGCTGGCGGATCGGCGCTAGCCTCCCTTCATGTCCTCGCCCCTCAGCAACGTCCGACCGCCCACCGATCTGCTTCTCGCCGAGCTGGCCGACTACGCGCTCTCCGCGCGGATCACCAGCGAGGAGGCCCTCGACACGGCCCGCTGGTGCCTCGCCGACACCCTCGCCTGTGGCATCATGGCCCTCGCCTACCCGGCCTGCACCAAGCTGCTCGGCCCCGTCGTCGACGGCACGTCCACCCAGCACGGCACCCGCGTCCCCGGCACACGCTACGTCCTCGATCCGGTCCAGGGCGCGTTCAACATCGGCGCGATCATCCGCTGGCTCGACTTCAACGACACGTGGCTCGCCGCCGAATGGGGCCATCCGTCCGACAACCTCGGCGCCATCCTCGCCACCGCCGACTGGCTCTCGCGTCACCAGGCCGCCGGCGCCACGCCCGCCGCGTTCACGACCGCCCTCCGGCTCCCGGCCGCCCCGCTCACGGTCCAGGACGTCCTGGTCGCGATGGTCAAGGCCCACGAGATCCAGGGCGTGCTCGCGCTGGAAAACTCCTTCAACCGCGTCGGGCTTGACCACGTGCTGCTCGTGCGCGTCGCCTCCACCGCCGTCACCGCCGCGATGCTCGGCGGCACCCGCGAGCAGGTGATCAACGCAATTTCCCATGCCTGGATCGACGGCTCCGCGCTGCGCACCTACCGCCACGCGCCCAACACCGGCTCGCGCAAGTCCTGGGCCGCAGGCGACGCCACCAGCCGCGCCGTCCGGCTCGCGCTCACCGCGCTGACCGGCGAGATGGGCTACCCGTCCGCGCTTTCCGCCAAAACCTGGGGTTTTCAGGACGTCTCCTTCCGCGGCCAGCCCCTCAAGCTCGCACGCCCGCTCGGCAGCTACGTGATGGAGCAGGTGCTCTTCAAGATCTCCTTTCCCGCCGAGTTCCACGCCCAGACCGCCGTCGAGGCCGCGATCCAGCTGCATCCGCTCGTGCGGGACCGCCTGGCGCAGATCCAGCGCGTCGAGCTCACGACGCATGAGTCCGCCGTGCGTATCATCGACAAGTCCGGGCCGCTGCATAATCCCGCCGACCGCGACCACTGCCTCCAGTACATGACCGCCATCGGCCTGATCTTCGGCGACCTCACCGCCGACCACTACGAGGACCGGGTGGCCGCCGACCCCCGCATCGACGCCCTGCGCGCGAAGATGACGGTGTCGGAGGACAAAACGTATTCGCGCGACTATCTCGACCCGGAGAAACGCTCCATTGCCAACGCGGTCCAGGTGTTCTTCCAGGACAGCACCGCCACGCCGCGCATCGCGGTCGAGTATCCCATCGGCCACCGGCGGCGGCGCCAGGACGGCATTCCGCTGCTCCAGCGGAAGGCCCGCGCCGCGTTCGCCGCGCACTTTGGCGCGGTCCGCGCGGATTCGCTGATGGCGCTCTTCGCGGATCGCGCGCGGCTGGCCGCCCTGCCGGTGCATGCGTTCGCGGACGCGTTCGTCTCCGGCTGAGCGGCGCTGAATCCGGATTTGCCACCATCCGGCCTCCCGGCTTCGCTCGCGGGCAAACCACCATGTCCCGCACCCTCGTCAAAGACGCCCTGCACGCCACCGCCCCGATGGATTCCATCCTGCTCCAGGGATGGGTCCGCACCCGGCGCGACGCCAAGGCCTTCTCCTTCATCGAGCTCAACGACGGCTCCTCGCTCAAGGGCATCCAGGTCATCGCCGACGCCGGCCTGCCTGACTACGCCCACATCGCGAAGGCCAACACCGGCGCCTCGCTCGAGGTGCGCGGCCGGCTCGTCGAGTCCAAGGGCACGGGCCAGCGCTGGGAGGTCGTCGCGGAGAAATTCACCGTGATCGGCGAGGCCGATGCCACCTATCCGCTCCAGAAGAAGGGCCACACGCTCGAGTTCCTCCGCGAGATCGCGCACCTGCGCCCGCGCTCCAACCTGTTCGGCGCCGTCTTCCGGGTCCGCAGCCGGCTCGCGTACGCCATCCACCAGTTCTTCCAGAACCGCGGCTTCCACTACGTCCACACGCCCATCATCACCGCCAGCGACTGCGAAGGCGCCGGCGAGCTGTTCCGCGTGTCCACGCTCGACCCGGTCAACCCACCCAAGACCGAGCAGGGCGCCATTGACTACACCAAGGACTTCTTCGGCAAGCAGGCCTACCTCACCGTCTCCGGCCAACTCGAGGCCGAGATCTTCGCCACCGCGCTCTCCAACGTCTACACCTTCGGCCCCACCTTCCGCGCCGAGAACTCCAACACCTCGCGCCACGCGTCCGAGTTCTGGATGATCGAGCCCGAGATCGCGTTCTGCGACCTGCAGGGGAACATGGACCTCGCCGAGGAGTTCGTGAAGTACCTCATCCGCGACGCCAAGGAGCACTGCGCCGGCGACCTCGAGTTCTTCTCCAAGTTCGTGGACAAGGACCTGCTCGCCCGCCTCGACTTCGTGCTCGAGCGGCCGTTCCAGCGCTGCAGCTACACCGAGGCCGTCGAGATCCTCACCGCGAGCGGACGGAAATGGGAGCATCCCGTCGCCTGGGGCGACAATCTCCAGTCCGAGCACGAGCGCTTCCTCGCCGAGGAGCACTTCAAGTGTCCCGTCACCGTCTACAACTACCCCCGCACCCTGAAACCGTTCTACATGCGGGTGAACGACGACGGGAAGACCGTCACCGCGATGGACCTGCTCGTGCCCGGCATCGGCGAGATCATCGGCGGCAGCCAGCGCGAGGAGCGCCTCGACGTGTTGCAGGAGAACATGCGCGCCCATCATCTCCCGGAAAAGGAATACTGGTGGTACCTCGACCTTCGCCGCTACGGCACCGTGCCCCACTCGGGCTTCGGCCTCGGCTTCGAGCGCATGCTCATGTTCGTGACCGGCGTCGCCAACATCCGCGACGTCATCCCATTCGCCCGCACCCCCGGCACCGCCGAATTCTGAGCCGGCGACCGCTTCATCTCTGAGCGGAGCGGTCGGCCGGTTTATCACCACGAAGGCCACGAAGCACCCGAAGGCTTGGTGGGCTCGGGGTTGACCTTGCCTGATTCAGATCCGGACCACCGCCAAGGCCGCAAAGGTCGCGAAGCTGGGGATGCGGTTGCTTTGTGCGCTTCATAGGAAACCCGGTTGGAGATCGAGGAGACGCGGATAGGCCGGAAGCCGGCATCGGGCTCAGCGCTTTCGCGATTTCTCGCCCGACCGTTTTCACGGGACCCAAGCCGCAGCGTGAAGCCTTCGTGGTCACAACCGGTTCGACCTCTTTTCAGACCCGAGGACCCGCCTAGCCCAAAAGGGGTAATTACGGGTTTGTGCCCCAAATAGCCGCGCTCGGTCATTGCGCCACGCTGGTTCCCCCGTTTGCTAGTCGCCCATGGCCGTCGCGAAAACCCCACGCCGTCCCGCTCCGCTCCGCATTCTCACCGCCGTGCCGATCTGCGACGGGCACGACAGCGCGGTCACCACGATCAACCTCGAGCTCGCCCGCCACGGCATCGAGATCATCTACCTCGGCTACCACCAGGCGGTGGAGGCCATCGCCCGCGCCGCCGTCCAGGAAGACGTCAACGCCGTGGGCCTCTCCTCCTACAACGGCGGACACATCGTGTTCTTCCGCGAGGTGGTCGCGGCGCTGCGCCGGGGTGGCAACGGCGACATCCCCGTCTTCGGCGGGGGCGGCGGCACGATCACCCGCGCCGACGAGCGCGCGATGCGCCGCCAGGGTACCGACCGGATCTTCTTCGCCGGCACGCCGCTGGAGGAAATCGTGGCCGCCATCCGCGGCTACAGTCGGCCGGCCCGGCCCAATCCGCGCTTCCGCGGCGACCGCGTGCTGGCCCGCGCCCTGACCATTGCAGAATCCGGCGGCCGCGTCCCGGCCGTGAAGCGCACCGGCCCGGGCCGCTCCTTCGTCGTGGGCATCGCCGGACCCGGCGGCGCCGGCAAGTCCACGCTGATTGACGAGCTGACCTCCCGCTTTCTGCGGCACCAGCCCGCCGGACGCATTGCGATCCTCGCGAACGACCCGTCGCATCCCGGCTCCGGCGGCGCCATCCTCGGCGACCGCGTGTCCGCGATCTACGCGCAGGACGACCGCGTGTTCTTCCGCTCCCTCGCCACCCGCGGCAGCCTGACCGGCCTCTCCGCCGCCGCACCCGCCGCCATCGAGCTCCTGCGGCGCAGCGGCGAGTTCGACCTGATCCTCGTCGAATCCGTCGGCGTTGGGCAGGAAAGCGATCCGTTCCGCAGCTTCGGCGGCGGCCAGCCGCTCGTGGACGCCACCCTCTTCGTGCTCGCCCCGCACTACGGCGGACTCATCCAGCTGCAGAAGATCGCCCTCCTCAACGGCGCCGACTACGTCGCGCTCAACAAGTGCGACCACCCCCTGGCGAAGGTGGCCAAGGCCGAGATCCAGGCGCGCCTCGACCAGAACGGCCGCGACCAGCGCCTGCACGCCACCACCGCCGCCAAGCATTTCGACCCCGGGGTTGACGCCCTCTTCTCCGCCCTCGCCCAGCGCGCCGACCTGGCGCCAGCCGCCGGCGGCGAGCGACCCTGCCGCCTGGAGGTCACGCCATGAGCCAGCTTGGAAAGATCGCCGACGCCGTCGGCACCTACAACCGCTTCGTCGCCGCCGAGGTGGACCGCGCCCGCGCCGACGCGGCGTACGCCGCCGAGCTCCGGGCACGGTGGGCCGGCATCCGCTCCGCCGTCGGCACGACGCAGTCGCCCTCCGGCACGCCGCTGCCGCGGCTCGCGCTGCCCGACACCGACGAGCCCGGCGCGATCGCCGAGTACCTGCTCGGCCAGGGCCTGCCCGGCGAGTTTCCCTACGCCACGGCCGCGTACCGCGAGATGTACCTCGACACCGCGGCGCGCACGGGCGAGGAGCCGATGCGGCTGTTTGCCGGCCTCGGCCTCGCCGAGGACACCAACGCCCGCTTCAAGTACCTCTCCCGCCACCAGCGGAGCCTGCGCCTGTCCACCGCGTTCGACGGGCCCACGCTCTACGGCCTCGACTCCGACCATGCCGGCGTGCTCGGCAAGATCGGCGAGGGCGGCGTGGCCATCGACACCGTCGAGGACATGGGCCGGCTCTTTGCCGGGTTCGACCTGACGCGGCCGGATGCGTCGGTCTCGATGACCATGAACGCCCCGGCGCCGGTGATCCTCGCGATGTTCATCGCCGCGGCGAAGCGCCGGTTCGGCCCCGACCGCGTCGCCAGCCTGCGCGGCACCATCCAGGCCGACATGCTCAAGGAGGTGCAGGCCCAGAACGAGGTGATCTTCCCGGTCGACGCCTCGCTCCGCTTCCTCTGCGACATGGTCGAGTGGTGCGTGCCGAACCTGCCGCGCTGGTATCCCATCTCGATCTCCGGCTACCACATCGCCGAGGCCGGCGCCACGCCCGTGCAGCAGGCGGCGTTCACGCTCTCGAACGGCTTCACCTACGCCGGGCTGCTCCGCGACCGCGGCGCCAGCGTCAACCAGTTCGGCCCGCGCCTGTCCTTCTTCCTCGATTGCGGCCTCGACGTGGAATACCTCGTCCTCGGCCGCGTCTGCCGCCGCATCTGGGCCATCGGCATGCGCGATGTCTTCGGCGCCGACGCCAAGGCGCAGGTCCTCAAGCTGCACACCCAGACCTCCGGTCGCTCGCTCATCGCCGCCGAGTTCCAGAACAACCTCACGCGCACCGCCGTGGAGCTGATGCTGGCCTACGTGAACTACACGAACTCCTGCCACTCCAATTCCGCCGACGAGCCGTTCACCACGCCGACGGAGCGGTACGCGCTGCTCGCCTCCCACGGCCAGTCGATCCTCCTCGAGGAGTCCGGGCTCTTCCGGCACACCATGAATCTCTTCGGCGGCGCCCCCGGCCTGCTCGCGCTCGAGCGCCAGGTGGAGTCGGCCATCCTCGGCGTGTTCCGCGAGATGGACACCCTCGGCGGCGTCATTGCCGCGATGGAGCAGCGCTACCAGCGCAGCAAAATTCAGGAGTCCGGCCACCGGCTCGAGACGCAGATCTACTCCGGCGAGCGGCCCATCATCGGCCTCAACAAGTACGTCTCCCACGAGCCCCTGCCCCACGTCCCGCTCGCCCGCACCTCGCCCTCCAAGCAGCGCCTGCAGGTGGAGCGGCTGCGCGCCTTCAAGCGGAAGCACGCCAAGCGCGCGCCCGACGCCCTGCAGCGGCTGGAAAATGTCACGCGCGCCGGTGGCAATGTCTTCGGCGAGCTCGTCACCACCGTCGAGACCTGCTCGCTGGGCCAGATCACCGCGTGCCTCACCGGTGTCGTCGGCCAGTTCCGCCCCATGGTCTGAGCCGCGGGCCGCGGCCCGGGTGGAAAAGGCAAAGGCAGGGTGTTTGACCCTGCCTTGCACCCGTCCCTTCTGCTCCGCTCAGTGGGTGCCTTCGTCGAGGACCACGGCCAGGCCGGCGGTGCCAGCCCTGGGGAGATTGAGCGCCAGCTGCGGACGGGAAGACTTGTCGGCCAGGCGGCTCGCGATCTCGCGGCGCGCCGGCGTGTCGGCCGAGGCGTACGCCTGCGTGACCACGCCGACGAGATTGGCCGCGGTCACGAGATCCGCGTCCTCCGCCTGGTTGTTCACGCCCTGGGCGATCCAGCCGTTGGGCATTTCGTTGACCAGCACGTGGGCCACGCCCCGGCCGTCATGGTTCACATAGACCACCGTCATGCCGGCGTGAAGCTGGCGGTACTCGCAGGGCACCGTGACAATCGCCGTGCCGCTCACGTAAAGGGGATTCATCGAGTCACCGACGCCGCGGAACGCCTGCGCGCCGACGATGCGGCCGGCCGCCGCCTCCGCCGAGCGCAGCTCTTGGCCGCTCTGCACGACCACCGGCGCGGGCGCCATCGCCACAATCGTCGCGAAGTCGCGCTCCACCGAGAGGGAGGTGCAGCCACCGAATCCCAGCGCCGCCACGGCGAGCGTCAGCGCGGCGAGAAGCCGGCCGGCGGGAAGCGTCGGGCTCGTGAGGTTGGCGATGCAGGCGGAATTCATGGGCCCATCCTAGTCTTCGCCGTCTTTTCCCACTATCCGGCCAGCCCCGCGTCCTGGCGTCCGGAATTTCACTAGGGGGGTTTCCCTCATGTCCCCCGGGGAGGCTTCCCCTGCGGAACCAGAACACTGCTATTCACTGGAGGGCAGAATCTTGCGATGCGCCGGATCGGCCCCGGGAAAAGGGTTCACTTTCCCCGGAGCGCCCGCGATGATGAACCTCACGAAGCGATGATCAGCGTGCTCTATACGGACGACGATCCCCAGATCTCCGAGGTCGTGCAGACGTATTTCGCGCACTTCGCCCCGGAATGCGCGCTGGAGTTCGTGACCGACGGGCGCTCGTGCCTCGATCGCATGCAGCGTGGCGGCATCGACGTGCTGCTGCTCGACCTGGAGCTGCCCGACATCAACGGCCTCCACATCCTCAGCGAGCTGGCGTCGCGGGGCGATTCCACGCCGGTCATCATGGTCAGCGCGAAGGGGCAGACCCAGCTCGCGGTCAAGGCCCTGCGCGCCGGCGCGGTGGACTGCATCGACAAGGCCTCCCCGCAGTTCCTCGAGCTGCCGGCGCTGGTGAAGAATGTCTACGCCCGGCAGCAGGAACGGCTCCACCTCCAGCGGCGCCCGGCGCATCCGACCGAGAAATCCGCCGTGCTGCTGATCGAGCAGTCCGAGGTGCTCCGGCAGAACCTCGCGAGTTTCTTCGGCCGCCACGCCACGCAGCTCGTGCTCACCAGCATCCCGTCGCTCGACGCGCTCGAGGCGACCCTCGCCGGCGGTCCGGCCTTCGCGGCCGTGATTCTCGGCCCCAACCCGGGGCGGTCGGGGCCGCTCGACGCGCTCCGCACCCTCCATTCCCACGCGGCTGACACGCCCGTGATCCTGCTCGCCGCCCAGAACGACGGCGAGACCGCCGTCGCGGCGTTCAAGCTCGGCGCCCAGGACTACATTCTCCAGCAGGACGGCTACCTGCTGGAGCTGGTATTCTCGCTCAACAGCCTGCTGCGGCAGGCCGAAACCGACCGGCTCAACCAGCGCCTCAGCCGCGAGCTCGCAGAACTCAACCTCTCCCTTGAGGCCAAGGTCGCCAACCGCACCGAGCAACTGCAGCAGGAAATCGCCGTGCGCCAGAAGGCCGAGCGCGCCGCCGCCGAGCATGCCGCCCGGCTGCAGACGCTGTCCAAGCGGCTCTTCAGCATCCAGGAGGACGAGCGCCGGGCCATCGCGCGGGAGCTGCATGACCAGGTCGGACAGATGCTCACCGGACTGCGGTTCCAGCTCGAGGCCCTGGCCCGCGCCGCTCAGGAGGCGGGCCCGGCGGCGGCGCTGCAGGACAAGCTCGGCGAATCGCTCCACCTCGCCACCGACCTGATGGCGCATGTCCGGGAACTCACCCAGCAGTTTCGCCCGCGCATCCTCGACGACCTCGGCCTGCGCGCCGCGATCGAGTGGCATCTCCGCCTGTTCGAGCGTCAGACCGGCCTGCGGACGGCGCACGAGGTGTCGCTGCCGGAGACGCGGCTGCCGGTGGAACTCGAGGTCGCCGTCTTCCGCATTGTCCAGGAGGCGCTCACCAACGTCGCCCGCCATGCCGGCAGCAAGGAGGCCTCGGTCACGATCACCCACGACCAAGGGCCCGATCCCGCCGCCGCCGGCGGCCGACTCCTCGTGGAGATCACCGACCGCGGCCGGGGTTTCGACCTCGACGCCGTGCTCGCGTCCCGCAATTCCATCGGGCTCACCAGCCTCACCGAGCGCGTGACCCTCGCGGGCGGCACCGTGGAGATCTTCTCCCGCCTCGGCCAGGGCACCCGCATCCACGCCGAGTTTCCCCTCTCGTCCGCCCCGACGCCGCTCCCATGACCACCGTCGTCCTCGCTGATGACCATGAAATCGTCCGCCAAGGCATCCGGAGCCTGCTGGAGGCCGCCAAGGGCTTTTCCGTGCTCGCCGATGTCGCGGACGGGCTGGCCGCGGTCCAGGCGGTTGAGAAGCACCGGCCCGACCTGCTCTTCCTCGACCTGAGCCTGCCGCGGCTGCACGGCATTGAGGTGCTGCGCCAGGTGCACGCCAGCAACCCGCACACGCGGGTGCTCATCCTCTCGATGCACAACGACGAGCCGTACGTGATCGAGGCCCTGCGCGCCGGGGCGATGGCCTACCTGCTCAAGGGCTCCGACACGGCCGAGATCCTCCACGCCGCCCACGAGGTCGCCGCCGGTCGCCGCTTTCTCAGCGCCCCGCTGTCCGACTGGGCCATCAGCGCGCTGGTCAGCAAGCCCGCCGAGGCCGCCGATCCGCTCGCCACGCTGTCTCCGCGCGAGCGCGAGGTGCTGCAGTACGCCGCCGAGGGCCTGGGCAACACCGAGATCGCCGAGAAGCTCTTCCTCAGCCCGCGCACGACCGAGACGCACCGCACGAACCTCATGCGCAAGCTGAACCTGCAGACGCAGACCGACCTGGTGCGCTTCGCGATCCGCAAGGGACTGATTCAGGCATAGTGGGCGGAGTGGGCTTCGAGCCCCTTTTAGAGGAAACGCCAAGCAGGCCAACGCCATCGAAAGCCCTAGCGAGCAAGCGCACAAGCGGGCAAAGGACCTTTCCCGTCTTGCGCCAGTCCGGACCTTCGTTGGCGTTTGCTCGTTTGGCGTTTGCCGTCTTCCCGCCTACTCAGCTCTCGCCCTCGGGCTTCTTCCTTCCGCGCCGCGCCGGCTTCTTTCCGTCGCCGTCCTTCTCCGCGTACTTGGAGACCTTGGCGTTGAGCCAGAGCTCGTCCTTGGCGTTCTTGTTCAGCCAGAAGATCTCGCCCGCGTGCTCGACGAACACCGGCTTCTCGCGCGCCTTCTCCGGCACCTTGAGGCCGGCGCCAAGCAGCGTCGCCACGAACTCGTCCGGGGACTTGCCCAGCTCCTCGGCGAGCCGCTCGGCCTTGCCGGCGACGGCGCCCGTCTTGGTTTCCTTGAGGAGCAGGCGCACGGCCGCCAGGACCGCACCGGACGCAGGGGCGCCGGACGAAGTCGTCCCCGCCTCGGCGGGGGCGGACGGAGCCGCCGAAACGGAAGCGGCGGCCGCCGAGGCGGGTGTCTCGCCCGCCTCCTTGTCGCGGCCGTTGATCCAGAGTCCACCGCGCGAGTCCAGGTTCAGCCACCAGAGCTCGGTGCCCATCTCAATGAACACGGGCTGCTCGTCGGCCTTCGCCGGCATGACCAGGCCGAGGGTTTTGAACGCCTCGGTGAGATCCGCCTCGGTGCAGCGCAGGGCGCGGGACAGAAAACTCGTGCTGCCCGAGCCACCGGGACCGCGGCGGTTGCGGCGCATGTGCGGCCGCACCTTCTCCAGCAGCGCCGGGCCGGCCGGCAGGGGCTCGGCGGGCGTGTCCGACTTCGGGGCGCGGGGCGCGGCGGGTTCCGCCGGCGCGCGTTCGGCCCGCGCAGGGGCCTCCTCGGACCGGGCCGGGGCCTCGCCCTCGGGCCGGCGGCCGCCGGACTCAGGGAGCACGTCGCCCTCGACGCGCGTGCCCTGCACGACCCGGAACACCGGACGCGGCTTCTCGCGGGTGTTGATCCAGAGCTCGCCGCGGCGGTTGATGTTCACCCAGAAAAGGTCGCCATCGTACTCCACGTAGATCGGCTTCGCGTTTTCATCGGCCGGGATCTGCAGGCCGCACTCGACGAGCGCGCCCTTCACGTCCTCCTCGGCCAGGTCCCACTTCTTCGCGAGGTAATCCACGCCGACCGACATGCCCGGGCCGCGCTGGTTGCGGCGCATGTGGGGCTTGAGCGCGTCGAAGAAGCTCGGGAGCTCATCCTCCTGGTTGAGCTTGTCCCACTCGTCCTTCTCGCCCTCGTCCTCGCCCGACTCCGGGTCGGCGTCGCGGGAGGTGTCCACCGGCTTCCGGAAATCATCCTTCGGCGCGGACTTCTCCTCGATGAAGCTGGCCGGCTTCTCCTCGGCCGCGCCCGGGGCGGTGGCCGCCTGGAACTTCGCGGCGAACTCCGCCCGCAGTTTCTCGGCCTCGGCCGCCGCGGCCGCCGCCGCCGCGTCCTGCAGCGACCAGTCGCGCTGCGTCGAGCGCCGCGCCAGTCCGCTGAAGGCCAGCGCGTTGTCCGCCTGGGGCTGGAAATGGATGATCTCCCATTCGTCTCGGCCCAGGTCGTTCAGAAATTTTTCCAGCAAGGCGGGGCTGGCGAATCCGCCTTTGCCGCTCGTGATGACTTTGTATTCCCAGAGTGCCATAAAAATTGATGTGTGGAGTCGGAAGCCAAGGCATCCCAAATGCCGGGCCCATTGCCGAGCCTAATCTCGCGGCGACTTCGTCACCGCCGCCAAAAACCATTCCATTGCATAACCCGTGAGTTGGCTGCCCGGGCCGTGCAGATTGAAGTCGAACGCGTGCGTCGCCCAGGGCAGGCGCAGGAAATAATGCGGCACATTCAGCTCGGCCAACCGGGCCGAGAGCCGCTCGCTGTGGCGGACCCACGAGAGCGTGTCCGGATCGCCGTGCACCAGCAGCGTCGGCGGCGAGCCCGCCTGCGCCAGCGACTGCGCGCTCGCCGAATGATAGTGCGCCTCGCGCGACCCCTCCGGCGGTCCGCCCATGTACTGCTGCATCAGCTTGAGGGAATTCAGCACGTCGTCCCCCCGCGAGACCGACCAGACGAACGGCATGTCGTGTGGCGCATACAGCGCGATCACGCCGCGGATCGCCGGGTCGGGCGCGCCATAGCCCACCGCCGCCGCGATCTGCCCGCCTGCCGAGCGGCCGAGCAGCACCAGCCGCGTCGGATCCACGCCGCAGTCGCCCGCGTGGGCCTTGAGCCACGCGATCGCCGCGCGGATGTCCTCGCCCTGCGCCGGCCACTGCCACCGCGGCGCGAGCCGGTAGCTCACCGCCGCGACCACATAGCCGCGCGCCACCAGCCAGGGGTTCCACTTGGGCAGCTGCGCGCGGTCGCCGCCATCCCAGCCGCCGCCATGGATCACGATCACGCACGGCCGCGGCCGGACCGACCCGCCGCTCTCCTCCGGCCCATACAGGTCAAGCTTCAGCTCCTGGCCATCCGGACACGCGAACACCGCCGTCGTCATCCGCGCCGTCGGACGAACGCCGCCGGAGAAGAGCCGGCCCCACGACAACGCCGGCGCCGCAGGCGTCTGTGGGCCGAAGGCCGCGCGAAGGGACTCCGGCAGGGAGCGCGACAGGCGCCAGGCCGCCAGCACCGGTCGCGCCAGCGCGCCGGCGGACGCCACGCAGAGGACCAGCGTCACGAGGCGCAGGGGCCCGTCGGTGACCTGCGCCGACACCGCCGCGAGGCCGAGCGGCAGCACGATCAGCCAGTGCCCGTACTCGCCGACCAGGATCGTGAGCTTCCACGCCAGGACCCAGTTGGGCGCCCGCACCAGGGTGAGCAGGGCCGCCGTGAGGAACAAGGCGGCGAGGATCAGGAGGAGGTACGGCAGCACGGCGCGACCACTACGCGCGAATTCCGGCCGATACTGAACCATTTTCGTCGTATCCGGCCCGCGCTTCATGCTTGTCTCAGCGCGATGCGCCGTCTCGACCAACTTCTCGCCAACCTCGGTTACGGCAGCCGGCGCCAGGCCCGCAGCTGGGTCGAGGGTGGACGCGTGACCGTCGCGGGGCGGGTCGCCGACGACGCCGGGGACAAGGCGGAGGCGGCGGACGTGCGCTTCGACGGCGAGCCGCTCGACCATCCAGAGCCGCTGCTGCTGCTCGTGCACAAGCCAGTCGGGCTGGTCTGCTCCCACGACGAGCGCGAGGGCCCCAACGTCTATTCCCTGCTCCCCGAGCGCTGGCGCCTCCGCAACCCGCCGGTCACAAGCATCGGCCGGCTCGACAAGGACACCAGCGGGCTGCTGCTGCTCACCGATATCACGCCGCTCGTCCACCGTCTCACCTCGCCCCGGCACAAGGTGCCCAAGGTCTATCGGGCGACGCTGGACCGCGACCTGCCGCCCGGGCTCGGCGAGCGCTTCGCCAGCAGCACGCTTCTGCTCGAGGGCGAGGATGCGCCCTGCGCCCCGGCCGCGTTCACCGCCCTCGGCCCGCGCGAGGCCGAGCTCACCCTCACCGAGGGCCGCTACCACCAGGTGCGCCGCATGTTCGCGGCCACCGGTGCTACTGTGCTGACGCTGCACCGCGTCCGCTTCGGCGACCTCGAGCTCGGCGACCTCGCCCCCGGACAGTGGCGCGAGCTGCTGCCGAACCACTTCGGCTGAGCCGCGGCGCCGGCGCTCTCGCGCGGCCGGAAAAAATTTTCACCACGAAGGGCACGAAGCACACGAAGCTAAGCCGGATTGATCTTCGCGTGTTTGGCGTGCTTGGCGGTAATCCTGTTAGGGCGGATGATTTTCACCGCCAAGGTCGCGAAGCGCGCGAAGGCCGAGGAAATCTCCCCTATCCGTGACATCCGCGTCATCCGCGGGAAAGTCAGGGTCTTCGTGTGCTTCGCGCCCTGCGTGGTGAAATCCCGTTTCCATCGGCCCGAATTGCCTCGCGCCCCTCGCGCACTTCGCGGTTTAAACCACCCATGTACGAGCTTCCCCTCACCGGCGCCCAGAAGTCCCACCTCCGCGGCCTCGGCCAGACGCTGGCCCCGGCCCTGAAGATCGGCAAGGGCGGGCTCACGCCCGCGTTTTATGCCGAGCTGAACCGGCTCCTGCGCGCCCACGAGCTCGTGAAGCTGCGCTTCCTCGGGGCCGAGCGCGACGAGCGCGCGGTCCTCTGCACGCAGATCGCCGACGAGGGCCGCTGCGTCTGTGTCGGAGCGGTCGGACACACCGCGCTGTTTTTCCGGCAGCAGCCCGACCCGACGGAGCGGCGGGTGGAACTGCCGTAGGCGTCCGCCGTTGACGCATCTTGGGGAGCCTCCTACTGCTTCCGGAGTATGTTCACCATCATTGGCGGCGACGGCAAGGAGTACGGCCCGGTCACGACTGAACAAGTCCGGGCTTGGCTGGCGGGCGGGCGGGCCAACCTCGACACCAAGGCCAAGGCGGCCGGAAGCGAGGAGTGGCGGCGGGTGGGAGATTTTCCCGAGTTCAGCGGCGCCGGCGTCACCCCTCCGCCGCCCGTGGCCACCGGCCCGGTTGATGCCCGGGCGATGGCGGATGACCTCATCGCGCGCGCCGCGCCCCTGGAGATTAGCGGCTGCATCTCGCGCGGCTGGGCCCTGCTGAAATCGGACTTCTGGCCCATCGTCGGCGCGACGTTCGTGCTGTCCATCGTCGCGGCGGTCGCGGGCTCCATCCCCTTCCTCGGCCTCATCGCGAGCTTCCTGCTCACCGGCGTGTTTTACGGCGGCCTCTACTATTTCTACCTGAAAAAGATCCGGGGCCAGCCCGCGGAGTTCGGCGACGTCTTCAGCGGCTTCACCCTCGCCTTCGGGCCGCTCGTGGTCACCTCGCTCCTGGTCACGCTCCTCACGACCGTGGGCCTGATCTGCCTGATCCTGCCCGGCATCTACCTCGCCGTCGCCTACAGCTTCGCCTACCTGCTGGTCATCGACCGCAAGCTGGAGTTCTGGACCGCGATGGAGGTCAGCCGCCGCGTCATCTCCGCCCAGTGGTGGCGGGTGTTCGCGCTGCTGATTCTCGGCGCCCTCCTGGCCCTCCTCGGGCTCATCGGGCTGATCATCGGCGTCTTTGTCACGCTGCCGATCTGCATCGGCGCAGTCGCCTACGCCTACGAGGCGCTCTGCAACCCGCCGCCGAAGGCCTGAGCTGGCGCAATGCCTACGCCTTCGGCTTCCGGCCGAAGGCGGCGTCGAGCGACAGCTGCCCGGGGCCAAAGACGAGGACCAGCACCGCCGCGAGCAGGAACAGGAACGGCGCGGCAGACGTGAACTTGTCGGGGTCGGACGTGAGCGCGTGCAGTGCCTCGCTCTCGGCCGTCGCATAGGCCACGAGCATCGTGAAGATGAGCGGCACGGGCACCACGCGTCCGCCGAGCCCGAGAAGGAGCAGCAGCCCGCCGGCGCACTCGACCGAACCCGCGGCGATCGCGTTCAGCTTGGGCGCGGGGATGTTGAGGCTGGCGAAGTAGCCGGCCGTGCGCTCCAGATGCATGAGCTTGCCCTTGCCGGTCTGGAAAAAGCCCCAGCCCCAATAGAGGCGGACGAGGAGCAGGAGGGGAGAGCGCAGCCAGCCGCCGAGCGTGGCGAGGTGACCGTCGAGTTTGGGGTACAATGAGGCCAGGTTCATAAGGGTGAGAGGCGCCGCGCGGCGGATTATTTCCGCCGACAGAGCCAGCCGAGCTGGCGCCACAGCGCAAACCACTCCTGCACCTGCGCCGGCGTCACCGCCCGGCCGCCCGCCGCCACCGCGCGCGGCAGCGGCCGGCCAGCCTGCAGGGCCGCGAGGATGCGGTACGCCGGCCGCTCGAGCCGCTTGTAGAAAAGCCGGTTGTCGACCCGATGCACGGCGATCCAGACCGGCTCGCGCCGCGGCCGGGCAATGCGGCGCACGCGCGCGGTGGTCCGCGCCGCGACGGACGCGTTGCTCGCCTCGGCCCGTAGCGCGTCGCGCTGCTTCACGGCGATCACGTAGGTGTCCACCGGGTAGCGGAGCGCGAGCAGCGTGACGTACGGCTGGAGGCCCAGCCGCAGCCGCGCCGGGTCCGCGCGGGCGATTTCCGCCGTGGTCAGCACCGGTCGCGCTGGCGCGTCGAACGCCACCGTCTGGGCCCACTCGAAGCGCGCGATGTCCACGGCCAGCGCCGTGTGCGGCGCCGTCCAGCGCGGCGCGCGGCGGATGAATCCCTCCAGCCGCGCCCCGAGGTCGCGCAGGGTGAAGGAGCGCGACGGATAACGGGTCAGGTAGGCAATCGCGAGGCGGTTGAACGCGCGCGGGCCCAGCACCGCGCGCAGGCCCGGGTTGTCGTCGTGGAAATTGTCGATCAGCCGGAACCAGTACATCCGGTTGTAGATCTCGAGCCGCTCGAGCGAGGACAGGCGGTCGTTGGGCCTCACGAAGCCCGCCGCCACCTCGGCCGTCGCGCGGCCGTCCATCCAGCGCCGCTGCATGCGGTCGCCGGTCGCCAGCGGGCGCAGCAGCGCGCGGTGCATCAGCCGCTGGAGGGAGCGCAGGTCGCGCGGGACGTCAGGCGCGGCGGGCATGGGCGGGGGCGGGTTTGCTCGCGGCGCGCGCGCCGGCGATGTAGGTGTTGGCCTTGAGCGCCTCGGCATGCACCTCCTGGAAGGACGGGATGCGGTCGTCCCACTCCAGCAGCGTGGCGGTCACCCCGCACCGCTTCGTGGCATGCGCGTAGAGCTGCCACACCGGGTCGAGCACCGGGTGGTCGTGCGTGTCCAGGATGTACTTCTCGAACTTCGTGTGCCCCGCGATGTGCATCTGGCCGACGCGGTGGGCCGGGATGCCGTCGAGGTACTCGTAGGGATTGAAGCCGTGGTTCCGCGACGAGACGTAGATGTTGTTCACGTCGAGGAGAATTCCGCAGTCGGCCTGCTCGACGACCTCCGTCAGGAACTCCCACTCGGTCATTTCCGAGAGGTGGAACTCGGCGTAGCTGCTGACGTTTTCCACGCAGATCGGGATCTCGAGGTAGTCGCGCACCTGGCGGATCTTGGCCGCGGTGCGGCGGGCGGCCTCGTGGGTGTACGGCAAGGGCAGCAGGTCGTGCGTGTAGGTGCCGTCGACGCTGCCCCAGCACAGGTGGTCGGACAGCCACGGCGTCTTGGTCCGACGCACCAGCGCCTTCAGCCGCCGCAGGTGCTCGCGGTCGGTCCGGTCGGTCGAGCCAAAATAGAGCGAGACGCCGTGCTGGACGACGCGGTACTGCTCGAGGATCTGGTCCAGCACCTCGAGCGGACGCCCGCCGCCCACGAGGAAGTTTTCCGAGATGATCTCGAACCAGTCGACGACCGGCTTGCGGCTGAGGATGTGCGAATAGTGGGGCACCCGCAGGCCGATCCCGATGCCGTAATCGGTGTGGCCGTTGAACGCGTTGGCGGGCATGGGCGATTAACTAAGGCGGGCGGGGGGTGCGGGCGAGCGGCGAAAAAAAACGCGGCCGACGCTGGGCGCCGGCCGCGTGACGAAAACAGGAATCAGGTCTTGGGGGCTTCCTTGGACTGATCCATGGAGCCGCAGCCGCCCTTGCCCTTGCACGAGTTCTGGCCCTTGCAGCCATTGTCGCCGGACTTGCAGCCGCCCTTGCCCTTGCAGTCATTGTGGCCCTTGCAGGACGCCTTGCCCTTGCAGCCATCCTTGCCGCTGCAGGAGCTCTTGTCCTTCGAGCCGTCCTTGGTCGCGTCCTTCGTGGCCGGGGTGCCGGCCTGGTCCTCGGCGTGCGCACGAATCGCGAGGGAGCCGGCGTAGAGACCCGCCATGGCGGCGGCCGTGATGATGAGACGTGTGGATTTGTTCATGCTGTAACTGTTGTTTTGGGTTGGTTGACCTGCGGGATCGGCACGGGGCCGGTCCCCTCGGATCAGAGTAGGAGCAATTGCGTGCGGGGTTATTCCCCCGAACAAAATTCCGCGCAACGGGAATGTCGCCCTATTCCTATCACACCAACGCTATGTTAACCCAAAGCGTGTGACGCGGGTTTCTGAACCCGGGCTTGCCCCTCAAATCACGCGATCGGTCATGGTCTGCCTGGCTTCGAAGGCCGCGAGATTCGCGAGGAAGTGGCGCACGATCGCCTCGTCCTGATCGGCGCGGCCGCCGGCGGTGTGGGGCGTGATGTGGCAGTTGGGCGCGGTCCAGAGCGGGTGGCTCGGCGGCAGCGGCTCGGGATCAAACACGTCGAGGTACGCCGCGCCGAGCCGGCCGGACTGCAGCGCCTCAAGCAGGGCCGACTGGTCCACCGTGGTGCCGCGGCCGACGTTGTAGAACCGCGCGCCGGGCTTGCAGCAGGCGAGCCGGCGGGCGTTCACGTAGTTCCGGGTGCTGTCGTTGTCGGGCAGGATGTTCACCACGTGGTCCGCCAGCGGGAGCACGGCGCTGATCTTCTCCTCGGGAATCACGTGCACGCCCACCTCGCTGCGCACCGAGCGGCGCACCGCGTAGAGCTTCACGCCGAACGGCGCGAGCAGCTCCGTCAACCGGCGCCCGATCGCGCCGAAGCCGAGCAGCACCACGGTCTGGCCGGTGAGCAGCCGCGACTCGTACCGCCGCTCCGCGTAGTGCCACGAGTGGTCCGTGAGCTGGTCGCGGTGCGACGCCAGCAGACTGCGGCCGAGCGCCAGCATCATCGCGAGGACATGCTGCGCGCAGGGATCGGCAAACACGCCGGAGGCGTTCGTGAACGCCGCGCCGCGGGCCCGGAACGCCTCGCGGAACTCGGGCGTGTCAAAACGGGTGTAGCCCGCCGTGATCACCTCCACCCAGCGGAGCCGGGGGCTGTCCAGGCACTGCGACACGTCGGGCTGGCCGAACGCGACGTCCGCCTGCGCCAGCAGCGGATCCGCCCGGCCCGCCACGAGCACGTCGGCCGAGGCGTTCGCCGAGACCACCAGGCGGTGCGCCTTCGTCCCCTCGGCCAGCAGGCGCGTCGCCGCCGGGTTGAACTTCGTGTTGCACCAGATGGTCAGGCTCATGGCTGCATCCGAGGACGGCGCAACCCGAAGGTCAAAATCCGAAATCCGCGCGGGCGGTCCGCCCTCATCCCTTCCGCAGGGATTCCAGCCGGCCGTTGAGGTCCGCCAGCAGCTCCGTGTGCTCGCGCGCCTCGGCGTCGTTGTCATGCACGAGCCCGCTGGCAAACGGGGGCTGCTCCCCCGCCCCGTCGCGCCAGCGGCTCCAGGCATAGCCGATCACCGCCGGGTGCCGCGCCAGCTTTTGCAGCGACGCGCGGCCGCGGCGGAGCATGCGCTCCACTGTCGTCAGCCCGGCCAGGCGGCGCGATCCCGGCGCGGCCGCCGGATGGCCGTCCACCCAGGTGAACTCGCCCGCCACCACCGGGCCCGCCGGCGCCGCCGGCAAATCGTCGAGGTCGATCCACGCCGCGTCCACCGCCGGATAAACACACTCCGCCAGCACCGCCGCCCCCACGCGGCCGCCGAACCGGCCGCCGAGGATGAGATGATTCGGGTCGTGCGCGCGGATCGCCGCCGCCGTCAGCGTGAAATACCGCCGGGCATACTCGCGCGTCCAGCGCGCGTCGTCGCGCAGGTAGCCGCGGGTCGCGAGGCCCTGCTCGGTCCGCGTCAGCTCGCGGACGACCTCCTTGTTGGCCAGCGGACGCGACCACGCCCGGGCAAGGCCCTCGAGTCGTCCGCCATGCGGCGCGAGCACGAATTCCCACGCGGCGTGGTAGGCCGCGAACGCGGGCTCGAGGCTCAGGCAGACCTGCAGCAGCGCGGGCCGGCCCGCCGGCCCCGGCTGCGCCCAGCCGGGCTGGTCGTCCGCGAGCCACCCGATCAGGTCGCTGCGCCCGGCCAGCGGGAGGCAGACCGCGCCGGCCCGCGCCACCGCCGCCTGCGGCCACGCGGGATCAAACACGTCCGGCAGCCGCGCGCCCGCAAAGTGGATCACCGGACCCGCCGCGCCGAAGCCCACGTCCGCCACGAACGGCAGGCCCTCGTCGCGCAGCGGCGCGGCCGCGCCGGGCCCGAGGGCGTTGAAGCCCCACGCCCGCAACCGGGCCACGGGGTCGTGCCGCGAGCCCTCGGCGCCGTGCACGCCGTTCACCGCGCGGAGAAAGAGCGGCTCGCCCGCCGGGTTGAGCAGCCACCAGGCGCCCGCGGCGGTGCGGCCGACGCGGAAGAAACCCGCGGTGCCACGCACCGTCGCAGGTTGGATCGAGGCCGGACCGGGGTCGCTCGTTTCCGCCATGACCCGGAAAGCTGGCGGCCCGGCCCGCGAAGGCAAGAAGCGCCGCGGCGCCGCCGAAAACCGGCAGGCCAAGGTTGCCGCCCGGCGTCCGGGCCTATTGATTGTTCCCCATGACCCCCGAGCGCTTCACCGCCCTCACCGCCCGTTTCGCCCGGCTCCGCGTCGCCGTCGTGGGGGACTTCTCGCTCGACCGCTACTTCGACATCGACCCCGCCCGGGCCGAGACCTCGCTCGAGACCGGCCTGCCGGTGCACAACGTCATTGGCGTGCGCTGCTCGCCCGGCGCCGCCGGCAACATCGTCCAGAACCTTGCCGCGCTCGGCGCCGGCACGCTCTGGCCCGTCGGCTTCTGCGGCGAGGACGGCGAGGGCTTCGAGCTGCTCAAGGCCCTGCGGGCCGTGCCGGGGGTGTCCCTCGACAACTTTCTCCGCACGCCCGAGCGCCGCACCTTCACCTACACCAAGCCGCTCGTGCACCAACCGGGCCAGGCCCCGGTCGAGCTCTCCCGCCTCGACATCAAGAACTGGTCGCCCCCGCCGCCCGACGTCGAGGAGGAGCTCGGCATCGCGCTGCGCCAGCTCGCGCCCGACCTCGACGCGCTGGTCGTGATGGACCAGGCCAGCATCCCCGGCGCCGGCGTGGTGTCCGCGGCGATCCTGCGGCAGGTGCGCGACCTCACCGTCGCCCGGCCGCAGCTGACCGTCCTGGCCGACAGCCGCCACGGCCTCGGGCGGTTTCCCCCGCTGATCTTCAAGATGAACGCCGCCGAGTTTGCCGTCCTCACCGGCGGCCGCGCCGACGCCGCCCTCCCGGAGCTGGCCGCCGGCGCCGAGCGCCTGGCCGCCGCCAGCCGGCGGCCGGTGTTCATCACCCTCGCCGAGCGCGGCATGATCGGCGCCGCCCCGGGCGAAACCGCCGCGCATGCGCCCGCGCTGCCCGTGCGCGGGCCGATCGACATCGTCGGCGCCGGGGATGCAGTGACCGCCGCCCTGACGCTCGCGCTGGCCGCCGAGGCCACGATCGCGGAGGCCATGGCCCTCGCGCAGGCCGCCGCCTCCATTGTCATCCACCAGCTCGGCACCACGGGCGCGGCCCGCGTGCCGGAACTCCGGTCCCGGTTGTTTCCATGAGCTCTGTCGCCACGCCCGCCGTCTTTCCCCCGCCGGTCCACCGCGCCCGCCGCGGCTCCCGGCCGGCGCTGCTCGTGGCGGAATTCCGTGGCACGGGCGACATCGCCATCCTGATCCCGTTCCTGCGCGCGGCGCAGACGCGGTACGACGTGACGCTGCTGTCCGTGCCCAACGCCGCGGGCCTGCTGGCGCGCTTCGCGCCTGAGGTGGAGCTGATGCCGTGCCTCGCGCCGTGGGCGCTGTTCTCCGGCGGCCGCGACCTGCCGCGCTGGCCGTGGCGCACGCTGGGCCGCGTGCTGCGCGAACTGCGCTCGCGCCGTTACGCCGCCGCCGTGTCCATCTGGCCGCTGGCGTCGGACCACGTCTTCCTGCGGCTGGCACGGCCCGGCCGGCTGTTCGGCTACGGCCGGCCCGGGCTCGGCTGGCTGCTCGACCGCGACCTGGCCAACGGCCGCCACATCCACCGGCCCGAGGCCTGGCGCCGGCTGGCGGAGGAACTTCGCCTGCCCGCCGTGTCGCTGGCGCAGCCGCGGCTGCAGCCGCCCGTCTCCGCCCGGCGCCTGGTGCTGCACTCGGGCGCCTCGCAGCCGCTGCGGGTGTGGCCGCTCGCACGTTACGCGGAGCTGCTCCGCCGCCTGCGCGCCCAGGGCTGGGATCCCGTCGTGCTCTGCGACCGGGACCAGCTGGCCACCTGGTTCGGTCTCGGTGAAACACAGGCCCGCGTCGCCGCGGGGATGGACGAGATGGTGGACACCATCGCCGGCGCCGCGGCGTTCCTCGGCAACGACTCCGGGCCCGGCCACATCGCCGCGCTGTGCGGCGTGCCGACCTTCACCATCTTCGGACCGCAGGTGCCAGAGCTGTTCGCCCCCGGCCATCCCCTGGCCGCGTGGATCGACGGCCGGCCGTGCCCGTACAAGCCCTGCTACGACCGCTGCCACTACCCCGAGCCGTTCTGCCTCACCGGCATCGAGGTCGGGGACGTCTGGCCGCAGCTGGAGACGTGGCTCACGCAGGTGAGCGCCTGACCGCCGCCTTCCCATGCTGAAAAACAAATCCGCCCTCGTCACCGGCTCGACCAGCGGCATCGGGCTCGGCATCGTCCGCGCGCTCAGCCGCGCCGGCGTCAACGTCATGCTGAACGGCTTCGGCGACGCCGACGCCATCGGCCGCCTGTGCCGCGAGCTCGCCGACGCCGGCGGCGGACGCGTGGCCTACCACGCTGCCGATGTCCGCTCTGCCGCCGAGGTCGCCGCGCTGGTCGCCGCCACCGAGCAGGCGTTCGGAGCCGTCGACATCCTCGTCAACAACGCCGGCATCCAGTTCGTCGCGCCAACCGAGGATTTTCCCGAGGAGCGCTGGGACGCGGTGCTGGACACCGTCCTCAACGCCAGCTTCCACGCCATCAAGGCCGCGCTGCCCGGCATGCGGCGCCGCAACTGGGGCCGCATCGTCAACCTGGTCTCCGTCCACGGGCTCATCGCCTCGCCGTTCAAGTCGGCCTACGTCGCCGCCAAGCACGGCCAGATCGGCCTGACCAAGACGGTCGCGCTTGAGGTCGCCGAGACCGGCATCACCTGCAACGCCGTCTGCCCGGGCTACGTGCTCACGCCACTGGTGGAGGGCCAGATCGACCGCCAGGCCCAAGTGCACCAGCTGCCCCGCGAGCGCGTGATCCGCGAGGTCATGCTCGCCGCGCAGCCGTCCAAGCGCTTCGTCGAGATCGACGATGTCGCGGCATTGATTCTTTTCCTCTGCGGCGACGCCGCGAAATCCATCACCGGCACCGCCATCCCGATCGACGGCGGCTGGACCGCCCGCTGACACCAGTCCGGCTCAGTGGGTTGGGCCGAGCGCGTGGTCCGCGGCGAGGTCGTGGGAATGTCTATTCCTCAGTTCACCCCAGCGTTTTGAGCCCGAGCAGCGCCGTCTCGACGCGGTCGAACACCGGCAGGCCGACGGCGCCGAAGGCCTCGCGGTAGCCGGCATAATCAGCCCCCGCGTCCACAGCCACGGCGATGGGCTTGCCGAATTTGTCCCGCAGCTGCGCGAGTGCCGCGGCGAAGGGCGCGGCCTCCGCCGACGTGGTGTTTAGCCGGCGCGTGAACGGCACCAGCCCGACCACGAGCAGCGTCACTTCCTCCAGCAGGATCTCGGCGGCGGCAAGAAAGGCGTCCTCGCCCGCCATCGGCGTGAGATCGAGCGGGAGCTGCGGGGTGACGAGCCCGGCCAGGCCCAATTGCTCGAGCCGGGCCGCCAGCCGGGTCCGGCCCGCCGGCGACAGGCGGGCACCGGCGCGCGGGCCAGTGAGAATGTCGCTGGCGTTGACGCTTTCAAACCCGGCGTTGGTGAGCAGCGCCACCGGCCCCGCCGGCAGCACCGGCCAGGCGCTGAGCCACTCGAGCGCGGCGTCGAACGCGGCGATGGTTGGGGCAAACCTCACGCCG
>CAIJZY010000041.1 GCA_903825285.1 uncultured Opitutia bacterium | reverse complement strand
TTCAACTTCTTCGGCAAGTACACCCTGACCGATGGCGTCGCCCGGGGCGCGTCGTTCGGCCTCGGTGCACGCTACATGTCGCAGGCGGTGGTCGCGCGTAACGTTGACTGGAACCCGCTCGCGGGCGGCTACCAGTTCGGCGACTTCACCGTGTTTGACGTGACGGTGGGTTATCCGTGGGAAGTCCTGGGCTTCAAGCTCCAGAGTTCCCTCGGTATCTACAACATCACCAACAAGGCCTACTCGGACGGCGGCTATGTGCTGTCGCCCTCGCGGAACTGGCTGTTCTCGAACACCGTCCGCTTCTAAGTCCCAGCGACTGAAGCTTAGCTAAACTCTCAAGGGCGGAGTCCTCACGGGCTCCGCCCTTTTTCGTGCCCGGATTTTTCACCACGAAGGGCGCGAAGCCCACGAAGCCCAAGCCTTGTTCGTCACCTCGCGCCGAGGATGGGCTGAGCCGTCGCGGCGGGGCAGCAGGCATGGGAGATCGAATGTAGCGCCGGCCTTGGGCTTCGTGCCCTTCGTGGTGAACACAACTGCGGCCGCGGTTTCGCGGGTTGCGCCGTCCCGTGCGATCCCTTCTGCTCGCGGACCGATGCAACCCACGCTTCTTGTCCTGGCCGCCGGCATGGGCTCGCGCTACGGCGGCCTCAAGCAGATCGATCCGGTTGGTCCGTCGGGCGAGACCGTCCTCGACTACGCCGTGTTTGACGCGCTCCGGGCGGGTTTCGGGCGGGTGGTGTTCGTGATCCGGCGCGACTTCGAGGCCGTGTTCCGCGCGCAGGTCGGCGCAAAGTATGCCGGGCGGATCGCCGTGGACTACGTCTTCCAGGCGCTCGACGACCTGCCGTCCGGCCATGCGGCCCCGGCGGGCCGGGAAAAACCCTGGGGCACCGGCCATGCGGTCTGGTGCGCGCGCACGGCGGTGCGGGAGCCGTTTGCCGTCATCAACGCCGACGATTTCTACGGCCCGGACTCCTTCGTGCAGCTGGCGCGCTTCCTCTCGGTTCCGGCCGCGCCGGCCGCGCCCGCGTCGTTCGCGATGGTCGGCTTCACCCTCGCCAACACCCTTTCCGAGCACGGGGCCGTGGCCCGCGGCCAGTGCGAGACCGGGCCGGATGGACGGCTGAAATCCATCACGGAGCGCACCGGCATCCTCGCGGCCGATGTCGGCCCGGGCCGGACCTACACCGGCGGCGAGACGGTCTCGATGAACTGCTGGGGCTTCACCCCGGCGCTGTTCGCCGGGCTCGACGCGCAGCTGCGCGAGTTCCTCGCGGCGCGGTCCGGGGACCCCAAGGCGGAGTGTTACCTGCCCGCGGTGGTCTCCGCCATGATCGCGCGGCGCGAGGCGGAGGTGCGCGTGCTGCCGACGGCGAGCGCGTGGTTCGGCGTGACCTACCGCGAGGACAAGCCCCGGGTCGTCGCGGCCATCGCCGCGCTCGTGGCGCAGGGCGCCTATCCGGCGAAGCTTTTCTAGCCGCGCCGGGCGGGCCGGTAAAAAGAACCTGTCGGTTCAGGCTGGAGCCCGCGACCGAGTCCCGCTGGATTGAGCATGGCACCGACCCCCGGCAGCGAACCCCGCCTCCTCCACGCGTCCTCGGCAAATTTTCGCGGTGAAAAAAGATCCCCTTTCCTGGCCGGTCCTCAAGTCCTACAGCGGCGAACACCTCGCGCGGGTCGCGATGCCCGTCGGCGGGATTGGAACCGGCACGGTCTCGCTCTGCGGCTGGGGGGCCTGGCGGCACTGGGAGGTGATGAACCGCCCGGCCAAGGGCTATCATCCGACCGGGCAGGGCGGGGCCGGGGCGTTTTTCGCGGTGCGCGCGGCGCGCCGCGGCGAGCCGGCGGTGACGCGGTTGCTCGAGGGCCCGCTGCCGGTCGGGGAATGGGAGGGCGAGGAGGGCTCGCCGGCGCGACAGGCCGGGCTGCCCCGTTTCCGCCGCTGCTCGTTCCGGGCGGCGTACCCGCTGGCGCAGGTCGAGTTGTCGGATGACGCCGTGCCGGTGCGGGCGGTTCTCCAGGTCTTCAATCCGCTCATCCCCGGCGACACGGCGCGCAGCAGCCTGCCGGTCGCGCTCGTGCGCGTGGTGCTGCGAAACCCGTCGCGGGCGCCCGTCACGGCCGCGGTGGCCGCAGTGCTGCCCAACTTCATCGGCTGCGACGGCTTCACGCAGAAACTGGACGCGTTTCGCGGCAAGCTCTTCCCGACCGGGGCCGCGGGCAACCGCAACACCGCGCGCGCCACGGGCGGGCTCCGCGGCGTGCGGCTCGATTCCGCGGGCGTGGCGCCCGCGCACGCCGCCTGGGGCACGCTGGCGCTGGCGACAACGGCGAAGCGCGGGGTGACGACGCGGACGGCGTGGGCCGACGTCGGCTGGAACGACGCGCTGCTCGATTTCTGGGACGACTTTGCCGCCGACGGCCGGCTCGAGCCGCGCACGGCGAAGACGGACACGCCGACGGCGTCGCTTGCCGTGACGGTGGATCTCCCGCCGATGGGCGAGCGGGCGGTGGAGTTCGTCGTGGCGTGGCATTTCCCGAACCGGGAGAACTGGGGCCACGGCCCGGAGCACGTGTCCACGATCGTGGGCAACCACTATGCCGGGCAGTTCGCGGACGCGTGGGCGGCGGCGGAGCACGCGGCGCGGGCGTGGCCGGCGCTGGAGCGCGACACCGTCGCGTTCGTGCGCGGCGTGGCGGAGTGCGACCTCCCGGCGGAGGTGCGCGAGGCGGCGCTGTTCAACCTCTCGACGCTCCGGTCGCAGACCTGCTTCCGGACGGCGGACGGACGCTTCTTCGGCTGGGAGGGCTGCTTTGACCGCAACGGCAGCTGTCACGGCAACTGCACGCACGTCTGGAACTACGAGCATGCGACGGCCAACCTGTTCCCCGAGCTGGCGCGGTCGATGCGGGAGACGGAGTTCTCCGAGTTCGCGCTGCAGGAGGACGGCCTGATGACCTTCCGCGTGCCGCTGCCGCTGCGGCCCGTGCGGTCGCCGGCGTACGCGGCGGCGGACGGCCAGATGGGCTGCCTGCTCAAGCTCCACCGCGAGTGGCGCGTCTCCGGCGACGCCGCCTGGCTGCGGTCGCTGTGGCCGCGGGCGCGGCGCGCGCTCGAGTTCGCGTGGCTGCCCGGCGGCTGGGACGCGGACCAGGACGGCGTGATGGAGGGCGTGCAGCACAACACGATGGACGTGGAGTATTTCGGCCCGAACCCGCAGATGGCCTCGTGGTACCTCGGCGCGCTGCGCGCGGCGGAGGAGATGGCGCGCGCCCTCGGCGAGGCGGAGTTCGCGGACCGCTGCCGCGGGCTCTTCGAGCGCGGCCGGGCGTGGGTGGACGCGAACCTGTTCAACGGCGACTACTACGAGCACCAGGTGCGGCCGGCGGGCTCGTGGGATAAAGTCCGGCCGGGGCTGGTGTTCTGGCCGGAGCAGAAGAATCCCGCCGCGCCCGACTACCAGCTCGGCGCGGGCTGCCTCGTGGACCAGCTGGCGGGGCAGGTGAACGCGCATTTCGAGGGGCTCGGCCACCTGCTCGACCCGGAGCACGAGCGCGAGGCGCTGCGCGCGGTGCTGGCGCACAACCGCCGGCACGGCTTCGAGGCCCATTTCAACCACATGCGCAGCTATGTGCTCGGCGATGAGACGGCGCTGCTGATGGCGTCCTACCCGCGCGGCCGGCGCCCGGCACGGCCGTTCCCGTACTACACGGAGGTCATGACCGGCTTCGAGTACTGCGTCGCGCTGCACCTGGCGCAGGAGGGGATGGTCCGCGACGCCCTCAAGGTGGTGCGCGACATCCGTTCGCGCTACGACGGGCGGAAGCGCAACCCCTTCGACGAGGCGGAATGCGGCCACCACTATGCGCGGGCGCTGAACAGCTGGGGCCTGGTCGCGGCGCTGACCGGCTTCCATTACTCCGCGCTGACGGCGTCCCTGACCCTGGCGGCGAGCCCCCGGCACGTGCGGTGGTTCTGGTCGAGCGGCACCGCCTGGGGCGTCGTCGAGCTGGCGCCGACGCGCCGCCGGACGAAAGTCACGCTCACCTGCCTCGCGGGCCGGCTCCAGCTCCGGCGGCTGGCGCTCACCGGCCTCGGCGCCCGCGAGTTCGCCGCGGCGAAAACGCTCGCGCCCGGGCGGTCGCTGACGGTTGAAATAGCGCCCGCCGCATGAGCACCTCCCCGGTTCCGCCCGAATTTCCCGTCGTCGCCTCCGCCTTTCCGCTGCCCGGCCGCCTCACCGGCGTCGCGCCGCACGGCAGCGGGCACATCAACGAGACCTACCTGGCAACCTATGCGGACGCCGGCGGGGAGCGCCGCTATATCTTCCAGAAGATCAACCACCGCATCTTCCAGAACGTGCCCGGGCTGATGGACAACGTGCGGCGCGTGACCGCGCACATCGCGGCCAAGGTGCGGGCCGCGGACGGGCCCGAGGCGGCGCGCCGCGTGCTCACGCTCGTCCCGGCGCGCGACGGCGCGGCGTTCGTGCAGGACGCCGGCGGCGGCTACTGGCGCGTCTACGACTTCATCACCGGGGCGCACACGGTGGACCGGGTCATCACCCCGGCGCAGGCGCGCGAGGCGGCGCAGGCGTTCGGGGCGTTCCAGGCCCAGCTCGCCGACCTCCCGGGCGGCCGGCTGCACGAGACCATCCCGAATTTCCACCACACCCGCAGCCGCTTCGAGGCGCTGCGCAAGGCCGTCGCGGCCGATGCCGTGGGCCGCGCCGCCGAGGTGCGGGCCGAGATTGATTTCGCCTTCGCGCACGAGGCCGACGCCGACCGCCTGCTCGGCCTGCTCGCCCGCGGCGAGATCACTGAGCGCGTCACGCACAACGATACCAAGATCAACAACGTGATGCTCGACGACGTCACCGGGCGGACCGTCGCGGTGATCGACCTCGACACCATCATGCCGGGGCTGCCGCTGTACGACTTCGGCGAGATGGTGCGGACCTCCGCGAGCTCCACGCTCGAGGACGACCCCGAGCCGGCGAACATGCACCTGCAGCTCCCGCTGTTCCGCGCGCTGGTCGAGGGCTATCTCGGTTCGCCGGTGGGTCGCGTGCTCAACGCCGTGGAGCGCGCGCACCTCGGGTTCGCGGGCCAGTTGATGACCTACGAGAACGGCATCCGCTTCCTCGCCGACTACCTGCAGGGCGACACCTACTACAAGATCCGCCATCCCCGCCACAACCTCGACCGCTGCCGGACCCAGTTCGCGCTCGTCCGCAGCCTCGATGCCGCCCAGTCTGCCATGGCCGCGATCGTCGCCGAAGTCTCCGGTTCCCCATGAAGCTCTCCCGTCCCGACGCCGACATCTATCTCCCCGAGCCGTCCGGCCTCGCCCCCGCGGCGGCCCTGGCGCGCACGACGCACCTGTGCGTGACCGCGCACCAGGACGACATCGAGATCAACGCCTACCCGGGCGTGGCCGAGTGCTTCGGCCGGTCCGACCGGTTCTTCACCGGCGTGACGGTGACCAACGGCGCGGGTTCACCGCGGGCGGGGGCGTTCGCCAACATCACCGACGACCAGATGCAGGCGGTGCGCCGCGAGGAGCAGCGCGCCGCGGCGCGGCTCGGGCGGTACAACCTGCAGCTGCAGCTGGCGCACCCGAGCGCGGACGTGAAGCGTCCCGGCCATCCGGGCGTGCGCGCCGACCTGGCGGCGATCTTCGGCGGCTGCCGGCCCGAGGTGGTCTATCTCCACCAGCCGGCGGACAAGCACGACACGCACGTGGCGGTGCTGCTGCGCTGCCTCGAGGCGCTGCGGGCGCTGCCGGCGGACCGCCGTCCGCGGCGGGTGCTCGGCGTCGAGGCCTGGCGCGGGCTCGACTGGCTCGGCGACACGGAGAAAGTCCCGCTCGACTGCAGCGCGCACCCGGAGCTGTCGCTGGCGCTCATGCAGGTGTTCGCCTCCCAGATCGCGGGCGGCAAGCGCTACGACATCGCCGCGCTGGGCCGGCGCCAGGCCAACGCCACCTTCCACGCGTCGCATGCCACGGACCAGTTCACCTCGATCGCATGGGCGATGGACCTCACGCCGCTCGTGGCGGACGATCAGCTGAGCGTGGCCGACTTCGCGCTCGGCGCGATTGAACGGCTGCGCGCCGACGTGGCCGGACGCCTCGCCCGGCTGAGCTGAGGCGGGTTGTCACCACGAAGGGCCCGAAGCTCACAAAGGCTGGGCAGGCTTGGCCTTCGCGACCTTCGCGTGCTTGGCGGTGATCTGATCCAGACTCGCAGATTTTACCGCCAAGGCTGCGAAGCGCGCGAAGTCGGGTTCGGCTTCGTGAGCTTCGGGCCCTTCGTGGTGAATAAAATCCTAGGCGCGGAAGCCGTGGGTGCGGCCGAGGGCGAGGCACTCGGCGACCGGGGCGACGGCGTCGGACGTGGTGGGATGGCGCAGCGAGGCGGCCGCGACGCAGGCGCCGAGCTCGAGGCAGCGGGGCATCGGCCAATCCTCGTGCAGCCCGTACAGCACGCCGGCGGCAAAGGCATCGCCTGCGCCGGCGGTGCCCGCGATCGCGGACGCGGGCAGGCGCACGCTGCCCTGCCAGCACACCTCGCCGCGGGCGGACGCGGCGCAGGCCCCCTCGGGGAAATGGACCAGCACCCAGTCGCGGACGCCGAGGGCGAGCAGGGCCCGCGCGGCGCGCTCCACCGCGGCCCGGTCGAGGTGCTCGCCGCGGCCCACCGTGATGCCGGTGACCGCCTCGGCCTCGTAGTCGTTGATGAAGAGCGTGTCCACCTCGGGCAGCACGGGCGCGACGATGGCGCGCTGGCGCGCCGCGTCGGTGCTGACGCAGTCGAGCGTGGTCCGCAGCCCCGCGGCGCGCGCCCGGCGCAGCACCTCGGCGGCGCGGGGACGCCCGTCCTCGCCCGCCGCGTCGAGCGCGTCGAGGAGCAGCAGGTACGCGAAATGGAAGATCCGCGCGCGCGTCGCCGTGAAATCGAAATGCCCGGGCGCCAGCAGCGCGTTGGTGCCGCGGTCGTGGAAATAGGTGCGGTGGCCGGTGTCGCGCACGCTCATCACGTCGGTGTAGCTGGTCGGCCGCTCGCGGGTCACGTGCAGCTGGGCTGGGTCGATGCGGTGGGCTTTGCAGTCCTCGAGGATGCGGCGACCGTCGGCGTCGTCGCCCAGCAGACCGATCCCGGCCAGCGGGAAGGGCGCCTGCATCCGGGCCAGGTCCTTGAGCACGTTGTACGGCCCGCCGCCGTTGCCGGAGGAGAGCCCGACGATGTTGGCGAGGCTGTCCTGCGCGGGCCAGGCGTCGATGAGCTTGACGTGATCGATGAGCCAGTTGCCGCCTGCGATGAGTCCGGAGCGCATGAAAAGGAGGATGAACGTGGGGGTGCGAACCTGCCTGCGACAGAAGGCCATTCGCCTCCGGCCGGCAAGCCTGGTTGCGGATTCACCACGAAGAGCACGAAGCCCACGAAGACTGAGCAGGCTTGGCCTTCGCGCCCTTCGCGTGCTTGGCGGTGATCTGATTCAGCCCCCGCGGTTTGACCGCGAAGGCCGCGCAGTACGCGAAGACGGAGCCCGGACTTCGTGAGCTTCGTGCCCTTCGTGGTGAAGGATTTGGCGCGGTGCCGGCCAATGGGGTTGCGTCGATCCCGGGGGCGCCTAGGTTGGGGCCGACCTGACATGCTCAGCCTTCCCTTTGAACTTCTGCTGGTCGGACTGCTGGTCCTGGCCAACGGCCTGCTGGCGATGACGGAGACGGCGGTGGTCTCGGCGCGCAAGGCGCGGCTGCGCGAGCTGGCGGCAAAGAACGACCTGGGCGCGGCACGCGCGCTGGTGCTCGCGGAGCATCCGACGCGGTTCCTCGCGCTGGTGCAGTTCTGGCTGACGCTCTCGGGCATGATCGCCGGCATGCTGGGCGGCGCGCGGCTGGCGCCGCAGCTGGCGGAGGTGCTGGCCCGGGTGCCGGTGCTTGCGCCCTTCGCCCCGGCGCTGGGCTTCATCCTCATCGCCATCGGGCTCACGGCCTTTCTCGTGCTCTTCGGCGAGCTGGTGCCCAAGCGCATCGGCCGGGCGCACCCGGAGAAGGTCGCCTCGCTGTTCGCCGACTCGATGCGCGGGCTGGCCTGGCTGGCGGCGCCGTCGCTGCGCGTGCTGGAGCTGGCGACCAACGGCGTGACGCGGCTGATCCGGCTGCGCACGCGGCCGGCGGCGGAGGCGGTGGGCGAGGACGAGGTGCGCGCGCTGATCGAGCAGGGGCTGCACGCCGGCGTGTTCCAGCGGGCGGAGAAGGAGATGGTCGAGGGCGTGCTCGCGCTGGACCAGCTGCCGGTGACGGCGCTGATGACGCCGCGGCCGAAGATCGTGTTCCTCAACATCGACGACCCCGAGGAGGTCAACTGGCGCAAGATCGTCACCAGCGGCCACTCATATTTTCCCGTCTACCAGGACAGCCGCGACCAGATCGTCGGCATGGTGGCGGTGAAGGCGCTCTGGGCGCACTCGGCGATCGGGCTGCCCACGACGCTGAAGAACCTGCTGCTGCCGCCGCTGGTGGTGCCGGCGACCCTGACGGCGATCCAGCTGCTCGAGCAGTTCAAGAAGTCGGGCAAGCACATCGGCGTGGTCACGGACGAGTTTGGTGCGGTGCAGGGCCTGGTGACGCTGATTGACGTCCTCGAGGCCATCGTCGGCGACCTGCCGAGCCTGGGTCACCGGAACCAGCCGGAGGTGAAGCGCCGGGACGATGGCTCGTGGCTGCTGGACGCCACGCTGGCCACCGGCGAGCTGAAGCATCTGCTGGGGATCGAGGTGGACCTCCCGCAGGAGGAGGCGGCGGAGTACCAGACGCTGGGCGGCTTTGTGGTCACGCAGTTCGGCCGGATCCCCGCCGCGGGGGATCATTTCGACTGGGGCGGGTGGCGCTTCGAGGTCATGGACATGGACGGCCGTCGCGTGGACAAGGTGCTGGTCGCGCGCCTGCCGGCTCCCGCCGACGCCGAGCGGGTGTCGGCGTGAGGACGGGGCTTGGATCTTCGGATTTCGCCCGTTGCCTTTCCGGAATTGACCCCTGAGGTTGGCCCGTGGCGGATTCATGCAAGATGCCTTCACCGGACAAAACACCCGCATCCAAGGCCGCATCCTCCCGGACGCGGCCGGGCGCGCCGCTCTTCAACACGATCACGAGCGACGACTGGAAGCGCTCGCTGGCCTCGGCGCGGCGGCAGCCGAATGCGGTCTCCGCGCAGATTCGGACCGCGATCTCGTCCTCCTCGCGGAAGACGAAGTAATCCTGCTGGAGGCGGCCGGGAACGAGTGGGCGGCGCTGGGCGGGGCGATCCGGGCCTGGCGCTCGCTGCTGCCGCTGCGGAACCTGGAGGACTTCGGGTTTCCCTCGTCCGCGGAGAATCCGCTGGAGGAACCCAACGACCGCCTGCGGCGCATCGGCGGCGGGGTCGAGGCGTGGGCGTACGCGGCCGAGGCCGACGGCTCGGTCTACAAGTTCTACCTGCCGCGCGAGGAGAAGCGGATCGGCAGCGCGTTCGGTTTCCGGCTGGGCGAGGAGGCCGCGCTGCTGGCCGAGGCCCAGCTCGGCAGCTACCGCGCGCTGCTGGAAAAGCTGCTGTTGATCGAGGTGCTGGGCGGCATGGCGACGGAGGTCATCGCGGTCACGCCCGAGGGCATCCTCGTCGCGAAGCAGGCCCTCGGCGAGGCGCTGCCGCAGGGGGACGACGTCTCCGGCGTGCTGCCCGCGGGCCTGATCGAGATTCCCTCGCGCTTCCTGCGCGCCAACCGCGACCATCCGCGGCTGTGCTTCACCGGCGACCAGGCCTGGCTCGTGGCCGACCTGCATGCGCGGAATTTCGTGCGCTGCCCGGACGGGGCGCTGCGGGTGATCGACCTGGTCGCCGCCCCGTGGCCGGACCAGGAGACCGCGCGCAGCCCGCTGATCCAGGACTGGCTCGCGCGCGTGCGCATGGATCCCGCGGCCGGCGTGCTGCCGGCGGCGGACGACGCCGAGCTCTGACGCCCGCCACGCCGGTTATTTCTGCCCGGCGATCACCTGCAGGATGGTCGCGGCCTGCTCGTCGGTGGTGCCGCGGTAGTCGGCGTAGATGACCTTGCCGCCCTTGATGAGGTAGGCTGAGCGGTGGGCGAGGCCGACCATCGGCATGGTGGGCACGCCGAAGGCCTGGATCACGGTGTTCTGCGGGTCGGCGACCAGCGTGAACGGCAGGTGGTACTTCGCCTTGAAGGCCTGCTGCGCGGCGACGTCGTCATGGCTCACGCCGATGACGGCGACGCCCTGCTTGGTCAGCTCCTCGTAGCCGTCGCGCAGGGAGCAGCCCTGCCGCGTGCAGCCCGGGGTGTCGGCCTTGGGATAGAAATAAACCAGCGTGTAGGTGTGCGCGGCATACACGTCGGCCAGCGCGAGGGGAGCGCCCGTCTCGGTGGTGCCGGTGACGGCGGGGGCGGGATCGCCGACCTTGAGCGGTTCGGCGCGGGCGAAGAGGGCGGACATAAAGGAGAAGGCCATGACAGTGAGGATGGGGCGAAGTTTCATACGTGGCAGAGGTAAGCCAACGCGGATATTTCGCAAGCGTCGGGCGAGAGATGACGATGCGAAAAGTTCCATCCTGTGAGATTTTTTTTCGCAGATAAAACCGCGGAACCGCGGAGCGTCGTGGGGTCAAACGGGCATCGTCTCGCGGTCCAGCATCGCGGCGCGACAAAGACCAAACCATGAACCAAAAAACCAAACTCGTTAGTTTAATTTCGGCTGCGGCGGCATCGCTCGGCCTGGCCCTCTCGGCCTCGGCGCAGACCGCCGACGCCCCGGCGTCGTTCGGGAACGGCGCGGCCCTCCTGGGGTCGGGCTACACCTCCGTGGCGTACCGCTACACGGACCTCGACAACGGTTCGCCGAGCGCGCTCCGCGGCGCGATCCTGACCTTCAACCAGCCGCTGCAGGCCGGGCTCGACTTCACGCTCAGCTATGACTGGGCGCGGGCGAGCGCCGATCCGATCCGGCTGACGAACCAGGACCTCAACGCCGGCGTGACGGCATTCTCCAAGCTCGAGTGGGGCAAGCCGTTCGTGCAGGCCCTCGCGGGCTGGGAGTGGCGTCGCGGCGCCGGCTTCACGGGCAACTCCTTCGCCTACACGCTCGGCGCCGGCATGGAGTTCCAGGCCGCGTCGGCGCTGGCGCTGACGCCGTACATCAACTTCGTCCGCGCGACCCACTTCAGCCAGAACGAGGTGGATTACGGGGTGAAGGCCACCTACCGCATCACGCGCCAGTGGGGCGTGACGGCGGGCTATGAGTACGACGCGGTCCAGCACGCGAAGGACCGGAACGTCTACACGCTCGGGGTGAATTACCACTACTGAGCCAGGACCCAGAATACATTCAGGCCGCGCGGTGAAAATCCGCGCGGCCTTTTTCATGCCTGAGATTCCGGAGTGACTGCAGCAGAGTGGTCACCACGAAAGGCACGAAACACACGAAACCGGAGGGTGGCCCACGGAATACACGGATCACACGGAAATCCTCGCGGACCTGCGTTCTGCCTGCGGCAGAACTTGGTCCGCTCGGGCTTTGGGAAGCCAATCCGGCACTGCCACCGGCTTTCTCGCAGATGATATCTGACGCGCACCGACCTTGCAGTAGCCATAGCCAGACGCCCAGCGGGCGAGGGTTTGTTTCGGATTGGAGTGACTACCCCGAGCGGACCGAACCTTGAGCGGTGCTCAAGGTTCGGTCCGCTCGGATTTCCGTGTGATCCGTGTATTCCGTGGGCCACCCCTCCGGTCTCCACCCGTTTCGTGTGTTTCGTCCCTTTCGTGGTGACCCATCTCGGAGGGGTGCCCACGTACCGACCGCAGGGTGAGCCGCCAACACACAAAGCCCACGAAAGGGTGGGCCTGGGTGTTCGTTCTTTCCTACTCGAGCCCGGCCACGTTCACGTCCTTGGGGAACTCGACGGCGAACTTGACGGTGAGCTCGCGCTTCTCGCCGGGCTTGAGGTCGAGCGTCCACTTCAGCGCGCCCTCGGGCGTCGGGGCGATCTCATGCGCGTCGGGGGCGAGCTGGTTCACGACGATCTTCTCGTTGCGCGAGACCGGGATTTGGTCGGCGACGATGACGCGCTCGGCGGTCTTCTTGTTGTTCTGGATCGTGATCAGATACTCGTAGGTGATGCGCCGGCCGGAGTTGGTGAGGCCGATTTCCTCGGTGAACTTGTTCAGGCGCTTGTGCTTCACGCTGATCCCCTCGTCGGCCCCGAGGGCGAGGTCGAACTTCTCGCCGGACATGACCGTGCGCAGGCCGCTGGTGGCGACGAAGGTGCCGTCGAGGAACACGTTCATCGGGCCAGCGAGCAGCGGGAAGTCGGAGGAGTTGGCGACCTTCGCGGTGAGGAAGGCGGCGGGCAGCAGCTTGGGCGAGGTGAGGTACTCGGGGTTGGTGCTCAGGCGGACGGAGGCGACCGGGACCTTCTGCGGCGAGTTGTCGCTCGGGATGCTGGCGGCCGTGGCGATGCGGAAGGACGCGCTGGTGGCGCCGGACTCGAGCGTGGCGCCGGCGAGCTCGGCGTCGTGTTCCGGCGGGGCGGCCTGGACGGCGAGGTTCGTGGTGAACCGCTGCATGTCGACATTGCCCGCGACGGCGGGGAAGTTGACGGCCTTGGCCGCGAACTCGCGCAGGCGATTGTTATCCTCCCGCGCCTCGCTGCGCAGCGCGATCGCGTTGTAGAGATCGAGACTCCAGGTGGAGAGGGCGGGGGCGCCGCCGCCCAGGCCGGGACGGGCGGTGGAGAGGGTGAGGGCGACGTCCTTCCAGTCCTCGCCCGTGCTCTGGCGGACCAGGCCGAAGTAGCCTAGGGCGACGGCGCGCTCGCTGCTTAGCACGCGGGCGTCGTAGCTCGGCGCCCAGCTGGCGCCCGGGACGGTGTAGGAGAGGGCGACGTCGAGGCTGCCGGCCTGCGGGGCGGAGACGCGGACGGTCACGGTCTTGTAGGCCTTGCCGCCGGCGCCGTGCAGCTCGTTGAGCTGGTTCTGCGCGGTGGTGACCTTGTTCTGCAGGTCCTCGCGCTGCTCGTCGAGGGCGGTGCGGTCGGCGACGACCTTCGCCTTCTGCTCCGAGAGATAGGTGAGCGCGGTCGTGAACTGGTTCAGGTCGGGACGGGGGACGTCCTTGGTGGGCGGGGCGAAGAGGGCGGCTTCCATCCGCTCGAGCGAGGCGCTCTGGGCCTGGAGCAGGGCGGTGTGGTCGTCGAGGCCGCGCAGCTGCTTCTGGAGGCCGCGGAGGAGGTCCTCGAGCTCCTTGACCCGGGCGTTGGGCGTGAAGTCGACGTAGGTCTGGTGGGAGCTCACATCGAGGATGAGGGCCTGGGCGGTGCCACGGCCGCTGACCTGCAGGGAGCGCTCGTTGAGCGTCTGGGGCAGGTTCGCGAAGACCAGCTCCGTGATGCCGCCGGGCAGGTCGACGCTGGCGGTGCGGGTGACCACGGCGCGGTCCGGGTAGACCGTGACGGCGCTGATGGCGGAATTGACCGGCGTGGGCGTGGCGCTGGCGAGCGAGGCGGCGAGCAGGGCGCCGAGGAGGGCGAGGCGGGTTTTCATGGGAAATTCGGGCAGGGACATCACCCGTTCAAACGCAGGGGCCGGGGAAATATTAGGCCGGGGCGCCCGAAAAATCGGGCGGAGATTCCCGCGTGGTGCTGTGGCCAAAGGAGCAGAGGCTGCAATTATGGCGAAAAAACCCGGGAAAGCCGCTTCAAAATGGGCCCCTCGGACGGCCGGAACCGCGGGTTTTTTCCGCCGGTTTCCGCGCGAATTTGCCTTGCACAGGTCGGCGTGGGCCGGAGGGTTGTGAACAATAAGTCGGAACCTCCCCAAAACGGTCGAGACTAACGCCCCTGCCCACCTTTCCCCAGTGGCACGAGACCGCTCTTGCCCGATGGATTTTCTTTCTACAACTTGCTTCCTCTCATGTTCATAGTTTCGCCTTTCCGCGCCCTCCGGGGTCATCTGGGTCTCGTGGCCGGTCTTGCGCTGCTTGCGCTTTCCCCTGCGCCGCTGCTCGCCCAGCTCAATTCCCCCTCCGCCGCCGACGGGTATGACCCGAACGTCAATGGGACGGTTTTCGCACTGGCGGTGCAGTCGAACGGCAAGAGCATCGTGGCGGGCAATTTCAACAACGTCGGCGGCTTCGCGCGCAACAACATCGCCCGGGTCAATGTCGACGGTTCGGTCGATCAGACCTTCGATCCCAACGTCAACGGCCGGATCAACGCGGTCGTGGTCCAGTCGGACGGCAAGATTCTGATTGGCGGTTATTTCACGACGGTGCAGCCGAATGGCGCGGGGTCGGCGACGGTGCGCAATCACGTCGCCCGGCTGAATGCCGACGGCACCCTCGACACCAGCTTCAATCCCAATGTCGGCGGCGTGCTCGCCCCCGAGGTGGAGGCCATCCTGATCCAGTCGGACGGCCGCATCGTGCTGGGTGGAACGTTCACGACGGCGCAGCCGAACGGCGCAGCCACCGTGACGACCCGCAACCGGGTGGCGCGCTTCAATGCCGACGGCACCCTCGATGCCGGTTTTGATCCCAATGTGGACCGCGTGGTGCTCTCCATCGCCCAGCAGTCGGACGGAAAGCTCATCCTCGGCGGCGGCTTCACCATGGTGCAGCCGAACGGCGCCTCCACCGCGACCGTGCGGACCTCGATTGCGCGCCTCAACATCGATGGCTCGGTGGACACCGGCTACGATCCCGAGCCGAACAACGGCGTGACCAAGGTCGTGGTGCAGCCCGACGACCGCGTGATCGCGGCCGGATACTTCACCACGGTGGCGCCCAACGGCGCCGGCGCCGCCACGAATGCGATCCATCTGGCCCGGTTCAACGGGGATGGCTCGATCGACACCACCTACAACCCCGGGGTCTCCGGCAACATCATGACGCTGCAGTTGCAGCGCAACGGCGGGCTCATCCTCGGCGGCACGTTCTCGGCGGTCCAAAGCGTCAAACGCAACTACGTGGCCCGTCTCAATGTCGACGGCACCTTGGACACGGTGTTCGACCCGGAGGCCAACTACACGGTTTTCGCGATCGCGGAACAGTCCGACGGCTCGATCCTGCTCGGCGGCAATTTCACCCAGCTCCAGCCCAATTCCGCCACCGCGCCGACCACCCGCAACGGCCTGGCACGCGTGAACGTCAATGGCACCCTCGATTCCGACTTCGCCCCCGACACCAACGGCCGGGTGCTGTCGCTCCTGGTCCAGTCGGACGGCAAGGCGCTGGTCGGCGGCTCCTTCACGAGCATCGCCGGAGTCACCCGCAACTACATGGCGCGCCTGAATGCAGATGGCACGCTCGACACGGGGTTTGACCCGAATCTCAACGGCGAGGTGGCGGCCATCGCGCTGCAGGGGGATGGAAAAATCCTGATCGGCGGCAGCTTCACCACGGTGAAGGGCAATTCAAAGCTGCACATGGCCCGCCTAAATGCGGACGGCTCACTGGACACGTCCTTTGAACCGAATCCTGACAGCAAGGTGGCTGCGATTGCCGTTCAGTCGGACGGAAAAATCCTGATCGGCGGCTACTTCCTCTACGTGCGGCCCAACGGGGCGTCGGCTTCGACCGCCCGCAACCGGCTGGCCCGCATGAATTCGGACGGCTCGCTCGACATCAGCTATGATCCGCAGCCCGGAGGCCCGATCCTGGCCATCAAGCTCCAGTCCGACGGCCAGGCGCTCGTCGGCGGCAATTTCACGTCCTTCACTGCGGGCAACCGCGCCAACATCGCCCGCATCCAGACGGACGGCACGGTGGACCCCAATTACAACCCGATCGCCAACCAGCAGGTCAACGCGATCGTCATCCAGTCGGACGGCAAAGCCGTCATCGGCGGGGCCTTCACCTATCTCCAGCCGGTCAACGCACCGGTGGTCACCACGGACACCAAGAACGCGGACGGCACGACGACCACGACCAAGACCACGACGAGCTTCCGCCGCGGCATTGCCCGCATCAACACGGACGGCACGGTGGACCCGGCTTTCGACCCGAGCACGAACAACGTGGTGCGGACGCTGGCGCTGCAATCGGACGGCAAGATCATTGTCGGCGGCCTGTTCACTTCCCTGACGCCGAACTCCAGCACCACCTCGACGTCACGCATCTATCTCGCACGACTCAACTCAGCGGACGGCAGCATCGATGCCAGTTTCAACACCGGGATCGTCGAAGGCGTGGGCAACCAAGTCATCGCCTTGGCGCTGCAATCGGACGGCAAGGTGCTGGTTGGCGGCGCCTTCAAGGCGATCCAGACGCCGGGCACGACGGCCTGGGTGACACGCAACCAGCTGGCGCGGGTCGGCACGAACGGCACGGTGGATTCGAGCTATGCTCCGAGCACCGGCGGCCCAACGGGCGCGGTGATCAACTCGCTGACGGTCCAAGCGGACGGCAAGATTCTCGTCGGTGGCTCCTTCTCGAGCTTCGGCGGCACGCTGAGCTCCAACCTCGCACGGTTTGAGGCGGAAAGCGTGCCTGACACCACCTTCAACCCGAATTCCGACGGCGCCATTTACAGCGTCGCGGCGCGCGTCAGCGGCGGGGCAATCGGCACGCAGTTCAACGACTTTGCCTGGCTGAACAACAACGGCACGCTGCGGACCTCCTTCCGGCCCACGGCCCAGCTCAATGGCCAGGTCAACGCGGTGGCGTTCCAGGCAGACGGCAAGATCCTGCTGGCGGGCAGCGTCAAGGACGCGACCGGCGTCGTGAATGGCAACATCCTCCGCCTGAACGCGGACGGCTCACTCGACACCAGCTTCAATCCAATCGTCGACAACTCGGTCCTCTCCCTCGCGGTGCAGTCCGACGGCAAGATCGTGATCGGCGGCAATTTCATCACGGTGAACACCATCAGCCGCCAGTACATCGCGCGGTTGAATTCCGACGGCACGCTGGACACCACGTTTGACCCCCGGGCCAACAACGCAGTCAACGCGCTGGTCATCCAGTCGGACGGCAAGATCGTCCTCGGCGGCGCATTCACCAGCATCCAGCCGAACTCGGCGACGGATCTCACCTCCATCAATTACCTGGCCCGCGTGAACAGCGATGGCACGTACGACAAGACTTTCAGCCCCAATCCCAACGGCACCATCTTCGCGATGGCGCTGCAGTCGGACGGCCAGCTGGTGGTCGCCGGTGCGTTCACGACCATCCTCGCCGGCACGTCCCAGACGACGACCCTGAACCGCGGGCACATCGCCCGCATCAAGACCGACGCCACCACGGACGCGACCTTCGACCCGAACGCCAGTGGCAATGTCGTGGCCCTCGCCATTCAGGATGACGGCAAGATCGTCCTCGGCGGCAACTTCAACTTCCTCCAGGCGAACAGCGCCCCCACCATCATCACCCGCAACAATCTGGCGCGCGTGAACAGCGACGGTTCGCTGGATCTCAGCTATGACCCCGAGCCCAACGCCGCGGTCGTCGCGATGAGCAAGCAGACGGATGGCAAGGTCATCATCGCCGGCCTGTTCACGAGCCTGCGTCCGTCGGGAGCCGTCGTGGCGACGGCCCGCCAGAGCATGGCGCGGATCAACACGGACGGCACGCTGGACAACGCGTTTGACCCGAGCCCCAACGGCACGATCTCGACGGTGCTTTCGCAATCGGACGGCTCCGTGATCATCGCGGGCACGTTCTCCTCCATCGAGCCGACCGGCACGATCCTGGTGGGCGGCTCCTTCGGCTCCATCGGCGGCGTGTCGCTCTCCAATTTCGCGCTGCTCAATTCGGGCGGCTCCGCCTCGGCTTCCTTCGCCCCCAATCCGAACGGTACGGTCTACGCCATCGCGGTGCGGCCGGACAACCGGGTGCTGATCGCCGGCAATTACACCACCATCGGCGGCGTCGCGCGAAAGGGCGTGGCCCAGCTGAACGTGGATGGCTCGATGGACACCTCCTTCAACGCCAATGCCTTCGTCACCGGCGGCCCGGCGGTGCTGATGCTCCAGACAGACGGCAAGGTCATCCTCGGCGGCGTCTCGGTCGGCTTCGGCGGCACGGCGCGCGGCACCCTGGAGCGGCTCAATGCCGACGGCTCGCTCGACGCCTCGTTCAGCCCCTCCGGCCTCGGGGCCATCAACGCCGTCGCACTGCAGACCGATGGCAAGCTCCTCGTCGGCGGCGGAACGCCCGGACGGCTGGTGCGGCTCAATGCCGACGGCACGACCGACGGCACCTTCACGCCGGCGGTCAACGGCGACGTCAACTCGCTCGTCGTGCAGTCTGACGGCATGATCATCGTCGGCGGCAACTTCACCAGCATCGCGGGCTCGGCATATGCCTATCTCGCCCGCCTCAATCCCAACGGCAGCATCGATTCGACGTACAATCCGAATCCCGACAACGCCGTGCGCGCGATGGCCCTGCAGCCCGGCGGCAAGCTCCTCCTCGGCGGCAGCTTCGCCAATGTCAGCGGCAAGCAGCGCTACGGCCTGGCCCGGGTGGCGATGACGACCCCCTCGGCCCAGACACTGGATGTGACGAACGGGCTTTCGACGGTCACCTGGACCCGCACCGGCTCAAGCCCGGCGCTCGTCGGCGCCGTGTTTGAGCAGTCGGTGGATGGCCGCACCTGGACCACCCTGGGCCAGGCCAGCCGCGTCGGCAGCGCCGACACCTGGCAGCTTGGCGGACAGACGCTGGGCTCCGGCGCCTCGCTGTTCATCCGGGCGCGCGGCCTCACGGTCAACTCGCAGTACAGCTCCTCCGGCGTGGTTGAAACCGTCCGCCAGTTCTACTCCACCTCGCTGCCGCAGATCGTCGGGGCCAACACGGCCACGGCCACCAGCGGCTCGAGCTTCTACTTCGGCGTCACCGCCAATGTCGCGAACGCCACGTTCGCCGCCAGCGGCCTGCCGACCGGCCTGACCATTGACCCGATCACGGGCATCATTTCCGGCACGACCTCGCAGGTGGGCGTCTTCGTGGTCACCCTCACGGCCACCAATGCCGCCGGTACGACGACTTCCACGCTCACCCTCTACGTCAACGCCCCGAGCGGCGGCGCCAGCGTCGTGCACTTCGCCGCGCTGTCGGCCCGCGCCCCGGTCAGCACTTCGGACCCGCTCATCGCGGGCCTGGTGGTGAGCGGCACGACCTCGCGGACCGTGCTCCTGCGCGCGATCGGCCCGGGCCTGACGTCCTACGGCGTCAAATCCACCATCTCGCACCCGCACATGCAGCTCTACAGCTCCAGCGGCGTGCTCATGAGCGAGAACTCGGGCTGGGGTGGCAGCAGCGCGCTGTCCGCCGTGTTCTCCCAGCTCGGCGCCTTCCCGCTCACGGTCGGCAGCACGGACGCCGCCATGGTCGTCACGCTCGCCCCCGGCGCCTACACCGTGGTGGTGACCGACACGACCGGCGCCAGCGGCATCGCCCTGGCGGAGGTCTATGACGCGGGCACCAACTTCACCAGCTCGGACCCCCGCATGGTCGCGCTCTCCGCCCGCTCGGCGGCCGGCACCGGCGAGGGCGTGATGGTCGGCGGCTTCGTCATCAACGGCACCTCATCCAAGCACGTGCTCATCCGCGGCGTCGGCCCCGGCCTGGCCAACTACGGCGTCTCGACCTACATGACCGACCCGCTGCTGCGGCTCTACGATTCCAGCGGCACCCTGCTCGCGCAGAACGACAACTGGGGCACGCCGGTCACGGTGATCCCCGCGCAGCCCGGAGCGACCGCCGCCGCCCTGATTCTTGCCGCCTCGCAGTCCGGCGCCACGCCGCTGGCCTCGGGCAGCACGGATGCCGCGATCATTGTCACGCTGCCCCCGGGCGCCTACACGGCGCAGGTGAGCAGCCAGTCGGGCGTCGCCGGCACGGCCCTCGTGGAAGTTTACGAGCTCCCCTAAGCCGGGAGTGATCGCGGAAGCGCGGAGGAGCGGAAAAACCGGGAAGCAAGCCCGGTTCCGTGCTTCCGCCCCTCCGCGCTTCCGCGATACGGACGCCTAGCGCTTGCGCACGACGATGGATGTCACGCTGGCCAGCTCGGTGTTCACCGCCGGCGGCAGCGCGGCCACGTAGTCGGCGGCCGCCTGGCGGTCCGCGGGGGCAAGCAGGTCTGACACCGACATCCGCAGGAAACGCTCTCGCACCTCCGGGGGCAGCCCGTCGGCATAGCGCTGCAGGAACCAGCTCAGCGTGTAGATGGGCCGGCCGTAATGCGGCACCTCGGCCGAGACGATCTCGCCCCACTCGCGGAAGAGCGACTGGAGCCCCTCCGAGGTCATGTTGTAATAGTGGTTGGGGTAGGCGTGCACCGGCTGGAGGAACGGCACGTCCGCAATCAGCGTGCCGCCCGGCTTGAGCACCCGCATCAGCTCGCGCGCGACGAGCCAGGGCCGCGGGACGTGCTCGAGCACGGCGAGCGTGACGATGCCGTCGAAGCAGGCGTCGCGAAAGGGCAGGTTCTCCGCGTCGGCCGCCACGTCGGTGCTCGGGTAGGCCGCGATCTCGAGGTTCACGACATTGTCGAAGTACGCCGGCCGGTCGCCGGCGCCGCAGTCGAGGATCCAGCCGTTGGGGTGGCGGGCGATGAGCGCGTCGACCACCGGCGGGTAGTTGAACCCGGAGGTGCGCTCAGGCTCCTCCAGCAGTGTGCCCGCGGGGAGGTAGCTCAGGAAATCCGGCGTGGCGCGCACCGGCTCGACGCGCGTGAGCTGCGACCGCACGGCGGCCAGCTTGCGGGCCTTGCGGGCGGCGTCCACCGCCTCCCCGAACGTCCATGCCAGCTCGGGCCCGCCGCCGGCGACGCGGCACCGCAGGATGCCGGTCTGCACGACCTCGCGCGTGGCCAGGGCCTGGAAGCCCCGCGCCCAGCGGGCGCCATGGGGCGGCGGCACGAGGTCGGGCCGGTCCAGCCAGGCAAAGGAGACGAATTCACCCGTCACGGGCTCGATCCGCTCAACCGGGCCGTTGGCCGCCACCCAGCCCTGCAGCAGGAAGCGGTCGGCCGCCGGGCGGCGCACCGGGCGGTCAACATGCCAGATCGCGCGGGAGGATTCCGGGGAGCTCATCGCTGGTAAAACAAGGCCGCGTCACGCTGGGTTCAACCCCGCGGGGCCGCAAGGGAGAAGGCGGCGGGAGGGCTCACCACGCGTCGCTGCGGAACGGCAGCGCGGGCAGGCCGGCGCCGTTGTAGAGGTTGGCGACGGGGGCGTTGGACCAGGCGTAGCGCACGGCCACGGGCTCCTTCACGGCGGGGCTCGTGACGAGCAGCGTGCCGCGCTCGATGCGGGCGGTGGCGGGATGGAACACGCGGTCGGCGCCGGCGAGTTCCAGCGACTGCACCGGCTTGTCGTAGGAGATCAGCCCGGCGCTGGCGTGGCTGAAGCGCACCCGCAGGGCGTGCCCCTCGCGCGCGAGGCTCTCGAAGGCCGGGCCGGCGTAGTCGCCGGGGATCCCGTAGACCTGGGCCTTGGCGATCAGCGCGAGCCGGCGGGCCACCTCCTGCTTGTTGCGCGGGTGAATGTCCTTCGGGTCGCCGATGTCGATGGCGGTGACCATCGCGACGGCCGGCAGCGCCAGCGCCCGCGTCTGCGCCTCGCGCAGGTAGGCCCAGCCGCGGTGCGTGGGATCGTCGCCCTGGGAGTACGCGGCAAGCTGCACAAAATAGAACGGCGCGTCGCCCAGGCCAAAGCCCGCGCGCCACGCGCGGATCATTGCGGGAAAGAGGTCCGCATATTCGCCCGGCTGCGCCCAGTTGGATTCGCCCTGGTACCAGAGGAAGCCGCGGAGCGCATAGGGCTGCAGCGGCGCCATCATGCCGTTGAACAGGACATTGATCGCGTAGGGCGAGCCCGGGCCGCGGTTGGGACGCGGATAGGGGATCACGTTCTTTGTCTTCGTGGCCTTGGCGTGCTCCTCGGCCTGCTTCCATGCCTCGTACTCCCGCGGCCAGTTCGCCTTCCGCTCGACGGACTCCGCGAGGTCCTTCTGCCAGCGGACCTTCACCGTGGCCCACGCGGCCGTGCCCTGCAGCGCGGCTCCGCTCATCCACGCCTCGATCGGCGTGCCGCCCCAGGTGCAGTTGACGATGCCGACGGGGACCGAGAGCTTGCGGACGAGGTCGCGCCCGAAGAAAAAGCCGATCGCGGAGAACGTGCCGGCGGTGGCCGGCGTCGCGGCCTGCCAGCCGCTCGTCTTCGCGGTGTCGTGCGGACCGTCATCGGCGATGGCGTGCTCGACCTTGATGTGCCGCAGCAGCGGGAAATTTGCCTCGGCGACCTCCTTCGCCGCATTGTTCGCGTGGGCGACGTCCCACTCCATGTTCGACTGGCCGCCGACGAGCCAGACCTCGCCGACGAGGAGATCGGCGAACTTGAGCGTGTTCTTGCCTGTCACGACCAGCTCCGCCGGTTCCGCCGAGGCCGGCACCGGCTCGAGGTAGACGATCCACCGGCCGTCACTGCCCGTGGTGGCGCCGACCGCCTGGCCCTTGAACTCCACGGTGACGTGCTCGCCGGGCTCGGCGCGGCCCCAGACGGGCAGGGGCTTGTCGCACTGCAGGACCGCGTGGTCCGTGAAAAGCGGCGCGAGAGTGACGTCGGCGCGGGCGAAAGCGGCGAGACCGAGGCCGAGCAGGAGCAGGCGGAGGATTTTCATGACAAGACGGCGGGGAGCGGGGCGCACCCGCGCCCGGGCTCCGAGGAACCAGCGTGTCAAACTTCCCGGCCCCGCGGCGAGCGAATCATTCGCCGGTGACGGAATGTTCACTCGCCCTCCGGGGAGTGTGTTCCCGCGGATTACGCGGATGAGCCGGATGCCGGGAGAATTGATCGCGGAAGCGCGGAGAGGCGGAAAAACCGGGAGGCGACATCAGGTTCCGCGCTTCCGCTCCCCCGCGCTTCCACGATGAACCACCCACCGCATACCTGGCATCCTGACCAGCAGGCGAAGTCTTCGTGTCCTTCGTGGAAAAAAACACCGCGTCGAATTCCGATCTCCGAACTGCGATCCCCGGTCGTGCCTAGGGCGTGTCCGGCCGGTGCAGGAAGGCGTGCACCTCGCCTGCGAACCGCGGGCCGAAACCCGGGGCCTCCGCGATCTGCTCGAGGGTCGCGGCCCGCAGGCGCTCGATGGAGCCGAAGTGGATGAGCAGCGCCGCGCGCCGCGCGGGCCCGAGTCCGGGCAGGTCGTCGAGCACGCTCTCGCGGATCTTCCGCGAGCGCAGGTCGGCGTTGTACGTGTTGGCGAAGCGGTGGGCCTCGTCGCGCAGTCGCTGCAGCAGGTTGAGCGCGGGGTGGCTGAGCGGCAGGTTCAGCGGCGGACGCTCGTCGGGGAAGATCACCGTCTCGTGCTTCTTCGCGAGGCCGATGAGCGGCGGCGGCATGACGTCGAGGCCGACAAACGCCTTGAGCGCCGCGGCGATCTGGCCGCGGCCGCCGTCGATCACCACCAGGTCGGGGAAGGGCCGCCTCTCCGCCGCGAGCCGCCGGTACCGGCGGCCCACGACCTCCTCCATCGCCTTGAAGTCGTCGTTGCCGATGAAGCTCTTGATCTGGAAGCGGCGGTAGTGGTCCTTGTCCGGCCGGCCGTCAGCGAAGTGCACCATGGACGCCACGACAAACGTCCCCGAGATGTGGGAGATGTCGAAGCACTCCATGGTGCGCGGCGGCCCGGCGAGCCCGAGTGCCTCGCCCAGCGCCTGCAGCGCCTCGGCGTCGCCGGCGGGCCGGGTGGGATCGAGCCGCTCGAAGGTGCGGGTCTTGGCGAGTGTGCGCTCCAGCGCGAACACGACGTCGCGCAGCTCGGCCGCCTTCTCAAAGGCCTGGGCCGCGGCCGCGGTGGTCATCTCCGCCCGCAGCGACGCGAGCCACTCGCGCGACTTACCCTCGAGAAAGGCGCAGGCCTCGTCCACGCGCCGGCGGTAGTCCGCGGCCGACACCACGGTCCCGGCCCCGTACAGCTCCTGCCGCACGTCGTCGTAGAGCTGCCAGGTCCCGTCGGGCCGCCGCACCGGCGTGCCGTCGCCGAGCAGGATGCCGAACTGGCGGCGCATCTGCGCGAGGGTTTTCCGCAGCAGGCCGCTGTGCGCGAACGGCCCGAAATAGCGGGAGTGGTCCTCCTTGCGCAGGCGGGTGAGGCGGAAGCGCGGCAGCTCCTCGGCCAGGTCGACGCGGACGAGCAGGAAGCGCTTGTCGTCGGTGAAGTCGGTGTTGTACCGCGGGCGCCACTGCTTGATCAGCTTGCCCTCGAGCAGCAGCGCCTCGGGCTCCGACTTCACCTCGATGGTCTCGAGGTCCGCGATCATCGCGATCAGGGCGCGGATCTTCGGCTGGGTGAGCGTGCGGGCGCGGCCGCGCTGGAAGTAGGACGACACGCGCTTCTTCAGGCTCTTGGCCTTGCCGACGTAGATGATCCGGCCCAGGCGGTCCTTCATCAGGTACACGCCGGGCGTGTCGGGCAGACGCCGCACCTTGGCCTTGAGATCCACCGGGGTATTCACGGCCAGGCGGGTCCGCCCGCCAGGCGGGCGAGGATCAGGTCCGCGGCCGACTCCGGCGTCTCGCGGGAGGTGTCAACCTCGAGGTCGTACGTCAGGTTGCGGTGGATGTGGGGAAACTGCGCCGCGGCCAGGCCGGGGCGGCGGTCGGGCCGCGCCTTTTCCCGCTGCTCGACGACGGCGAGCGGGCAGCGGACGCCGATGAAGAGCACGCGGCGGCGGGCCAGCGCGGCGCGGGTGGCCTCCAGCCACGCCGGGGCGAGCAGCAGGTGGTCCACCACGAGGGGAAACGGGCCCGCCGCGAAGAGGGCGAGGGCCTGATGGAAGTGGTCGACGCCGGCGGAGTGGCAGGCGTGGCGCTGGGCCGGGTCGGTGACCGCCTCCCACAGGAACATGTCGGTGAAGGTGTCGAGCGACGCGTGCAGCAGCGGCCAGCCGGCGCGCCGCTGCAGGGCCCGGGCGAGGGTCGACTTGCCGGAGCTGGAGGTGCCGTTGAGCAGGATGACGTCGGGACGCATTGGGGTCGTGACACCAGCGCGGCGGCGCGTTTGGCTGGGCCGCTGGCAATTTCCCAGAATTTGCCTAAGTTCGACCCCCCGCAAGTATGGTTTCATCCGGCTCCTCTCCCGCGGCTTCCCCGCCGTTCGCCTCCAAACGTTACGAGCTCCTCACGCTCGGCGACGAGCTGCTGCTGGGCCTGACCGCCAACGGCCACCTGACCTTCATCGGGGCGCAGCTGGGCCGCCGCGGCGTGCTGCTGCAGCGGAACGTGACCATCACGGACGAGGCCGACGCGATCGCGCGCCAGTTCCGCGAGAGCTGGGCGGCGGCGGACGTCATCATCACGACCGGCGGCCTGGGTCCGACGTGCGACGACCGCACGCGCGAGGTGATCGCCCGGGTGCTGGGCCAGCAGCTGGTGTTTGACCGCTCGACCGAGGTGGCGATGGAGGCGCGGTTCGCGGCCTTCGGGCGGAAGATGACGCCGAACAATCTCAAGCAGGCGTACCGGTTCGAGCGTGGCGAGGTGCTGCCGAACGCCCACGGCACCGCGCCGGGGCTGTGGGTCGAGCAGGACGGCAAGGTCCTCTGCATGCTGCCGGGGCCGCCGAACGAGCTGCAGCCGATGTTCGTGGAGCAGGTGCTGCCGCGGCTGGCGAAGCGCGGGCTGCTGCTCGACCGCGAGGCCTACGTGCAGTTCCGCACCGCCGGCATCGGCGAGTCCGCGCTCGAGACGCGCCTGCAGCCGGTGTTCGACCGGCACGGCGAGGCGCTCAGCGTGGCGTTCTGCGCGCACCAGGGGCAGGTGGACTGCCGCGTGAGCTCGCCGTCCGGAAAACTTTCACCGGCCCAGCTCGAGGCGGTCGCCGCGGAGTGCGCGCAGCTGCTGGGCGAGGACTTCATGGGCTGCGGCCACGACTCGCTGGCCAAGCTCTGCGCCGACCTGCTCCGCGCGCAGGAGAAGAAACTCGCCGTCGTGGAGACGGCCACGGGCGGCCTGCTGGCCCAGGCGTTCACCGAGGTCTGCGGCGCGTGCAAGTTTTTCGCCGGCGGCGTGGTGTGCTGCTCGAACGACGCCAAGATGGAGCTGCTCGACGTGCCCGAGTGCCTGCTGCTGCAGCACGGGGCCGTGAGCGCCGAGTCCGCCGTGGCGATGGCCACGGGCGCGGCGGAGACCCTGGGCGCCGATTATGCGCTGGCCGTGACCGGCTTCGCGGGCGCCAGCGCCGCCGAGGGCTCGGGCGGCAACCCGGTCGGCACCATCTTCATCGCCCTCCACGCGCCGCACGGCGTGTGGTCCAAGAAGCTCAATTACCCGGGTCCGCGTCCGACCGTGAAGGTCCGCGCCGTCAACGCCGCCCTCGACTGGCTCCGCCGCGAGCTCCTGCGCGCCCAGCACGGCCAGGCCTCGCCGGCGCGCCGCACGGGGGTCATGCAATAGCGGCGCGTGAGGCGCGCAGGTTGCAAGGAGCAGGGAGATGCTAGCGCCGGACCTTCGCGGGCTTTGCGACCTTGGCGGTGAAAAGCGGATTGGAGCGGGGGCTTGGATCGCTCATCCTCGCGGCATGATGAACACGCGACTGGTGCTCACGCTGCTGGGACTCTCGGGCGCGGTGGCGCTCGCCGCGGCGGATTCGAAGCCCGCCCCGGATCCGCTGGCGGCCTATCCCGGGATCGCCCGGCCCGCCGACCCGCGCCTGCCGGCGGCGTCGCCGGCCGCGCTGCGGTCGTTCATGGACCAGCGCTTCGGGCTGTTCCTGCACTGGGGCCCGGTGTCGCTCACGGGCTACGAGCTGGGCTGGTCGCGGGGCGACAAGGTGCCGGTGGCGGAGTACGACCAGCTGTACCGGCGGTTCAACCCGGTGAAGTTTGACGCCGACGAGTGGGTCCGCATCGCGAAGGCCGCGGGCATGAAATACGTCGTGCTCACCGCGAAGCACATGGACGGGTTCTGCCTGTGGGACACCCGCCAGACCGACTACAACATCATGCAGTCGCCGTTCCGGCGCGACATTGTGCGCGAGTTGGCGGACGCCTGCCATCGCGGCGGGCTCGCCTTCGGCGTCTACTACTGCATCGCCGACTGGCACCACCCGCAGTTCCCCTTCAGCACGCCGTACCGCGGCCCGGTGGACACGCCGATCAAGTCCACGACGGACCTGGAGCACTACACGCAGTACATGATGAGCCAGCTCACGGAGCTGGCCACCGGCTACGGCCCGTTGGAGTGCGTGTGGTTCGACTCGATGGCCGGCGCGAGCTGGCCCGAGCTGGGCCAGCGGCTCGTGCCGCTGCTGCGCGCGCTGCAGCCCAATATTCTCATCAACAACCGCGCCGCGGTCGCCGGCGACTACGTCACGCCCGAGGAGCGCATCGGGCGGTACCGCGACGACGTGCCGTGGGAGAGCTGCATGATGCTTGGCACGCAGTGGTCGTGGAAACCGGACGACCACCTGAAGTCATTCTCCAAGCTGCTGCGCGCGCTGGTCTACTGCGCCGGCGGCAACGGCAACCTCCTCCTCGACGTGGGCCCGATGGCCGACGGCCGCTTCGAGCCGCGGCACGTGGCCCGGCTCAAGGAAGTCGGCGACTGGCTGGCCCGCTACGGCGAGAGCATCTACGCCACCCGCGGTGGCCCGTACAAGCCGACCAGCTACCTCGCCAGCACGCGGCAGGGGTCCACGGTTTATCTCCATGTGTTCCGCTGGGACTCCGACCGGCTGGTGCTGCCGCCGCTGCCGCGGAAGGTGGTCGGCAGCCGCCTGCTGACCGGCGGCGACGTGCGCGTGGAGCAGACGGCCACGGCGCTCGTGGTCACGGTGCCGGCGGCGAGCCGCCAGCCGGTTGACACGCTGGTGCGCCTCGACCTGGGCGGCTCCGCGGAGGATTTGCCCGTGATGGCGCTGCCGCCCGAGGTGACGGTGACGGCCTCGGCCACACGCGCGCCGGCGGCCAAGTATGCCCCGGCCTTCGCGCAGGACAGCGACCCCGAGACGCAGTGGTCGGCTCCCGAGGGCCAGGGCTCGGCCACGCTCGAGCTGGCCTTCGCCCGGACGCGCACGATCCGCAGCGTGAAGTTCGAGGACCCGCAGCGTCCGATCCACATCCAGGCCTACGCGGTGGACGCGTGGAACGGCTCCGCGTGGGTGCAGATTTTCCAGCACGACAACATTGGGGCGTGGCTATCGGCCGACGAGTTTGCCCCCGTCACGACGAGCCGGCTCCGCGTCCGCATCCTGAAGATGGAACCGACGGCCCTCTGCTCGGAAATCGTGATCGAGGACGTGGAGTAATAACGCGGAGTGGGTTCACCACGAAAAACACGAAACACACGAAAGATCCTGATCCCGATCTTTTGGCCCACGGAATACACGGAACACACGGAAATCCTCGCGGACCAGCGTTCTGCCTTGCGGCAGAACTCGGTCCGCTCGGGGTTGTCACTCCAATCCAAAACCAGACTTCACCTGCCCGACACGCAGCTACGGCTTCCGTGTGTTCCGTGTATTCCGTGGGCAATCGGATCGGCGTCAGGACGTTTCGTGTGTTTCGTGACTTTCGTGGTGACCCCACTCCGTCTCAGAGCTGATCCGGTTTGGTGAGGAAGATCTTCCGCAGGGCGTCGGCGGCGGGCTTGGGGCGGCCGTCGAAGTCGAGCACGGCGGTGTTCGCCGGGCAGGGGAACGCGTCGTGGCCCATCCAGATGATGAAGCCGCCGCACGCCGGGAAGCGGCGCTTGGTGTAGCGCGCGGCGCGCTCCAGGGCCTCGGCCTGCAGGCGCTGGCTCCAGACGACGTACTCCGCGAGATCGAGCGGGGCGCGGCCGTGGGCCTTTTGAAACGCCTCGCCCTGGATCCAGAAACCGAAGCGGCGCCACTGCGGGTTACTCTCGTCGAGCGGCAGCAGCGAGCGCGGGCCGAAGTGGCGCTCCAGGATGTCCACCGGGCTCGCCCCGGCGGCGCCGACCTCGGAGCGGAACAGGGCGTCGTCCTTCGGCCAATAGGACTCGGGCACCGGGAACCACGGGCCGTGGATCTCCCAGTGCACGCCTTGGCCGAACTCGGACTCCTCGGCCGTGAAACGCGGGCCGACCGGTGACGTCGCCAGGTAGCGTCGCGAGGGATCGAGCGCGGCGGCCTCGAGGCCCATCATCTTGAGCAGCGGGTGCGACGCGTTCGCGGGCCGCCCCGTGCCGGCCTTGTTGCCGTCCGGCGCGCCCTGCAGCTCGTTGCCGCCGCACCAGCAGAGCAGGGAGGCGTGGTGCTGCCGGCGGGTGATGTACGAGCGCACGATCGGCTGGGCGCCGGCGATGACGACCGGATCCTCGGGCGGCCAGTTGTCGATGCCCGAGGAGGAGAACGGGAACTCCTGCCACACCAGCAGGCCATGACGGTCGCACAGGTCGTAGAACGTCTCCTTCTCCAGGAAGGCCCCGCCCCAGACGCGGAGCACGTTGCAGCCCATCGCGACGTACGCCTTGATGCGCGTCTCGTAGTCCGCGGGCGTGACATCGGCGTAGTTCGGGCGGATGGGGGTCCAGTTGACGCCCTGCAGGAAAATGGGGCGGCCGTTCACGGTGCAGATCCACGGGTCGGCGCCGGCCGGGGCGCCGGTGCAGGCGCGCCACGTGACGTTCTTGAAGCCCACGATGCGGGTCCACTCGTCGGCCGTGCCGCCCTCGGGCGTGGCCAGCCGGCAGGTCAGCCGGTAGGTTTTCTGCGCGCCCTCGCCATGGGGCCACCAGGATTCGACGCGCAGGCCGGTGAAGGCCGCGCCGCGGGCCAGCGCGGCGGGCTCGACCCACTCGCGCAGGAGGGCGCGGTCGCCGTCCTCCAGCCGCACCTCGACGCGGGCCGGGGCTATGCCGAAGATTTTGAAGCCGTCCGGGGCCAGCTGGCAGCGCATGTCGGACAGGACCTGGTGGTCGGAAACCTCGAGCGTGACCCGGTCCCAGATGCCGATCTGGACCAGGCGCGGCTGCCAGTCCCACGTGTAGTTGAAGCGCGCCTTCCAGTCCTTGATCTTCGACGTGTAGTTGAACTGGCCGAGCCAGCGCGGCGGCAGGTCGAACACGATGTGCAGCGCGTTCTCGTCGGCCAGCGGCACGGCGGAGAGGTCGAAGACGTGTTCGACGAAGCCGTTCTCAAAGCGGCCGACGAGCTGGCCGTTGCAGCAGACCCAGCCGGCGTGGTCGAGCCCGGCGCAGCGCAGGTGGCGCTCGGTGCCGCCGGCGAGCCAGGCGCGGGGCAGGGTGGTGGAGAAGACCCAGTTGCGGTTCTCCACCCACTCGGCGGCGCGGCTCTGCAGGTGGTCGGTCCAGTCCGGGATGACATGCCGCTCGAACAGCAGCTGCTGCACGGAGGCCGGCACGCGCGCCGGCACCGGCGCGATCTCCGCGAGGCTTGGGGCGCCGAGCGCGATGCCGGCGAGGCCGCGCCAGGTGTCGGGCGCATAGCCCGTCAGCGTCCAGGGGGCAGGCGAGAGGTCACGGATGATTTTCATGAAGAGGGGGGATGGCCGCAGAACGAAAAATCAACCTACCACCGCGCCAAGAAGCGCGGCCACACAAATTCCCTGCTCCATTCTCCAGCGCGCTCCGCGCGTGCCCCCTGCTCCCGAAGAACCTCGTCGTTAACCGATGAGGTTCTTGAGCGCCGCGAGGTACTTCTCCTGCGTGCGGGAGATGACCTCGGCGGGGAGGCGCGGGGCGGGCGGCTGCTGGTTCCACTTGAGGGCGACGAGGTGGTCGCGGACGAACTGCTTGTCGTAGCTCGGGGGCGACTGGTTGGGCGCGTAGCGGTCGGCGGGCCAGTAGCGGGAGGAGTCGGGCGTGAGGACCTCGTCGATGAGGAACAGCTTGCCGGCGGCGTCGGTGCCGAACTCGAACTTGGTGTCGGCGAGGATCATGCCGGCGGCGCGGGCGCGGTCGTGGCCGAAGCGGTAGAGCTCGAGGCTCAGCTGCTTCACACGCGCGTAGAGGTCGGCGCCGATGGTGGCGGCGCCCTGGGCGTCGTCGATGGGCTCGTCGTGCTGGCCCTTCGGGGCCTTGGTGGTGGGCGTGAAGATCGGCTCGGGCAGGCGGTCGGCCTGGCGGAGCCCGGCGGGCAGGCGGATGCCGCAGACGGAGCCGGTTTTCTGGTAGGCGCTCCAGCCGCTGCCGATGAGGTAGCCGCGGGCGACGCACTCGATGGTGAGCGGCTTGAGCTTGCGGACGACCATGCTGCGCAGCTGGAGGTCTCGGCCGGTGAGGCCCCGCCGGGCGAACTCACCGGCCTGGTCGGGCAGGAGGTGGTTGGGGATGAGGCCGGTGGTCTGGGCGAACCACCAGTTGCTCATCTGGGTGAGGATGGCGCCCTTGCCCGGGATGCCGTCGGGCAGGATGACGTCGAAGGCGGAGAGGCGGTCGGTGGCGACGAGGAGGAGGGCGTCGCCGAGGTCGAAGATCTCGCGGACCTTGCCGGAGGCGATGCGGGGGAAGGGCAGGTTATCGATCGAGGTGACGGCGGATTTCGGGAGGGCGGCGGCGATCTCGGCGAAGTTCATGGGGGTTGGATTGAACGGAAACGGGGGTCGGGGCGAAGCCAAATCTAGGTCATTTTCACGGGGGAAGAATAGCCTTGCGCGAGGGAGGGGGTGTCCTACGTTGCCCGGCTCGGCGGTTAGTCCCCATCGTCTAGCCCGGTCCAGGACACCACCCTTTCACGGTGAGAACCGGGGTTCGAATCCCCGTGGGGACGCCAGCGCCAAGCTTTCCCAGCTTGGGACAGCTTTTGCCAAGAGCGGACTTTCCGCAGGGAACTCAACGACTTCCGCAGATGTTGTAGCACCCTCACGTTGGACAGCGTTTCCCTCGGCTGGACACGGTTTCCCGGAATTTGGGGAAGCCAGTGAGGAAGGCAGCAACGCAGAGAGCTTTTCCATCCCAGCAAAGAGCGGCACGCTATTCGGGTCTGTGTAATGGTCCGTCTGCCGCCATTCACGATGGCGCACCATCTTGACCCGAGCGCCCTCAGAAACGCCCGCAGCGCCCAAGAGACTGGCATAGGTGTGCCGCAGGGCGTGGAAGTCCACCCGCCAGCCGCGTTCGTCTTGGATAGGCACGCCAGCAGCGACTAGATCCTTGCCGAGTGTGACCGCACTAGGGACCCCGCCAGGAAGAACCAGACCCACTCCCGAACCCCGGGCTTGGCAAAGGAGAGGCACGAGCTGCGGCACTAGAAACATCGTGGCCGGGCGTTTGTTCTTTGTCGTCGTGGCGCGGACTTCGATCCACGGCTTCGGGTCTTCCAAATGCACATCCGCCCACAGGAGGCGCTTTAGCTCACCACGGCGAAGGCCAGTGAGAACAGCCAGGGCATAAACAAACTGTCGGTTTTTGCTGTGCGAAAGCAGGCGCAAGAACTCCTCAAGCGTGAGGGCCCGCCGTTTGAAAGTCTCCCGCCCTTCCGTAGGAATCTTTCCGACGCGACGCAGCGGATTCGTGGGCAAGCGCCCTTGCCGCTCTAGCCAATTGGCAAAGGTCTTCGCGTGGGCCAGGTACTCATTAAGCGTTTTCGGCGAGAACTCGGTTTGAGCAGCGAGCCACTTCTCAAGGCTGTCAGGAGACATGTCGCGCAATTGACGCCAGCCGCATTCCTTGAAAATCCGAAGCAGCCGATTGCGGGCGTGGATAAGATGATCCTTGTTCCGCCCCCGGGCCACGAGGTTGGCCACAAAATCGGAATGATGATCGACAAGCGATTTCTGAGCGGCATCGCGAAGAGGCTTAGCGTCAATCAGCCCAGCCAATTCCCGTTCCTGATCCTCCACACGCTGACGAGCCTTCACCTCGGCAATCTCCTTGAGGTGTGTCCTTAGCGGTTCGTCGTAAATGCGCGGTCCGTCGCTGAGACGATACCGGACACGATAGAGGCGACCGCCCTTGGGTTTGAATACGCGCAGATACATGAAAATCCTTAAGAGGGAACCAGCTCAAGAAATGCCTTGAGGTCGCTCAGCCAGATGCGGCGAGCGCCTCGCACTTTGATGGAGCGCAGCTTTCCCTCGTCGATGATTCGGCGCACGGTCTTGACCGACACGCGCAGAAACGCAGCGACTTCGGGAAGAAGCAGCAGGCGGTTGCCGTTCGGTTGAATTTCAGCGTTCATCAATTCACTTTATACATTGAACCGACGTTCGGCCTTTGCGCGGGAAATTGGACCGAGCTGCTCGACCGCTTCTAGCTTTGCGGCCTCGACTTCCTCAAAGGTCCACGGGGTGCATACTTCCAAAACGGCGAGGATATCGTTTTGGGTGGTCATTCGATCGGCAATTACGGTCACGAGATCTTCACGTGAGCTGAATTGCTCCGAACAAATACCAAGATCATCGCGGCCAATAATGAGAGTGAAAGGGGACCGAGGGTTCAGTCGCCGATTCTTCCCGATTTCTGCCACAAGTAAAATTCCGTACCGTTTTGCAGACGCTTCCGATGAAGGGATACTTACCGGCCGGTCAGCAGCTGCACTAACCATCTCATCAAAGATTCCACCCTTATTGATGAGGTCAGAACGCATCTCGTCCCACGGCGCGTGTCGAATACTGCGCATGAGTGATTTTTGCGAAGTGAAGAAATTCCTACCTGCCGTACTCACCGTATTACCATCTTCAAATGACAATGAGAGAGTGACACCCTCCATCTCAAAAAAGAGATCGAACGCGAAGTCTGTTGGAATCAGAGATCGGAGTTTTTCGACCAATGAATTGACTTCATCCCTGAGCGAATCGGACAGCAGGCAAGTGTCGGCTAGATAGGTTTTATGATCAAGAGTCACCTTGCCGTCTGTTGCGAGACACGTCGCCAAGAGTTTCCGCGAAAGGCGCGAGATATTGTCGATTGGCATGGTTCATTCCTCCTTATTGAGAGAGTCAAAAAGCTTCCGCTTTGACTGAATCTGCGCGTGGCACTCTTCCAGGAAATCGAAGAGCGAGGTATGCTTCGGGTTCTCCAGTTTGAGCGACTCAGCAGAAATCATGAATCGCGTGACGATTTCAGTAAGGATCGCCGACCGCCGTAGATTGATGCAGTGACTCATGGCATCAATTGCGGCTCGTTCGTGTTCCGTCACGGTGAAGCACACTGTTGAGTTGCGCGGTTCCTCAGGTCGACGCCCAGGACGATGCCCCGTTTGCGGTCCATCTACGGTCTCCTTCTTGTTGGCTATGGAAGTCATCAGCTAAGAATTAGAAGTAACCTATAGGTATGTCAAGAATAACCTATAGGTAATGACTTCAGCCGTATTGGGAGACTCGAAGCCCAAGGAATCCAGGCCCTTCGCCCTTTGTGTTACTCATTGACCCAGATCTTCTTGCAAAGCCTAGACACCTCGCAAATACACCTAACCTATGTTCGAGGAACTGAAGGCCAAAGGATTTACGGTCCTTGCGCTTCACCACGCAGAGGCAATCCTCACGCACGATCTTCCGGAGACGGTGAGCGAACTTACAGAAGTGCTCGGGAAAATCAAAATTCCTGTTGAAGAGCTAGTTCGCGGAGGCGGAGGCGAGACAAAATTTACTCAACGTCTGCGCAAGTCTCTAGCGGAGCAAAAATGGCCGAAGCATAGTTTCATCGTCAAAAAGACGATTGACGGGGTAGAGGCACAGTCGCTTTCGCATGAAGTCGATCACGTGAGGCGAACGGCAAATGGTATTTTCGCCCTTGAGATTGAGTGGAATAACAAAGACCCGTTTTTCGATCGGGATTTGGAGAATTTCAGTAGGCTCCACTCGCAAGGTGTGATTTCGGTTGGAGGAATCATAACTCGCGGAAAATCTCTGCAGGATTCGCTCCTAGGAAAAATCGAGGCCTTCGCTCAAAAAGCAGCGATAAAACGAGTAGAAGACCTCGACAAGTACTACGAGCCAACCAAGCGCCAAAAAAGAATCATTGCCGAAAAGACCCACGCTCTAGGCTCTTTTGAAGCTGGATGGGCTGAGGCTTTTGTTTCCGACAAATTTGGAGAAGCCACCACCCATTGGCGCAAGTTAGAAGAGCGCGTAAGTCGTGGCGTTGGCAACCCGTGCCCTCTGGTCCTAATTGGTATTCCTGACGCAGTTGTTAAGCCGTAACGCGAGCGGGCGAGGACGAGTTGTGCTTATAGGTGCTCCAATCGGGAGCATAGGCGTCATCCGCTTGATTTCCCCAGACTGTCCAACCTTGCCGCACACCGCGTGAGAAGAGCTCGATGAAAGGACCGCGCGAGCATGCTTCAATGAGAGGGTACTGCTCGTCTGGCTTCCTGCTATGCTCCCGCTTCCTCGTTTGGATCATGTTCACCTGCGATCGACCTGGAGCGAGGGTGCGAGCGTTTTTCCCCCTGACGCCAAACAAGATGACCTCGGTAACGTTACGAAAATAGAAGCCAACGCCCCGTCCATCGCTCCCGCCATCTTTCCGAATCTTGTGCCAAATTATGTTAGACTTATAGTGAAATCCCCAAGCATCCATCACCCTAAGTCCTTCCGGTAGCAGCGCATTTGGGCACCAGAGATAAAGGTGCGCTGGAGAATCTGCGATGTCGGCAATTGGAAGTGTGCAGATTTCATCCAACGTCATGGTCGAATACCGATTGAGCCGCTTATGCTCCGGCGCGATCTTTCCCGTCTTATTCTGAAATTGCCACGGCGGGTCAGCGAGGATCGTCCGAAACTTCTTTCCGGCACATGTCCTGAGTAAATTTTCCTGTGTCTCTAGGTGTTCAATTCTCAAGGGAAACTGGTTTTTGAATTCTTGTCCCAAGTCAAATGAGGTATTTTTCCAGATGGCGAGACTCATCGAGCCGTTGAGAACGTTGCGACCAACATCCAAAGTTGTGAGTATCGCGATCGGAACGAGCAGCGCATAATGCTCGATTGACCAGAGTTGCGAATCAGCTGAACTTGCTCCGGTTCCGGTCGTTCAGGCGAAGCACACAATGAGTTCAAAATTATCCCAAGCCATGTCTAAGCTACAACCAGAATTGCCACTTAGGATTGACGAGAATGCCGAAGTGATCGGGAACAAATTCCTCCGGTATTCAGTAAGTCTGGTGACGCAGGGTGATCACCGCTTCTACACCTTAACAGTGCCAAGTGATATCCTGGCAAAGACCTGCTTTGTAACGACTCGTGACGAAGACCCTAAGGTTGGATTTCAGCGGGTCCTCGACCGACAACGTGCGCAGCAGATAGCAGACTACATCGACGCTGGATTTGGAACGATTCCGAGCTCGATAGTTTTGTCCGCACAGCCCGAAGCCGAAATGCGCGATGTAGGTAAGGGTAAGACAGTCGAGTTTCGCGCCAACAAGAAGGCGTTTTTGGTTATCGATGGCCAACATCGCGTTTATGGTTTCTCCCTCGCCAAGACCCGCCTTCGTGTCCCCGTCGTGATCTATAACGGTCTGTCAAAGAGAGATGAGTCGAGGCTCTTCATTGACATCAACACGAAGCAGAAGCCCGTTCCAAACGAGTTGCTTTTGGATATCAAGAAACTTGCAGAATACGAAACAGACGCTGAACAGCTTTGCGGTGAAATTTTCGACAAGTTCAGCATCGATCCTGCAAGTCCACTGTTTGGCTTAACGAGCGGAACATCCCGTTCAAAAGGTAAGATCAGCCGCGTCACGTTCTACACGGCGCTGAAGCCATTGTTGCCAGTCTTTAAGGACTCAGGAAGCGAACAAGCCTACAAAGTACTAGCGGACTACGTTCGCGCGTTCAGAGCTGGCTGTGAACAACACAAAGCCATGTCAGCGATCACGAATCCGGTCGTTCTCCGAGCGATAATGCAGCTCTTCCCGGAAGTCGGTTTACGGGTGAAGAACGCTGGCAAGACGTATAGCACGGATCAATTTGTTGAAGCGCTTAGTCCGATCTTTAAGAAGAGACCAACGGAACTAATCCGGCCGCCGCGGAGCCCAAGGATTCTCTTCGAGAATCTCTCAAAGAGTCTACGACAGACCTTCACGCTCTAGGACTGCCAAATGCTCTCCGTCCAAGAGGGATTGAGGAATTTCTGGCTTAAGGACCTGCATGGAATTTCCGAAAACCCGAGCGAGGGCATAGCGACGTGGTTGCTAAAGCGGGAATTTGTTTTCACGTCCGTTGCTAGTGCTACAGATTTTACACTCAGGGTTCTTAACACGCACGGCGCAACAAAGGCGTTCGCCTATGATGCCTCGAGAATGGCCAGCGCGGCATTTGAAACGTTCATAAGCATCAATGAGCCTCCAAGGCTCCCAAGGTCCTGTGGCTGGATTCTGATACGAGCGTACTACGGGGCATTTTTTGCAGCCCACTCCTTAACACGTATGTTTGGGGTAATCTGCTTTCAGATCGACGCCCTTCAAAAGAATGCCCTCGATCGAGTTGCTACGGCTCTTGGCGTTCTGCCTCCCGGGGGATTTGAGGGAGGCTTTTATATCGGCACGTTTGACGGAGTGTCATCCGAGTTTCGGCTGGTAAAGAGCACCGCCAGCACAACGGGAAGTCACGGCATTCTATGGGCGCAGTTCGCGAAGATGTTGCGAAATCAAAGCAACGAGCTGCTGCAAAAATCTTCGTTGTATAACGACGCCGCGATCTTGTTAGCCGATATCTGCGATTTGATGTGCCAATCAGGACAGAATGGCGGCACCTGGCTCTCACATATCCGCAATTCTGTTAACTACCGGCACGAATTAGGGGTGTGGTTTCCATACAAGGCTTCAACGGTTACCGCTAGAGACGTCGTTAAGATCACAGCACAATGGAACAAAGCTCCGTTAAAAGTGATGTTGAAATATCCGAAGAAAAGGGAAGTAGAGCAGCACGCTGCCCTATGCACCGCAATTGCTTCGCTGTGTAATGTTGTCGTCGGTGATATGAGTGCGGCGTCTACTCGCTCCAGGTCCTTTCATCAATATGGGGCACTTGCTCTAGCGAAGTTTGCGTATGGGACGCCTTGAGGAATCATTTCCGATTAGGTGCGAAGGAGCTGCATTTCCTCCAATATCTGCAAGCACTCTGTCCACTCGCCTTTGGTCGATAGGGTGAGGGAGTTCCTAAGCCGATAGGCCCACTTTGGGCCGAAGTGCCGGCGAATTCCCTCCATGTCAGGGACTCCGATCGCCTTTGCCAGTTCGGCAACGCGAGTCCGCCATATCCTCGCGCCAAGCGAGTGCCATGAGAACACGCGCGAGCACGCCAACCAATTTTGTTTTGCGCGGCGATCGAATTCAACGCGCCGACAACCTTTCCAAGAGTGACGACGGAGGATCAAACCCGCTTCAAGGTATTTCCCGACGTATTCTGATACAGCCTCTTTTCCTTTTCGCAGAGGTAACAGTTCCGCTCGCCCCAGCCCATAGCGGGGCAGCAATTTCCGTAGTGATGACCAAAGCGCAGTTAGCTCCGGTGCAGCTGAGGCTTTGTAACGAGCACGCAGCGCTCGAAAGTGAGATGTCGGCCCGTGTGCGCGTCGCTCTCGTTGGCATTCATCAAACGACTGCCAGTCGAACGAATCGGGAAGCGTGTCCCACTCGACGGCTACCAGCAGATGATAGTGAGGACGTCCTTGTTTCTGCGGTTCAAGCACCCGAATAAAACTTTTCATCCACTGACCGTTTCGGCGCAAAAAGTGGTTCCAACGCCGCGCGAATTGCGTGGGATGGAGATTGTCTTCGTCCGTCACTGTGAAGAACAAACAGTGATTACGTCCCCAGTGTTCGACGAAGGAGGCTACATTGAGTCGAAGGTGAAAAGCCGACTTCGCTTCGGCTCCGCTCGGCATGCCCCAACGCTCGATGGTGTCGCCGTCACGTTGCTGCCAAACGGCCCGCTTGTTATTCGGATCGGCGTACAATCCCGGCGAGCCAGGGATGGCCTTGAGGCGGTATCGTTTCTGTTTCTTGTCGGAATTGTTACTATTCTGACAAGGAAGGGCGGCCGTGCCCGGCGCGCCGCGCTGCGCGCGGCTGCGCTCGGGCAGCGCCGCCCATCCCGAGCGCTCAGCCGCAACGACCGGCAGAGCGCCAGGAGATACTTCCAACGGGCCGCCCGCTTCGCGGGGGGGTATCGGCCCGACCATCGCGACTTCCGCGCTCGTGGCGCGGCAAGAGGGCTCATTGCCGCCCTCTAGACTCCCGCTAGGGGAACTAAGACGGGCAGGCCAGTCGCTGAGCGTGCGGCTGCGGCGGAGCGTCCCGGTACTCACGGCGTCCGCCCTCCGTTCGCAGCGTCCACAATGGCGCTGATTGCAGCCCTCAACTCAGGGCGAAGGCAGGGCCACGCGCTGACAACTTTTGCCAGCTCAGGACTAGGCTTCCCGCAATTTGGGGAAGCTAGTGAGGAAGGAGAGGACTGTGCCTTACTACTTCGGTCCTCATCATCAGACTCTTCTGTAAGTTCCTCCCGGGGTTCGAATCCCCGTGGGGACGCCAGCGTATGCTCAAGATGTTACAGAAGAGCGTAGCTGGAACGTAGCAAAAATAGAGGCTCCGCGCGGCGAGCATTCAGCATCGGAATCCGATGCGAAGCGGGAATGCGAGTCCGCCCAGGAGCGTGGCGCGGGTGAACTTGAACCCATTCAAAGCGGATTGGGATTGGGCGCGCAGGACGCGGCCGCGCGCAGCGCGGCTGCGCCTGCGGCCCTTCCTTGTCTACCGAATGAACATCTCAATCCAAAACAAACCATCCGTGGAGGAAAATCCCACCGGGCGTCAGCGCAGCGACTGATACTCGAAGTCCAAGCTATGGCCCGCAAATGGGGCGTGGAAAGGATTGGAATGCTGACGCTGGGGTTTGAGGACCCACCACCCAAAACAATCAAAGAAGCGTCCCGTCGTTTCAACTCACTCGCCACTAACGCCAAGTTTTCCGAGCGCTACCTTGCCTGGCTCGCCGTCATCGAACGGTCACCCAAGACAGGACGACTCCACTTCCACCTCGTCGTCGTCATGGCGGGCGACATTCGAACCGGTTTCGATTTCGAGGCCATCAAGCGCCGAGACTACAGCAGCGTGTGCAAGCGCCTCCGCGATGAATGGGCCTACCTCAGGGGCAATGTCACCAAGTATGGCTTCGGCAACTACGTTCAGCTTCTTCCTGTCCGCTCAGACGTGGACAGCTTTGCGGGCTACCTCGCCAAGTATCTCGTCAAACAATTTGGCACCCGCCGGGGCGACAAAGGTGCGCGGCTCGTCCGCTACTGCAAAGGATGGCAAAGGACAGTCCACGGCCCTTTCTCGTGGGTCGGTGAGCGAAAGCGGAAGATCGAGGCCCAAAGGCGACTCGAGGACTTGGGAAAGCTATTCGGATTCGAAGGTGAACTCGGCGCGGAACGAATTTGGGGCAAGCGGTGGAAGTATCACCTCGCGCGCACCATGTACTGCCGCTTCGAACTCTACTTCAACGTCACCCTCTACGCGCAGAAATCACTGGAGTTCTTCGACGGCATCCCGTTTGCCCTGGCTGATGCGTGGGCGTACTTTGATGCTTTAGCGACGGAGCATGCAGGTAGTGACGAGCAACGCGGGTTAGCGCACGATCTCGTAATGAGTTTGTAGAGTTTGCAGATATTCGACGGCCTTCTCTTCCCCAGCGTTGGCATTTGCAGGGTCACGAAGCCACGCGAGCATTTTATCGAATGCCTTGCCGAATGCCATTCGGCCTGATTCCACAACGGATCTAGTCGTCTGACCTTTGCCAAAGACTTCTTCTACCTCGCTTGGAGTTAGGCCGTACAAATCACTTAAACCGCCGCGGAAAACCTCATGGGTCTTTGTAAAAGGAAGAAACTCCCCTGACATCTCTTTCTCATGTAGCATGCGGAGGACAAACGTTTGAACGTGAATGTCCCGTCCGCTCAAGTTACCAATATCATTGGTTAGCGAATCAACACCGGATTCGAGGCGACTAACTGCTAACTGTAACTCTCGAATATCACGTGTTTGATTTTTGCATTTTGCAGACAAGGCCGCATTTACTCGGATCTCGTTAAAAAGTGCGGCGGCGCATAGGGCCGATATCACTAGCGCAAGCCAGGCGAAGGCACCACTGGGTTTCACGGGTTGGCTGTTAAGGCTGGATCCTTAGACTCATTGCACTGTGGACGACGATTTCTGGCTTTCCGCGATAGAGCGCGATCTTCCCGGTAACCACCACGCGCTTGCCCTCATACTGCAAAATATTTCCAACCTTGTCGGCATCGGCTGCGTAAATTACGGCAGTAAAGGGCGCGTTGGGAAAGCTGCCGTCAAAATTCATGAAATGGGTTCCTTTGCTAGAGGATGAGACTTGCTCTACCACGCCAGAAACAGACGCGTACTCTCCGATGTGTTTTCCGGCGTCTGCAGTGGAATAAATTGGCGGTTGCGGTTGGGCCGCCCGCGCTACTGGGACCAATAGCAGGAGTGCTAACAATGTCGCGAATCCAAAGTTTACATTAAGTATGTTTTTCATGGGGGTGCCTAGCATGCTGGAATCACAAAGTCAGAAATGCACCTTCAAGAAATTTGGGTGGCGATGAGAGCCTTGATGCTCTTTTTCACTCGGTCGATTGCGAGAGCGATGAGACACGTGGCGTCACGGATGTAGAGTTCGTTAATGTCGATGAAGTACTCGACCGTCATTTTGTTACTGTCGCTCTCGTGGTTTTCGAAATTCACGATCCTGAACGCGTTGGTTCGAGAGTGATCTTTGAATAAGCGTCCATGCGCAACGGCGTTTCTCACAGTCACTATCCTCTGGTCGATTTGATTTTCAGGAGCGGCGACCGCGTTATAGCGGCTGACGAGCGTGCCGAATGTGTGCCGTTCTGTGAGAGGGTTCCGTTCAACTGCATCGCCTTTGCTAAGGCTGTTGTATTCGAACGAAAGTGGATCTTTTCCAGTGATGTGGCGGTAGAGGAAATGCCGTATGTTTCGGTCAACGCTGTTGAATCCTGTGTGAAGGAATCCGAGGCTTTCGGCATAGCTTTTGGTGTCCATCAGAACCGTGAGTATCTGCCCAAGGAGGCAATTCGTGCAAGCGCATGGAGCGCGGTAATGCGGGCAAAAGATGCCTAAAAGGTGAAAATAGTTGACTAAAGGTGTTAAAAGGCACTTTTTGGAGGAATGGCCAAGAAATCTACCAAAGAAATCCTTCGCATTACATTCCGTCTGCACGGCCCCGAATTGGAGCAAGTGCGCGAGGTCCGTGAGATGCTGAGCCTGAACTCCGAGTTGGATGCGGCGCGCTACCTCATGCAGCGCGGGCTCGAAGCAATGTCTGCAATTTTGGCGAGTCGCCGTTCGTCGCAGCACATGGCTTCGCAAGTGAACGCGGAGACGCTCATCGAGCACATGGTTAAGAAATTCGGACTGCCGGGGGACGAGCTCAAGAAGCTCACCTGAGGATTGAGACATGAACGAGCCGGACATGATTTTGACGACTGCACAGGCCCAGGCTGAAGCCGTGGGCGTCTCGCGCTGGACCATTCAAGCCATGCGCAAGGCAGGTCGTCACCTCAAGGACCCAGTGGGCCGCTTCACGACGCGCCGCTGGCTAATGTCTTGGCTGCATCGCCACCCGGAGTTTGTGGCGTCCCACTGGCTGGGAAAAAACGCAAAGCCTGTGTGCAACGGGTCAGATCATCCGCCTGCAGCCGCTGATAAATCCGGTGCACGGTCTGATCCGCATGACCCACATACGCCATAGCCTGCTGAATTGGGACGCCTGCGCGGGCCATGCGCGTGATGACGGTCACTCGGGTGGAGTGGAAAGTCAGGTGCGGGCAAACGCCCTTCCGATTTCGCTCCAAACGGCCTTTGAGCAAGAGGTGCCAGTCACGTGTGGCCATCTTGGGCAACGTGCATGTGCGCTCGGCGCCTGTTGCCTTCAATTGCTGAATCAACGGCACGAGACTCGGGTGAAGCGTTGTCGTGAACACCTTGGCGCGCTTCGCGTGAAAGGTGATGCGCCGGGCCTCAAGGTCGATGTCGCTCAACGGGAGGCTGGTCTCACTCACCCGGCACCCTTGGTGAAGCGCTATCTCAAAGGAAATGGTCATCCAGCGGTCCTGCAGCGGGAGATGCCCTTCCTTTTCGGCCAACGCTGCACGGATCGCCGCAACGTCAGCGTCCGTCATCTCGGGCTTCTCGGCGGGCCGCTGCTTTTTGATCCCCATCCGCTCAAGCGGGCTGGTCGTTATGAATCCACGGTGCACAGCCTCACGCATGATCCGTCCCAACAACCGCAATTCAGCCAGGGCGGTGTTGTGGCACGGGTGCTTCTTCGACACCCGCTTAACTTGGCCGGTGCGCCAAGTCATGTAGTCGAGGCCAAGCGGGTAGGTCACCCCCTGCGGGCCATAGACTTTCTTCTGCGTCAGGAACGAATCGAGCCACTCCCAACGGTTGCTTTCGGAAACCAAGGTCTTGGGGCTGTTCTGGTGCTTCATCTCGAGCCACGCCTTCACCCAGCTGTCCCAACGCGCGCTAGGGGCAACAGTGCGCGCCGAAACCGCATCGGCCGACAGCTCTCGAGCCATTGCCACCGCGCGCTTGTAGCCAAGCGGATCGTCGAACCGATGACCGCTGCTCTTCGCAGCCCATCCCAATTTCACCGGACACCAGTATTTGACCCACCAGAACGGGGAGTCTTTTCGACGATAAACACTGGTGCCAGCCAAGCTCATTGCCGCGTAACACAACGTAGCTACGGGCACTTTCCAAGCAAAATCAACCACTGTTAAGCACCTTATGAACACCAACATAAACCAACATTCAGTAGTCACCGGGGTTCGAATCCCCGTGGGGACGCCATCTTTACAAAGCCCACATCCAGCGGAGGATGTGGGTTTTGCATTTTCAAAAATCGGCAAAGTGACAATGCAGGTGACAATAAATCGCCGACAAACGCCGATGTCGCCGAGCGTCCTTGATGTCGGAAAAAGCCCGGCGGAAGTGCCGGCAGTTCGGCTGAACTGGGGGTGCTGGTGACCGTGGGGTCGACCCATGATGCCTCGCTTCATGGGCTCGCGGCCCAGCTGATGTGAGTGGTCAGTTCTCACCAGTTTTCTCCTTTTTTCATGCTGAAATATTCCAGGACCGCCTTCATTCGAGTCAGCCGTTGTGCCGGGCTAAAACCGACGTGCTCGGAGATTCTGTCCGAAACCTCCAGGTCGTGTGCGAGCAGTCGCCCCAACTCCGTCCGATCAAACTCAACCTGACAACGCCCGGAACACGTGTCGCTCACCGCGGAAGCGTTCCGGAGCAGTGAGACATACATCACTTTGAGGTTGTCAGTTTCTAGCGACCCGAAGAACAGCCAGTTTGGGCTCCGACGGTGCCACGCATCAAGGAAGCGTCTGACCGATGCGATGGCGTAAAGCTCCGTTGGGTCTGACTCGTAGCCGCAGATGCACCACGTAATGCGGTCGTGCAACCAGCGGAGGTGCTCCATTGGCATGGCTTCAGCATCAAATTGGTCCGCGATCCATCGGCTTTCCCTCCGCTCCACGCGCGCCCGCGCAATCTGAAAAACCACAAGGTCGATCTCGGTCATGGTCGTGAGAGGTTCAGCGGCCATGTGCAATGAGTGCCTCTCCCTCGGCTTCCGACCAGGTCACGGTGATGGGTGGTGGCATTTCGGGGAATGCCGGTAGAGCGTCCTCCGAGAAGATCCGGGACAAGTTCCCGTCGCACTTTGTTAGATAGTAGGGAACCAAGTTGATATATTCCTGCAAAAAGGAATCGATTTCTCGTTCGGACATTTCAGGTGGCGCGTACATGAAATATCCCAGAGCTTCAGGAGAAACAAAGACCCCATCGACGTAAGGGCTTTCGGGCTGAAAACGTCTCAGCGATAGCATCAAGTTTTCACGCGTGGTCGGCACACCACTCATTTTTAGCGCGCCGAGAAGCTGGTGGTGAAAATGGAGGTGCTCAATGCCGCCCAGCAGAGCATTTCAAATCACACTCGGGAAATTCGGCTGGGGACGACATTGCAGGACTACAACCTGAAGGCGGCCCTGCCTCAGGTCATGGCCGCCCTGAGGAATGACATGGTGGCGGACATCGCGGAATTACGCCGGCGAATTGAGCAGCAGGCGGCGGAGGCGCAGGTGGCGGCATTTGCCAAGGGCACCCTGTCCGATCTGATCACCAGCACGGACCGCGACGTTGCCACGGCCCGGGGCCGCAACCGGGCGATCATCGCGGCGAAGAACCAGCAACTGCCGGCCCTGCTGCGGGAGAACAAGACGGATGAACTTTCCGCCTTCGTGGTCAAAATCGAGCAAACCATCCTCGACCTGAATCATGAAAGTGAGGTGGCAAAAGATCGCGCCCAGCAGGCCAACGCCGCCAACGAAAACACGCCGCTGGCGGAGGAGCTGCGCGGGCTGAACATCAGCTACCGGGAGCGCATTGAGTTGCTCAAGCCCATCCTTGCCGCGCTCAAGGAAGAGATTGCGAACCGCAATCGGTGATCACCGGCCGCCCAATCTCCATGACTACTCCACATCGCAGGTTCCCTCTTGGAATCGCATCCTGGGCAGTTTTCGGCTGCTTGCTATGGGCGGGTTGTGCGGCCGCCCCATCCGTCGAAGCTGGCTCTCATTATACGCCGTCCTATCGGACGACGCCGGCACCAAGCAAGGTTGACGCCAGCGCCCAGGTGGAAACGCACATTACCATCGCTCCAGAGCTGCAGCCGCTGTGGACCGCTTTCCTCAGGCAAAGTTCGAATGTTGATTCCTATCTCGCCGCGATGGCGGAAACGGTCACCAGCGATGTGGCCGGCTCAGGCCTCTTCGCCCGCATACAGCAGCCCGGCGGAGGGAAAACGGATTATCTCATCAGGATCGACGCCCGAGAAATTGATCCCGCAAACCTGCGCCTCCAGGTGACGATCGCGCTGATCGCCACGTCCTCTGGCCAGGAGCTCTTCACGCGCAAGGCGGAATTGCCGCTCGGCATCTCCAGTGGCCGCTACAACAGCATTGTTTTCACCCAGACCCCGAAATTTTCTGCGGATGTGAATAGCACATCCTGGTCCGGCCAGCGCATGCTGACGGGCAGCATGCAGTATGCCTTCGAGCAGCTCATGCCGGTGATGAAGGCCGGGGTGGCGGAATATTTCCAGCATCTGGCCGAGCAATCGACTGCGCGAAAGATGCAGGCCGCCTCCCTGCCCGAATTGATTGTCGGAGGGGACCGCACCGTGGAGCTGGCCCGCATCCGCAACCGCCAGCTCATCGCCGCCAAGAACCAACAGCTGCCCCTCTTGCTGCGGGAACGGAAGACGGCCGAACTCACCGATTTGGTCGTGACCATCGAACAGGCAATCTTGGATCTGAATCACGACAGCGAAGTGGCCAAGGATCAGGCCCAGCAGGCCGCCGCCGGCGGCGAATCCTCCCTGCAGATTGATGAGATTCGCGGCCTTGGCATCTGCTACCGGGAGCGCATCGAATTGCTCAAACCGATCCTCGGCGCGCTCAAGGAAGAGATTGCGAACCGCAACCGGTAAGCGCGACCCTCTACCCGACGCTCTGACAAAAACTGTGGATAAGGTTGGCTGGCTCGCTTCACCGGGGCTGGAACTGCGGCAACCTCGTCGTGAACACCGTGTATCCAAGGGCGCCACTGTCTGACGCCGGCAGCCGGACTCTCATCCTCGGTGCTTCCGGCTATCGTGCTCTTGTAATTTGACTGAGCCGAACGAAACCGGAGTCGTCCCTGAAGTCGGCAGCTGCTTCTCGATCCGACCAATGAGAAAATCTTTGGGTGCGGCCGGCCGTTGGGCCCGTCGGTCTGCCGGTTTTTTCTGGCCTCGGGTTGCGGCGCCGGTGTTGATGGCCGCGCACGCGCATGAAAACGCCCGGCCGATCAGCTGGCATCGACAGTCTTCGGGTCCTGCTGACGGCCCTCGTCATCCTGCATCACACGGCGATCGTCTATGGCGGCTCGGGCGGCTGGTACTGGCGACAGGAGGCGGACTCGTCGAACCTGCTGTTGGTGTTCTTCAACTCCGTGAACCAGTCCTATTTCATGGGGTTCTTCTTCCTCCTGGCCGGATATTTCACGCCGCTGTCGTATGATCGCAAGGGGGCGGGAAACTATTTTCGGGACCGCTTTCTGCGACTCGGCCTCCCGCTGCTGGCTTATTTTTTCCTGCTGCACCCGTTCACGGTGGCCATTGTCCGCACGGCGTCGGGTCATCCGCTCTGGCCGGGATTTTGGCAGATGATCCTCGAGCATGAATTCGAGCCGGGCCCGCTGTGGTTCGCCGAGGCGCTGCTGTTGTTCGCAGTCGGCTACTGGCTGTGGCGAAAACAGACGCCGGCCTCCGCTTCAGCGTCCTGGTCCGAGCTCCCGGCCTACCCGGCGATCCTGATGGGAGCCGTGGGGATTGGCCTGGTGGCGTTCCTCGTCCGGCTCGCCGTGCCGGTGGGCCGCAACATCCTCTGGCTGCAGCTGGGTTATTTCCCGGCGTACTTCGCGCTGTTCGCCGTCGGATGCGCCGCCGCGAGAGGCCGGCTGCTTGAGGGGCTCACCTGGACCCGCGTGCGAATCCCGGTGCTGGGTTCGCTGGTGCTGCTGGTGGCCTTTCCGGTGTTCTGCCTGAAGCGCTGGGGCTCGGGCCCCTTTAGCGGGGGCTGGGGGAGCAACGCCTTCGTGTACGCCCTCTGGGATCCGCTGGTCTGCTGGGGCATCATCCTCGGCCTGCTCTGGCTCTCGCAGCCTCTGTCGGGCCGGTTGGCCGCGATCGGATCCTGGCTGGGGAACCAAGCCTTCGGGGCCTACATTCTCCATCCGCCCGTGCTCGTCTTTCTCAGCATTGCCCTGCGGGGAGCGGCGATCCCGCCGTTCCAGAAATTTCTCTATGTTGGCCTGGCCGCGTGTGTGGGCTCATTCGCCGCGGCGAGTGTCCTGCGCCTTGTGCCCGCGGTCCGGAAGATCGTGTGATTCGCGCCGCGCAATCGGCCGACGGTCAGGCCCAGGTCCCCGGGCTCACAGCGCCCGTTCCATGAAGCGCCAGCGGGCATGGAACTGCGGCGGCGTCTCGACGCCCTCGTAGGGTGCGCAGTCCACAAAGCCATGGCTCTCGTACAGCCGGTGGGCCGACTGCATGAACAGGCCGGTGTCGAGGCAGGCCCGCTGATAGCCAAAGGCGACGGCGTCGGCGAGGATGCGCCGAAGCGCCAGCTCGCCGAGCTTCATGCCGCGAAAGGTCGGACGGATGTAGATGCGCTTGATCTCGCAGACTCCGTCGCGAAGGCACCGCAGGCCGCCCATGCCGGCGAGTTGGTTGTCCACCTGGATGAGGTAGAAGATCCCCTTGGGCGGTGGGTCGCCGCAGACCTTGTCGATGATCGTGGGGACGTAGGCGTGCGCCGGCAGGCCGACGATCTGCTCCACCGACACGTGGAAGAGTTTTTCCACCTCGGTGAACACCCAGGAGAGATACTCCACGTTGAGCTCGATGAGTTCGCTCCGGTGCACGCGGGCGTCGGCCGTGATGAACTCAATGTTGGGCATGGGGGACTGCGGTGAGGTGAAGGACGGGGATTGTCTATCCTAAATGCCGGGCGCAGTTCCGCGCTGACAATCTCGACAATCGCGGCAGACTCCAGGTGCGCGAGGCGCCCGACGTGCAAACCCTATTGAAACGGCATTTTCCCGGCATGCGGTTCTCATGGCATGCGCTTGTGTGGGCGCCGATGTTCACGCCGCTGGTCGTGGCGGCGCTGTTCAGCGTCGGCGTGAACAGCGTGAAGGCCGGGGTGACGGCGTTCGTTGTCCTGCTGGTGTTCGGGTATGGCGTGAGCTTTGCCAGCACGGCCGGATTGCTCCTGCCAGCGCTGTGCGTGCTTTCTCGGTTCACGCGACTGGCGGCGTGGAAGTCCGGCCTGGTTGGACTGCTGCTGGCGGTCATCCCCTATCTGGCCATCGCGTTCCTGATGTGGTCTTCGAGCGGCGCCGACTCCGGCCCGCCCGACACACCCTTCCGCGACTTTCTGTTGAACGACTGGAACAACTTCATCCTGTGGAGCTGCCTGGCCGCCGGGGTGATCACCGGCGTGGCGTTCATGCTGCTGGCGCCGGTTGCAGCAGTGGACGATGGGTTGGTTGACCGTGGCCGGTAAGATAAACATGATACAGGAGTGGCGGCTTGGGTTAGGTTGGCTGTCATGGCATTCATACCATGCACGCGTTACGTCAGGTAGGCTGTGGCTTGTTGCTTCTCGTCGGCAGCATGACGTCCTTGCCTGCCCAGGCCTTTACTCCGCCGACGTCGCTGGCGGGACGAGTTATTGCCATGTCTTCAATGGTGCACAGCTCTTCGAAGACTTATTTTCAGTCGGACGGCAGGTTTTACGATTTCGAGCGCAAGGGTTCTGACCTGGCCGCGCTTCCTCTGCGCTTGGGGACCTATTCCTACACGGTCAATGGTGGTAACACGGCCACGCTTTCGCTGAGCTACCGGGATACGGACGGCACGCTCTTAACCAACACGAGCACGCTCAATTTCAACACGGATACGAGCGGCTATGTTGGGTCCCCTGGGTTTTTCTTTTCCGTCGAATCCGCTTCGGACCAAGCGGTGCTGGGGGCGATCTCAACCCGCTGCCTCGTGAGCCCGTCGGTTCCGGCCATCGCGGGCTTTGTGGTTTATGGCACCACGCCGCGGCTCTACCTAATCCGTGTCGTTGGGCCGACGCTCCGGCAGTACGGCGTGACGGATGCCGTGAGCGACGTCTCGCTCAAGCTGTTCAAGGGCTCGAGCCAGATCGCGCAAAACGACGATTGGGAGAAATCCACCATCAACGCGACCGACCTGACCGAGACCTTTGCTCGGGTCGGGGCCTTCAGCCTGCCGTCGGGTTCCAAGGACGCGGTCATCCTGACCGCGCTGGATCCGGGCATCTACACAGCCCAGGGCTTTGCCACGGAAACGGGGGAGTTGCTCGTGGAAGTCTATCAGGTGCCCTAGCCGCAGGGCAGAGCGCGTTATTTTTCTGCCGGCGGGGCCTCGAAGATGGACTCGATGGGCAGCTTGAAGAGGCGCGCGATCTGGAAGGCGAGCGGGAGGCTCGGGTCGTACTTCTCGGTCTCGATGGCGTTGATGGTCTGGCGCGAGACCCCCAACTCCTCGGCCAGGGCGCTCTGCGACCAGTCCTTCGCCGCGCGCAATTCGCGGAGTCGGTTTTTCATCGGTAGCTCCGGCTGACGATGAAGGCGCTAATCCGCCAGGCGGTGTACGTGAAGATGAGGAAGTAGGCGCTGCCCAGGCCGCGAATGCTGCCCGGGAGGTAGACGCCGTTCGCGTTTAGGACATTCACCACCCAGATGGCAAACAGCATGGCAAAGGCGCCGACGGCCGCCGCCTCGAGCTGGATGCGCCGCTGCAGTTCATCCATGCCGCGGACAAACCGCGCCATGTCCCGCAGGAAGAGAAAAGCCGGCAGCATGGGGATCAGCTCAGTCGCAATTCGCAGGGACTTGGGCCACTCAGGATGGGAGAGCAGCAGGAATGATCCGCCGACGAAGGCCAGGCACGCCACCAGGTACCAGAGGTGGAGCCGCAGATCGGCCTTGTTGGAATACTCAGGTGATAACCGGCACAGTTGATCTAAGGAATTTGGTTTGGTCATGACCGGTGTGTAAAGGTACCTTGTCACATGTAAAGGAAACTTTACATTTTTTTTGGGCCATGAAACCGGCCGCGGCCTTAGGAGTTCACCGTGGAGTTTGATGATTTCTTGTGCGATTCCTGCGCGAGCGGGTGCTAGGAGATGACCTGCCATGATGGACGATCCCCAACTCCTGCGGAGCTACGCCGTCGAGCGCTCGGAGCCCGCGTTTGCCGAGCTCGTGCAGCGGCATGTGAACTTGGTGTACTCCACGGCGCTGCGGCAGGCGAACGGCGACGCGCACCTGGCGCAGGATGCCACGCAGCTCGTGTTCACCGACCTTGCCCGCAAGGCCGCGTCGCTCAGCGGCCGTGCGGTCCTGAGCGGCTGGCTGTTCACCAGCACGCGTTACGCGGTGGCGCGGCTCATCCGCGGGGAACAGCGGCGCCGGACGCGCGAACAGGAGGCTCATCATATGGACGCAATTCAAGGCGGGGCGCCGGCCCACGTGGACTGGGAGAGACTGCGCCCGGTGCTGAACGACGCGCTGGCCGAGCTCAGCGAAACCGACCGCGAGGCCGTGCTGCTGCGCTATTTCGAGGGGCTCGCGTTCGCCGGCATCGGGACGCGGCTCGACCTCACCGAGAACGCCGCGCGCATGCGCGTCGAGCGCGCGCTCGACAAGCTGCAGGCCCTGCTGGCGCGCCGGGGCCTGACCTCGTCGACCGCCGCGCTGGCGGTCGTGCTGGCCAACCAGGCGGTGGTGGCCGCGCCGGCCGGGCTCGCCGCGACGATCGCGGGCGTGGCCCTGGCCGAGGCCACGGCGGGCGGCGCGGTGGGCTGGATCGTGAATCTCATGAGCATAAACAAACTGTCAGTGGGCGCGGCGGGTCTCGTCGCCGCCGCGGGCATCACGGGCTTTGCCGTGCAGTATCATACGGCCTCGGAGCTCCGCGGGGAACTCCAGCAGCTGCGGCAGGAAAACCAGGAGATTACAGACCTGCAGGCACAGAACCTGAAGCTGGCGAAGGTCGCCGCGGAGGTGGAGGCGATGAAGGCGGACGATGCGGCACTTGCGCAATTGGACCGCGAGGCGGATGGCTTGAAGGGCCGGATGCAGATTGCCGCGCAGCGGGCCCTGGACGCCAAGGCCAAGCAGGCGGTGGTCGACTATCGAAAGCTCGATCGCGCGCCGCGGGTGCTAACCCAGGCCCGACCCGAATATCCGGCGGAGCTGCGGACCTTGGGCACGGAGGGAAAGGTCTTGGTGGATTACGTGGTGGATAGTACCGGCACCGTCCGCAACGCTTATGCGGTGAACTCCACGCTCCGGGAATTCGAGCCGGCGGCGATCGCGGCCGTCAGCCAGTGGACCTTCGAGCCGGGTCAGAAAGGCGGCCGGGCCGTCAACACGCACATGCAGATCACGATTGTGTTCAGCGTGGCCAAGCCCAATCCCACGCCCGAGGGCGGGACGGTCATCGAGGGCCGGCCGAAACCGTAACCAGGCGCCCTTCCGGGCCAGCCCCATTCACTTCATGCGACTTCCCTGGCCAATCTACGCCGTCGGTTTTCTGGCGGTCCTGGTGGGCGCGGGACTGGTGCTGCAGCGCGGGGTCAATCAGGAGCTGCGCGAGGAGGTCGCGCTGCTGCGCGAGCAGAACCGCGTGGTCGGACAGCTGCGGGCGGACCAGCAGCGGTTGCGCGCCGCGCAGATTTCAGCGGAGAAGCTGGAAAGCCTGCGCGCGGATCACGCGGCGGTGGAGCGCCTGCGCGGCGAGGTGGAGAATCTCCGGACGCGGGTGCGCGAGATGGAGCAGGCGGTTGCGCCCTAGATTTTCCGGCACCCCAGCTCCTGCTCGTCATCCTGAGCGAAGGCGAAGGATCGCTGTTAGCACTGCAGCTGAAACCGCGTTTGGGTCATGACACTCCTGCAACGTTTCCAAAGTGTCTGGCATCAGGAGCAGACGCGACGGGAGGATTAACAGCGATCTTTCGCCTTCGCTCAGGATGACGGCGCATGGGAGTGGGGTTTGAAATCACTCCCACATTTGCCAACGCGTGTGCGGCGGGGGCGAGCGGTGCGGGTCACCGCACGGCGCGCTCGCAGTACTCGCGGAACAGCCGGACGTAGATTTTGAAGTTCTCCAGCGAAACCTCGGGCGGCGTCTGGTGGTCCACGGACGGGATGTAGCCGCCCGAGCGCATCACCGGGAGCAGTCGCTCGAACTCGGCCCGCATGGGGCCCTCGCCGTGCGACATGACCAGCTTGTCGTAGCCGCCCATCATGATGAGCTGCGGAAAGGCGGCGCGGAGCTTGGCGATGTCGACGCCGGCCTGGCGCTCCAGCGGATACACGCCCTCGATCCCCGCCTGGAGCAGCCACGGGATCATCGTCGTGACGTCGCCATCCGTATCCACCAGCGCCTTCACGCCCAGGCCCTTGATGACCGGCACCGTGCGCTGGTAGTAGGGCAGGAGGAACGCGTCGAAGAATTCGCGGGAGAGCATCGGTCCATGGTTGTAGGACATGTCCTCCGCGAACCCGACCATGTCGGGCGTCAGCACGGTGCAGATGGCCTGGATCACCCGGTTGTTGTACTCCGCCAGGTCGCGGTTCATCCGGTGCATCAGCTCGGGCTGGTCGTAGAACGCCAGCATGTGCTGCTCGATGCCCATCTGCGAACGCGGGAACCAGAAATAACCGTCGAGCCAGACGCGGATGGAGAACTCGCCGCGCTCATGTCCCGCCTTGAGGCGCCGCGCCTGCCGGAGGGACCCCTCGATGCCGGCCTCCGTGAACAGGTAGGGACGAAGCGCCTCGTAGCTCGCCTCGTCCGAGACGGTGCGGGAGATCTCGGGCGGGGTGTTGGCGCCGGGACCGCCGCCGGTGCCGATGAGGATGAGCGGGTCGAGGGCGAAGTAAGCGAGGGAGTCGTCCCAGCTCAGGTCCTGGTCCAGTCCCTCCGTCTTCCACCGGTCCATCGTCAGGTCCCACCAGGCCGCCCATTCGACCATGGGCAGACGGTCGGAGCATTTCTGGAAGTTGAGGGTCCGCACAAAGCGCTCACGGGCATTCATGAAGACCGCGAGTTAAGCATCCCGCGTTCCCGGAGTGAATCTTCTTCGGGAATATTGTCGCCGGTGTGGGAGCGAGCTTGCTCGCGACCTTGGGTTATTGAGGCCTTGGGTGCGGCGGCATGAAAGTCGCGAGCAAGCTCGCTCCCACATTGTTCCCACATCGCACGCACGCTGCTCCCGCGCGCGGCGTGCTGGCCCAAAAAAAGAACCGGCCCCGCGTGAGCCGCGGGGCCGGTCTTGTTGGGGTAACTAAGCTACGCTGAACCTTACAAGGCGTAGGTGAGAGACAGGTAACCCTGCGGACCGTGGAAGTTGGTCATGCCACCGGTCGTGTCGTTCTTGCTGTCGAAATAACCGACCTTGGCATCGCCAACCAGCTTGTCCGAGAACTTGTGCTTGATGCCAACGGTGGCCGAGACCTCCTTGACCGCCATCCCATAGGGGACGGTCATGGTAGCCAAGTTTGCGTCAAGGTTGTCGGCCTTGTAGTAGTTGACCTGGAACTGCAGGTCATCCGCGGTCGTGAGGGTCGTGCCGCACAGGGCCGTCACCGTGACGTAGTTGTTGTTGGCATTGTGGAGCACCTGGTTCGTGTCGTAGGCGATGCTCGTGCCCGAGGCGGGCGTGATGCCGGCCCGCGGGTACACCGTGTTGACCGTGTTGAACACGATGTTGGCGTTCAGCTGGGCGTAGAACTGCTTGCTGGGAGTCCAGTCGATCGTCTCAGAGACCGTGTTGTTCTCCGCATCGCAGGAGGCATACGCCGGGAACGTGGGCAGGAAGCCGGTGACATCCATCAGACCCTTCTGGTAGATGTAGCGCGTGGTGGACGTGACGACATCGTTCGGCTTGACGATCGCCGTGACCTTCCAGCCGGTGAAGTGCGAGTCCAGGAGGTAGTAGTCGCCAACCTGGGCACCGAAGCCGACGTAGTCGTTCTGGTGGCTCTTCTTGAAGAGCTCGGCCCGGAACGTGGCGAAGGCGCAGGCCTTCCAGTTTGCACCAATGGTGTAGTTGCCATGGCTCTCGGACGTGGCGTTCAGCGCGTTCGTGCCATTGTTGGCCGTTAGCGGATTGTAGGTCGACGTGTCCTTGTCCGTGCCCGTGGCCTTGGCCTTCGAGTAGTTGGCGTAGAGCGCGACGTCCTTGATGCCCGTGTAGCGGACCTCCACCTCAGGCGTGGTGGTCTTGTTCATCATGTTGGCCCACTCCACGCGGGGCGTGGTGGCAACCGTCGTGGCCGGCGTGCCGCTGGCCGCGGAGACGTTGAACGAGGCGGCGCTCTTCACGTACTCTTCCTGGCGCTTCACCGCGAGGAACAGGGACCAGTTCTTGGTCGGGGTGTAGGTCAGCGACGTGTTGCCCGTGTAGGACAGGATGCGGGAAGTGCCCGCCAGGCCCTGGTAGTTGTAGGTATTGATCGGCACCGGGACCGTGGCGGTCGGGGTGGTGGTCACCAGCGAACGGTCGCCGCTCTGGTCGGCATGGAGCAGTTCGTAGTTCACGCCGCACTTGATCTCAACCTGGTCGTTGAACTTCGTGTCCGAAGTGAACGTCGTGATCGTGGCGCCGGAGCTGATGCCATCGCCCTGCCTGTAATCGATCTCGTTGTTCATCTGCGACGCCGGCAGGAGCACGGTGGAAGCCGGAGCCGAATAGGGCTTGGCTTCTCCCGGGAAGCGGTTGACGAAGCGGGTGTCGAGGTTGTCGATCTTCTGGTTGAGCACGGACAGCTGGAGGGCCGTGTTGCCGATGTTGTGCTTAACGATGAACTCGAGGTTCTTCGTCTGTTCGTCGAGCTTCAGGAAGCTCGGGATCGTCTTGCGAACCTGCGAGATCGGCGGGTTGTTGTTCGGCATGCCCGTGAAGTCGGTGTCGCCCCAGATCGTGGAGTCCTTTTTGCCTTCGCGCTTTTCTGCCGAATAGCGGACAGTGACGGATGGCAGGTTGGGCAGCGCGACGGTGGCCTCGATCCAGGCCTTGCTGCGGTCAACGTGCAGGTCCCGATTGGCGAGCGGTTGCCAGTTCCCGTTGGTCGGGAAGAAGCCGCCGACGCCGTCGTAGAACGTGCGGAAGGACTTGTAGCCGAAGTCAACCGAGCCGAACTCGTTCTTGGCGATCTTGACCTCGGCGAGGTAGTCCTCGGTGCCGGTCAGGGCCTTGCCGTTGATCTCGGTCGTGAGGTCCTTGCCTTCGTTGATGAAGTGCAGGTCCTCGATGCCGATGCCGCCGCTGGAAGAGAGCTGCTTGCTGCGCTGGAAGGCCTTTTCGTCACCGCTGACGGAAGGGGCCTGGCCGGTGACCTTGATATAACTCTCAAAGGTCGGAAAAGCGTCGGGAGCCAACGGCTTGTCCGAACCACGGACCGTGATGGCCGTGAGGGCGAGCGAGGCGCCGGCCAGCAGGCTGGCGCCCCGAACGATGGTGGAGAATGTAGCTTTCATGGCTGGTGAGGGTCGGGGGTCAGTAGCGGAAGTGGTAGCTGGAATTCGATCCGTGGGGCGCCTCGTGGCAGCCCGCGCTCCAGCAGGTACCCTGCATGAGGCGTGAATTGTGGTTTTCCGAGGTGTGGCGGATCGCGTTGCCGTTGATCTCACCCGTCGAGCCCGGGGTGGGGGCCTCAAGGTGGCAGCGCAGGCAGAGGTTGGCGTCGCGGGCGACCAGCATCTTGGCGTTCACGGAACCGTGCGGGTTGTGGCAGGCCGTGCAGCCTTCCTTCATCGCGCCGTGCTCGTAGACGAACGGACCCTTCTGGGCCGTATGGCACTTCGTGCAGGTCTCGATCTCGGCCTCGAGCGAAGCGCCCGTGCCCTTGATCGCCTTGCCCTCGTGGACGTCATGGCAGTCCACGCAGCTGATCTTGCCGGCCAGCACCGGATGGCTGTTCGGCAGGCTGAACTGACCCTGCTTGTCCGTATGGCACGCGAAGCAGGCCTGCGGGGACTTGCCGGGGTTCACCATCGTGCCCTTGCCGCCGCCAGCGGCGACGTGGACGCTGCCCGGACCATGGCAGGCTTCGCAGCTCGTGTCACCGAGCTTGGAATCCGCCACGGCAATCTTGGCGTGCGTGGAGGAGGCGAAGTGATCGGTCACCTCAGAGTGGCACTGCGTGCACTCCTTGGTCCCGACGAAAGTGGCTCCAGCGATCTTGGGCGGAGCAACGACGGTGCGATTGACCATCACACAGGAGATAAGCAGCAAGCCCCAGGCAGCCGCTCCTCCGAAAATGAGGGTTTGTTTGGTCCAGTGTAGGCGCATATTCATGACGGGTAAGATTCAGGTCGGATCTAGACGAATCGTTGGTGATTAGGAAAACTACAGGGCTAAGAGGGTTGGTTTAGACTATTAGGCGTACTGTACTATCGGAGATTCCTGCAGAGCTGACTGCGCATGGATTGTCTAGTTGCGCGCAATCTTTGTGGAATCCACAATTACTCCGGATACCTAAAGTTAAGTAGTGGCGTCGGAAATGAATTTGAAGCCACCCATTCCACCCGCCGCAGGCCCTTTCCGGGGTCGCAACGCCGGCAGCCTAGGTTCGCCAACGCCGACGGACTTTCGTAAAGATCAATGAAACAATGAGAAGCACTGTTCCCAAGACCAGGAACGAAACAATCCGGTGGGTGGAGGAAAGTTGGGTCAAACCGATCAGAACTACATAAATCACGGTCAACAATAGGGTAAGGTGTCCCATCCAGCGGTACTTGGCGTTGTGCACGATGAGGTTCATCACGTAGTACATCAGGGCCACGCCGACCCAGGACACGCTGACAAAGGAACGGGGCACCAGATGGTAGAGCGCGTAGGGGAAAACCACAAACGCGCAGGCAAGATAGGCGTTGCGCATCAGGTCGGTCCGCAGCTCCAGACGCTCGCGCTTCCAGTTCAGGATCCGGGCGGTCAGGAGGGCCACGATGCCGAAACCGAGGCTGATCCCCGTCTCCTTCCCGGCGGCGATCATGTACCCGAGCACGACCGTGACGAAGATGAAGAAATTGGCCACGACGATGAAGCGGGACCGGAACCAGAGCGCCGTGGCCACCACCAGGAGGCTTTGCAGCGAGAGCCAGATGAAGACATCAGGCAGCGCGACCGCCTTGAGGATGGCCACTGACAGCGCCATGTAGCCGGTCATGGCATAGAAGAAGGTCGACACCCGGCTCTCCTCCCGGCGCCAGAACTCCGCCGCCAGCATTAGAAAGACCGCCGCGGCAGCGAGGTGCAGGGCCACGAATTGCTCCTGGAAGGCCAGGAACGAGTGGATGAGAAACACGCCATAGCCCAAGGCGCAGTTGAAGACCGCCGTGAGGATGGTCAGCTGATCCTCGCCCTCCCGCTTGCTCCGCACGAGCGGACCCGCGCCCACGATCGCCGCATAGCCGAGCACTCCAAAAAGCGCGGCGGTGGGGCTGGTGGCGAGGTGGATCGGCTGTCCCGCCCAGGGGCTGCCGATCATCCAGACCAGGTAGGAGGCGTAACCGAACGGGACGGCCAGCAGGAGCAGCGCGGGGACGCTCCGGCGCGAGGCGGCGCCCACGATCAGGACCGCCAGCACCAGCAGCATCGCCACCAGCCAGCCGGCGGACTGGGGTGCGATTGCGGTGATGTAGCCGGTGACCAGCGCCAGGACCATGAGTCCGCCGGACGACTGCCGGAAGGCCAGGGCGAGATTGAGGGCCACGGCGGCCAGCAACACGATGCGCCCGGGGGCCGAGCCCAGGTCCAGGACCGGTCCGGACCCGAAGAAAAAAAGCCGGAGCGTGGAAAAATACAGCAGCGCCATCGCCGCCCCGCGCAGGCAGCGCGACACGAGCTCGAAGCTGTGGCGCCAGAGATGCGCCGCGAAGAACATGCCGCCGGTGAGCAGGTAGCCCAGCAGGGCCGGCACGGCGGCGGGCAGCGATGCCAGCGGCAGGGACAGCGCGAACGCGACGCCGCAGGTCAGCACCACGATGCCCACGGCCGCGAACCAGTTCTGGCCGACCACATATTCCAGCTCCTCCTCGGCCGGCGCGGGAGCCGGAGCGGGGACGGTGACCGGGGCCGGGGCGGGGGGAATGAGTTGAGCGGCAGCCGGCTCATCGGGCAGCGGCGGCAGGGACATCGCCTGCTCCAGCCGGCGGAGCCTCCGCTCCAGCTGCGCCAGGGTGGCGGCGAGCGGGACAGCATCCGAGGGTTTGGGATCTTCACTCATGGCGACTCCGGCGGGGTGAAACGGAGCGCCGGTCGGGAAACCCGGCCGGCGGGGTTGAATTGGGGGAGGGGAAAAGCAACGCGGTTTCCGGGAGGAGGGAGCGGGGCTCGCGGCGGGGTCTCGCGGAAAATCTTCGCTACATTCGGTCGGGCAACGCGGACTTCAAAAAGGGGTCGCTCAGCCGCAGCTGCAGCCGCCGGGCTCGGTGCCGTCGCCGAGCGGGTCCATCAGCTCGCAGAGGCGCCCGTAATAGACATCCTCCGAGATCCCGAGCACCGCGGCGCCGAACGTCAGGGCGTCCTCCGACGCGGCGAACTCGCCGTAGTTCACCAGCACGAGCTGGTAGCACACGAGGGCCGGGACGTCGGCGAGCTGCGTCATGTACAGCGGGTGCACGTACATGATGTAGCCGTCCTCCGGCTTGTCGCCCTGCGCCACCGGGTGGGCGAACTCGCCGGGCTGCAGCGGCGCGGCGTTGAACTCGAGCTTGCACGGGTACCGCACGCACGTGCGGTCCTCCAGCATCTGCTGCAGCTCCGCCCAGCCGATGACCGGGCCGTACTTGGCGTGGATCTCCTCGCCGCGGGACGCGACGTGGGCGTTGAGCGAGACCCGGACGTCCTCGGCGGTGAGCTGCTTGGCCATGGCGTCAGGAGTGCGACGGCGCGGGGGTGTCCTCGACGACGTCGTCGGGACCGGGCTCGGAGATGCCCTCGTTGGCCTTGGCGAGCCGGCCCTGGAGGATCGGCACCGACATGCGCAGGAAGATGGTGTAGCAGAGGAGGCCGAACGCCCAGATGCCGAAGCACACCAGCGTCTCGTTGAGCGAGGGCGTGTACTCGACGACCGCGCCGAGCGGCGTGGGGATGAAGCCCGGGATCACGAGACCCATGCCCTTTTCAATCCAGATGCCCACGATGCTGAGCACGCAGGCGACGTTGAGGTACTTCAGGCTGCGGCTGAGCGGGAGCACCAGGATCACCATCGCGATGAGGTTGAGCGTGATGGCGCTCCAGATCCACGGCACGAGCGCGTGGTGGCCGTGCAGGCCGAGGAAGAGGTAGCGCGACGAGATGACGTGCAGGTTGCCCGAGTAGAATTCCTTGAAGACCTCGTTCACCAGGAGGAACACGTTGATCAGCATCGAGACCTGGACGATCGCGCGCAGCGTGAGCAGCGCCTTGTCCGTGATGTGGTAGTGCGTGACGCGGCGGATGACCTGCAGGGCGAGGATGATGAGCGCCGGGCCGGCGGTGAACGCCGAGGCGAGGAAGCGCGGGCCGACGATCGAGGAGTTCCAGAACGGCCGGCCGCCGAGGCCGACGTAGAGGAAGGCCGTGACGGTGTGAATCGAGACCGCCCAGAAGATCGCGACGAACACGAACGGGATGTAGAACCACTTGCCGGGCTTCACCCCGCGGTAGCGGCTGTAGAGCAGGTAGCCGCAGATATGGACGTTCAGCAGCAGGTAGCCGTTGAGCACGATCACGTCCCAGCTGAGCATGGACGCCGGGAAGTTGAACTGCCCGATGCCGGGGATCAGGTGCCAGAACCGGTCGGGCCGGCCGAGGTCCACCGTCACGAACATCAGGCACATGATGATCGCGGCCACCGCGAGCAGCTCGCCGAAGATCACCAGGTCGTGGAGCTCCTCGTTGTCGTAGATGTAGACGGGAATGACCATCATCACGGCCGCTGCGGCGACGCCGACGAGGAAGGTGAAGTTGGCGATGTAGACGCCCCAGGAGACCTCGTCGCTCATGCCGGTGACGATGAGCCCGTGGGCGAACTGCTTGGCGTAGGCATTGAGCCCGAAGAGCGCGACGACGGTCAGCACGCCCATCCAGGTGTAGTAGCGCCAGTCGCCGACGAACGCGATCCGGGCGCACCGCCGGAGGAAGACGAGGTAGTTGCGGGCGGCGGTGATCATACGTCGAAGTAGTAGAAGAACCGCGGATTGGTCCCGACGTCCTCCTTGAGCTGCATGAAGACGCGCTTCGTGCGGAGGATCTGGGAGATCTCGCTCTCGGGATCGAGGATGTTGCCGAACTTGCGCGAGCCGGTCGGGCAGACCTCGAGGCACGCCGGATAGCGGCCGTCCCGCGTGCGCTGCACGCAGAAGTGGCACTTCTCCATCACGCCCTGGCGCCGCGGCCGGTTGCCGAGGTAGGACATGTTCGGATTAATGCGGTCGGCCGGGATGCTCGGCTTGGTGAAGTTGAACCGGCGCGCCCAGTACGGGCAGGCCGCCTCGCAGTAGCGGCAACCGATGCACCAGTCGTAGTCGATCACCGTGATGCCATCCGTCTCCTGCCACGTGGCGTGCACCGGGCACACCTTCACGCAGGGCGGGTTGTGGCACTGCTGGCACTGGATCGGCATGTAGAAGAAGCCTTTTTCCGGGACCTTCTCCGTCGCGTAGTAATGGTCGCCCTTCTCCACGTCGAAGGTGCCGTGCGGCATCTTCAGCACGCGGATGTACTGGATCTCGGGGTTGCGCGACTGGTTGTTCTCGGCCACGCAGGCGTGGACGCACTTCCGGCAGCCGATGCAGCGGGAGAGGTTGAGCGCGTAGGCGAACTCGACGCCGTCCATCGGCTTCAGGTCGCGCACGTGCGGGCGGATGCCGTACTGCTTCTCCACCTCGCGCTCCACGCGGGCGAGGACCTTCTTCATGTCCTCCGGCGTGAGCTCCTTGTAGTATTTCTGCATGAACTGCTCGGCGGAGGTGATGTCCTCCATCTCGAACAGCGGCTTGAGGCTGGCGGCGACCGCGGCGAGGCCGGTGGCCAGGACGGCGGACGTGCGCAGGAAGCTCCGCCGGGACATGCCCGCGTCGGCGGCGGCGGCGGCGAGGGGATCGGTGGGGACGGTCGGAGGCATGTCAGTGGGAGGTGGTTTCAGCCGTCGGCTCCGAGACGCCCGGGGCGCGCAGCGGGTGGGGGCCCGGCAGCGGCTTGCGGCCCGGGAAGCGGGGCGAATGCGGGTTGTGGCAGTTCACGCAGTCCTTCTTCACGGCGGGACCGAGCTTGGTGTTCCAATAGCCGTTGATCCGGCCGTGCGCGCCGGAATCCCAGTCGCGGTACGTCGGGCCGTGGCAGCTGCCGCACAGCTCCGTGCTGTCCTCCAGCCGCAGCTCGCGGCCGTCGCGGGGCTGCAGCGTGGTGAGGTTGTTTTCGTTGTGGCAGTTGAAACAGTTGTTGTTCCGGCCGTGCGTGCCGTGGCCCATGACCACGTCGGAGTGCTCCGTCGGCACGATGAGCTTGTGGTTCTCGTCGTAGCGCAGCGGCGGCGGGTGCCCCTTCTCGTGGCAGCCGTAGCAGTCGAAGTCCGACAGGTCCTCCTTCGCCTTGATCAGGTCGCGGTAGGAGCGGCGGACCGTGGCGGGGTCGAGGAGGGCCTTGTCGACGAGCGGGATCTGCGGCCGCGGGGCCGGATAACCCCACGAGTCGGTGAGGAACGCCGCCGCGAGGCCCGCGAAGGCCAGGGTCAGCAGGCCCAGGACCAAGGGTGTCCGGTGAGGGGAGTGCATCGCGACGGGCGGGAAAGGCGTGAACCGAATCGAGGCCGGTTACTTCTTCAGGCCGCGGAAGAACTTCACCATGGCCTGGGCGTCGGCGTCCGTCATGCCCTCGATGGCCTTCATGCGGATCTTGCCGTTCTTGTCCTTGGTGCCCTCCTTGAGCGCCTTGACGCCTTCCACGTCGGTGAACGAGGCCTGGGCCTCCGCCGTGGTGTAGTCCTTGATGCTGAGTTTCTTTCCCATCTTGGTCTCACCCTTGCCATCGGCCCCATGGCATTTCGCACACTGGTCGGTCCAGGTGGCGGAGGCGTCGAACCCGTAGGCGGCGACGGCGAGACTCGAGACAACAACGGCGGAGAGGAGGATGCGCTTCATGATAGTCCAGATAATAGGGGTCGATGGGGTAACTAACGGGCCAGACTATCGCTGAAATCCCGCCGGCGCTCTAACCGCGCATTGGTGAAATCTGCGCATATCTTGCGCAGGTCCGCATGAAGGGTGTGTTTAAGCCACCGACTCCCCCGGCCGTCATCTTAGGACCTCGAGCCCGTGCGCGCATGGGTGCGGGGACGACAATGAACCGGAGGGTATTGGATGACTCATCCCCCTCGTCATCCTGAGTGACGACGAAGGATCGCTGTTATTATTCCCACCCCATCCGCGTTGTCCCGCCCGACACTCTGGCGGCGTTGCTCGAGTGTCTGGAACGAAACACTGGCTCTACGCCAGCGGGAACTGCGATCCTTCGTATTCACTCAGGATGACGGTGAGGGATGTGGTGTGCAGCCACTCCCTGGACGCGGACTTCAGGCTGGCACGGGTCGGGAGACCCGTGCTGCCTGCTGCCCGCCCTTTGGCCCTTGGGACATGCCCCCTGGCACTTCCCCGCCCGAGGCGGGGCTAGTGCCCGAGGCGGGACATCATCGCGTAGACGATGAGGACCAGCAGGACCAGGCCGGTGCCGAAGAACAGGAAGCCGATGCCCTTGGCGACGGCCTTGCGGCCCTCCCACTCGTCCTTCACGGCGTAATCCTTGAGGCGGTTGGACGCGACCAGGCGGTCGTACCAGCGCTTCCGCTCGTGCAGCATTTCCGTCTGCGAGATGCGGCCCGAGAAGATCACGGTGTCCATCGGGAACTTCTCGATGCGGAAATGGGTGTTGAAGAAGTGGAAGGTGAAGATGAACCCGGCGGCGAGCAGGGCCTCGTCCGAGTGGATCACGTGCGCGATGTTGATCATCCAGCCCGGGAGGAACAGGGTGAAGAACTTCGGGAACCACAGGATCAGGCCCGAGACGCCGATCATGAACACGCCCCAGAACACCGCGAAGTAGTCGAACCGCTCCCAGTAGGTCCAGCGGTCAAACTGCGGCCGCGGGCCCTTGCCGAAGAACCATTTCTGGTGGGCGACAAAGTCGCGCAGGTCCTGGAAGGACGGCACCATCGAGTCGGGGCCGAACACCGCGCGCAGGAAGCGGAACGGCTCGATCTTGCCCGTCTCCTGGTTGCGGATCAGCCGGCGCCGCTTCCACAGCATGACGACCAGCGAGCTGACGTGCAGCGCGAAGTAGCCGAAGGTCACGACCGCGCCGAAGTGGTGCAGCGACCGCGCCACGCCCGCCCCGCCGATGAAGTGGAAGATCACCTTGGCCCAGTCGGAGTAGTAGAACTTCAGTGGCATGCCGGTGATGACCAGCAGGAGGAAGCTCGTGACCACCAGCATGTGCAGGAACCGCTCGAACGGCGTGAACCGCGTGTACTGCACGTCGTCGGAGTTCTGCTTGATCACCGCCTCGCGGAACGTCTTCGAGTCGGTCAGGAACAGGTAGATCGAGCGGAAGAGCCAGAAGATCGTGTGCAGGCCGAAGAAGGCGAACGTGCCGATCAGCAGCGCCGTCATGAAGAGGAAGACCTTGTTCAGGATCGGGTAGTTGACCTTGTCCAGCGGGTTGGCGTGCGGCTGGTACTTCGTGAACTGCTCGTTGACGCCGGCGTGGCACTGCGAGCAGGTGGCCACGATCTTGTCCTTCGACAGCCGCGAGCGCGGGTCGCTGACCTTGAACACGTCGTGGTGGCCGTGGCAGTCGTAGCAGGCCGCGACGTCCGACGCGACGTTGGGCTGGCCGAGCGCCATCGCCTTGCCGTGGTAGGTGTCGCGGTAGTGCTCGAGGCGGTCCTCGTGACACTTGCCGCAGCTGAGGTCGCTGAGGCCCTTGAAGTGGGCGGTGGCGGGCTTCTCGATGTCGTGCGCGCTGTGGCAGTCGATGCAGACCGGGCCCTTCTTGTCGCCCTTGAGCAGGAGCTGGCCGTGCACGCTCTGGTTGTAGGTCTCCTCGATGCCGAGGTGGCACTTGCCGCAGGACTTCGCGACGTTGGCGTGGTTGGTGTGGGACTCCTTGTCGATGGTGCGCTTGATGTCATGCACGCCGTGGCAATCGTTGCACGAGGGCGCCACGACCAGGCCCATCTTCATCAGCGCGCGGCCGTGGATGCTGTCGAGGTAGTGGCCGGCGGCCTTGGACTGGCCCATGCGGTACTCCTTCGTGAGCTTCGGGTCGTCGTGACAGGTGCCGCAGGTCTTGGCCAGGTTCAGCTTGAAGACCGGGGAGTCGAGCTGCTTGACCGGCACCATGTCGTGCGTGCCGTGGCAGCTGGTGCACGAGGCCGCGTCGGTGCCGCCCATCTGGTGGCTCACGCTGTGGATGCTCGTGGCGTACTGCTTGACCTCCTGCTCGTGGCAGGACGCGCACTGCGCGGGGGCGAGCTTGGCATCGTGCGGCGCCTCCTTGATGTCGGCGTGGCAGTCCACGCAGTTGAGCTTGCCGTGAACCGACTTGGCAAAGAGCTCGGGCCGGACGCCGATCCACACGGGCGGCTCGCCCTTCTTGCGCGGCTTGAACTCGGCCTCGTGGCAATCCATGCACTCGCTGTTCGCCACCGCCGGGGCCTTGGCCGCCGGCGCAGGGGCCTCCACGGCGTACGCGACGCCTGCGAGCATCAGAAAAAGGACAACGGGCCAGCGGCCCAGCCTGGGGTGATGGGGTAATGCGGGATTCATGGCTTTGGGGCAGTCTAGGGATTTGCCGCCAGCCCGACTACGCAGGCGTTGCCCGTTCAGGGGCGTTTCTTGGCCAGCTTCACAGGGCGATTTGCCCCGAAGATCACAAACGCGGGCCTTGGCCCGCGGGGCTTCGTGAGCTTCGTGGTCAACTCACCCCCGGCCGACTCAGCTGGGCTGGTCGGGCGGCGGCGGAGGCGGGTAGGGCGGCGGATTGGCGGGGGGCGCCGGGTCGGCGGCCTTCAGCTGCTCGAGCTGCAGCGGGTGCTCCTCCATCATCTCCCCCTCGGACATCCGGCCGGTGAGCCAGGCGAGGTTCATCGGGTAGACGTCCGGGTTGAAGATCACGAAGTAGAAGTGCCAGACGATGATCGCCAGCGTGGCCAGCACCGCCTCGTAGAAGTGCACCAGGCGAGCGACGTCGAAGCCGAGCTTCGTGATGTAGCCCATCGAGGCGTTGTCGAACCAGAGGATCGCGCCCGTCAGGGTCATCAGCGCCGTGCCCCACGCCATCGCCCAGTACTCGGCCTTCTCGATGTAGCAGAACCGGCCGAACTTCGGCTTCGTCGGCGCCAGCCCGAGGTTGTACCGGAGCACGTTCCACGGGTCGGTGACGTCGCGCCATTCCGGCAGCATCGCGCGGAAGAGCTGCCGGCCGGAGTCGGTGAGGATCAGGTAGGCCACGTGCCAGACGCCGCTGCCCACCATGATGAGGCTGGCGATGCGGTGGACCAGCCCGCGCCACTCGAAGGCGCGCGTGCTGAGGTGGCGGATGCCCGTCACCCACCACGCCTCGGGATACCGCAGCATGAAGCCCGTCACCACGAGCGCCGTGAAGCTCAGCCCGAGCACCACGTGCTGGATCCGCTCGTTCACCGTCATGCGCAGGTAGAGCCGGTGCGCGACGTGCAGCTCCTCGGCCTCGCCCTTCTGGACGGCGAGCTTGTGGCGCGTCTTCTTCAGGAAATCGAGGAGGTTGTGGAGGACCATGCCGCCGATCACCAGGACGATGAGGACGACATAAAGGTTGGAGATCCAGTAGAGCCACGGGGAGGCGTCGCGCTGGGCCTCGCTGGCGTGCACGGCGCCGACCGAGAACCGCGTGTTTGCGCCGGGGTGGCACTCGCCGCAGGTCTTGGCCAGGTTGGCCTTGTTGACGGTGGAGGTCGGGTCGTTCTGGGACTTGATCGCGTGGTCGCCGTGGCAGCTGGCGCAGTTGACGACCTCGACGGACCCGCCGCGGACGGCGAGGCCGTGGAAGCTGTCGGAGAAGGTCTTGAACGTGTCGTTCGCCAGGCCGTACCGGCGCGTGAGGCGGACCGAGGCGTGGCACTCGGCGCAGACCTGCTGGGCGAGGTTGGCCTTCGCCACGGGCGCGGTCGGGTCGGTGTGGAGCTTGATGTCGTGCTCGCCGTGGCAGCTGGTGCAGCCGGCGGAGTCGAGGTTGCCCTTGAGCAGGGCGGCGGCGTGGACGCTGGTCCGGTACTCCTGCGCCTGCTTCTCGTGGCACTTCGCGCAGGTCTCGGTGACGCGGATGCGGTTGATGCGGGCGCCGGCGACGGCGGCCTTGTTCATCGCATGGACGCCGTGGCAGTCCACGCAGCCCGCGGCCCGTTCCTTGCCGGCCTGGAGCGCGGCGCCGTGCACGGAGTGGTCGAAGGAGGCGACGAACTTGGCGCCGAGGTTGGACTGGCCGGCGACCTCGGGTTTGCCGACGTGGCAGGACTCGCACAACTTGGCCTGGGCGAGCTTGAGCTGGACCTTGGACTGGCCGGGCGCCGGGCTGGCGAGGCGCTCCCGGTGGCAGGCGAGGCAGTCCGGCGTCGTGCGCTTGGTGCCGTCGCGGCGCGCCGCGTGGGCCGAGGCGCGGTAGTCCTTCCCCGCGGCCTCGTGGCAGCGGCTGCAGGCCTCGGTCTGGCCGGAGCCGCCGAAGGCGAACTCCTTCTGCTTCACGCCCGCGGTGTCGTGGGCGCTGTGGCATTCCGTGCAGGCCGTGTCCTTGCCGGCCGGCAGCGGCGCCAGGGCCAGCCGGGGGTGGAAGGCGTGCTTCGGGAGGGACTTCTCATGGCACGCCACGCACTGCACGGGCGGCAGGGACGAGTCGTGCGGGGTTTCCGTGATCGTCGTGTGGCAGTCCACGCAGTTGAGCTTGGCGTGGGCGGAATGCGCGTAGGCCTCGGGCTTCACCCCGACCCACACCGGCGCCTCGCCCTTCTTCAGGGCCTTCAGCTCTGCCGCATGGCACTCCATGCAGTCCGCGTTGGGCACCGCGGGGGGCTTGGCCGCGGGGGTGGTCTCCGGGCGGATGGGGCCCGCAAAGGCGAGAAAGGTGGCCAGCAGGGCGAACGCTGGCAGGAAACGGCGCCGGCAGGATGCGTTCATAAGTCCTCAGGTCGCAGTATGCGCCTATGGCGGCGCGCTCGCTCCGCAAGGGTTGCGCGATTGGGCGCGTTTTTTGGTGTGCCGGGGCCGCCGGCGACGGCCAAGCCCGGACTGGCGCTGTCGGGCGGGGTCGCCGACCCCGCCAGACTGACCGGCCGGCCCGAACATGGAAAAGGCGGGGTCAGCGACCCCGCCTTCCATTCCATTTACGAAAATCCGGGCTTATTTCTGGATTCCGCCGTTGTGGCAGTCGGAGCAGGTGAGGTCGGGGTCGAGGTCGCCGCCGGGGTGCTGGAACTCCATGCCCTTGGCGTTGAGCAGCTCGATCTCGGCGCCCTTGCCCTGCGCGAGGATGGTGTGGCACGAGGTGCAGTCGCTCGAGCGCACGGCCTCGCCCAGCGAGGTCTTGTGCTTGTCGTCATGGCAGCGGAAGCAGCCGGGCCAGTCCTTGTGGCCGATGTTGTTCGGGTAGACGCGCCAGTCGGCCTTCCGCTCGGGGAAGATCGTGACCGAGTAGATGCGCTGCACCTCGATGGTGGCGGCGCTCAGCTCGGGCGAGCCCTGGTACTTCGCGCGGAGGTACTCGGCGATCTTCGCCGGCGCGTCCGCGGAATTGGTGAGTTCCTTCTGCGTGAGCGCCTTCACGGCCTCCCGCTTGATGTTGGGCAGCTTCAGGCTGAGCGCGCCGGAGGCGAGGGACCGCTCGACGGCGTCGTTGGCGGTCGGGAAGACGTGGGCCGGGCGGTTGTGGCAGTCCATGCAGTCCATCGTGCGGATCTGGTCGGCCGGCGGCTCGCCCTTGAATTTCTCGGTGCGGTAGACCCGCACGGTGTTGTCGCGCTTGTTCGTCACGCGCATCCACGGGATGTCCTGCCGCTTCTCGTCGCTGGCGTAGTACTCGACCTTCTCGTCCTTGTTCACGTGCCAGTGGATGCCGCCGGAGGGGCTGCCGGCCCGCGCGGTGTTGACGCGCATCAGCATGCGCACGGAGAACGAGGTGTTGGCCTTGTCGGAGAGGAAATGTTCGAAGTTGACGTCGATGTTGCCGTGGAACTTCTCCGGCCAGTGGCACTTCTCGCAGATGTCCTGGGCCGGGCGGAGGTTCTTGATCGGGGTCGCGATGGGCCGGCTGTAGTTGTTCAGCGTGTAGGCGATCAGCTGGTGCGTGCCGTTGATCTTGGCCTTGATGAACCACTCGGCGCCGGCGCCGATGTGGCAGTCGACGCAGTCGACGCGGGCGTGGGCCCCGCGCTGGTAGGCGACGAACTCGGGGTTCATCGCCCGGTGGCAGACTTCGCCGCAGAACTGCACCGACTCGGAGTAGTGGTAGGTCTGGTAGCTGCCGAACACGCTCAGCAGCAGGAAGACGACCGCGCCGACGGTGAAGAGGATGATCATCCGGCGCTGCCGCGGTTCCTCGAAGCGCAGCTGCCAGCGGTCGGGCGACTCGCCCGCGTACTTGATGGCGTAGCGGCGCTGCAGCCAGGCGCCGGCGAACACCGCGATCAGGCCGGCGATCAGGAAGCCCGGCGCCACGATGTACGTGAAGATGCCGAGGTACGGGTTCTTGTCCCCCTGCGTGAAGTCGATCCAGACCAGCAGCGCGAACGAGAACAGCGCGCCCACCGCGAGGACGCCGCCGGCGGCGCTGATCCAGTTGTTGAAGGACGAGCGAATCCGGGAGGAGTCGGCCGGGGCGGAGGGAGGTTGGTCAGGCATGGCGGGGAGGAATCAGGAAGAGCGGGGACAACGGCAAACCGGCGCGAACGTTGGATGACGTTCGCGTCGGCTCACTGCGGAACGGAGAGAACCGTTCAGGACTTGAACTTGCGGATGTAGGCGACGAGATCGGTGACCTCGGCGGTCGTCAGGTCGGTGTAGGGCTTCATCTTGTCCTTGCCGGCCTTGTCCTTGATGCCGCCCGTGATGGCCTTGGCCATGTCCGCGTCCTTCAGCTCGGCCTGCACCTTCGCGTCGGTGTAGTCCTTCAGGGAGAGCTTCTTGCCGACCTTGGTCTGGCCCTTGCCGTCGGCGCCGTGGCACTTTGTGCACAGGTTCTCCCAGTTTTCGGACGCGGGAGCGGCGTAGCTGAGGGCGGCGGCGAGCAGGAAGAGGCCGCCGGCGAGTTTGAGTTGAGTGTGATGTTTCATGATGGGGAAAAAGTGGCGGGATAAACCTGAAGTGGTGAGTTTAGAGGGTGGAGCGGGGGCGGACGTTGTCGAGTCAGTATGGCCTGACGCCCGGGCGGTTGGCTCCGCATCGTTTGCGCAGGAGCGCGCAAAAGTTGATCTAACGGGCTGCGCGGTCCCCGTCAGCGAACCTCCGCCGCCAGGCGCGCGGCGTGGGCGCGGGCGGCCAGGGCCACCTCGGGCACGGCGGCCGCCACGGCGGGCGAGAGCGCGGTGCACATTGGGACGATGGTCTCGACCGAAATCGTGTACAGGTGCAGCTCGGGCAGCTGGCCGATCAGCGCAGCGGCGGCGAACAGGTCCTTCAGCCCGAAATCATGCGCGCCCAGCCCGCGGGGCAGGTCGCCGACGCGCTCCGGGTGCAGGCAGGTGACGGTGCCCGCCGGCCGGCCGTCGCGCGTGGCGTCAATCAGCACGACCGCCGCCATGCGGCCGATCTCAGCCAGCAGGTTGACGCCGCCCGTGCCGCCGTCGAGCAGGCGCACGCCGGGCATCGCCGGCTCCTGCTCGAGCAGGCGGAGGATGTGGACGCCCACGCCCTCGTCCCCCATCAGCACGTTGCCGATGCCGAGGACGAGCACGCGGGCGCCGGGGACGTCCGCCTGGGGATGCGCATAGGCCTCCCCTTCGAGCGTGGAGTCGAGCAGCAGCATGGGGTCAGACGGGGGGCGCGGGGGGCGCCTTGGTGCCGGACGGGGCGGGGCGCCGGGCGGGGAAGCCCGACATGCCCGTGGCCGACTCGGCCTCGACCTTGTCCTTTTCCATGAACTTCCAGCCGCCGACGATGGACGAGATCACGCCATGGCCCTCGACGTAGTCGTGGTAGAACACGAGGTACACGTGGATGATCGTGAACACCACGAAGAGCCACAGGGCGGCGTAGTGGAAGATCCGGATGTTGTACTCGCTGCCGAACAGCGGGACGACCCAGTTGAACAGGTGCGGGAACCAGGCGGAGCTGGTCGGCGCATACAGCGCGAAGCCCGTCACGACCTGGAAGATCGTCAGCAGGCCCGTCGCCGTGTACGTGAAGTAGGCCATCGAGTTGTGCCCGAGGGTCTCGACCGGCTTGTTGCTGAACTGGAAGACATCCACCTTCAGCACGTCCCAGATCTGCTTCAACTGCGCCTTGGTCAGCGGGAAGAAGCTGCGCCAGTTGGCGTACTTGTTCCCCATCACCGACCAGTACAGCCGGAAGCAGAAGTTGGCCAGCAGCACGTAGGCCGTGACAAAGTGCACGAAGCGCACCTTGCCGAACCAGTAGCTGAAGGAGGCCTCGCCCGAGTTCATCAGCGCGGGCGGGTGGGCGATGATCCAGCCGGTGACGCCCAGCGTCACGATGCACAGTGCGTTGATCCAGTGGAACCAACGCACCGGCTGCTCCCAGACGTAGACACGCTGGAAGTCGTGCGAATCCTGCGCGGAGCCATTCATGGCGGGTCCTTTATTTAACCAGCAGTTCGTGGTGCGAGACCTCCGTGCCGTTCTCGTAGAGATGGACGGCGCAGGCGAGGCAGGGGTCGAACGAGTGGATGGTCCGGATGATCTCCAGCGGCTGCTTCGGGTCGTGGACCGGCGTGCCGATCAGCGACGCCTCGTAGGCCGAGCGCTGGCCCTTCGCGTCGCGGGGCGACGCGTTCCACGTGGACGGGACGACCAGCTGGTAGTTGTCGATCTTGCGGTCCTTGATGACAATCCAGTGGGCGAGCGCGCCGCGCGGGGCCTCGGAGGTGCCGACGCCCTTGGCCTCGGTGGGCCAGGTCGACGGCTCCCAGCGCTCCTTGGTGAAGGTGCGGGTGTCGCCGGCCTTGATGAGGGCGAGCAGGTTGTTGAAGAACTCCAGGCCCCACCGGGCGGTGAGGCGGGCCTCGATGCCGCGGGCCGCGGTGCGGCCGAGCGTGGAGAAGAGCACGGACGCGGGCGCCTTGAGCGCGCCGAGCGTCTCGAGCACCGCCTCCTTGGTCTCGTTCTGGTTGCTGGCGAAGCCGACGAGCATGCGCGCGAGCGGTCCGACCTCCATCGCGTGGCCCTTCCAGCGCGGCGTCTTGAGCCAGCTGTACTTCTTGTCCACGTCGAGGTGCTCGTAGGGGGTTTTCGGGCCGCCGTACTTCAGGTTCGTCTCGCCCGCCCACGGGTGCCGCCCGCCGGTGGTGGAGCCGTCCTTGTAGTCGTACCAGGAGTTGTCGATGAACTCCTCGATGCCGGTCTGCGTGTCCTTCGGGTCCACCGGGTGCACCTCGGAGAGGTTGCGGCCGAGGATGGCGCCGCGCGGGAACTTGTAGCTGCCGATGTTGTTGAAGCCCGCCGTCGGCAGGTCGCCGTAGCAGAGGTAGTTTTCCAGCCCGCCGCCGATGCCCGCCCACTCGAGGTAGTAGGGCGCGACCGCGAGGAGGTCCGGGTAGTAGACCTGCTCCACGAAGTCCTGGGCCTGCTTCAGCAGCGAGCCCACGAGCGCCAGGCGCTCGGCGTTGATGGCGTTGGCCTCGTCGAGGTTGATCGAGCAGGGCATGCCGCCCACCAGGTAGTTCGGGTGCGGGTTCTTGCCGCCGAAGACGGCGTGGATCTTGATGACTTCCTTCTGCCACTCCAGCGCCTCGAGGTAGTGCGCGACGCCGATGAGGTTGATCTCGGGCGGCAGCTTGTAGGCCGGGTGGCCCCAGTAGGCGTTGGCGAAGATGCCGAGCTGGCCGCTCGCCACGAAGCCCGTCAGGCGCTTCTGCAGGTCGCTGAAGTACGCCGGGGAGCTCTTCGGCCAGTGCGAGATGCTCTGCGCGATGCGCGAGGTCTCGGCCGGGTCGGCCTTCAGCGCGCTCACCACGTCCACCCAGTCCAGCGCGTGCAGGTGGTAGAAGTGGATCACATGGTCCTGCACGTTTTGGATGCAGTACATGATGTTGCGGATCATCTCGGCGGCCGGCGGGATCTGGATGCCGAGGGCGTCCTCGACCGAGCGGCAGGACGCGAGCGCGTGCACCGTGGTGCACACGCCGCAGACGCGCTCGGTGAAGGCCCAGGCGTCGCGGGGATCGCGGCCCTTCAGGATGATTTCCAAGCCGCGCACCATGGTGCCGGCGCTCCAGGCGTCCACAATCTTGCCGTCCTTGATTTCGGCCTCGATGCGGAGGTGGCCCTCGATGCGGGTGACAGGATCAACTACGATGCGATTGCTCATGGGAGGTGCTTTCGCTGGTTAAGGGTTAGGAGGATTTCTGGTCGTCATCGTGCTTGCGCTCGGCCGCCTCGGCATCCTCGCCGGGGCCCTCGCCGATCGTGTCCGCCTTGCGGACGTTGGTGAGCACCGCGTGCGCCAGCGCGCCGGCGGCGGCGACGCCGCCGATGGTGAGGCCGATCTGGTCGGCGGTGGCCTCGATGCCGAAGCCGGGGAAGTTCGTGAGCCGCTGGTAGAAGGGCCCGTTGTCCCAGAACTTCGCCTCCGAGCAGCCGAGGCAGCCGTGGCCCGACTGGATCGGGTAGCTCGTGCCGTTGTTCCACTTGATCGTGGAGCACGAGTTGTAGGTGCTGGGGCCGCGGCAGCCGACCTTGTAGAGGCAGTAGCCCTTGCGCGCGTTCTCGTCGTCGAAGCTCTCGACGAACAGGCCGGCGTCGTAGTTCGCCCGGCGGGCGCAGGTGTCGTGCACGCGGCGGGAGTAGAAGGCCTTCGGGCGGCCGAGGGAGTCGAGCTGCGGGATGCGCTCGAAGGTGAGCAGGTGGACGAGCACGCCGGCCATGACCTCCGCGATCGGGGGGCAGCCCTGGACGTTGACGATGGGCTTGTCCTTGATGATGGCGTTGATCGGGGTGGCCTGCGTCGGGTTCGGGTTGGCGGCCTGCACGCAGCCGGAGCACGCGCAGTTGCCCCAGGCGATGATGGCCTTCGCGCCCGCGGCGACCTCGCGCACGGTGTCGAGCGCGGACTTGCCGCCGATCACGCAGTAGGCGCCGTCGGCGCCGAGCGGCACCGAGCCCTCGACGAGCATCAGGTACTCGCCCTTGTACTTGGTGATGGTGTCATGGAGGATCTCCTCCGCCTGGTAGCCGGCCGCGGCCTGCAGGGTCTCGGTGTAGTCGAGCGAGATCTTGTCGAGGAGGATGTCCGCGACGATCGGGTGGGAGGAGCGGATGAAGGACTCGCTGCAGCAGGTGCACTCCTGGAAATGCAGCCACACCACCGGGATGCGCCGCTTGTTTTCCAGCGCCTTGGCAATCTGCCCGGCCGCCGAGTGTTCCAGTCCGAGGTACGCGCCCATCCAGGCGCAGAATTTCAGGAAATCGCGGCGATCAACGCCACGGGAGACCATCTGCTCATAGATGGTGGGCACTGTCTCATTAACCTTCATGAGTGAATTCATGGGAGTAAAATAATCCCGGCCGGGGAATACCGGTCAGGCTCAGACGGGAGTTGGCGTGCGGGGTGGGGGTGGGGTCCTAAAGCGCAGCCATCCTAGAAGAAAATCCGCGGGCCTGTTGCGCGGAATTTGGGAATGGCTGCGCGGAAATTGTTTTTTCATCGAGAGCGCTGGACGCCATGGCGGTCGCTGCGTCTAGTGCGCGCATTACCCCATGCACGAGGTCGGCATCATGGAATCGGCCATCGATGCGGTCCTGCACCAGGCCCGCGTCCACCAGGCGCAGCGCGTCCACCGGATCGTGCTGCGCATCGGCACGCTTGCGGGCGTCGAGCCCGACGCCCTGCGCTTCGCCTTCGACGTCGTCACCCACGGCACCGTTGCCGCCGGGGCCGAGCTCGCGATCGAGTCCGTGCCCGCCCGGGCCCGCTGCGCCGCCTGCGCCGCGGATTTCACCATCACCACCGGCTTCATCGCCACCTGCCCCCGCTGCGGCCAGCTGTCCGGCGACCTCCGCTCGGGCCGCGAGCTGGAGCTGGCCCGCATCGAAATGTCCTGACTTCCCATGAACACCGAACCCGCCACCCCGGCCGAAGACTTCCAGATCCACCCGCTCAGCGGCGCCGCCGCCCGCCCCGGCCGCCAGCTGTCCGCCCCGCTCTCCGCCGAGCTCGCCGCCACCCTCGCCGCCGCCCCCGCGGGCGCCGCGTCCGTCCGCGCCGTCGACCTCCGCGTCCCGCTGCTCGAGAAGAACGACATCCTCGCCGAGCGCAACCGGGGCTACTTCCTCGGCCGCGGCCTCGCCGCCCTCAACCTCGTCTCCTCGCCCGGCGCCGGCAAGACCACCCTCCTCGAGCGCACGCTCGACGAGTTCGGCCGGCAGACCCGCTGCGCCGTCGTCGTCGGCGACCTCGAGACCGACAACGACGGCATGCGCCTCCACCGGCCCCACGCCCCGGTCGCCCAGATCACCACCGGCGGCACCTGCCACCTCGACGCCTCCATGATCGCCCGCGGCGTCGAGTCGCTGGACCTCGAGGGCGTCAAGGTCCTCTTCATCGAGAACGTCGGCAACCTCGTCTGCCCCGCCTCCTTCGACCTCGGCGAGCGCGTGCGCGTCGTCCTGCTCTCCACCACCGAGGGCGAGGACAAGCCGCTCAAGTACCCGCCCATCTTCAAGTCGGCCGACCTCGTCCTCCTCACCAAGGTCGACGTGGCCGACGCCCTCGGCTTCCGCCGCGACCTGGCCGTCGCCAACATCCAGCGCATCGCCCCGCAGGCCCGGCTGATCCAGCTCTCCACCCGCTCCGGCGAGGGCATCGCCGAGTGGTACGACTTCCTCCGCGGCCTCCTCCCGCCGCGTTGAACCCGCCGCCGCCATGCCCGCCACGACCGAAGAAACCGATGTGCTGCTGCGCGTCCGCGGGACGGTGCAGGGCGTCGGCTTCCGGCCGTTCGTGCAGCGGGCGGCCGCGCGGCTGAGCGTCCGCGGCTGGGTGCGCAACGACCCGCAGGGGGTCCTGATCCGCGCCGTCGGCCCGCCGGGGGTCGTGCGCTCCTTCGTCGACACGCTGCGCTCCGGCGCCCCGGCCGCCGCCCGCGTCGCCGCCGTCGAGTCCGCCGCCCCCGACGCCGCCGCCGCGCCGGCCGGCGCCACCTTCGAGATCATGGCCAGCGCCGCCACCGGGCTCGCCGTCACCACCGCCGTGCCGCCCGACCTGGCCCTCTGCGCCGACTGCCGCGCCGAGCTGCGCGACCCGCGCGACCGCCGCCACCGCTATCCCTTCATCAACTGCACGCAGTGCGGCCCGCGCTACTCGATCCTCGAGAGCCTGCCCTACGACCGGCCGCGCACGACGATGCGGGCGTTCCGCCTTTGTCCGGAGTGCCGCCGCGAGTACGAGGACCCCGCCGACCGGCGGTTCCACGCCCAGCCCAACGCCTGCCCGGCCTGCGGCCCGCGGCTGCAGCTCGCCGTCCCCGGCGGCTCCCTCCTCCTCGAGCGCGAGGCGGCGCTGGGCGCGGCCGCGGCCCTGCTGCGCGAGGGCCGCATCGTCGCGGTCAAGGGCATCGGCGGCTACCATCTCATGGTGGATGCCACGTCCGAGGCCGCCGTGGCCGAGCTCCGCCGCCGCAAGCACCGCGAGGAGAAGCCCCTCGCCGTGATGTTCCCCGACCTCGCCGCCGTGCGCGCGGCCGCCGAGGTGTCCGACGCCGCGGCCCGCCAGCTCGCCTCGCCCGCCGCGCCGATCGTGCTCGTGCCGCGCCGCGTCGAGGCCGCGCTGGCCGCGGCCATCGCCCCGGGCAACCCCTGGATCGGGGCCCTGCTGCCCTACGCGCCGCTGCACGTGCTGCTGCTGGCCGCCGTGGGCCGCCCGCTCGTCGCCACCAGCGCCAACCTGGCGGAGGAGCCGCTCTGCACCGACCCCGCCGAGGCGCGGGTCCGGCTCGCGGGCATCGCCGACGCCTTCCTCGACCACGACCGGCCGATCGCCAACCCGGTGGACGACTCCGTGCTGCGGCTCGCCGCCGCCGGCCCGGTGCTGCTGCGCCGCGCGCGCGGCTGGGCCCCCACGCCGCTGCGGCTGCCGGCCCCGCTCGCCGGGCACTGGCTGTGCGTCGGCGCGCAGATGAAGAACACCGTCGCGGTCGCCGCCGGCGACCAGCTGCTGCTGAGCCCGCACATCGGCGACCTCGCCGGCGCCGCCACGCTCGCCGCCTTCCAGCGCACCGCGGCCATGCTCGGCGAGCTCCACGGCGCGGCGTTGACCGCCGTGGCCTGCGACCAGCACCCCGACTACGCCTCCACCCGCCACGCCGCCGCGACGGGCCTGCCGGTCACCGCGGTCCAGCACCACCTGGCCCACGTGCTCGCCTGTCTCCTCGACAACCACCACGCGGCGGAGCGCGTGCTCGGCGTGTCCTGGGACGGCACCGGCTACGGGCCGGACGGCACGGTCTGGGGCGGCGAGTTTCTGCTGCTGCAGGGCGGCGTGGCGCGCCGGTTCGGACGCCTGCGCCCGTTCCGGCTGGCCGGCGGCGAGGCGGCGGTGCGCGATCCGCGGCGCGTGGCGCTGGGCCTGGTCCACGCCGCGCAGCCCGGGCACTTCGGCCCGATCGCGCACCAGCTCGGGTTCAGCGCCGGCGAGTCGGCCAACCTGCACACCCTGCTCGAGCGCGGGCTCAACTCCCCGGTCACCACCAGCGCCGGCCGCCTCTTCGACGCCGTCGGCGCCCTGCTCGGGCTGGGCACGTGCAACCACTTCGAGGGCCAGACGCCGCTGGCGGTCGAGGCCGCCGCGCGGTCCGGCCGCGGCCTGTTCGCCTCGTTCGCGCTGAACGCCCGCGCGGTGCCGGCCGGCGGCGGGGCCGACTGTGAGCTGGACTGGGAGCCGCTGCTCGCGGAGCTGCTCGCGCGCCGCGCCGCCGGCGACGACGCCCCGGCCCTGGCCCGGTCGTTCCACCGCGCCCTGGCCCAGGGCATCGCGGAGGTCGCCCGCCGCGCCGGCGTCGGCACCGTCGCGCTGAGCGGCGGCTGCTTCCAGAACGCGCTGCTGCTGGACCTCACCGTCGAGGCCCTGCGCGCCGAAGGCTTTGCCGTCCTCACCCATCACGAGCTGCCCCCCAACGACGGCAACATCGCCGCCGGCCAGGCCCTCGCCGCCCTCCTGAACCTCACGTCCGTCACGCTCCCCGCCTAGTCCCCTAAACCTTCGTCCCACCCCATCCCATGTGCCTCGCCGTACCCGGCAAGATCGTTGAAATCTCCGAGGGGGACCCGCTCCTCCGCTCCGCGAAGGTCAGCTTCGCGGGCGTCATCAAGCTCGTCAGCCTCACCTGCACGCCCGAGGCCAAGCTCGGCGACTTTGTCCTGGTCCACGTCGGCGTCGCCATCAGCACCATCGACCCGCAGGAGGCCGAGGAAACCTTCCGCTACCTCAAGGCCATGGGGGAGCTCGACGGCCTCGACGCCGCGCCCGCCGGCGTCACCCCGCCATGAAATACGTCGACGAATACCGCGACGCCGCCCTCGTGCACACCCTGGCCGACGCCGTGGCGCGCGCCGCGACGCGGCCGTGGACCATCATGGAGATCTGCGGCGGGCAGACCCACGCGATCGTCAAGTTCGGCCTCGATGATTTGCTGCCCCCGGCCATCACGCTCGTCCACGGCCCGGGCTGCCCGGTGTGCGTGACGAGCGCGGACCTGATTGACGCGGCGGTGGAGCTGGCGCTGCGCCCGGGCGTGATCCTCTGCTCGTTCGGCGACATGCTGCGCGTGCCGGGCAACGGCATCGACCTGCTCACGGCCAAGGCCCGCGGCGGCGACGTCCGCATCGTCTACTCGCCGCTCGACGCGGTGGGGCTCGCGCGGGAGAACCCCGCGCGGCCGGTGGTGTTCTTCGCCGTCGGCTTCGAGACCACCGCGCCGGCGAACGCGATGGCGGTGCTGCGCGCCGAGCGCGAGCGCCTCGACAATTTCTCCATCCTCACCTCGCACGTCCTCGTGCCGCCGGCGATGCGCGCCATCCTCGGCTCCCCCGACAACCGCGTGCAGGGCTTCCTCGCCGCCGGCCACGTGTGCACGATCATGGGCACCGCGGAGTACGGCCCGATCGCGCGGGACCACCGCGCGCCGATCATCATCACGGGCTTCGAGCCCGTGGACATCCTCGAGGGCATCCTGCTCTGCGTGCGGCAGCTCGAGGCCGGCCGCGCCGAGGTGGCCAACGCCTACTCGCGCGCCGTCCGCTCCGACGGCAACGTCCACGCGCGCCAGCTGGTCGAGCGGGTCTTCGAGGTCTCCGACCGCGACTGGCGCGGGCTGGGCGTGATCCCGCGCAGCGGCCTGGCCGTGCGGCCCGAGTACGCCGCCTACGACGCCGCGCGCCGCTTCCCGCGCGTCGCCGCGCCCGCCGCGGCCCCCACCGAGTGCATCAGCGGCGAGATCATGCGCGGCATCCGCAAGCCGCACCAGTGCCCCGCCTTCGGCACCCGCTGCACCCCCGAGCACCCGCTCGGCGCGCCGATGGTGTCCAGCGAGGGCGCCTGCGCCGCCTACCACCGGTACCGCGCCCGCACCGCGGCCTGAGGATTTCCCATGCACATTCCCGACGGCTTCCTCGACGCCAAGACCGCCCTCGCCACGGGGGCGCTGTCGGCGGCCGGCCTCGGGTATGCGCTGCGCGAGGTCCGGCGGGAGCTGCCGCCGCGCCGCGTCCCGCTGCTCGGGCTGGCGGCCGCGTTCCTCTTCGCGGCGCAGATGGTCAATTTTCCCGTCATGGGCGGCACCTCCGGCCACCTGGTCGGCGGGGCGCTCGTCGCCGTCCTGCTCGGCCCCGCCGCCGCCGTGGTGGTCGTCGCCACGGTGCTGATCGTGCAGTGCTTCCTCTTTGCCGACGGCGGCGTGATGGCGCTCGGCGCGAACCTCTTCAACATGGGCCTCACCGCGACGGTCGGCGGCTACGCGGTCTACCGCGGCGTCGCGCGGCTGCTGCCCGGACTCCGCGGCCGCGTGGCGGCGCTGGCCTTCGCGGGCTGGTGCTCGACGATCATCGCGGCGGCGGCCTGTGCGGGCCAGCTGGCCTGGTCCGGCACCGTGGCCTGGCGCGTCGGGTTTCCCGCCATGGTCGGCGTCCATGCGCTCATCGGGCTGGGCGAGGGCGCCGTGAGCGCCCTGGTGCTGCTCGCCATCGCGCGGACGCGGCCCGACCTGCTGCCCGACCAGCCCGGCGCCGCCGCGGCCCCGGGGCGCGTGGGCCCGTTCGTGGTCTTCGGGCTGCTGGTCACGCTCGGGATCGCGCTGTTTGTGGCTCCATTCGCGTGTCCGTGGCCCGACGGGCTTGAGTCCGTCGCCGCCCGCCTGGGCTTCAACCACCCGGCCTCCTCCCCGCTGCTGCCGGCGCTCATCCCGGACTACCAGCTGCCCGGCATCACCTCGCCGGGCCTCGCCACCGCCCTCGCGGGCGCGGCCGGGGCCCTGGTGGTCTTCCTCCTCGCCATCGGCTTCAGCCGCCTGGTGGTGCCCCGGGAGGGGCCCGCCCTGAAAACGGAGATCTGACGCCATGCCCGTCCCCGTCCACGAACCATTCCCAAACCGGTTAGTCACGCCCGGCGTGGCACCGGGTTTGGGTGACTCCCGCCCATGACGGTGCTCGCGCCTCCTTCCTTTGCGTCGGGCGATCCGCGGGCGAACCGCGCGGTCCTCTGCTGGCCGGCGGCGGCGAAGATGGCGGGCGCGCTGGTCCTGATCACCGGCACGGCGGTGGTGCCTGCCGGCTGGAAACTTTGGTTCGCGGGCGTGGCGCTGCTCCTGGGCGTGGTCTGGGCGCTGGGCCGGCTGCCGCCCGGTCCGGTGCTGCGCCGCCTCCTCGCGCTCTCGCCGTTTGTCGCAGGCGTGGCGCTCGCCGCGGCCTGGAGCCCCGGCGGCGTGCTCGACTGGAAGATCACGGCGCTGCGCAGCGGCCTGTGCCTGGCCACGGTGATTCTGCTCGCGCAGGCGACGCCGTTCGCCGAGATGCTCGCCGTCATGCGCCGGGTGCACGTGCCCGCGCTGCTCGTGACTACCATCGCCCTGATGCACCGCTACCTGTTTGTCCTGGCCGACGAGGCCGAGCGCATGCGCCGCGCCCGGGCCAGCCGCACGTTCACCACCGGGCGCCGGTTTGCCTGGTGGGCGGCCGCCACCGTCGTCGGACAGCTGTTCGTGCGGGCGACCGAGCGCGCCGAGCGGGTCTACGACGCCATGGGCGCGCGCGGCTGGCGATGACTCCCTTCCCATGATCCCCGCCATCCAGCTCAACGGACTCACCTATGCCTATCCCGACGGCACGGCGGCCCTGCGCGAGGTGCGGCTGACGGTGGCGCCCGGCGAGTGCGTCGGCCTCCTCGGGCCGAACGGCTCGGGCAAGTCCACGCTGCTGCGTCACCTCAACGGCATCCTGCCCGAGCGTTTTCCGGAGGCGGGCGGCGCGGTGGCCATCCAGGGCGAGGCCGTGGCCGCCGGCAACCTCGGCGTGATCCGCCGCCAGGTCGGCCTGATGTTCCAGGACGCCGACGACCAGTTGTTCTGCGCGACCGTGCGCGAGGATGTCGCCTTCGGCCCGCAGCAGCTCGGGCTCGGGCCCGAGGAGGTGGCGGCCCGCGTGCAGCACGCGCTGGAGGAGGTGGGGCTGGTGCATCTCGGCCATCGCCCGCCGCACCACCTGAGCAGCGGCGAGAAGCGCCGCGCCTGCCTGGCGGGCCTGCTGGCGTGCGCGCCGTCCATCCTGGTGCTCGACGAGCCGACGAGCGGGCTCGACCCCCGCGGCCGTCGCGAGCTGATCGCGCTGCTGCGGAGCGTCCGCGCCACGAAGCTGATCGCCACGCACGACCTTGAGCTGGTGGTGGAGCTCTGCCCGCGGGCCGTCATCCTCGACGGCGGCCGTATCATCGCGGACGGCCCGACCGCCGCGCTGCTCGACGACGAGCCGCTGATGCTCGCCCACGGCCTCGAGCGGCCGCACATCCTGCAGCACCGGCACCCGCATGAGGTGAAGCCCGAAACCCGAGGGACGAAATCCGAAGCGCCGGCGCCGGCATCCGAGCGTGCGCGCTGAATGCCGGGATTCGAACACCGGGCTCCGGTAATCGAATCCCGAATCCCGCTCAACAAATCCGCGGGAGCTGCTCGCCGCTGAGGCGGTCCACGATGCGCTCGGCGCCGATGATGCTGCGCTGGGTCACCTGGCCCGCCGGGCCCGCGTTGACCTGGCCGATGATGACCGGCGGTCCGCCGGGCGCGGTCCGCGCGATGATCTCCAGGGCCTGCGCGGCCTGGGCCGCGGGCACGAGGCAGACAAAGCGGCCCTCGTTGGCCACGTAGAGCGGATCCAGGCCGAGGATCTCGCACGCGCCGCGGACCAGCTCCGTCACGGGAATCTTGGCGGCGTCGATGGCGATGCCCACCTTGGCGGATTCCGCCAGCTCGACGAGCGAGGTCGCCAGTCCGCCGCGGGTCAGGTCGCGCAGGCAGTGAATTTCCAGCCCGGCCGTCAGCAGCGCCTGCACCGGCGCCACGAGCGGGGCGCAGTCGCTCTCGATGGCGCTCTCGAACTCGAGCCCGGCGCGCGTCGCCATGATGGCCATGCCGTGGCGGCCCAGGTCGCCGCTGAGGATGATGGCGTCGCCCGGACGGATGCTCGACGGCGCCACGGTCAGGGGCGTCTCGATCACGCCGAGTCCGGCCGTGGTGACGTACAGGCCGTCGCCCTTGCCGCGCTCCACCACCTTGGTGTCGCCCGTGACGATGCCCACGCCCGCGGCCGCGGCCGCGGCCTGCATCGAGGCGACGACCTTCTCCAGCGTGGCGATGGGGAAGCCCTCCTCGAGGATGAAGCCGGCGCTCAGCCAAAGCGGGCGGGCGCCGCACATGCAGAGATCGTTGACGGTGCCGTTGACGGCGATCTTGCCGATGTCACTGCCCGGGAAAAACAGCGGGCTGACCACGTGCGAGTCGGTGGTGAATGCCAGCCGGCCCCCGCCGGGGAGACGCAGCAGGGCGCCGTCGTGCTGGGCCTCCAGCGCGGGGTTCGCGAAGGCCGGCCGGAACACCCGGTCGATCAGCTCCTGCGTCAGCCGGCCGCCCCCGCCATGGCCGACGGTGATCTCGACCCGGTGCGGCAGCGGCACGGGGCAGCTCAGTCCGGACGATGGCGGGGTGGGTGAGGCCATGTCGAAAGCAGAGGGATGAGCGGAGGGGTTTTCAAACCTTCCGTCTTTGCCGGCCGGGGAGTGTCCGGCGCGGCCGGAGGCGCGAAACATCAGTCGGAGCGCTTGGCTGCAACGCTTTGTGCCGCCGAATCCGGATCCTGCGGCCCGACTGCAAAACAAGGGTTGGTGAAGGGTGCGCAAAATATGCGCAGCCCGTCCCCGGGGGTTCAGGCATCATTATCAGCACATTACATCGTTCCAACCGCCCGACCTCCGTCTGGCGGATTGCTTCGGTTTCATTTCTACCAACACTCTGTTTATGCGTTCCTCCCGGCTTAGCCTCCTTTTGTCGCTACCGTTCCTGCTCGGCGCCTGCCGCGATTCCAACATCGCGGTCTACCAAATTCCCAAGGAAACCGCCGCCGCGGCGCCGGCCGTTGCCCCGCCGGCCGCCGGCATGGCCGGGTCCGGCAACATGGCGGGACCATCGGTTGCCCAGGCCAGCGGCCCGGGCCTGACCTGGACCGCCCCCGCGGAGTGGCAGAACAAGGGAGCCACCGGCGTGCGCAAGGCGACCTTTGTCGTGGGCGAGGGCGCGGAGCTGGCCGTGACCGCCTTCCCGGGCGACGTCGGCGGCGAGCTGGCCAACGTCAACCGCTGGCGCGGCCAGCTGCAGGTCGCCCCGATCTCCGAGGCCGAGCTGGCCAGCGCGGTCTCCCGCCTCGACGTAGGCGGGCTGCAGGTCGGCGTGGTGGACATTCTCGGCGGCTCGAAGGAAAAACCCGCCCGCATGCTCGGTGCGATGGTGCCCAGCGGCGGCGCGACCTGGTTCTTCAAGCTCATCGGACCCGATGCCGCGGTGGCGAAGGCCCGGCCCGCGTTCATGGCCTTCCTGCAGACGCTGAAGTCCGACGCCGCGGCCCCCTCGCTGGCCGCCGCGCATGCCAACCTGACTCCCGCCGCGTCGCCGGCCGCGCCCGCGGCCCCGGCGGCCGACATGGCCAACACCGAGGTCATCAAGGCCGAGGGGGCGGGCCTGAAGTGGACCGCACCCGCCAACTGGGAAAGCCGCCCGGCGACCGCCATGCGCAAGGCCACCTACGCGGTGACCGGCGCGAATGGCGCCGTGGGCGACCTGTCCGTGACCGCTTTTCCCGGCGATGTCGGTGGGGAGCTGGCCAACCTCAACCGCTGGCGCAGCCAGCTGCAACTGGCCCCGCTGGCCGAGGCCGACGTCGCCGGCGTGGTGACGCGGCTGTCGCCCCACGGCCTGGCCGTGACCTATGTGGATTTCTCCGGCGGTGCCGCCGACCGGCCCGTGCGCATGCTCGGGGCGATCGTGCCCTTCGGCAATGCCACCTGGTTCTTCAAGCTCACCGGTCCGGTGGACCTCGTGGCGAAGGAAAAACCGGCCTTCACCGCCTTCCTCCAATCCCTCTCGGCCCCCTGACCCGCCATGCTCACCACTCTCAAGGACCTGCGCGACCTGCTGGTCTCGCTCAAGCTGACCGTCGTGCTGATCGTGTTCTCGATCATCCTCGTGATGGCGGCCACGCTGGACCAGGTTAACCTCGGCGTCTGGGTGGTGCAGGAAAAGTATTTCCGCACCTTCGTCGTCTTCTGGAAGGTCGGCGGCGTGTCGCTCGCCGTCTTCCCCGGCGGCTACAGCATCGGCGGCCTGCTGCTGATCAACCTCCTCGGGGCGCACATTTACCGCTTCAAGTGGGAGTGGCGGAAGCTCGGCATCTGGTTCGCCCACGCCGGCCTGATCCTCCTGCTCATCGGCGAGCTCCTCTCGGGGCTCATGCAGCAGGACTTCACCCTGCGGCTCGACCAGGGGCAGACCAAGAATTACTCGGAAAGCTTCCGCAACATCGAGCTGGCGATCACGGACACCACCGACCCGAAGTTCGACGAGGTCGTCGCCATCCCCGAGCGGCCGCTGGCCCGGCTCGAGACGATCCAGCACCCGAAGCTGCCCTTCCGCGTCGTGGTGAAGACCTTCTTCCCGAACTCCACGCTGTCCATGCGCGGGCCCATGATGGGCGCCGAGGCGCCCGGCATCGCCACGCAGGGCGTCGGCCCGCAGGTCATCGCAACCGTGAAGCCGCTCACCTACAAGGAGGACGAGCGCAACATCCCCAGCGCCTACATCGAGCTGGTCGGCGCCGAGGGCTCGCTGGGGACCTGGCTGGTCTCGCCGGCCCTCGAGGAGCCGCAGACCTTCACCGCCGCCGGCCGCACCTGGAAGATGGAGCTGCGCTTTGCCCGGCACTACCGGCCCTTCTCGCTCACGCTGCTGAAGTTCAGCCACGACCGCTACGCCGGCACGGACATCCCGAAGAACTTCTCCAGCCGCATCCGGCTCACCACCCCCGACGGCCGCGACGACCGCGAGGTGCTGATCTACATGAACAACCCCCTGCGCTACGCCGGGCTCACGTTCTACCAGGCCGGCTTTGAGAACAACGACACCACCACCGTCCTCCAGGTGGTGCGCAACCCCAGCTGGCTCATCCCGTACATCGCGTGCGGCGTGATCACGCTCGGACTCCTGCTCCAGTTCGGCATCCACCTGGCCGGCTTCTTCACCAAGCGCCGCGCCGCGGCCTGAACCGACCGACCCTGCTCCCTGCCATGAAACGCTTTCTCCCGCTCGCCGTCCTCCTCCTCGCCGCCCTGGCCGTCGTGGCCTCGCTGCTCCCGCCCCGCTATCAGGGCGAGTACGACCTCGCCGCCTTCAGCCGGCTCCCGACCCTCGTCAACGGGCGCATCAAGCCGCTCGACACCGTGGCCCGCACCTCGCTCCTCGTGCTGCAGGGCCGCCAGAGCGTCTCCACGCCCGAGGGCCGGTCCGCGAGCCCCACCGAGTGGCTGCTCGACATGCTCTACAAGCCCGAGGTGGCCGACACCTACGCCACCTTCGAGATCGTCCATCCCGACGTGCTCACGCTCCTCAACCTCACGCCCGACGACGGCGCGGGTGTGGGCAAGAAGCGCTTCACCTACCTCCAGGTGTCCAAGGGCCTGCCGGAGCTGGCGCGCCAGTCGCAGCTCGCCGAGTCCGTCGAGCCGGCGGTGCGCACGCCCTTCCAGCGCGCGGTGATCCAGCTGCGCGACAGCGTCATCCTCTACCAGCGCCTCCAGGGCAGCCTGCTGGCGCCGGGCGTCCCGAATTTCCTCGAGCAGCTGGCGCACTTCGACACCGTGGTTCCCGCCGGGCTGGCGGCCGTGCGCGCGAAGCAGGCCGGCCAGCCGCATGACGCGGCGGCGGCCAAGGCCCTGCTGGAGCTCAGCGACGCGGCGGCGGCCCTCGAGTCCACCGGCTACCTGCTGCCAATCCCGCCCGTGGGCGACCGCGGCGTCGCGACCGGCTGGCGCAACGCCGGCGGCGCCCTGCGCGCGAGCCTGGAGTCCGGCCAGCTCAACCCCGGGCTGGCCACCTACGCCGGCCTCGGCCTCGCCTGGCGCGGCTACCAGCCGGCGGCCTTCAACACCCTGGTCCACGAGTACCGCGCCGGCCTGGACCGGGACCTGCCCGGGTTCATGGGTCGCTGCGACGTCGAGGCGCGCTTCAACTCCGCCCAGCCGTTCTACACCGCCATGCTGCTTTACGTGGTCGTGTTCCTCCTGGCGGTCTTCTCGTGGCTGAAGTGGCCCGACGAGCTCGGCCGCGCGGCCTTCGCCCTCGTCATCCTCGCCTGGGTGCTGTCCACCGCGGGCATCGGCGTCCGCATGTGGCTCGAGGGCCGCCCGCCCGTCACCAACCTCTATTCCTCCGCGCTCTTCGTCGGCTGGGTCGCCGTCGCCCTCTGCATCGTCCTCGAGCGCCTCTACCGCAACGCCATCGGCAGCGTCACCGCCGGCCTCGTCGGCTTCAGCACGCTGCTCATTGCCCACCACCTCGCGCTGGGTGGCGACACGCTCGAGATGATGCGCGCCGTGCTCGACTCGAACTTCTGGCTCGCGACGCACGTCGTCACCGTGACGGTCGGCTACGCCGCCACGTTCCTCGCCGGCTTCCTCGCCCTGCTGTACGTCATCCGCGGCGTGTTCACGAAGTCGCTCGACGCGCCCACCGCCGACGCCCTGGCGCGCATGGTCTACGGCATCGTCTGCTTCGCCACGCTGTTCAGCTTCGTCGGCACCGTGCTCGGCGGCATCTGGGCTGACCAGTCCTGGGGCCGGTTCTGGGGCTGGGACCCGAAGGAGAACGGCGCGCTCATCATCGTGCTCTGGAACGCGCTCATCCTCCACGCGCGCTGGGGCGGCATGATCCGGCAGCGCGGGCTGATGAACCTCGCCATCATGGGCAACATCGTGACGAGCTGGAGCTGGTTCGGCGTGAACATGCTCGGCGTCGGCCTGCACAGCTACGGCTTCATGGACGCCGCCTTCTGGTGGCTGCTCGCCTTCGTTGCCAGCCAGGTCGCCTTCATCCTCGTCGGCAGCCTGCCGCTGAGCAAGTGGCGCAGCTTCAGCGCGCCCGCGCGCTGAAGCGTTGAGGGTCGCGGGTTGAAAGTTGAAAGCTAGTCACCGCTGACGGCAGCAGGCGGTCGGGCTTTCAACTTTCAACCCGCGACTTTCAACTCGGTGCGCTCAGCTCACCGCCTTGGCGAGGCGGCGGCCCGACTCGATGCAGTTCGCGAGGGAGATGCCGTCGCGGGCGTTGCCGCCGAAGTGGAGTCCGGGCGAGGCGCGCTCGAGCTCGGCGAAGAGCTCCTTGTGGCGGCCGTAGCCGAGCGTGTACTGCGGGATGGCGCGGGGCCAGCGCTGGATGTGAAGGTAGGCGGGCTCGCCGCGGACGCCGAGCAGGCCGGCCAGTTCCTCGCGCACGAGCTTGGTCAGGGCCGCGTCGTCCAGCCGCGCGAGCTCCGGGGACCGGACGCCGCCGACGAAGGTCGTGAGCGCCACGTGGCCCGCCGGGGCGCGGCCGGGGAAGAGCGAGCTGGAGAACAGCACGCCGAGCACGCGGTGCTGCTCCACCTCGGGCATCAGCAGGCCGAAGCCGTCGAGCGGGTGCGCCACGTCCTCCCGGCGGTGGCCGGTGAAGACCGACGCAACCGGCGGGTGCTCGATCTCGCGCAGGGTTGCGAGCCGGTCGGCGCCCGGGACGCCGTCGAAGTGCAGCGCCGCCAGCGCGTCGGCGGGGAGGGCGCAGAGCACGGCGGCAAAGGCCTCGGTCCGCGGGGAGCTGCCGTTGCGGCTGACGATTTCCCAGCCGGCCGCCGTGCGGCGCACGGTGTCGACGCGCGTGCCGAACCGCACCGCGCCGCCCAGCGCGGACGCCAGGGCGCGGGGCAGCTCCACGAGCCCGCCGGGGAAGGAGAAGATGCGGCCCTTGGGCCCGCCGCTGGTGTTGCGGCGCTTGAGCGCGCCCCGGAGCAGCGAGCCGTGCTCCTGCTCGAGGCGGTGGAGCTTGGGGAAGCCGTGGCGCACGGACAGCCGCCGCGGGTCGCCGGCGTACACGCCGCCCACGAACGGGTTCACCGCGTAGTCGAGGAACTCCTGGCCGAGGCGGCGCACGACGAAGTCCGCGACGGTCTCCTCGGCGTCGGCCGCCGAGCGCGGGCGCCACGGCTCGCCGAGGAGGCCGAGCTTGGCCCGCCAGGAGAACATCCGGGTCCGCACGAAGCCCCAGGGCGACGTCGGCATCGCCACCAGCCGGCCGTCGCGCACGACGTAGCGGTTGTTGGCGGTCTCGGAGGCGTAGACCCGCCGGCCGCCGAGGCCCACGGCGTCCACGAACCCCGCGACCTCCGCGGTGCTCTCGAGCATGGTGTTGGGCCCCGCCTCCCACAGCCAGTCGCCGTCGCGCGTCGAGGCGATGGCGCCGCCGGGGCCGGCGGCGGCCTCGAAGACGACGACGGGCACGTTGGCGCGGTGCAGTTGCCAGGCGGCGGTGAGGCCGGTGATGCCGGCGCCGATGATGGCGACGGGCAGGGGGGAAGCGGGCGACGAGGACATGGCGGGTAGCTCCGCGGCGCCTCGGCTAGACGGTGCGCGAATGGCGCTTGGCTTCCGGCGCGTAATACGCGTCAAAGCAGACGGCGATGTTGCGGAGGAAAAGTCGGCCCAGCTCCGTGACGCGGAGCCCGCCGGGCGTCAGCTGCACCAGCCCGTCCTGGGCCAGCGGCTGCAGCCGGGTCAGCTCGGTCGCGTAGCGGGTGGCGAAGTCGAACCCGAACTCGCGGGAGAGCGCCGCGTAGTCCAGCTTCAGGTGGCACATCACGCGCATGATCACCTCACGGCGGCGGGCGTCCTCCTCGGACAGCTCGCGGCCCCGGGTGGCCGGCACCTCGCCCCGGTCGAGCGCCGCGTAGTAGGGCTCGAGGGTCTTGTGGTTCTGCCGGTAGCTGAACGGGGTCTGGGAGATGGCCGAGATGCCGAAGGCGAGGATCTCCGTGCCCGCCCGGGTGCTGTAGCCCTGGAAGTTGCGCTGCAGGGTGCCCGCCGCCTGGGCCACCGCCAGCTCGTCGGTCTCCTTCGCGAAATGGTCCATGCCGACGTACACGTAGCCGCGGCTGGTGAGCGTCTCGGTGATCAGCTTCAGCATCGCCAGCTTGGTGTCCGGCGTGGGCAGTGCCGCCTCGCGCTCGAGGATCTTCTGCGCCGGCTTCATCCACGGCACGTGCGCGTAGCTGAACACGGCCAGGCGGTCGGGGCTGAGCTCCAGCACCTGCTCCAGCGTGTCGGTGAACGACACCACGGTCTGGTAGGGCAGGCCGTAGATCAGGTCGAGGTTGATGGAGGTGAAACCCTCGTCCCGGAGCCAGCGGATGGCCTGCTCGGTCATCGCACGGGGCTGGATCCGGTGGACCGCCTCCTGCACCTGCGGGTTGAAGTCCTGCACGCCCAGCGAGGCGCGGTTGAAGCCGCTCTCCCGGAGCGCCACGACCTGGGCATGCGACAGGCGGCGGGGATCAACCTCGACGCTCAGCTCGGCGTCGGGCGCCAGCTTGAAATGGCGATGGATGAGTTCCGCCAGGCGTTTCAGCTGGGGGGGCTGGAAAAAGGTCGGCGTGCCGCCGCCGTAGTGCAGTTGGACCACGCGCCGGTCCGGGTGGACCTTGGGGGCCAGCAGCGCGATCTCCTTCTCGAGGTAGTCGAGGTAGGTGTCGGAGGTCTGGTGGTTGAGCGTGATGACCGTGGTGCAGCCGCAGAACCAGCAGAGCGTCTCGCAGAACGGGAGATGGAAATACAGCGAGAGCGGGATCGAGGCGTCCTGGTTGGACCGGTCCAGGTGGCCCAGCAGGGGCCCCGGCGTCGCAAAATCCCGAAACTCCACCGCCGTCGGGTAGGAGGTGTAGCGGGGGGCGGAAATGTCGTATTTGCGGACGAGATCGAGGTCGACGTTGATCACGGACTGAGTGGCTTCATGGGAGGCTACTCAGGCCGCAGGGTCGAACGGAAGATCATTTCCTGTCGTCGAGCGGATCGGGCGGCGGCCCGACTGCTGCAGGCGATCGCGGAGGAAGAACACTGCGAGGGAAAAGAGGAGGCAGGCGCTGGCGGTGAGGAGGAGGGGAAGGAGGTTCATGGCCGGTGGTGGTGTAAAAGGGGGTGGTGCGGAGTTGACGGCCCCGACTCTAGCGGGCGCGGCGGCGGGTGGCTCCGCTCCCTTTGGCAGGGACTGCGCATATCTTGTGGTGGCCGGCGGCGCCCGGGCCGCCGCCGGGGGCGCGGGCGCAAGAAATGCCCATGAGTTCTAAGCTTTTGCGCAGCTTCTGGCTTTGTGTATTCGGCGCGCCGCGGCCAGCGTGGGAAGGTAATATTCCACCCATGAACTCAGACTGGAAATCCCGGGCGGTTTCCGCGGCGGACGCCATCAAGGCGGTCCGAAGCGGCACCAACGTTTTCATTCACGGCGCCTGCGCCACCCCCGCGCCCCTCATCACGGCCCTGTGCGAGCGGCGCGACCTCGAGCAGGTGCGGCTCTACCACCTGCACACCGCCGGGCCGGCCCCGTTCGCCGACGCCGGCCGGGAGAATGAGTTCCGGTCCGTGTCACTGTTCACCGGCGCCCCGCTGCGCCGGCCCATCGCCGAGGGGCGGGCGGACTTCGTGCCGATCTTCCTCTCCGACATCCCCGGCCTGTTCACGTCGCAGGCCGTGCCGCTCGACGCCGCGCTGCTCCAGCTCTCGCCGCCCGACGCCCACGGCTTCTGCTCGCTCGGCACCTCGTGCGACGCCGCCAAGGCCGCCGCCGACACCGCCCGGGTCGTGATCGCGGAGATCAACGCCCAGATGCCCCGCACGCACGGCAACAACGTCGTGCCCCTCAGCCGCGTCCACGCCTACACCGTCACGGACCGTCCGCTGCACGAGCACAAGGGCGGGCCCGAGTCCCCCGTCGAGGCCCGGATCGGCGAGCTCATCGCCAACCTGGTCGAGGACGGCTCCACCCTGCAGATGGGCATCGGCGGCATCCCGGACGCCGTGCTCGCCCGGCTGCGCCACAAGCAGGACCTCGGCATCCACTCCGAGATGTTCTCCGACGGCGTCGTCGACCTCTTCGAGGCCGGCGCCATCACCAACCGCCTCAAGGGCGTGGGCCAGGGGCGCATCATCACCAGCTTCATCAACGGCACCCGGCGGCTGTTCGACTTCGTGAACGACAACCCGCTGGTCGCGTTCTATCCGTGCGACTGGACGAACGACACCGCGGTGATCCGCAAGAACCCGAAGATGGTGGCCATCAACTCCGCCATCCAGATCGACCTCAGCGGCCAGGTGTGCGCCGACTCGATCGGCCACGACGTGTTCTCCGGCATCGGCGGCCAGATGGACTTCATCCGCGGCGCCGCCCTCTCGCGCGGCGGCAAGCCGATCATCGCGCTGCCCTCGCGCGCCGCCGGCGGCAAGGTCTCCCGCATCGTCATGCAGCTGAACCCCGGCGCCGGCGTCGTCACGACCCGCGGCCACGTCCACTGGGTCGTGACCGAGTACGGCGCGGTCAACCTCCACGGCCAGTCGCTCCGGGAGCGCGGCGAGGCGCTGATCTCGATCGCGCACCCGGATTTCCGGGCCGAGCTGCGGCGCGAGCTGAACGGCATCCGGCACTTCCCGGTGTCCGCCTGAGCTCGCGCTTCCCGCCGCGCCGCCCGCCCTTCGCCCCATGCCCTGCTCGGCCGAAGTCACCGCGCTGCAAAGCCGCCACCTCGTGGCGCAGCTGCGCCGCTCGCAGGTGCTGCGGGACTACGAGAAGGCGTTCCGCGACACCACGGGACTGCCGATCACGCTGCGGCCGGTCGAGTCGTTCGACCTGCCGCATCGTGGCGACCCGAAGGAGAGCCCGTTCTGCGCGCTCATGACGCGCTCGAACCAATCCTGCGCCGCCTGCCTGCAGTTCCAGCGCAAGGTGGAGGTGTCGGCCCGCCTCCAGCCGAAGACCCTGCGGTGCTTCGCCGGGCTCTGCGACTCGGCCGTGCCCGTGCGGGTGGGGGAGAACCTGATCGCGTTCCTCCAGACCGGCCAGGTGCTGATCGACGCGCCGTCGCCGGCCCGCTTCGCCCGCGCCGCGCGCCAGCTCGTGCGCTGGGGCGCGCAGGTGGACCTGCGCCAGCTGGAGGAGGCGTATTTCCAGACCCGCGTCGTCACGCGCAAGCAGTACGAGTCCATGCTGCGCCTGCTCACCATCTTCGCCCAGCACCTCTCGACCCTGAGCAACCAGCTCCTGGTGCAGGGCTCCGTGGCCGAGGCGCCGGCCATCTCCCGGGCCCGGGCGCTCATCGCGGAGCGCCACACGGAGGAGCTCACGCTCACCAGCATCGCCTCGGCGGTGAACATGAGCGCGTTCTACTTCTGCAAGATGTTCAAGAAGGCGACCGGCATGACGTTCACCGACTACCTCGCCCGCATCCGCGTCGAGAAGGTCAAGAACCTCCTGCTCAACCCGCACCTGCGCGCCAGCGAGGCCGCCTACGAGGTCGGCTTCCAGTCGCTGTCCCAGTTCAACCGCGTGTTCCGCCGCGTGGCCGGCGAGTCCACCACCTCCTACCGCCACCGCGTCCAGCGTGGCCGCACCGTGCTCCACGGCGACGTCGCCGCCGGCTGACCACCGCGGCCGGGGCGGGACGAACTCCCGGCTCTCAGACTAGGCGGACCCGGCCCCGAGCATCGGTCCGCGCTCGCGGACCTCCTCCTCGCGCTGCAGGCGCTCGCGGGCCGCGAGGATGTCGGCGCGTCCCAGGTAGCCGATGACGCGATGCGGTTCGCCGCGGGTCACCACCGGGAGCCGGCCGATCCGGTGGCTGAGCATGCGGGCGTGGGCGTCGTGCAGGGTCTCGTCCTGATAGGCGACGACCGGGGTCCGGACGGCCACCTCCGCCAGCGGGCGCCGGCCTGCGACGGGTGATTGCACGGCGCGCAGCAGGTCGGCGCGCGTCAGGACGCCGACGAGCCGGTCGTGGGCGTCGACGACGATCGTGCCCTGCCGGCGGCCCAGCGCCGAGTCGCCGTCGGCGACCCGGCGGACGAGTTCATCCACCGTGAGGTCGGCGCGCGCCAGCGGCGGATTCGGATCCATCACGTCGCCGACCCGGGCCAGCTCAAAGACGTCCACGCTGTACTCGCGCGCGATGTGCTGCCCGCGCCGGGCGAGCTTCTCGGTCAGGATCGAGCGCTTGAGCAGCAGCACCGTGACCGCGAGCGCGGCCACGCTGCCGATCAGCAGCGCCGGCAGGGTGTTCAGGTCGTGGGTGAGCTCCAGGATGAACACCATCCCCGTCAGCGGCGAACGCATCGTGCCGCCCATCATGCCGGCCATGCCGACCATGGCCCAGAGGCTCGCGTCGCCGATGCCCGTGCTCGCCCCGACCAGCGTTCCCAGCGCGCCGCCGATCATCAGCAGCGGCGCGAGCACGCCGCCCGACGTGCCCGAGCCCAGCGCGATCGCCCACACCAGGGCCTTGGCCAGCATGAGGCCCAGGAGCGTGGCCCCGAGCAGGTGCCCCTCGAGCAGGCGATGAATGGTGTCGTAGCCCACGCCCAGCACGCGGGGGTCGAGCCAGCCGCCGACGCCAACGACCAGCCCGCCCAGCGCCGGCCACCACATCCAGTGGATCGGCAGCTTGGCGAAGAGGTCCTCGGCGCCGTAGACCAGCGCGGTCAGGGCCCCGGAGCCGAGGCCGACGACAATGCCCACCAGCAGGGCCAGGCCCAGTTCGCGGGGCGTGAGGGCGAGGTGGGCCGCCACCGGAAACAGCGGGCCGGACCCGAGCAGCGGCCCGCGCACGACCGCCGCGATCATCGCGGCGACGGCCACCGGGATGAAGCTCCGCGGCTTCCATTCAAAGAGGAGCAGCTCCACCGCGAGGAGCACGGCGGCTACCGGCGTGGCGAACACGGCGGACATGCCGGCGGCCGCGCCCGCGACGAGCAGCGTCTTGCGCTCGGCCGCGGTCAGGTGGAAGGCCTGCGCGAAGATCGAGCCGAAGGCCCCGCCGGTCATGATGATCGGCCCCTCGGCGCCGAACGGCCCGCCCGTGCCGATGGAAAGGGCGGAGGAGACCGGCTTCAGCACCGCCACCTTCGGGTTGATCAGGCTCCGGCCCAACAGGATCGCCTCCAGGGCCTCCGGGATGCCGTGGCCGCGGATCTTCTCGGAGCCGTACCGGGCCATCAGGCCGATCACGAGCGAGCCGACGACCGGCACGACGATCACCCACGCCCCGAGGGCATGCGCCGCGGGGTCGGCCGGCGCGGCGGAGAGGCGGTGGAAGAAGGCCGCGTTGGTGATGGCGGCGATCAGCCAGAGCAGGACCTTCGCGACCACCGCGCCAATGGCGCCGATGGGGACCGCGAGGGCGCAGAGCAGCAGCACGCGGCGGTCGGTGCGGAAGTCCGCCAGGCGGGAGACAGGGTGGACGGCTTTCATGCAGGTCCCGACCCCTAGTTATATCGTATCACGATACTATCCAAATGAGATTGAGCCCCGGCCCGCCCCCGGCCTAGCTGGGACGGATCCCGCCATGCCCCGCTCCCGCCTGACCAAATCGCAGTACGAGCTGCTCGCCGCGCTGCGCTATGCCCTGCGCGGGTTCCTGCGGTTCAGCCAGGAGGCGGCCGAGGCCGCGGGGCTCACGCCGCAGCAGCACCAGGCGCTGCTGGCCATCAAGGGCCAGCCGGGCCGGGACCATGCCTCGGTGGGCGAGATCGCCGAGCGGCTCCACCTGCGGCACCACAGCGCCGTGGGCCTGGTGGACCGGCTGGTCGCGCGGCGGCTGGTGAGCCGGACCATCGCGCCGGCCGACCACCGGCGGCTGGAAATCCGGCTGACGCCGCGCGGGGAGCGCCTCCTGGACCGGCTGTCGGCGGCCCACCTGCGCGAGCTGCGGCAGCTGCGGCCGGAGCTGCGCCGGCTGCTCGCGTCCCGCGACCTCGGCGCGTGAATGCGCGGGCCGGGGCGGCCCGGAAACGCGGCCTGATTCCGACGCTTGCCCCCGTCCCGGGAGTTCTCATGGTTTCCGCAACCCCGCCGCCCCGTGTCCCTGCGTCCCGCTGTTGAAACTCTGTCCTGGATCCGCCGCCTTGGCTGGACCGCGGTCGTTGTGCTCGGCACCACCGCGATTGCCGTGCTGGCCTGGCAGCGGGGCGAGGCCGTCAACGCCCTCTGGATGGTCGTGGCCGCGGCGTGCGTGTTTGCGGTGGCCTACCGCTTCCACTCGGCGTGGCTGATGGCGAACGTGCTGACGCTGGACGAGCTGCGCGCGACGCCGGCGGTGGTGCACGAGGACGGCAAGGATTTCGTGCAGACCAACCGCTGGGTGGTGTTCGGGCATCATTTCGCCGCCATCGCGGGCCCCGGACCGCTGGTCGGGCCGGTGCTGGCGGCGCAGTTCGGCTACCTGCCGGGAATGCTCTGGATGCTGATCGGCGCCACGATCGGCGGGGCGGTGCATGACAGCGTGATCCTTTTCTGCTCGGTGCGGCGGCGCGGCAAGTCGCTCGGCCAGATGATGGCCGAGGAGGTCGGGCCGTGGGCCGGCGTGGTGGCGCTCGTGAGCATCATCGCGATCATGATCATCCTCCTCGCGGTGCTCGCGCTGGTGGTGGTCAAGGCGCTCGCCGAGAGCCCGTGGGGCTTGTTCACCATCGCGGCGACGATGCCGATCGCGGTCGTGATGGGTTTGGCTATGCGCGGCAGCGGCGGGCACTCCGGACGGCTCGGCTGGATCAGCGCCTTCGGCGTGGTCGCGCTGCTGGCGGCGGTCTACGCCGGCAAGTTCATCGCCGGCTCGTCCCTCGAGGGCGTGCTCACGCTGCACGGCACGACGCTCGCCTGGTGGATCATGGGCTACGGCCTGCTGGCCTCGATCCTGCCGGTGTGGCTGCTGCTCGCGCCGCGCGACTACCTCAGCACCTTCATGAAGATCGGCACGGTCGCGGCGCTCGGCGTGGCGATCATCGTGCTCGCGCCGCACCTGAAGATGCCGGCGCTGACCAAGTTCATTGACGGCTCGGGCCCCGTGTTCGCCGGGCCGGTGTTCCCCTTCTGTTTCATCACCATCGCCTGCGCGGCCGTCTCGGGCTTCCACTCGCTGATCGCCTCGGGCACCACGCCCAAGCTGCTCACGCGCGAGTCGGACATCCGCACCGTCGCCTACGGCGCGATGATCACGGAAATGTGCGTCGGCATCATGGCACTGATCGCCGCGTGCACGATGGAGCCCGGGCAGTACTTCGCGATCAACATGAGCGGCACCGCGGCGGACGTCACGGCGCGCATCACCGCCCTCGGCTTCCCGGTCACGCCCGCCGACATGACCAACCTGGCTGCGAGCGTGGGGGAGAAGACCATGGTGGGCCGCGTGGGCGGCGCGCCGACGTTCGCGGTCGGCATGGCGCACATGTTCGCCGGCGTCGTGGGCAGCCGGCAGGCGCTCGCGCTCTGGTACCACTTCGCGATCATGTTCGAGGCGCTGTTCATCCTGACCACGATCGATGCCGGCACGCGGGTGGGGCGTTTTCTCGTGCAGGACCTGCTTGGCATGGTGTGGAAGCCGCTGGCCGACACCCAGTCGCTGCTGAGCAACACCGTGGCCACGGCGATGTTCGTCGGGGTCTGGGGCTGGTTCCTCTACCAGGGCGTGATCGACCCGCTGGGCGGGATCAACTCGCTCTGGCCGATCTTCGGCATCGCGAACCAGCTCCTCGCGGTGCTGGCGCTCGCGCTCGGCACGACCGTGCTGATCAAGATGGGCCGGGTGCGGTACCTCTGGACGACGCTGCTGCCGCTGGCCTGGCTGCTGGCGGTGACGATGTCGGCGGGCCTGATGAAGATCTTCAGCGCCGACCCGCGGCTCGGCTTCCTCGCGGCGGCGGCGGACCTGGAGCGGAAGCTCGCCGCCGGCGGGTCCGCGGCGTCGCTCGCGGCGTGGCGGCATCAGCTCTTCAACCAGTACGTCAACGCCGCCGTGACCGGCGCGTTCCTGGTCCTCGTCGCCATCGTGGTGCTGACCTGCGCGCGGGTGTGGTGGCAGCTGCTGGCCGGCCGGCGCGCCCCCGACCTGCACGAGGAGCCCTACGTGACGGTGGAGCCTGCCGGACAGACGGCGCCATGAGGCGGGGGCCCGCCGGCCGAGGTCCCGGTCCGTGATTTTTCCATGAGCACCCCCTTGATCAGCGAGCCGCAGCGTCGCCAATTTCAGGATGAAGGCTACTTCGTCCTCGAGCGGGTCGTGCCACCGGCGCACCTCGCGATGATGCGCGAGGTGTGCGGGCAGTTCATCGCGGCGTACGACGCGGAGATGGACGCGGCCGGCGAGACCCGGCAGGGCATCAACATCAAGGGCAGCCGCTACTTCATCGCCAACCGCCACAAGGGCACGCGGCTGGCCGAGTTCATCTACAGCGACGTGATGGCCGAGGTGTGCCGGGCGACGCTCGGCGACAACGCCTACCTGTTCTGGGAGCAGTTCGTGGTGAAGGGTCCCGAGAAGGGATCGAAGTTCAGCTGGCACCAGGATTCCGCGTACGTCGGCACGCCCCACCGGCCCTACATCACCTGCTGGGTCACGCTCGACGACGTGACCGAGGCGAACGGCACGGTCTACCTGCTGCCGTACTCGCGCGCGGGCTCGCGGGAGGTGTTTCCCCACAAGCAGAACGACCAGAGCCACGACCTCGAGGGCTACTTTGGGCCTGATCCCGGCGACCCGGTGATCGTGCCGGCCGGGAGCATCGCGGTGTTCTCGAGCACGGTGCTCCACCGCAGCGGCTTCAACACGACCCCGCACTGGCGGCGCGTGTACCTGCCGCAGTACTCGGCCGAGCCGCTGCGCCGGCCCGATGGCACGCTGGCGGCATTCGCGGAGCCGTTCCTGGTGAATGGCACGCGGCGCAACGGCGCCTGAGGCGGGGTGGTGAAAACAAAAAGCCGGTCCCGAGGGACCGGCTTGAAAGTGAGCAGGCTGGCTGCTGCTCAGGCGACGTAGGCGGGGAGCGTCTTGTCGACGCGCACCTTGTCGAGCCGGGCGAAGACGGGCACGCCGTTCTCGTGGGGCACGGCGACCTCGCCCTGGATCAGCGGCTGGGCGTAGCGGATGAACTGGAAGTTCATGCTCACGCCGTCCTCGTTGATCCACTCGCGGGGCAGCTTCTTCACGTTGTTCGCGACCTCGCCGAGCGGCGCCAGGCCGGTCTCGCAGGAGTAAATGTCGGTGTCGCCGCGCACGAGCGTGATGAGCTTGTCGGTCTCGCCGTTGATCGCGGCCTTGACCGCGGCCTGGCCGGCGAGGAACGCCTCGTCGGCGTCGACCTTCGACGCGGCATGGGCGGCGCAGCGCTGCAGGAGGCCGGGGTTGGAGAGGCGGGCCTTCACGCCGGGCAGGTTGGCCTCGACGAGGTCCCGGAGGAACTCGCCGGCGCCGCCGAGCTGGGCGTGGCCGAACGCGTCGGTCGCCGGGTCCGCGGAGACGTAGTTGCCGTCGGCATCCGTCAGCCCCTCGGCGACGACGATCTGGCAGAACTTCTCGCGCTTCAGGACGCGGCGGATGTCCTCGAGGCACTTCTCCTGGTTGAAGGGGATCTCGGGCAGGTAGATGAGGTGCGGGGGATCGTGCGGCTGGTCGCGGCGCTTCGCGAGCGCGGCGCTGGCGGCGATCCAGCCGGCGCCGCGGCCCATGACCTCGATGATGGAGACCAGGTCGCCCTGGCCGAGGGACTCATGGTCGGCGGCGAGCTCGCGGACGGAGGTGGCGAGGTACTTCGCGGCGCTGCCGTAGCCGGGGCAGTGGTCGGTGGCGGGCAGGTCGTTGTCGACCGTCTTCGGCACGCCGATCACGCGGAGCTCGTAGCCCTGCGCCTGGGCGTGGGCGGAGATCTTGGCGGCGGTGTCCTGGGAGTCATTGCCCCCGATGTAGAAAAAGTAGCGGATGTTGTGGGCTTTGAACACCTCGAGCACGCGGTCGAAGTCGGCCGGCTTCTTCAGCTTGTAGCGGCAGGAACCGAGGGCGGCGCCGGGCGTGTGCTTGAGGGCGCGGATCTGCTGCTGGGATTCCGCGGCGAGGTCGATCAGGTCCTCCTGGAGGAGGCCGTAGACGCCGTTGAGCGAACCGTAAATCTCCTCCACGCAGTCGTGGTTCAGCGCTTCGGCGATGATGCCTGCGACACTGGCGTTGACGACGGCGGTGGGGCCACCGGACTGGCCCACCAAGACATTTCCTGCAAGTTCAGCCATGACAGTATGAATAAAGGGTTGGAAACAACGTGAATGGGCAAGAAAGCGGGTCGTCCCCGGGGGATGCAAACCCAATTTTCGGCACGCACGGCCCGCGAGGTGATTAGGACGTGAATGGGGCGCGACTTACGCGAAAACACGAAAGCGTCCGCGGCGAATCCCCGCCGGCCGCGCGGACGACCTCAGAGCAGCCGGCCCGGACGGTACTCGGCGGCGCCCCTGTGCTGCTTCGCCAGCGGCGCGACCTCGGCGAGGAAGGCGTCGACCTGGTGCGGCGCGGCGCCGACAAACCGGGCGTTCTCGGACAGGATGGCCTGCAGCGCCTTTTTTCCCAGCCCGACGCGCCGGTCGCCGGCGAGCCGGCTGAGCAGGTCGGCGTCGCCGCCGCCGGACCGCAGCGCCTTCGCCGCGGCGAGGGCGTGCTCCTTGATGGCCTCGTGCGCGGTCTCGCGCCCGGCGCCGTGCTTGACGGCCTCCATCAGGATCGTGGTCGTGGCGAGGAAGGGCAGGTTGCGCTCGTTCTCGGCGGCCACCGCGGCGGGGAAGACCTCCATCTGGCGCAGCACCGTGAGGTACGTCTCGAGCAGGCCGTCGAGCGCGAAGAACGCGTCGGGCAGCGCCACGCGCCGCACCACGGAGCAGGAGACGTCGCCCTCGTTCCACTGGTGGCCGGCGAGCGCGCCGGTCATGGTGACGTAGCCGCTGAGGATCGTGGCGAAGCCGCAGATGCGCTCGCAGTTCCGCGCGTTGACCTTGTGCGGCATGGCGGATGAGCCGACCTGGCCCTCGAGGAAGCCCTCCGTGAGCAGCCCGGCGCCGGCCATCAGCCGAAGCGTGGTGGCGCAGCTGGCGGCGGGGGCGGCGACCTGGTGGAGCGCGGTGACGACCTCGAAGTCGAGCGAGCGCGGGTAGACCTGGCCGACGGCGCCGAGCGAGGCGTGGAACCCGAGGTGCTTCAGGACGCGCGTCTCCAGCTGGTCCACCTTGCCGGCGTCGCCGCCGAGCAGCGTGAGCTGGTCGAGCTGGGTGCCGACGGCGCCCTTCAGGCCGCGGACCGGGTAGCGCTCAAGCAGCTCGCCGAGGCGGGCCGCGGCGACGAGCAGCTCCTGCCCGAACATCGCGAGCCGCTTGCCCAGCGTGGTCGGCTGGGCGGGCACGTTGTGCGTGCGGCCCGTGATCATCAGGTCCCGGTGCGCCTCGGCCTGCCGCGCCAGCGCGAGGAGCGCGGCGGCGACCTTGAACTGGACGAGCTGCAGCGCGCGGAAGATCTGGAGCTGCTCGACGTTTTCCGTCAGGTCGCGGCTGGTGAGCCCGAGGTGGATGAACTGCCGCTTGGCCAGCTCGGAGAACTCCTCGATGCGCGCCTTCACGTCGTGCAGGGTGACGCGCTCGCGCTTCGCGATGGCGGCGAGGTCGATCCGGCCCTTCACCCGCTCGTAGTCCTTGATCGCGTCGGCCGGGATCGGCACGCCGAGGTCGCGCTGGGCCTTCATCACGGCGATCCAGAAATCGCGCTCCAGCGCCACGCGCCCGTGCTGGGACCAGATGTCCTTCATGGCCGGCGACGCGTAGCGCTCGGCGAGGACGTTCGGAATCGGGTCGGAGGCGGAGGACGGTTCGTTCACGGCGGAGGCTGTATTACGCGGGCGGGGCGGCGGATGCCAATGGCCAATTCAATCCCGGATACCGGAGGCCGAATCCCGGGGATATCTGAATACGCGGGGCGAATCGATCCGAACCGGCAATTTCCCGGCTGAAACCCAGTTTCCGGTCTGGATCAGAGGAACGAGCAGATGTACTCGCATTGGCCGGCGGCGACCTCGACGGTGAAGCCGGAGTTGCCGGGCACGTCGAAGAACTGTCCGGCCGGGCAGGTCCGGGCCGCCGTCTCGCCGTCGAGGGTCACGCGGCACTCGCCCGCCACGATCTCCATGCGCTCCGGGGCGCCGGTCTTGAAGTGGAACGAGCCCGGATAGATCAGGCCGAGCGTCTTCTTGGCGCCGCCGGGGAAAAGCACGGTGTGGCTCACGACCTTGCCGTCGAAGTAGACGTTGGCCTTGGTCAGGACCGTGACGTGCGGGAACTCGGAGGGAAGCGGGAGCATGGCCGGAGCAAAGGGTGGCAGGGAGGGGGAGGCAAGCCGTGAGCCGGAGCGGTGTGAACAGAGGTCAGAGATCAGATGTCAGAGGTCAGGCTGGAAAGGCCCCGAGTAGGCGAACCCTGACATCTGATCTCTAGCCTTTGACCTCTGCGCGCCGCGCCCCGGGCGCGGCGCGCTCAGGCCGCCAGGCAGCGGACGGTCATCTCGCGGAGGACTTCCTCCTGCTCCTGCGGGCGGCGGATGATCTCGGCGAAGGCGGCGATGAACTCCTGCTGGTTGTCGATCAGGCGGCGCAGTGTCGGGAGCTTGGCGTTGCCGGCGAGCTTGCCGAGGTACCATGGGTTCTGGGTGAAGAGGTTGTACGAGCTCTTGTCGCCGGCGCCCACGAACCGGGCGGCATGCGTGGCCTGGGCCTGGGCGAAGCCCTCGAGCCCGCGCGGCCCGAGGCGCACCTCGCCCGCGTCCACCAGCGCCCGGATCTGCAGCAGGATCCGGTTGCGGTTCTGGAGCGCGGCGATGACCGGCCGCGCGTCGCCGCCCGCGAAGAAGTGCCGCTGCAGCGCGGCCAGCGTCCAGGGCAGGTCGCCGCTGAAGAACGCCTCCGCCGCCTCGAAGAAGTCGCCCTCGGCCACGTTGGGCGTGAGCTCCGCCACGTGCGCCTCCGTGATCGTCTCGCCCTCGCCGACGTAGGTGGCGAGCTTGCGGACCTCCTCGACCAGCAGGCGGGTGTTGGCGCCGACCTTGGCGAGCAGCAGGCGCAGCGCGTCCGGCGCCAGCGCGGCGCCGACGGCCTTGGCCTCGGCCAGGACGACGCCCTCGAGGACGGAGCTGTCGCCGTCATCGCCCCCGACCAGGGTGAAGTCGGCCGTCTTCTCGCACCACTTCGGGAACGACCGGCGGCGGTCCACCGGCGCGGCCGAGATCAGCACCGCGGTGTCGGCGGGATTCACCTGCGTGAGGATCTGCTGGAGATCCTCCACGAGCTTCAGCGTGCCCTCGGCGCGGCCGGTGACGGAGTCGGCGAGGAAGTTGACGTCCTTCAGCCAGATCACCCGGCGGCCGCCGAACATCGAGATCGTCTGCACGCTCTCGCGGAAGCGGTTCACGGTGGCCTCGACCTCGCTGACGTTCGCGGCGAAGCCGCTGAGCACCTCGCGCGCGAACTCGTCCGTCACCTCCGCCGCCAGCGCATCGAAGCGCTGCTGGGCGAGCCGGCCGACGAGGAAGTCGTCGGCGCCGCAGAGGAAGGTGAAGGGAGACTCCGGCATGCGCGGTGATAAGGCCGCGAACGGGGCGCGGGCGCACGAAAAAAATGGCGGGATGGGAACAGGGAGGACCGCTAATGGGATTTCACCAAGGGTGAAATCGTTGGGATGAGTTCCGGCTGATCGCCTCCACGGTCGGTTTGGGGCCCGCTGATCGCAGGCGGCCAGTCTGCGATCAGCAGACCCCATCCGGCGGCGAAGGCGATGAGCCGAAGCAGCTGTGGGCAGATTTCACCTTTGGTGAAATCCCATTAGCGGTCCGCGGCGTTGCTCCGGTGTTCGACGTTGGGTGTTGGGCTGGGCGGCATTTGGATTTTCTGCGTGCCTCGGACCCGCCGCCCGGCAGGATGCGGGCGCAAGCCCATGCCCAGCCCCGCCTCATCCGAGCCGTCCGCCGCCGCCCCCTGGGGGCGCGACCTGTGGTGGCTGGCCGTGCTGTTCGGCCTGCTGTTCGCGTTCCGGCTCGGCAGCTACCCGCTGGGAGCGGGCGACGAAGGCCGGTACGCCGAGATTCCGCGCGAGATGATCGTGAGCGGCGACTGGGTGACTCCGCGACTGAACGGGGTGGTGTATTTTGAAAAACCGCCGCTCGTCTACTGGGTCGTGGCGAGCAGCATGTCGCTGTTCGGGCAAAACGAATGGGCGGTGCGGGCGGTGCCCGCGCTCTTTGCCCTCGGCGGGGTGCTGCTGACCTATGCGGCAGCCCGGCGGCTCCACGGGCGGGACGCAGGGGTCATTTCGGCCGTGGTACTGGGCACTTCGCTGCTCTACTTCGCCCTCGCCCATATTGTCCTGCTCGACATGGCGATGGCGGTGCTGATGAGCGCGACGCTCTTCTGCTTTATCCTGGGCGTGCGGGAATCGCCGGGCTGGCGGCGGCGGTGGTTCTTTTACGGGCTGTATGTCAGCGCCGCGCTGGCCACCCTGACGAAGGGCCTGATCGGGTTCCTTGTCACGGGCGCCGTGATGTTCCTGTGGCTCCTGGTCTTTAACCAGTGGAAACGACTGCGGCCGCTGTACCTGCCGACCGGTCTGCTGCTGTTCCTGGCGGTGGCGGGACCCTGGCATGTGCTGGCGGCGCTGCACAACGAAACGTGGGCCTACCGCTATTTTGTCTTCGAGCACTGGCTGCGCTTCACGACCCCGGCGGCCTCGCGGCCCGGTCCGTGGTATTACTACATCGGCGTGATACTGGCCGGGCTCATCCCGTGGGTCGGATTCCTGTGGCCGGCTTTGCGCGAGGGATTGCGGGGGGGCTGGGCCGCCCGGGACAAGCAGGCCGACCGCTGGTTTCTCGTGACCTGGGTGGTGTTCATCTTCCTGTTTTTCTCCAAGTCTCATTCCAAGCTCGTGCCCTACATCCTGCCGGTGTTTCCGGCGCTGGCGGTGCTGATCGGCGCGTGGCTCGCCCAGGTGCGGGCGGCGGGCAATCCTGCCCAGCTCCGCCTGGGCCTCAGGGTGTTTTCGTTTATCAGCGGGATGCTGGCCATAGCCCTTTGCATGGTCGTGCTGCGACCGACGCTCGTGCGCGGCCTGGATCCCTCGCAGGCTCTTGTGCTGCGGCCGATCGCATTCCTGATGGCGGGGGCGCTCGTGGCCGGCGGGATCTTGGCCCCGGCCTTTGCCCGGCTTCGCGGCGTGGGCGTGGCGCTGACCACCATGGTGGTCGCGATGATGGTGTTCCAGGCAGTCCTGCTGTTTGCGGCGCCGGTCCTCAACAAGCCCAGCTCCAAGGCGCTGGCTCTGATGGTAAAGGCGGAGGCGCAGCCGGGCGACCGGGTCGTGCACTATCACGCATTCTTCCACGAGTTCACGTTCTATGCCGGGCGGGTAGTCGACCTGGTCGACTACAAGGACGAGATTGAACTCGAGGAGGACGCCGCCGCGCGGGCCAGCGGCCGCTTCATCAACGAGGCAGAATTCCGTCATCGCTGGGCAGGCCCGGTCCGGCTCTGGGTCGTGGCCCGCCGGCGCGACGTGAAGGAACTTTTTGCCGACCCCACGTTCCGTTATCATTTGCTCGGCCAGACCGAGGACCATTATCTCTTCAGCAACCAGCCCTGACATGTCCGCACCCCGCCCTGAGCCTGTCGACCGGGCCGCCCCCCCGCCTGTGCCGTTTCTGCCCTTCACCCGGCCCACGATCGACGAGGAGACCATCGCCGGCGTCGCCGAGGTGCTGCGCTCCGGCTGGATCACGTCCGGGCCGAAGGTGAAGGAGTTCGAGGCCAAGCTGTCCGAGTACTGCGGCGGCCGGCCGGTGCGCGCCTTCAACTCGGGCACCTGCACGATGGAGATCGCGCTGCGCGTCGCCGGCATCGGGCCGGGCCACGAGGTCATCACCACGCCGCTCACCTGGGTCGCGACCAGCAACGTCGTCCTCGAGGTCGGGGCCAAGCCCGTCTTCGTCGACATCGATCCCGTCACGCGCAACATTGACCTCGACCGGGTCGAGGCGGCAATCACGCCGGCGACGCGCGCCATCCTCCCGGTGGACCTCGCCGGTCTGCCCGTGGACCGCGACCGGCTCCACACCATCGCCCGGAAGCACCAACTGCGCGTGATCGAGGACGCGGCGCAGTCCTTCGGCAGCTCCTGGAAGGGCCGGCGCATCGGCGCGTTCGGCGACTTCGTGTCGTTCAGCTTTCATCCCAACAAGAACGTCACCTCGATCGAGGGCGGCGCGCTGGTGCTCAACGACGAGCGCGAGGCGAAGCTGGCGGAGCAGTACCGCCTGCAGGGCGTGGTGCGCACGGGCTTCGACGGCATGGAGGTCGAGGTCGTGGGCGGGAAGTTCAACCTCACGGATGTCGCGGCGCGGGTCGGGCTCGGCCAGCTGCCGCACCTCGCGGCCTTCAACGCCCGGCGGCATGAGCTGGTCCGGATGTACTTCGAGCTCCTCGCGCAGGCGGGGACGCCGGCGCTCGGGCTCGGCCTGCCGGTGGCGGACTTCGCGCACACCAACTGGCACATGTTCCAGGTGATGGTCCCGGAGGAGCGCCTGACGATCAAGCGGGCCGAGGTGATGGCCCAGCTGCAGGCGGCCGGGATCGGCTGCCAGGTGCACTACCCGGCGATCCACCTCTTCGCGCTGTACCGGCGGCTGGGCTGGAAGCCCGGCGACTTCCCGCACGCCGAGTACGCCGGCCGCAACATCCTCACGATCCCGCTGTTCCCGGCCATGACCCGCGCCGACGTCGTGCGCGTGGTCGAGGTGCTGACGACGATCCTGCGGACCCACCAGAAATCATGAGCGCCACGCCGATCCTCCCGCTCTCGGTCGTCATCCCCGTCTACAACGAGGAGCTGAACCTGCCGACCCTCTTCGCGCGGCTCTACCCCGTGCTCGACGCGCTGGGCCGCCGCTACGAGGTCATCTTCACCAACGACGGCTCGCACGACCGCTCGATCGAGCTGCTGAAGGCGCAGCACGCCGCGCGGCCCGACGTCACGCGCGTCATCGACTTCAACGCCAACTACGGCCAGCACATGGCCATCATGGCGGCGTTCGAGCGCGTGCGCGGCGACGTGATCCTCACGCTCGACGCCGACCTGCAGAACCCGCCGGAGGAGATCCCGAAGCTGCTGGCGAAGATGGCCGAGGGCCACGACTACGTCGGCGGCTACCGCCTGAACCGCCAGGACTCGTTCTTCCGCACCTACGCTTCGCGGGTCATCAACTACGTCCGCGAGAAGACGACGAGCATCGAGATGACCGACCAGGGCTGCATGCTCCGGGCGTATTCCCGGCAGGTGATCGACGCGATCGTGCGCAGCGGCGCGATCAACACGTTCATCCCCGCGCTCGCCTACAGCTACGCGAGCAACCCCGCCGAGGTGGGCGTGAAGCACGAGGAGCGCCACGCCGGCGTCTCGAACTACTCGTTCTACATGCTGATCCGGCTGAACTTCGACCTGATCACCGGCTTCTCCCTCGCGCCGCTGCAGTACTTCACGATGTTCGCCGGGCTGTGCGCGGTGGGCAGCCTCGCGCTGGTGCTGGTGCTGGCCTACATGCGCCTGTTCCTGCACGACAACACGAACGGCGTCTTCACGCTCTTCGGCATCCTGTTCTTCCTGCTCAGCGTCGCCATGGTCGGCATCGGCCTGATCGGCGAATACGTCGGCCGCACCTACCAGGTCGTCCGCGCGCGCCAGCGGTATTTCGTGAAGGAAATCCTCGAGACGAAGGAGTGACCGAAATGGGCTCCGGCTCCACGACCCCCCTGGCGGATGCCGGCAGCCAGTCGCGACGAGCCTTGATCGTGTTTGCGGTCATCGCGTCCTGGGCCGCAGCGGGGTATTGGTTCCATATGGGCGGCAATACCTACCTGCTGCTCGGCGTGCCGCTGCTGCTCGTCTTTCAATGGGGAATTGCGCGGCGACCGATTGCGGAGCTCTGGTTCAAGCAGCCCTGTGGAGCGCCGCTTCCATGGTGGGGCTGGCTCGTGGCGGGATTGTTCATGCTTCCGTCACTTTTTCTCCTGATCCACGGATGGGGACGCTTTGGCTGGATCTATTATATTTATCTTCTTTGCGCGGCGGTTGGGGCCGTGCCGCTGGCCTATTCAATCGCCCGCTTTTCTCGATCCACGGTCAGACCGCTGCAGCTCTGTTTCGTCACCGCGGGCGCCTTCGGTACGATGGTCGCGGCACGAATCGCACTACTGAAATGGCTCCACTCGGAATTTCATCCGTCGGCCGCAGTTGCGGTGGTGCATGCTCGCTCGGGGTTGCTGGTTGGCGTGCAGTCCTTCCTGATGTACCTGCCCATCGGGTTTATCGTTGAGGAGGTTTTTTTCCGGGGCGGCCTGGATAGCTACCTGCAGCGCCCAGGAGATCGCGGTCCATGGTGGACGGCTTGCTTCCTGTCCGCGCTGTGGGGTTTGTGGCACTTGCCGATAGTGCCAGCTCATTCGATTCTAGGCACTCTGGTCCTTGTGATGGTTCACATGCTGATCGGGGTGCCTTTTTCCCTTTATTGGCGCAGCAGCGGAATGTTGTTTGTCCCGGCGATCGTGCACGCGTTTATCGACGCGGTCAGGAACGCACTCATTTAAGCCACTCTTTATTCATGCCTGCTCCTCGAATCCTATTCTTCGGCTACAGCGAGGTCGGCTACGAGTGCCTGTCGCTGCTCCTTGAGCGCGGCGACCATGTGGTCGCGCTGGTCACGCACGAGGACAACCCGCACGAGAAGATCTGGTTCAAGACGCCCGCCGTCGCGGCGCGGGCAAAGGGCGTGCCGGTGCTCACGCCGGAGAACATCAACACGCCCGAGTGGCGCGAGCGCCTCGCCGCGCTCCAGCCCGACCTGATCCTCTCGGTCTATTACCGGAACATGATCGGGACCAAGATCCTCGGCCTGCCGCGGCTCGGTGCCTGGAACCTGCACGGCTCGCTGCTGCCCGCCTACCGCGGCCGCGCGCCGATCAACTGGGCCGTCCTGCACGGCGAGCCGCGCATCGGCATGACGCTCCACCGCATGGTCAAGAGCGCGGATGCCGGCGCGATCGTGGACCAGGAGGGCGTGGACCTTGGCCCGCGCGACACGGCGGAGCAGGCCTTCCGCCAGGTCCTGCCCTGCGCGCGGCGCGTGCTGGCCCGGCAGATCGACGCGCTGCTGGCCGGCACCGCGCGCGAGACGCCGCAGGACGAGGCGAAGGCGAAGTATTTCGGCGGACGGAAGCCCGAGGACGGCCGCATCGCGTGGACGCAGACGTCGCGGCAGATCTTCAACCTGATCCGCGCGGTGACCGACCCGTATCCCGGGGCGTTCACGGACGTTGGCGCCTCGCGCCTGATGGTGTGGTGGGGCGAGCCCGACTCGGCTGCCACCCAGGGCCGGCGCGGCCGCCCGGGCGAGATCCTGTCCGTGAATCCGCTGGTGGTGGCCACGGCCGACGGGGCGCTCGAGCTGACGAAGACCGAGTGGCGCGGCGCGCCGGCCGACCTGCATCCGGGCCGCGTGCTCTAGCGCGCCGCCGGGGCGGCCTGCTCGATGACCGCGATGGCCCGCTCCAGGTATTCGTCGCGGCCCTCCTGCACTGCGCGCAGCGTGCGCGTGACGGGATAATCGGGCACGAAGCCGACGCCAAAGAAGGCGGAGCCGTCGTGCTTGCGCACGTCCATGCCGGTCCACATGACCCGGAAGCTGTCGGGCAGGGAGATGAAGTTGACGTTGCCGTTGCAGCCGGCCGTGGGCGCGCCGACGAGCGTGGCGAGATGGTAGTCGGCGATCATCGCCATGCAGGTCTCGCCGTAGCTCACGACGCTGGGCTCGTTGATGAACGCGACGCGGCCCGACAGGCGCGGGGCCTTCGGCTTCACCGGCCACGTGCTGGTCCGGTAGGTCCAGCCGATGCGGTCGGGCGCGGTGATCAGCGGGATCATCATCGGCGAGGCCTGGATCGGCTGGCTGATCAGGTGGGGAATGATGTCGGCGTGCGGCTGGATCTGCTTGGCGTTCTCGGCCACCATGTGCCCGCCCCAGCGCCAGTCGAAGATGACGCCCCGGGCGCCGGCCAACTGGGGCAGCTTCGCCTCCAGCCCGGGCGCATCGAGCTCGTAGAGATTGATGTAGAAGATGCCCGGCCGCACCTCGGCAAACGCGGGAAACGTGAACTCGCTATACCGGTTGAAGAAATATCCGCGGTGGTCCTCCGTGCGCACGAAGTCGACCTTCTCCGTGCGGCCCGCCCGCGTGACCTCGAAATGCGCGGTGCTGCCGAGGGGACCCTCGCCATACTGGTTTAGCGCGCGGAACTGCCGCAGGTGCGGCGAGCCCGAGGTAAAGCGTTCGCGCTCGCGGAGCCCATCCAGCGCGGGAACTCCATCGAGTCGCGTGATGATGTCGCCCCGTTGAAAAGGCGCGCCATCGGCGACGGCGGTCACCACGAGGACATCCTCGACCACCGCGACCCGGATTGGGACCCCGCCGAAGGTGTGACGCCGCCCGTAGACAAAGCCATGGCCGTCGTGGCTGCGGGCCACCAGTTCCGACAGCGTGGCGTAGTAGTCGTTGGCCGTTTGGTCGTGCAGGGCCTGGGCCAGCGCGGGCGCCAGGCCCTCGTCCCAGTTCACGCCCGCGTTGTCGAGGTACGGATGAAAGTGCTGGAAGATGTTCCAGACGCTCACAACGCCGGCAACCCGCAGCCGCCAGTCCGCGGACGTGAGCTTGGTCAGGTCGAGCGCATTGAGCCGGCCCAGCAACTGGATGAATTCCGGGGAGGGCAAACGAGAGGTGAGGCCCTCGGCGTCCACCGGCAGCGCGAGCGGCAACTCCAGGACCAGGCCCGGGGCGATGATCTTCCGAATGGGGGCGGGCGGCGTCGCGGGCTTGAACACCGGGGCCCGCTCGCCCTTCTCCCGGTCGGCGATCACCCGATGTTGGGTGTAGATGTTCGGCTTGCCCGTGAGATTCAGCCCGGCGTGTTGCCAGAAGGTCAACCGCGCATCGGTGGCCGCGGCCGGAGTCGCGGCGGGGGCGATCGAGTCGGTCAGCCGCAGGCCCGGGGCGAGGGGCTGGAAGAACTGGAGCAGCGCGGTCCGCAGGTCGGCGTCGTTGGCGGCATCCCGCGTCGCCTCCGCGCCCAGGATGCCGACCTTGTCCCAGTCCACGGCGGCGGCCTCGTCGCTGGGGGAAAAGAAGCGCACATACCCGTAGACGCGGGTGAAGGCCGTGAGGTTGGCGACGGCGCGGGCGTCGTTGGCGGCGGGCTCGGCCCCGCGGGCGAACAGGGCGGCGAGCAGCCAGCCGGCCGCGAGACGAAGGGGAAGGCGGGAACTCATGGGGTGGGGTTGGGTCTCCCTTACGACTGACAGACCCGGCCGAGGTTCAAACATTATCACGACGCCACGGGAATATTCCCGGCGGACGGGACCGGCGGGGTTACTTTTGCATTTCCCAATTTCACGTTTTCAGGATTCGCTCCGACCATGCCCCTCAAAGTCCTCATCCTCGGCGCCAACGGCTTCATCGGCAGCTCGCTCACGCGGGCCATCCTCAAGCAGAAAGACTGGGAGGTCTACGGCCTGGACATCGGCAGCCACAAGCTCGAGGACAGCCTCGGGAACCCGCGCTTCAAGTTCGTCGAGGGCGACATCACGATCAACCGCGAGTACATCGAGTACCACGTGAAGAAGTGCGACGCGGTCATCCCGCTCGTCGCGATCGCGAACCCGATCCAGTACGTCAAGGACCCCCTGCGCGTGTTCGAGCTCGATTTTGAGGCCAACCTCGCCGTCGTCCGCCAGTGCGCGAAGTACAAGAAGCGGATCATCTTCCCGTCCACCTCGGAGGTCTACGGCATGTGTCCCGACGCAAAGCTCGACGAGGCGACCAGCGCGCTGGTCTACGGCCCGATCGAGCGCCAGCGCTGGATCTACGCGTGCTCGAAGCAGCTCCTCGACCGCGTGATCTACGCCTACGGCGTGCGCGACAACGTCGACTACACCCTGTTCCGGCCGTTCAACTGGATCGGGCCGAAGCTCGACGACGTGTTCGAGCCGAAGGAGGGCAGCTCGCGGCTGTTCACGCAGTTCATCTCGAACGTGATCTTCAAGAAGCCGCTGCAGCTGGTGGACGGCGGCCGGCAGAGCCGGTCGTTCACGTTCATTGACGACGGCGTGGACGCGCTGCTGCGCATCATCGAAAACAAGAACGGCTGCGCCTCGCGCCAGATCTTCAACCTCGGCAATCCCCGGAACGACGTGAGCGTCGCCGAGCTGGCCAAGCTGATCATCACCGCGTTCAAGGACTACCCCGAGTACCGCGAGCACGTCGCGAAGGCGAAGACCGTGGTCGTCCCGTCCGGCAAGTACTTCGGGAAATACTACCAGGACATCCAGAAGCGCGTGCCCTCGATCGCCCATGCGAAGAAGCAGCTCGGCTGGTCGCCCAAGGTGAACCTGAAAACGGCGATCAAGCTGACCCTCGACTACCATCTCGCGCACAAGGATTATCAGCTCGAGTGAGGACTATTGCCACGAAGCGCCTGAAGGTCGTGAAGCTCCTCCGGCCGACCCGCGTGACCCTCGTGGCAACGTCCCTTCCTAGTCATGCCCACCCGGCTTGCCCTCAAGGTTGACGTCGACACCGACCGCGGGACGCGGATCGGCGTGCCGAACCTCGCGGCAGACCTGCAGGCGGTCGACGCCCCGGCGTGCTTCCTGTTCTCGCTCGGGCCGGATCAGACGGGGCGCGCCATCACCCGCGTGTTCCGGCCGGGCTTCTTCCAGAAGGTCAGCCGCACCAGCGTGGTCTCGATCTACGGCGTGCGCACCCTGCTCAACGGCACGCTGCTGCCGGCGCCACACATCGGCCGGCGCAACGCCGCGGTGATGCGCCGCATCCGGGACGACGGCTTCGAGGTTGGCATCCACTGCTACAGCCACTACCGCTGGCAGGACCACCTGGGGCGCATGACGCTTGATGAGGTGCGGGCGGAGTTCGTGGCCGCGCGGGCGGAGTTCCTCCGCATCTTCGGCGTCGAGGCGCGCACCGCCGGCGCCGCCGGCTGGCAGAGCAACGCCCGCAGTCGGACCGCCTACGACGAGGCCGGGCTGCTCTACGCGAGCGACACGCGCAACGGAGCCCCGTTTTTCCCGCGCGTGGACGGCCAGGTGTTCCAGACCCTGGAGATCCCGAGCACGCTGCCGACCTTCGACGAGCTGATGGGCCGCCCGGAATATCCCGACGCGCGGATCGTGCCGCACCTCCTGTCGCTGCTCCGCGCGGACCGGCCCAACGTGCTCACGATCCACGCCGAGATCGAGGGCATGGGCCGGCGGCACCTCTACCAGGACCTGCTCGCCGCGTGCCGGACCGCCGGCGTGGAGTTCATCCGGATGGACGATCTGGCGAACGAGCTCCTCGCGAACCGCGCCACCATCCCCGTCCGCGACCAGGTGATGGCCGAGATCGACGGCCGCACCGGCTTGGTCGCCACTTCCGCCGCCTGAGCGGCGGAAGGCGCAACCCCGGAGATCGCAGCTCGGTGTTCGGTCGAGACCCCGATTGAATCAGGCGTGATCGCCGAAGATCGAAGTGCGATCTCCGAACTCCGAACTCCGAACTCCGAATTGCCGCGCCCCGCGCGGCTATTTCCGGTCGATCCGCGAAAACAGCCACAGGCCGAGGGCGAGGATCAGGAGGTTGGGCACCCAGAGCAGGAGGTCGGGACGGTACTCGGGATGGCGGTCGAGGGCCTTCACCGCGACGGTGAGCAGGTAATAGCTGAGCGTCAGCAGCAGGGCCACGCCGAAGTTGGCCGAGGTCTCGCGCCGCGACACCTTGATGCCGAGCGGCACGCCGAGCAGCGCGAGCGAGAAGACGGCGAGCGCGGTGTTGATCTTGTCGTGAAACACCAGCTCCAGCTTCATCCGGTCGCGGTCCAGCGTTCGCTCCTGGCCGGGCGGTGCCGTAAGCGCCGCCAGCCGTGCCCGCTCGGCCTGCAACGGGGCCAGCGTGAGCCACTCCGGCTTGATGTGCACGCCGCCGTGGCCGAAGAAGCGCTCCAGCGGCAGCCGCGCGGCCTCGATCTTGCCGAAGGAGGCGACGTACGGGCTCTCCACGAAACTCTCGGGATTCTTCTCGTCGCGGTTCTCCACGCGCGCCTGCGTCAGCGTCACGATCAGCTCGTTCGTCGTCTCGTCGTAGTCGATCGCCCCGGCCTCGGCGTGGATCAGCGTCCGCACGCGCTTCTGCTCATCGAGCTTCCACAGCCAGACGTCCCGCATCAGCGCGCCCTCCTTCTGGTTCACATAGATGACGCAGTTCGGGAAGTTGCGGATGAAGGTCTTCGGGACGATCAGCTTGAGCGGGTTGGCGGCGATGGCGGCGGCGAAGTTGCGCTCGTAGGTCACGCGGGCCTGCGGCATGGCCTCGAAGTTGAAGTACAGCCCCAGCAGCCCGGCCAGGAAGGCGAGCAGCAGGATCGGCCGCGCGATCCGCGGCAGGCTCAGGCCGACTGCGCGCATGGCGGTGACCTCGCTGTCGGCGGACAGCCGGCCGAGCGTCAGCAGCACGCCGGTCAGCAGCCCCATGGGCAGCGCCAGCGAGATCGCGAACGGCGTCAGCGTCAGCACGAGCTGGCCGAACATCAGCGGCGAGAGCTGCCCGGCCAGCACGTAGGCGAGCATGTCCCGCATGACGTTCGGCACGAGGACGATGAACGTGAACACCCCCACCGCCGCCGCGCAGGTGGCCAGCACGCTCCGGAAGATGTAGCGGTCAATGAGGTTCAAGGGGCGCGGGCTTCTTCGCAGACAGAACCGACGCTGACAATCCGCAACGCGCGCGGTTCGAAATTATCACCACGAAGCGCACCCTCCTTCGCCGAGACTACGGAGGGCCGGCGAAGGACCCGAAGGCAAGCAGAAGGGGGTCCAGCCGAACGCCGAACATCGGGCGTCCGATGTTCGGCGTTCGGATTAGGAATCAAATCCCCAGTGATAACTGCGGCGGATCCTCGGGCGGAGGTTCGGCCGGCGCGGGCTCCAGGCAGGCGGGACCCTCGTGGCGGCTGTTGCTGACGTAGGTGCTGACCGCCAGCGCCTGCAGGTCCGCGGCGGAGGCCGGCTCGAACAGCGGGGCAAGCGCGGCCGGGTCGGTCACCTTGGGGTCGAGCCAGGTCTCGCACTGCTCAATCGTGAGCAGCACGGGCATGCGGTCGTGGATCCGCTGCATGAGCTCATTGGGCCGGGTCGTGACCAGCGCGCAGGACTCGAGGCCGGTGCCGTCCGGCGCGCGCCAGCGCTCCCAGATTCCCGCGATCCCGAACGGCTGCTCGTCGCGCCGCCGGATCAGCCAGGGCTGCTTGAGCCGGCCGCGGTGCTCCCACTCGTAGAATCCAGTGGCCGGGATGACGCAGCGCCGGGTGCGGACGGCCTGACGGAACGCCGGCTTGGCGGCGATCGTCTCGGCGCGGGCGTTGGGCGGCCGCAGTCCCTCATCATCCCGGGCCCACGACGGCACGAAGCCCCAGCGCAGCGCCGCCGCCTCGCGGGTGGGGGCGCCGGCGGACGGGGCCAGTCGCACCGCCGGGATCAGCGCGCCCGGCGCGAGGTTGTAGCGCGACAGGAACTCCGTGGCCGCGCCGATCCCGAGCCGCTGCAGGATCTCGCGGTAGTGCTGCTCAAGCAGGACAAAGCGGGTGCACATGGTCAGGCGCGCAGCAGCGCGGGAAGCTCGCGAAGTCCCGCGAGCTGGAAGAACCGGCCGGGCGCCACGGGCGGCTGGTCGACGCGCTCATGGCCCCAGGTGAGGTGATAGGGCACGTGGGCGCCGGCGCCGCCGAGGGCGAGCACGGGCAGGATGTCGGACTTGAGGGAGTTGCCGACCATCAGGAACTCCTCCGCGGCGATCCCGTGCCGGCGCAGGACCGAGGCATAGGCGGCCTCGTCCTTTTCCGACAGGATCTCGACGTGCTGGAAAAACTCGCGCAGCCCGGACTTCGCCAGCTTCCGCTCCTGGTCGCGGAGATCGCCCTTGGTGATGATCAGCAGGCGGTGGGTCGCCGCGAGCGCGGCGAGCGTCTCCGCCACGCCGTCGAGCAGCTCGACCGGGTGCTCGATCATGCCGCGGCCCAGCGCAAGCAGCGTCCGGATCTCCTCGGCACTGATGCGGCCGTCGGTCAGCTCGATCGCCGTCTCGATCGCCGAGAGCATGAAGCCCTTCACGCCGTAGCCGTACAGCGCGAGGTTCCGCATCTCCGTCGCGAACAGCGTGCGGTCCACGGTGGCCGCGTCGTGGTACTGCGCCAGCAGCTCCCGGTAGCGCTCGTGCACGTGCTCGAAGATGTTCTCGTTGTGCCAGAGCGTATCGTCGGCGTCGAAACCGATGACGCGGTAGGACTTCATGGGATGAGGTAGGCAGATTTCCCGGAGAATTTCACCATGAAGATCGCGAGGGTCGGACGGTGGAGGTGGAAACCGCTAATCCTCGCTCATTCACGCTCATGGCCGGGATCCAGGCATCACAGTGGAGGTTTCGGCGGATTAAAAAGCATGGCTCCGGCCGCGGGGATGCGCTTCGCTGCGGGCATGTCGCTGTCCAAGGCCACCCGGACTGTCTCGATCGCCCGCCACGAGGGCGCGGCATCGGATGTGCGCGACGACGCGATCGCGGCGGAGGAGCCGCTGGAGATCCGCGTGGGCGGCCACAGCGTGGCGGTGGTGATGCGCACGCCCGGGCACGACCGCGAGCTGGCGGCGGGCTTTCTCGTGACGGAGGGGATCGTGCGGCGCCGCGAGGAGGTGCTGGACCTGATTTACTGCAAGAGCGACGGCGGCCAGCCGGAGGAGAACATCCTGAACGTGGTGCTGGCGCCCGGCGCGACGGTGGACCTGGCGCGCCTGACGCGGCACGTGTTCACGTCCTCCAGCTGCGGCGTCTGCAGCAAGGCCACGATCGCGGCGGTGCAGGCGCAGTTCCCGGCGATCCCGCGGCCCCTGATGCCGCGGCGCACGGTGCTGGCGGCGCTGCCGGAGAAGCTCCGGGCGGCGCAGGCGGCGTTTGCCGTGACCGGCGGGCTGCACGCGAGCGCGCTGTTCGACACGGAGGGCGGGCTGCGGGTGGTGCGCGAGGACGTGGGCCGGCACAACGCGCTCGACAAGGTCGTGGGTCACGAGTTTTTCGCCGAGCGGCTGCCCCTGGCGGACACGATCCTGCTGGTGAGCGGGCGGGTGTCGTTCGAGATCATGCAGAAGGCGCTGGCGGCGGGCATCCCGGCCGTGGCGGCGATCTCGGCGCCGACGAGCGCGGCGGTGGAGTTCGCGCGGGCCAGCGGCCAAGCGCTGGTGGGCTTCCTGCGGGGCGAGCGGATGAACGTTTACGCCGGCACCTTGGCCGGCTGAGGCTGTCGGAATGGCCCGCATGAAACGACTCCTTCTTTTGCTCTGCCTCGCCCTCGCGGTCCCCGGCGCGCTGCGCGCCGGCGAGAGTGAATCCCTGCCCGACCGGACGCTGCGCCAGCTGGTCGAGCGCCAGAAGGAGCTGCTGGCCGAGGCGGCGAAGGGCGGCGAGCGCCTCGACCAGGACAACCTCCAGCTGCAGATGCAGCAGGTCAGCCAGGGCTACGAGGCGCTGCTGCGCGAGAATCCCGACTACGCCCCGGGCTACGCCGCGTACGGCTATCTGCTCGGCAAGATCGGCCTCCGCAAGGAGTCGATCGCCCACCTGCTCAAGGCCAACACGCTCGATCCCGACGTGCCGCTGGTGAAGAACCAGATCGGCAACTTCCTCGCCGAGGAGGGCCGGCCCCTTGAGGCGATCCCGTACTTCATGGCGGCCATCCGCCTCGCGCCGAAGGAGCCGCTCTACCACTACCAGCTCGGCACGCTGCTGCACGAGGCCCGCGACGACTTCCTCAAGTCCGGCGAGTGGACGGCCGACGGCCTGACCCACGCCGAGCACGAGGCCTTCCGGCAGGCGGCGGAGCTGGCGCCGGACCGCATCGAGTTCACCTACCGCTACGCCGAGTCGTTCTACGACCTCACGACGCCCGACTGGGACGGGGCGCTGAAGGCCTGGGGCGCGCTGGAGGAGAAGGCGCCGTCGGAGGTCGAGCGCCAGACCATGCGGCTGCAGGCCGCGAACGTGCTGCTCAAGCAGGGCAAGCCCGACCATGCGCGGCTGCTGCTGAACACGGTCACCGAGGTGTCGCTGCAGGCCCAGAAGCAAAAGCTCGTTGCGCAGCTGCCGGCAAACGCCGAGAAGTGACGGGCCGTTTCCCGCCACGATGTCCCTCCTCGACAAACTCGAACGTCTGCTGGGCCGCGCCGCCATCCCGCACCTCTCGCTGCTCATCGTCATCGGCCAGGTGTTCGTCCTGCTCTCGGCGCTGCTCGGGCTGCTCGACCTGAGCTACTTCATCCTGGTGCCCGCGCTGGCCCGCCAGGGCGAGTGGTGGCGGCTGGTCACGATGATCTTCATGCCGCCGTCCCCGGGGATGTTCGGCTATGTCTTCGTCGCCTTCGCCTGGTACATGTTCTACCTGATGGGCAGCGCGCTCGAGGGCTTCTGGGGCGAGTTCCGGTTCAACCTCTTCCTCTTCACGGGCTACGCGCTCACGATCGCGGTGGCGTTCCTCACCCCGTACGCGCCGACCACCAACCTCTTCATCGCCGGCTCGGTCTTCCTCGCCTTCGCCTGGCTCAACCCGGACTTCGAGCTCGCGCTCTTCCTCATCCTGCCGGTGAAGATCAAGTGGCTCGCGCTGCTCACCTGGCTCGCGAACGCCTACTACTTCGCGGTCGGCAGCTGGTCCCTGCGCCTGCAGATCCTCGCCTCGGTGGGCAACTTCCTCCTCTTCTTCGGCGCGGACATCGTGCAGACGGCGCGGTACCGCCGGCGCGCGATGGCCACGTCGGCCCGGCGCTTCGCCGCGGCCAGCGCCGAGCCCGAGGCGCGGCACCGCTGCCGCGTCTGCGGCAAGACCGACCTCACGAACCCCGAGCTCGATTTCCGCTACTGCTCCAAGTGCGCCGGCGACGAGTGCTACTGTCCCGAGCACATCTTCGCGCACGAGCACGTGGCCGCCCCCGGTGACCCGGCCAAAAAATAACCCCCTCGCCGGCGCCGACGCCTGCCGCACGCTGGGCGAGTGGCTGCGCTTCGCGGAGCGGCTCTACGCCCGGCAGCGCCTCGCCCTCGGGCAGGTCGCGGCCAGCGCGCACGACGAGGCGCTCTACCTGCTCCTGCACACGCTCGGCCTGCCGCTGGACAGCGACGCGCGCGTGCTGGCGCGGCCGCTGACGGCCCCGCAGCGCACGGCGGTGACCGCGATGCTCCGCCGCCGCGCCGTGGACCGCGTGCCGGCCGCCTACCTCACGCGCGAGGCGTGGCTGGGCGAGCACCGGTTCTACGTCGACGAGCGGGTCATCATCCCGCGCAGCTACTTTCTCGAGGTGATCCCGCACCAGCTCGACGCCTGGCTGGCCGACCCGGCCAAGGTGCGCCGGGTGGCGGACGTGTGCACGGGCTCGGGCTGCCTGGCGATCCTGCTGGCGCACCATTTCCCGCGGGCGAAGGTGGATGCCATCGACCTGTCCGCCGCGGCGCTGGAGGTCGCGGCGATCAACGTCCGCGCGCACCGGCTCACGAGGCGCGTCGCGCTGCACCGCAGCGATGTCTTCGCCGCGGTGCCGCCCGTGCCCTACGACGTGATCCTCAGCAACCCGCCCTACGAGCCGAGCGCGCACGTGGACGCCCAGGCCCCGGAATTCCAGGCCGAGCCGCGGCTGGCGCATGACGGCGGCCGCGACGGCCTGGTCATCATCCGCCAGCTGCTCCGCCAGGCGCGGACCCGGCTCGCGCCGGACGGCGTGGTGCTGCTCGAGGTGGGTGGGCTGCCGCGCGCGATGGACCGCGAGTTCGCCGCGCTGGCGCCGCACTGGCTGCGGACGGAGGACGGCGCCGACTGCATCGGCGTGATCGCGGCGCCCCGCCTGCGGGCCTGGGCCGGCTAGGATCGGGCCTCGTGCCGGCGCTCGCGCCGGGCCAGCACCTGCACGACAGCCGCGCGTCCCGTGTGGGCGGCGCCCTCGAGCACGTCGCGCTCAAGCTCCTGTGCCACCTCGAAGTCGAGCCCGGCAAGGTCGCCACGCAGGGCGGCCAGGGTCAGGAGCATTTCCGGGTTGTTGACCGGGCCGCCGGTGCCGTGCCGCACCTGGTCAGGCGTGTAGGCCTCGAGCAGGAACACGCCCCCGGGCCGGAGGCCGGCGGCGGCGGCCGTGTACACCTGCCGGCGGAGGGGCGGCAGCAGGTGGAGGAAGATGACGACGATGGCGGACCAGGCCCCGGGCGCGATGGCGTAGTGCGCAAGGTCGGCCGTGACGGTGGTCAGCTGCAATCCGTGCTGCGCGGCCAGGCGCCGGGCCTTGTCCAGGCCGACGGCGGACTGGTCCACGGCGGTGACGGCGTGGCCGCGGCTGGCGAGGAAGACGGCGTTGCGCCCCTCGCCCTCGCCGAGGCAGAGCACGGGCCCGGCGGGGATCCGGTCCGCGTGGGCGCGGAGAAATTCATTGGGGGCCGTGCCGAAGACGAAGTCCTCGCCGGCGTAGCGCTGGTCCCAGAAGGAAGGGTTCATGGCGGTGGCGGCCAGCCTTGGGGCGTCCGTCCCGCGGGCGAACCAAAACCTACGGCTTCTTCGCGGGGGCCTCGGCCACGGTGACGCGCAGCACGCCGCGCCATTCGCCGGTGCTGTAGCCCGCGGCCAGGTCGGTGGGGTAAAGCTTGGCGAGCTTGGCGCGCAGCCCGGGCGACTGGTCGGCGGAATCGCCGTGGCAGAGCATGCACTTCGGGGCGACGCCGAGCGGCTTGTAGACGCGCCACTCCGGGGCGCCGCCCGCGGGCTCGACGCGCTGGATCAGGATGGGCGAGGGGGCGTCGCCGTTGTCCATCTGCTGCTTGAACTGCTCCAGGGCGAGCTGGTCGGCGGCGTCAGGGGCGTTGGCCGGGTTGCGCAGCCGCAGGCTGGTCTTCTTGACCGCGGTGATGCGCGGCAGGCCGTCGATCACGCCCTTGGTGGTCGTCAGGTTCTTCAGATGGCAGACATCCACGGCGGCCTCGGCCCCGTCCTTGGCGACGGCGTTGGTGACCTCGCGGACGAGGGTGATGGCGAGGCGGTTGATGGCATTCTCCCCTTGGGCGCGGATGTCGGCGGCCTCCGGCGCGTCGTCGGCCACGAAGCGGGCGTTGACGGCGGCCGGGCTGTCCGCGGCCAGGGCCGGCGTGGCCAGCGCGGCGGCGAGGACGAGCGGGATGAGATGAAAACGGCGTGATTTCATGGGGGTGGGGCGACGGCTTTCCGCTGGAAAATCATGGCGCCCGTCCGCGAGAAGGCGATGGAAAAGGCGGTCAGCCCACCCAGCCCGCGTGGATCGCGAGGAGCGTGCCGCCGCCGATCACCAGCCAGAGGAGCAGGGCGTGGACCAGCGGGCGGAAGCCGACGTTGCGGAGCACGGCGCGGCTGAGGCCGCTGCCGATGAGGAAAAGGGTCAGGGTGAGCAGCGCCCGGGCGCCGTGGCCGATCCATCCGGCCAGCGGGTGCAGCGCGGGCACGAAGGTGAACAGGGCGGACATGGCGACGAAGCCGACGATGAACCACGGCACGCGCGGTCGGCCCAGCGCGGAGGCGGTGCGGTTGCCGCGGCGGAACCACGCCCCGAGGGCGAGGGCGACAGGCACGATCCACAGCGCGCGGGCCAGCTTCACCGTGGTCGCGATGGCGAGCGCCTCGTGGCCCCGCGTGAGGGCCGCGCCGGTGACCGAGCTGGTGTCGTGGATCGCGAGCGCGCACCAGAGGCCGAACTGGTGGGCGTCGAGCCCGGCCCACGCGCCGAGCGGCGGGAACACCAGCAGGGCGACGCCGTTGAGCAGGAACACGACGGCAAGGGCGACGGAGGTCTCCGCGGGCGGGGCGTCGATCGCGGGCGCGGCGGCGGCGATGGCGCTGCCGCCGCAGATGCCGGTGCCGGCGCAGACCAGCGCGGCGACCTTGGGGCCAACCCCGAGGGCGCGGGCCAGCAGCGCGCCCAGCGCGAAGGTCGCGAGCAGTCCGGTCAGCGTGTAGCCGAGGCCCTGGGCGCCGACGCGGGCGACGACCGCCAGGTTCACGCCGGCGCCGAGGCCGGCGACGGCGAGCTGCAGCAGCCAGCGGGCGACGTGGCTGGCGCGGCCCGCGCAGGGATTGCCCAGCGTGAGGGCGAGCAGCGTGCCGCCGAGCAGCGCGGCCCAGGGCGGGGTCCACGGCAGCAGCGAGGCGGCCGCGCCGAGGGGCAGCAGGACCGCGGCCGCGCGGTGCGCGGGCCGCTCCGGCTGGGTGCCGCAGAGAGCGCGGAAGTCGAAGCTCACGCGTGCTCGAGGGCCTGCTTCAGGTCCCAGATCAGGTCCTCGGCATTCTCGATGCCGATGGAGAGCCGCACGAGGTCGTCGGTGACGCCCCCGAAGCGCTTGTCCTCCGGGGTCAGCCCCGAGTGGGTCATGGTGGCGGGATGCTGGGCGAGGGACTCGGTCGAGCCGAGCGAGACGGCGAGGTGGAACACCTTGAGGTGGTCGAGGAAGGCGAAGGCCTCCTTCTCGCCGCCGCGGAGGTGCAGGGAGATCAGCGAGCCGGGGCCGGTGTGCTGCTTCTGGTAGATGGCATGCTCGGGGTGGCCGGGCTGGAGCAGGCCGAGATACAGCACCTCGCGGACCTTGGGGTGGCCGACGAGGAAGGCGGCGACCTGCTGGGCGTTGCGCTGCTGCTGCTCGGCGCGGATCTTGAGCGTCTCGAGCGAGCGGGTGAGCAGCCATGCGGTGTACGGGTTGGGCATGCCGCCGAGCATGGCGCGGTGCTGGGCGATGGCGGTCAGGAGCACGTCGTCATTGGCGAGCGCGACGCCGCCGACCACGTCGGAGTGGCCGCCGATGAACTTGGTGGCGGAGTAGAGGACGATGTCGGCGCCGACCTTGGCGGGCTGGGCGAAGACCGGGCCGGCCATGGTGTTGTCCACGATCACGAGGATGCGGCCGGTGGCCTGGCCGGCGGCCGGCGGTGCGTGGCGCTGCGCGAGCTCCTTCATGCGGCCGATGTCGGTCAGCCGGTTGTTGGGGTTGGCCGGGCTCTCGATGAAGATGGAGCGGGTGCGCGGCGTGATCAGCGGCTCGGCCAGCGCGGGGGCGTCGGGGCCCGCGGGCACGAACTGTGCCGTGATCCCGAGGCGCTTCAGGAAATGGTGGATCAGCGAGTCGGTGCCGCCGTAGACCGGGGCGCAGACGATCATCTCGTCGCCGGGCCCGTGCGTGGCCAGCAGCGTGGTGGCGATGGCGGCCATGCCGCTGGAGAAGCTGTAGGCGTCCTTCATGCCCTCCCACACCGCGACGCGGTCCTCGAAGATCTCGAGGTTGGGATTGTTGATCCGCGAGTAGATGAGCCCCATCTCGCGGCGCGGGGGCGGCGTGCCCTCGCCGTGGGCCCAGGCGAAGAAGCGCTTGCCGTCCTCGGCGCACTTGAAGGCGAACGTGGAGGTGAGGAAGACGGGCGGCTTCACCGCGCCCTCGCTCAGCCACGGGTCGAAGCCGTGGCTCAGGGCCAGGGTCTCGGGATGCAGGCGGGCGGCCTCGGAGTCGGTCAGTTTGGTCATGGGGTACTTTGGTTGCGGCCAGCTTAACCATCACCGGCCGTTTGTCGCCATCGCCGCGGCCGGCGCGGGCGAAAATTACGGCGCCTGTTCGGTCCCAGTGCCGGGGCAAACGCCCGCCGGCACCGGATACAAGTAGCGCCGGCCAGCAAGGCCGGCGCGTGATGCATTCAGGACTGCTTGTCCTCGGGCTTGGTCGCGCAGGTGCTCATCCCGATCGGCAGGTAGGCCGGGCAGAACCGGAAGACGGCGGTCAGCACCGGCACGATGCCGATGAGGCCCCACCAGGACTTGAAGTAATAGCCCGCGCCGAGGATGGCGAGGCCGACGATGAGACGGAGGATGCGGTCAATGCCGCCGACGTTAGCTTTCATGGGATTTTTGGGGGGATCTGGGGTTGCAGTGCGGACAAAGTCAGCGGCGGCCGGGCTTGACGATGGGCCAGCCGGCGTCGGCCCAGTCGTTGAGGCCGCCGGTGTTGGCGACGCGGAAGCCTTCACCCGCCAGGACGCGGGCCGCAAGGCCGGAGCGGCCGCCCGAGGCGCAGTAGAGCAGGATCTCACGGCGGGCGGCGCCGGCGAGGAAGGGCGCCCAGCGCGTGCGCGGGCCGGTGAGGTCGCTGAGCGGGAGCAGGACGGCGTCCTGCGCGACCCCGCCCGGCCATTCGCGGGCCTCCCGCACGTCCACGAGCAGCGCGGCGCCGGCGCGGACGCGCGGGGCGCAGCTGCGCGGGGTGATGCGCGCGGCGGGGGTGAAGAGCGACTTGAGCGTCCGGAAAAAGCTCATGCGGCGGCGGAGCGTTGGTTGGCCATGTAATAGAGCACGGGCACGGCGAGGCGGCTGATGAACAGCGAGGCGATCTCGCCGAACATGAGGCTGATTGCGAGGCCCTGGAAGATCGGGTCGGCGAGGATGACGCTGGCGCCGACCACGACCGCGAGGGCGGTGAGCAGCATGGGCCGGAAGCGCACGGCGCCGGCCTCGACGACCGCGTCGCGCAGCGGCAGCCCGTGGGCGCGGCGCAGCTCGATGAAGTCTACCAGGATGATCGAGTTGCGGACGACGATGCCGGCGCCGGCCATGAACCCGATCATGGAGGTGGCGGTGAAGAAGGCCCCGAGCGCCCAGTGCGCCGGCAGGATGCCGATGAGGGAGAACGGAATCGCGGCCATCACCACCAGCGGGGTCACGTAGCTGCGGAACCAGCCGACCATCAGCATGGCGATCAGCACGAGGACGGTGGCGAAGGCCAGGCCGAGGTCGCGGAACACCTCCAGCGTGATGTGCCACTCGCCGTCCCACTTCAGCCCCGGCTGGGTGTCGTCGGCCGGGAGGTTGAGGTGGAAGATGGGCAGCTCGGCCCGGGCGCCGCCGAAGCGGCGCGCGTCGAGCCGGCCGATCTCGCGGTTGATGGCGAACAGGGCGTAGGCGGGGCTCTCGACCTCGCCGGCGACGTCGCCCGTGACGTAGGTCACCGGCTTGAGGTTCTTCCGGTAGAGGTTGCGCTCGCTGCGCCCGCGCTCGAGGTGGACGAGCTCGGAGAGGGGCACCAGCGGCGCGGCGGGATCCAGGTCGGCGCGCACCTGGAGGGCGAGCAGGGCCTCCGGCCGCGCGCGCTGGGCGGCGGGCAGCTCGACGGTGATGGGCACATCCTCGCGCTCGGCGGGGAAGTGGAGCAGGTCAACGGCGCGGCCCTGCGCGGCGAGGGCGAGCGTCTCCGTGATGGCGCCGGCGCTGACGCCGTGGAAGGCGGCCTTCTCGCGGTCGATGACATAGCGGACCTGCGGCTGCAGGTCCTCGACGTACCAGTCCACGTCGACCACGCCCTTGGTGCGCTCGAAGATCCCGCGCACCTCGCGGGCGAGGGCGAGCCGCTGGGTTTCATTGGGACCATAGACCTCGGCGACCAGCGACTGGAGCACCGGCGGGCCGGGCGGCACCTCGGCGACGGCGACGGCGGAGCCGTAGCGCGCGGCGATCGGGGCGACCAGGCGGCGGATGCGCTTGGCGATGGCGTGGCTCTGGTCGGAGCGCTGGCCCTTCTCGACCAGGTTCACCTGGATGTCCGCGACGTTCGGGCCGCGACGGGTGAAGTAGTGCCGCACCAGGCCGTTGAAATTGAACGGGGAAGCGGTGCCGACGTAGAGCTGGTAGTCGCGGATCTCGGGCTGGCCGCGGATGGCGCGGGCCATCTCCTGCGCGATGCGCGCGGTCTGCTCGAGCGTCGTGCCCTCGGGCGGGTTGAGCACGATCTGGAACTCCGACTTGTTGTCGAAGGGCAGCATCTTGATCGTGACGGCGCCGGTGAGCACGAAGCCGGCGGAGAGCAGGAGCAGCCCGACGATGCCGCCAAGGAACGCCCAGCGCCAGCGCGGGCGGTCGAGCAGCGGGCCCATCACGCGGTGGTAGAGGCGCGTGGACCAGTCGTTCGGCGCATGGTCGGCGTCCGGCTCGGCGGCGGCGGCGGGACTCGCCGCGATCCGCGCGAACCGCCGGCGCAGCACGCGCAGCGCGGCCCAGGGCGTGATGGTGAAGGCGATCGCGAGCGAGAACAGCATGGCGGCCGTCGAGCCGATGGGGATGGGCCGCATGTACGGGCCCATCAGCCCGCCGACGAACGCCATGGGCAGGATGGCCGCGATCACGGCCCAGGTGGCCAGGATCGTGGGATTGCCCACCTCGTCCACGGCCTCGAGCGCGACCTGTGTCAGGGGCTTGCCGCGCGCGTCGGGCAGGCGCACGTGGCGCACGATGTTCTCCACCACCACGATCGCGTCGTCCACCAGGATGCCGATGGAGAAGATCAGCGCGAAGAGCGTGATGCGGTTGAGGGTGTAGCCGTAGAGGTAGAAGACCAGCAGCGTGAGCGCGAGGGTCGAGGGGATGGCGAGCAGGACGATCAGGGACTCGCGCCAGCCGAGGAAGAACAGGATCAGCAGGGCCACGCCGAAGACGGCGATGCCCATGTGCCAGAGCAGCTCGTTGCTCTTCTCCGCGGCAGTGTGGCCGTAGTCGCGGGTGACGGTGACGGCCACGTCGGCCGGCAGGAGGGAGCCGCGCACGGTGTCGACCTTGGCGAGCACGGCATTGACGACATCGATCGCGTTGGCGCCGGGGCGCTTGGCGACGCTGAGCGTGACGGCGGGCTCGAGGTCGCCGGTGGCGGAGCCGTGCAGCACGTAGTTGGCGGGCTCCTCGGCGTCGTCGGTGATGGTGGCGACGTCGCGCAGGTAGACGGGGCGGTCGCCCGCGACGCCCACGACGACGGCGCCGACCTCGGCGGCGTCGCGCAGGAAGGCGCCGGTCTCGAGCACCACCTCGGTGTTGGCAAAGGGCCGGGACCCGGCGTGCAGCTGGCGGTTGGCCTGCTGGAGCATGGGCACGAGCTGCGCGGCGGTGAGGCCGCGGGCGGCGAGCGCGGCGGGGTCGAGGCGGACCCGCACCGCGCGGCGCACGCCGCCGATCAGGGTGGTCTCGGCCACCTGCGGGATCGCTTTCACGGCGTCGTCCAGCTGCGCGGCGAGCCGGCGGAGCGTGAGGTGGTCGCGCGTGGCGCTGTGCAGCGTGAGCGCGAGGATCGGCACGTCGTCGATCGTGCGCGGCTTGACCAGCGGCGGGCTGACGCCCTGCGGGATCCGGTCGAAGTTGCCCTGCAGCTTCTGGTTCAGCCGGACGAGGGCGCCCTCGATGTCGGTGCCGACCAGAAAGCGGACGATGACGAGCGAGCTGCCCGGGCTGGAGGTGGAGTAGAGGTATTCGACGCCAGGGATCTCCCAGAGCAGCTTCTCCATCGGGCGCGTGACGCGGTTCTCCACCTCGGCGGCGGAGCCGCCCGGCATGGAGACGAGCACGTCGATCATCGGCACCTTGATCTGGGGCTCCTCCTCGCGCGGCAGCAGGAGCACGGCGAAGAGGCCGAGCAGGATCGACGCGATGACGGCGATCGGCGTGAGCTTCGAGTTGATGAAGAACGCCGTGAGGCGTCCGGCCAGCCCGAGGCGACCGGCCGGGTCGGGAACAGGCGGGTTCACGGCGCGGACTCCACGGCCTGCCCGTCCCGCAGCGTGGCGGGCGGGGCGAGGATGACCGGCTCGCCGGCGTCGAGGCCGGAGACCACCTGGATGCGGTCGGCGACGCGGGCCCCGGTCTTGACGAGCCGCAGCTGGGCGTGGCCACCGGCGACGACAAAGACGCGTTCCATCTGGCCGAGTTGGGAAAGGGCCGTGGCGGGCACGGTCAGGGTGGTGTCGTCCGCCGCGGGCCAGCGGACGCGGACAAACTGGCCCGAGCGGGCGGGGGCCTGGTTCGGCAGGTCGACCTCGGCGAGGCGCGTGCGCGTGGCCGAGTCGGCGGCGGGGGAGAGCTCCGCCAGCGTGCCGGTGACGACGGCGTCATCCAGTTCGATCGCCACCGGGGCGCCGATGGCCAGGGGGCCGAGCGACTCGGGCACTGCGACCTCGGCGCGGAGATGGTCGGCGCCCTCGAGGGAAAACAGCGCGCGGCCCGGTGTGGCAAGGTCGCCGGGCTTGACGAATTCACCGGTCACGACGCCGGCGAACGGCGCGGTGACGCGGGTGTAGGCGAGCATGGCCTCCGCCTCCTCGGCGGCGGCGCGGGCCTGCCGGCGGCGGTCGTCCGCGGCGCGGAGGGCGTCGGTGGTCGAGACACCCTGGGACTCAAGCGACCGCTCGCGCTCGAATTCACGGTCGGCCTGGGCCAGGGCGGCGCGGGCCTGCTCGAGGCGGGCGGCGAGCTCGCCGGCCTGAAGGGTCACCAGTTCCTCGCCGGCGGCGACGGCCCGGCCGACCACCAGCCGGGTGGTGGCCACCGTGCCGGTGACCTTGGCGGCGACGAGGGCGCGGGCGAAGGGTCGGATGGTGCCGGGGACCGCCTGGGTCTGCGCGCTGCGCGCCAGGACCGCGGCGGCGACCCGGACGCGGAGGACGGGACCGGCGTCCGCGGCGGCGGACTCGGCGGAGCGGTGGCAGCCGCCGGCCAGGAGGGCGGCCGGCAGCAGGAGCGAGCGAAGGAACTTCATGCGGGGGTCGGGCCGGGTCACGGGGCCTTGGGGCCGCCGAAGTGCACGATGCCGTCGTCGCCGAGCCAGCCCAGCTTGCGCAGGACGATCGAGGGCGGGCAGAAGCCGGTGAAGGCGGACTGGATCAGGTTGAGGCCGACGAAGCACGTCAGCAGCAGCCACCACGGGCTGACGAAGTAGACCAGGGCCACGCTGAGCAGGACCATGCTGCCGGCCAGGACGCGGATGAGATTGTCGATCTTCATGGGGTGAGGGTTTGGGCTTGTACTATATGAGTATATGCGCATACATTATCACAACGTCAAGTCACGAATGGCCCCCAAGACGAAGTCCCCCCGCCCCCTGTCCGACGCCGCGCTCGAGCTGATCGCGCGGCGCTTTGCCGTCCTGGCCGAGCCGATGCGGCTGCGGCTGCTCCACGCGCTGTTCGCGGGGGAGCAGAGCGTGAACGAGCTGGTGAAGCTCACCGGCGGCACGCAGGCGAACGTGTCGCGGCACCTGCAGACCCTGGCGCAGGCGCACCTGGTGGCGCGGCGCAAGGAGGGCCAGCAGGTGTTCTACGCCATTGCGGACCCGTCGATCTTCCAGCTGTGCGCGCAGGTGTGCGGCAGCATGGAGCAGCAGCTGAGCCGGCAGGCCGGCGCGTTCTCCCGCTAGGCGCGGCGTGGGTCAGATCTCGTACCCGAGCCCCAGCGGCTCGTAGTCCGGCGCGGTGACGGCGGACCGGCCGAAGGCCTCGAACCAGTGCGTCACGCGGCGGCCGATGGCCCCGGTCTCGATGCGGTGGGTGAACTCGTTGGTGGCGGCGCTGTAGGTGTAGTCGCGCGCCCACTCGCGGTGGTTCCGGGCGAGATCCGTGATGGCGGCGACCAGCCGCTCGGCCTCGGCGTCGGTGGTGGTGGGGTGCAGCGAGAAGCGCACCCAGCCGGGTTTCTCCGTCTTGTCGCCGCGGCTGATCTGGTCGGTGATGGACTTTGAATGCTCGGGCGTGACGTTGAGGAGGTAGTGCCCGTAGGTGCCGGCGCAGGAGCAGCCGCCGCGGGTCTGGATGCCGTAGCGGTCGTTGAGCAGGCGGACGGCGAGGTTGTAGTGCAGGTCGTCGAGGTAGAACGAGACGATCCCGAGCCGGTCGCGGTGCTGGTCGGCCAGGATGTGCAGCCCGGGCACGGCCTTGAGTCGGTCCCAGATCAGCGCAAGGAGCTCCGTCTCGCGCTGATGGATCTGCGCGACGCCCATGGACTCCTTCAGCTGGAGGCAGAGCGCGGTGCGGATGGCCTGGGTGAAGCCGGGCGTGCCGCCGTCCTCGCGGGCCTCGATGTCGTCGAAATACTTGTGCCCGCCCCACGGGTTGGTCCAGTCCACCGTGCCGCCGCCGGGGTTGTCCGGCACGCGGTTGGAGTAGAGCTGCTTGTTGAACACCAGCACGCCGCTGGTGCCGGGACCGCCGAGAAACTTGTGCGGCGAGAAATAGATCGCGTCGAGGGACTCGTCCGGCCGGCCCGCCGGGTGCATGTCGATCGCGATGTACGGGGCGCTGGCGGCGAAATCCACGAAGCACCGGCCGCCCGCGCGGTGCATCAGGCCGGCGATGGCGTGGTAGGGCGTGATGAGGCCGGTGACGTTGGAGCAGCTGGTGACGGCGGCGATCTTCACCTCCCGGTCGCGGTACTCGTCGAGCAGCGTCGCGAGGTGGCGGAGGTCGACGAGCCCGTCGGGCGTGGCGTTGATCACGCGCACCTCGGCCAGGCTCTCGATCCAGGTGGTCTGGTTGGAGTGGTGCTCCATGTGCGTGACGAACACGATGGGGCGCGCGGCGGCCGGCAGCTTGACCTGGCCGTGGTATTTCTCGTGCACGCGCAGGCCGAGGATGCGCTGAAACTTGTTCACCACGCTCGTCATGCCCGAGCCGTAGCAGATCACGGCGTCGCCGGCGGACGCGTGGACGTGCTCCTTGATGCGCCGGAGCGCCTCGTGGTAGGCGCGGGTCATCGTGGTGCCGGTGACGGAGGTCTCGGTGTGCGTGTTGCCAACGAACGGGGCGATCTCCTCGCTCATCATCCGCTCGATCGGCCGGAACATGCGCCCGCTCGCGGTCCAGTCGGCGTAGAGGATGCGCTGACGGCCGTAAGGCGTCTCGAACTCCTGGTCGATGCCGATGATGTTGGCCCGAAACGGCGCAAAGTATGCCTCAAGACTCATGGTGGGTCGACCGGGAGCATGGGGCCAGTCGCCCCATTGTTCAATAGGCCGAGCGGACTAAATCGCCAGCCGCATGGAGGCTGGCGATGGGAGATTATGACCGGTGCGGCGCATGAGGTGGGAGCGAGCTTGCTCGCGACGAACGGGCCGGGACGGTCGCGAGCAAGCTCGCTCCCAGCTGAGCTCCGGCCATTCCGCGGGGCGTCAGCGCGCCAGGTCGTACAGCGCGTAGCCGGCGAAGAAGTTGGGGAGGACGCGGCAGGGGGTGCGCCAGTCGCCGCCGAGGTGGGCGCGGCGGGTGATGGAGATGCCCTTGGCGGCGCAGAAGTGCTCGAAGTCGGCGATGGAGACGGGATTCGCCGGACGGCTCTCGAACCACTCGGTGGTGTAGACCTCGTTGCGGACCTTGCGGCCGCGCAGGAGGGCGTCGACGCGGTTCTTCCAGAAGCCGTGGTTGACGAACCCGACGGTGACGGCGCGGCCGGCGCGGAGGGCCTCGAGGATGACGCCGGTGGGGTCGTCGAGCTCCTGCACGGTGCGCGAGCAGATGATGCGGTCGAAATGCCGGTCCGGGAACTGCCGCATGAACGCCGTCATGTCCCCCTGGTAGACGGACAGGCCGCGGGCGACGCCGGCGGTGACGCGGGCGAAGTCGAGGTCCACGCCGAGGGCCGCGACCTCCTTGGTCTGCACCAGGTAGTCGAGCAGCGCGCCGCGGCCGCAGCCGAGGTCGAGCACGCGCGAGCCCGGGGTGACCCATTCCCCGATGATCTGCATGTCCACCGTGCGTTTTTCGACGAGCTTGGCCATGGGATCAGATCGAGAAGTCGGCGATGGGCGCCGCGGTGCGCTCGAGGAAGGCGCGGACGAGCGTGTAGAGTTCCTCGGACTCGAGCAGGAACGAGTCGTGGCCGAGGTCGGTGGTGAGCTCGGCGTAGCTCGCGCGCTTGCCGGCGCGGAGGAGGGCGAGGGCGATCTGGCGGTTCTGCTCGGGCGGGAACAGCCAGTCGCTGGTGAACCCGACCACCAGCGTCTCGGCCTGGACGGGCGCGAACGCGGCCTCGAGCGAGCCGTAGGCCGACGCGAGGTCGAACTGGTCGAGGGCGCGGGTGATGTAGAGGTACGAGTTCGCGTCGAAGCGGTTGATGAACGACTGGCCCTGGTGGCGGAGGTAGCTCTCCACCTCGAACTGGACGTCGAAGGTGTACGCCTCGCCGTTGCCCGGGTTCGTCTTCCGCCGGCCGAACTTGCGGTCCATGGACGCGTCGGAGACGTAGGTGATGTGGGCCATCATGCGCGCGATGGCGAGGCCGACGCGGGGGCCGCCGCCCTTGGCGTAGTCGCCGCGGTTCCAGTCGGGATCCTGCATGATCGCCTGGCGGCCGACCTCGTTGAACGCGATGGCCTGGGCGCTCTCGCGGGCGGTGGTGGCCATGGCGAGCACGCGGCGGGTGAAGTGGGGAAACTCGATCGCGAACTGCAGCGCCTGCATGCCGCCCATCGAGCCGCCGATGACGGCGTGCACGGTCGCGACGCCGAGGTGGTCGAGCAGCAGCTTCTGCGCGCGGACCATGTCGAGGATGGTGACGAACGGGAAGCCGATGCCGAAGGGGCGCCCGGTTGCGGGGTCGAGGGACGACGGCCCGCTGGAGCCGACGCAGCCGCCGAGGACGTTGGCGCAGACGACGAAGAAGCGGGTGGTGTCGACCGCCTTGCCCGGGCCGATGAGGTTGTTCCACCAGCCGGGCTTGCGGTCCTCGAGGGCGTGGACGCCGGCGCAGTGGTGGTCGCCGCTGAGGGCGTGGCAGATCAGGACGCAGTTGTCGCGCGTGGCGCTGAGCTCGCCGTAGGTCTCGTAGCGCAGCGTGAAGGCGGGGAGCACCTGGCCGCTCTTGAAGGTGAACGGATGGGGACAGGTGAAGTCCCGCGCGGTGACCAGCCCGATCTCGCCGGGGGCGAGGGGACTGGAGGCGGGCGCGTTTTCCTCGGGGTCGGTCATGCGCGAGGGATCACGATTGGGCCCGGACGGGCCGAGACAAGCATGGCGGCTGTCATTATGACAACGGGCCGGCGCGGGCTAGGACAGGGCGGCGGTGCTGACGGCGTCGTCCATTTCCTCGTTGGAGTAGACGGCCTGGACGTCGTCCATCTCCTCGAGCGCGTCGTGCAGCTTGAGCAGCGTGCGGGCGAGGGCGACGTCGGCGACGGGCACGAAGTTGGTCGGGATGTAGGCGATCTCGGCGCTGTCGGGCTTGAGGCCCTTCTGCTCGAGGGCGTGCGAGACCTTGTCGAAGGCGTGGATCGAGCAGCGGACCTCGAAGCCCTGCTCGCTCGGGATGACGTCGTCGGCGCCGGCCTCGAGGGCCAGCTCCAGGAGGGCGTCCTCCGTGATCTGGTCACGGGTGACGAGGAACTGGCCGGCGTGGAGAAACTGGAAGGCGACGGCCCCCGCGCTGGCGAGGTTGCCGTTGTGGTGGGTGAAGGTGGAGCGGACCTCCTGGGCGGCGCGGGCCTTGTTGTCGGTGGTGACCTTGACGACGAAGGCGACGCCACCGGGGCCGTAGCCCTCGTAGGTGATCTCCTCGAACACGACGCCGGGGAGCTCGCCGGTGCCCTTCTTGATCGCGCGCTCGATGTTCTCGACGGGCATGTTGGCGTCGCGGGCCTTGAGCAGCAGCGTGCGGAGGCGGGCGTTGGCGCCCGCGTCGCCGCCGCCGGACTTGGCGGCGAGCGTGATGTCGCGCGAGAGCCGCGAGAACACCTTGCCCTTGCGGAGGTCGGTGATCGCCTTCGCGCGTTTGACTTTGGACCACTTGTTATGGCCGGCCATGTTTTGGGGTGGGTTGGGGGTGAGGGCTAAGGGTGAGGCGGGGGCCCGCCTCCGCTCACTTCTTCTTGCGGGGCGTCACGTTCTTCATCCCGTCGGCGCCGGCGGCCGCGGTGGCGGGGTCGCCGTCATCCTTCATGCGGTTGATGATGATCTGCTGGCCGATGGAGAAGAGGCCGTTGATGGTGGAGTAGAGGGCCAGGGCGCAGGAGAACGAGTAGCAGAACAGGGTGAAGAGCCACGGCATGAACTTGAGCATCTTCGCCTGCGCGTTGTCCACGGCGGGTTGGGGCGTGAGGCGCGTCTGGATGATCATGGTGGCGCCCATCAGGATCGGCATGATGTTGATCGGGAAGACGAACACGTGGCCGATGGTGTCCGCGGCGGCGAGGTCGGGCGCCCAGAGGAACGGCACGAAGCGCAGCTCCGCGGCGCTCGGCAGCATCTGGTAGAAGCCGAAGAAGAACGGCATGGTGATCAGCAGCGGGATGCAGCCGCCGAGCGGGTTCACCTTGTGCTTCTTGAAGAGCTCCATCGTCGCGGCCTGCATCTTCTGCGGGTTGTCCTTGTACTTCTCCCGGACGACCTGCATCTCCGGCTGGATTTTCTGCATGCGCCGCGCCGAGCGCGAGGCGGCGATGGTGAAAGGCACGAAGACGATCTTGAGGATCAGCGTGGTGAGGACGATCGCGAGGCCCCAGCTCGGCACCCAGCTGTGCACCCAGGTCATGAGCGTGAGCAGGATCTGGCTGAAATACTTGAAGAACCCGAACTGCATGACCTTGTCCTGGTCCGCCTTGAAGATGTTGGAGTTCGAGAGGCGGCGGTACTCCTTCGGCCCGACGTAGAAGCTCATGCCCAGGGTGGCCTCGCCGTGGGCGGGCAGCGGCTTGAGGTCGAACTGCGTGGCGCCGGCGAGGCCGTAGGCGGTGCGCAGGCCGTCGGGGGCCTCGGCCAGGACCTTGAGCCGGGTGGTGATCAGGCCCACGCCGGGCTGGTCCGGGGTGAGGATCGCGGTGAAGAACTGGTTGTCGATGGACGCCCAGGTGACGGGGCCGCCGCTGGCGAGGGTGAACTTGGCCTCGCTGGCGCCGATGCCCAGGAGGCCGTTGCCGCCCTCGAGGTCGGACCGCCGGATGAAGGTCTGGCTGCTGCCGTTGGAGAAGCCCGTCGCGACCCGCTGGCCGTAGACCGAGTCGCTGACCGGCCCGATGGTGCCGATGCTGAGGGCAAACCGCGCGAGCGGCACGACCTGGCCGGTGAGGTTGCGGAAGGTGGTCTCGTGCCGGAACTGGTAGGGGTCGTGCGTCTCATCCGGCCCGGCGACGAGCGTGTAGCGGCGCGTGACCTCGACCTGCTGGCCGAGCACGGCGCGGTAGACGATCTCGGTGGGCGTCGACGAGACGAGCTGGAACGGTGTGCGGTGGTCGAGCCCGGGGAAGTCGACGAACGCCAGCATCGGGTCGGTGTGCAGGGCGTTGACGACGTAGGGCGTCGTGCCCTTGAGCTCGGCGGGGAACTTGCGCAGGGCGATGTCGCGGATCGCGCCGCCGAAATCGGTGAAGCGGATCGCGAGGTAGTCGTTCTCGAGGACGGTGATGGTGGCCGAGCTGGGGTCCTTCGCGAGGGCGCCGAGCGCCGGGGCCGACGTCGTGGCGGCGGTGGTCGCGGCGGCGGGGGAGGCCGCGCTGGCCGCGGCGGGCGTCACGGCGGCGGCACTGGCGGTGCTCGGCGCGGGCGCGGGCGGGGAGAATTTCTGGCCCAGGTAAAGGCTGGCGAATGCGGCGGCGATGAGCAGCACGCCGATAAGGGTGTTCTTTTTGTCCATGAAACGAGAGGGAGCGAGGAGGGGTCAGCCGCGGGCCGGAGTGGCCTTGGTGACAGAGACGCAAGTGAAACGGGTGCGGGGCGGGACGGGATCGAAGCCGCCGGGATGCAGCGGCGAGCATTTCACCAGCCGGCGCAGGGCGAGGTATCCGCCCACGATCGCACCGTGCATCCGGATCGCGTCGGCGGCGTAGTGGGAGCAGGTGGGGTGAAACCGGCAGCCGCAGCCTGCGACACCGAACAGGGCAGGGAGCGCCGGCGAGAGGGTGCGCTGGTACAGCCAGATCAGGCCGAGCAGCGCCGCGGCGGGCAGCTGCCAGAGGCGGGAGGCGAGGGAGGGACGCTCAGGCATGGGGCGGCGGAGTGAGCTTGCGGCAGGCCTCCGTGAACTTTCCGACCAGGTCAGGGAAGGCGAGCCGATTGACGGCGGCGCGGGCCACGAGCAGGAGGTCGGAACCGGCCGGGACCAGGTCCTGGTGACGGCGGAAGATCTCGCGCAGCCGGCGCTTGGCGCGGTTGCGCTGCACGGCGGGGCCGACGGCGGCGATCGAGGCGACCACGCCGACACGCGGTGGAATCGCGTCCACGGCCGGCTCGGCTCGGCGCAAGTGCCAGAGCGTGAAGGCCCCGCAGTCGATGCGGCGACCCTGCTCGCGCACGGCGCGGAAATCGCCTGGGCGGCGCAGGTGCTGCTCAGGACGGAAACGCATGGGCCTCAACTCGCGGGAGCGAGCGGGTTCAGACGACCGTGAGGCGCTTGCGACCCTTGAGCCGGCGGGACTTGATGACCTTGCGGCCGCCCCGGGTGGCCATGCGGGCGCGATAGCCGATCTTGCGGGCGCGCTTTTTGCGATGCGGACGGAATGTAGGTTTCATGGCTTCTTTTGAAAAAGAGGGTCAGAAGTGTCCGACGCCCCGGGGGGTGTCAAGGGCGTGATTGGCCGGGGGGCAAAGGGTGGAAAGGCCGGTCCCGGATCGCCTCCATTCCCGTCAGCCCCGGCTGGGGGTCCAGCGCAGCGCCTGGATGATCGGGACGGCGAGGAAAAGCAGCGAGCCCAACGGCATATAGTGACGCCAGGGCAGCGGCATGCGGTCGATCCAGGCCACCTCGGCCAGCGCCCAGAGTCCGAACGGCACGGTCCACCCGAGCATCCTCCGGGCAAAGTAGGCGTTGCAGGCGTACCAGGCCTCGTCCGACGCCAGCGCCGCGGGTATCCGCACCCCGTACCAAGCGTTGCGCGGCACCTGCCCGCGCAGCAGCGGCAGGCAGGTGACCACGAGCAGCGCCGTGACGGCGAGATGGAGGAAGCCGATGACAATCATGGGGTCGGCAGGTATTTCAGGGATGCCAGGCCAGGGTGCGCCGGCCGCGGGCATCGCGGTCAAGCACCGGGGCGGCCCGGCCGACGACACTCCCGCGCGTCGGGCGCTCCAGGTCGAGCACGATGACCTCGTTGCGGCCGCGCCGCAGCCAGCAGCCCGGCACGTACAGGGTCTGCTGCGGACCGATGTGCCAGAAGCGACCGAGGTGATGGCCGTTGATCCACACATGGCCCTTCGTCCAGCCGCGCAGGTCGAGATGCGTGTCACCCGTTGCCCGCAGCCGGAAATGTCCGCGGTGAAACGCCGGCCCGCGGGCCGGTGCCCGGCGCCAGCGGAGGCGGCCCAGGTGGGCGGCATCCAGGGGCAGGCGGAAGATCTCCCAGCCCATCACGACCCCGGCCGGGTACGGCGTCGGGAATTCGACCCACTGCGTGATGCCCTTGCGGTCGAGCATGTGCGGGCCGTAGTTCACGCGGCCCATCGCCTCGACGAGGATGTCGAGCTGGACGGCGCGCCGCCGCCGGGGCACCTCCACGCTGTTCTGCCCGAGTCGGCGGTCGAGGCGGGCGACGCGTTTCCCGTCGAGGTAGACGTGGCCGTAGTCGTGCAGCTCGCGGATCGTGAGTTTCGCGGCGGCACCGGGGTCGAGCCGCGAGCGGTAGAGAATGAGGCCGTGGCTCTGGCCGTATGCCTCCATCGGCCGCGGCTGCGGGTCGCGCCGCGGGCGGGGCAGGTGGTCCAGAAGCGCGGCGGATTCGGTCAGCGCCACGCGCGGGAGCGTGATCAGCGCCGCGGGCGGCGGCGGGATCGGCGGCAGCGGCGTGGCGGTGTGCCGCTGGATCAATCGGCGCAGCGCGTGAAACTTGGCGTTGGGGCGGCCGGTCTCGTCGATCGGCGAGTCGAAGTCGTAGCTCGTGACCGCGGGCTGATACTCGCCGGCGGGGCCGGTGTTGGCGCCGGCGGAGAAGCCGAACGAGGTGCCGCCGTGGGCCATGTAGAGGCTGAACGACGCGTCGTGCTCGAGCATCCAGCCGAGCACGGTGGTGGAGCGCGAGGTCGGCACGCGGTTGTGGGTGCGGCCCCAGTGGTCGAAGGTGCCCGGGTAGAACTCGCCGCAGGCCAGCGGGGTTCCCGGCCGAAACGCGCGCAGCTTCCGGAAGGCCCCGGCGGGATCGAGCGGGAAGTTGGCCACGGGCATCGCGCCGCGCACCGAACCCGCGGCCAGCGCGTCGGGTCCGTCGCAGGTGAAGAACGGGCCGGCGAAGCCCGCGGCGCGCAGCGTGTCGCGCACGAACGCGAGGTAGGCCGGGTCGCGGCCGTAGCTGCCGTACTCGTTCTCGACCTGGACCAGGAGGATCGGCCCGCCGCGGCTGCGCTGCAGCGGCGCGAGCTCGCGGCCCAGCCGCAGCAGCCACGCGCGCGCCGCGGCGAGGTAGCGCGGGTCCGAGCAGCGGACCCGCAGGTCGGGCGTCGCCAGCAGCCACGGCGGCAGCCCGCCGAAGTCCCACTCGGCGCACACGTACGGGCCGGGCCGCAGGATCACGTGCAGGCCCTCGGCGGCGGCGAGCCGGACAAAGGCGGCGACGTCCGCCTCGCCCTGGAACACGAACTTCCCGGGCGCGGGCTCGTGGGCATTCCAGAAAACGTAGGGGCTGACGGCGTTGAGGCCCAGCGCGCGCAGCATCCGGAGGCGGTGGCGCCAGTACGCGCGCGGAATGCGGGAAAAATGGAGCTCGCCGCAGCGGAACTGGAAGGGCCGGCCGTCGAGGAACAGTCCGCCGCGCCGGATGACGAGAGGGGAGGCGGAGCCCTGATTCGGTGCTTTCACAGGACAGCACCATGAAAAATCCACGCGGGCGTGGACAGACCGAAAATGCGCGACGGCCTGGAATATCACCATGAAGATCACGAAGCGACTGGGGCTCCGGCGCACGCGGCGAAGCCGCCTTCGCGGTCTTTGTGCGCTTCGTGGTGAACTACTCCGCCCCCTCAGAATCCGACGCAGCCGGCGGTGCGGGTTTCTTCGGCCGGAGGCGGCGCTCGCGCTTCGCGTCGATCTCCTCGATCTCGGGCTCCGGGATGCGGGTGAACGCGATTCGCATGGGTGCGTAGTCCGTGGCGCCGTGGGCGCCGCCGAAGTAGACGGAGTTCTTGCCGAAGGTCTGGTTCAGGGTGTCGACCGCGCCGAGCAGGCGGGAGCGGGCCTCCTCCTGCCGGCCCTCGAAGAGGTCGGCGGTGTGCAGGGCGGAAGCGAGCAACTGGTGGAGGATCACGCCGACCTGCTGGGGCGCCTTCGCGAGGTGCGCCTTGGGCCGGCGGGCCCAGAGCGCGTTGAGCGCATGGGTGAAGCGCAGCGTGTCCTGCGACTCGTTGAAGCGCAGGTCGGCGCCCCAGTCGGTGCCGTCGCGGTAGCTGATCGAGAGCTGGAGCCCGCCGGCGTAGAATCCCTCGTGGCGCAGGCGCATCGCGGCCTTCTGCAGGAGCCGGTGCAGCACGGCGAGCGCGGCGGGGCCGTTTCGCTTCTCGGGCGGGAGCACCTGGCTGTGGCCGATGGTGCTCTGCCGCGGCGCCTCGCGCTCCTGCACGCCGCCGTGCAGCCAGTCGTGGAACCGCGCGCCCTCGACGCTGCCCCAGACCGCGCGCAGCCGGGCGCTGCTGGCGGCGTAGAGCTGCTCGACGCTGGCGATGCCGGCGGCGCGCAGGCGCTGCTCCATGTTCGGGCCGATGCCCGTGAACTCGCCCAGCTTGAGGTGGAGGATCTTGCCGGGGATGTCGCCCTCGTCGAGGAGGACAAGCCCGTCGGGCTTCTGGATGTCGGACGCGAGCTTGGCGATGAACCAGTTGGGCCCGATGCCGATGGAGCAGCGCAGGCAGCGGCCGGCCCCGCGGTAGATCGCCGCCCGGATCTCCTCGGCGAGACGGAGGGCGCGCGCGGGCTGCGCCAGATCGCCGGACAGCTCGCACTCCAGCTCGTCGATGGACTGGATCTTCTTCACCGGCACGAGTGTCTCGACGATCTCCCGCAGCCGCCGGTGGTACTGGATGTAGAGCTCGGGCCGGGCCTCGACCACGACCACCTCGGGGCACTGCTGGCGGGCCTCGGCGACGCGGACGTTGCGCTTCAGCCCGAACTGCTTGGCCTCGAGGCTGACGGCGATGGAGCCCGTGGTCTCGGCCAGGATGGGCACCACGATCAACGGCCGGCCCCGCAACTCCGGCCGGTCCTGCTGCTCGACCGAGGCGAAGTAGGAGTTGAAATCAATGGCGAGGGCCCGGAGCACGCGGCGATTCTCCGTCGGGCCCGGTCCCTGTCAAACCACACAGCCCCGCGCTACGGCGCCGGCCGGATGTCCAGGATCTCGATCTCGAACTGCAGCGCCGAGCCGGCGGGGATGCCGCGCATGCGCTGCTCCCCGTAGGCCAGGCCGGGTGGGACGTAGAGGCGGATTTTTCCGCCCTTGGCGATTTTCTGCAGGCCCTCCGTCCAGCCGCGGATCACGCGGTTGAGCGGGAACTCCGCCGGGGTCCCGCGCGCCCGGGAGCTGTCGAAAACCGTCCCGTTGCTGAGCGTGCCCTGGTAGTGTGCCGTCACGATGTCGGTCGGCTTTGGGAAATCCCCGGTCCCCGGGGCAATGATCTCATAGCACAATCCGCTCGGCGTGCGGATCACACCGGGCTTCGCCGCCGCGGCCGCCATGAACGCCTCAGCCCGGTCCCTGGCCTCCTGCTGGGGCGACTTCACCACTTTCCTGGGTTGCTCGGTTGCCTCCTCATCCGCGGCCAACCGCAAGGCGGGCATTGCGACCAGGCCCATCACGCAGGCCGCGGTCAGGAGCGATCTTGATTTCACGCTGCCGATCATGCGCCGCAGAGTAGAGCGGCCGCGGGCTTTGTCACCCGGGTTCTATTCGCACCGGCGAGACCGCTTGCACCCCGGGTCTTTCGCGTTACCGTCGGGGCAAGGAGCCCACGCTGATCGGAGCATTATGAAACGAGTCCTATTTTGCCTGCTGCTGGTGTTGGGGCTCGGCCATGTTTCGGCGGAGGATCGGGGCTCCGCGTCGGTGGTGCCGCAGGCGCGGCCCCGGCTGGATCCGGCGAGGATCACCGCGGTGGTGCTGCCGGCGCCCTCGGCCGTGGCGGATGCCGGCGGGGTGACGGTGCTGGACAAGTTCGTCGTGACGGAACCGAGCCTCATATACCTGATGCGGCGGCCGAGGACGCCCACGGATCCGAAGGGAAAATTTACGCTGAAGGACGGTGGACGTTTCCTGGGCACGGATGCCGGGCTGTTCCGGGTCGAGGTCGGGCTTTGGACCCACGTGGAGATCATGGCGGACGATCTCGCGTTCACCGATCCCCTGATGAATTCGCGGTTCGATTTCCTGCGGATCAAGTGGTGAGCCGGCTCAGCTGATCAGCAGCAGCCGCGGCGGCTGGCCGGGCAGGGTCTCGGGCGCGCGATGCACGCAGGGCGGCACGGGGCTGTCCGGATACTCCACGGCGATGCGCCAGAGGTGGCCGAGCCCGAAGGAAAACGGCTGGGCGGAGGGGATGGGCACATAATGGAGGTCGTAGCAGTGCTCCCGCAGGTAGTCGCGAAACTCGCCGTTGTCCGGGCCGCCGAAGCGGGCGAGCAGCGCCGCGCGCAGCTCGGGCACATCCACGCAACGCCGCGCCTCCTCATGGCGCAGGCCCTCCGAGGCCGCCCCCGCGTAGGTGCAGAGGTAGGTGTCGGTCGGCGCCGTGGCGCTGTCGGCATGGAAGGAATAGACGTCGGTGGACACGGGGGCCCCGGGTTCGTCGCGGGGATAGCGCCGGATGCAGTCGAGCGAGGGGGAAAGCCCGCGCGCGCGGAGCAGCTGCTGGTCCTCGAGGAGCGTGGCCACGGCGGTTCGGCCGGCCGCGCTGAGCGGAAGGGCGCGGAGCCGCGCTTCCTCCAGGGTGGTGATGTCCTCGCCGTCGCCCAGCTGCGCCACGATCTCGCTGAAGTCGCCGGCGAGCGTCCGCGGCCAGCAGAGCGCGTTGACGCCGTCGGCGAAGGGAGTCGTCACGAGCTCGTCAAAACTGCCCACGACCCGGACACGGGCGTACCCGGGCGGCGGGCGGAAGGGTGGCGGCGGCATGCGAGGGATTTCACAAGGCGCGAACCGCCGCGCAGGTCAAGGTCCGCCGGGCGGCCCCGGATTTTGCGTCGCATTGCGAATTTCGCTGTGCTGGGTTCCCGCCATGCGCATCGCGGTGATCTCGGACACGCACGACCGGTTTCCCCCGTTGCTGCCCGACCGGCTGAAAGGGGCCGACGAGATCTGGCACCTGGGCGACGTCTGCGACCCGATGACCCTGGAGGCCTTCGCGCACCTCGGGCCGCCGCTGTTCGTCGTGCGCGGCAACTGCGACGTCCACCCGGGCTGGCCGGAGTCGCGCGCGCTGGAGCGCGAGGGCGTCAATTTCCTGCTGACCCACGTCCCGACCAGTCGCGTGCCGCCCGGCTTCGCGGCGGTGCTGCATGGCCACACCCACGTGCCCCGCGACGAGGAGATCAACGGCGTGCGGTGGCTGAATCCCGGCTGCATCACACGGCCGCGCGGCGCGGGCGCGACGTTTGCGTGGCTGACGGTGACGCCGGGGAAGTTGACGAGCTGGGAACTCGTGCAAGTCTAGTTCGATGACCGCCACCCCGACCGCCCCGGGCCGCCGCGCATGACGCCCCCCGAGCAGCAGGACCTCTTCGGCCTGTTCGCGCCGGCGTCGGGGGTGCACAAGGCGCCGCCGGTGGCGGGCGAAATCGTCTTTGAGCGCAGCCCCCGGGCGCGCAACTACCGGCTGACGCTGCGGCGCGATGGCACGGCGGTCGCGGTGATCCCGGCGCGCGGCTCGGTGCGGGAGGCGGAGCGGTTCGTGGCGCAGCAGTCCGAGTGGCTCGAGCGCGCCCGCGCGCGGCAGGCGCGGCGCCCGCGCGGCGCGGAGGTCTGGACGCTCGGCACGCATGTGCTCTGGCGGGGCGAGCTGACCGAGATCCGCGCGGCGGCGGCCGGCGAGCGTCCGCAGGTGTGCCTGGCGGCGGATGTGTTCCGCGTGCCGGGCTTTGACGGCGACCTGCGGCCGACGCTGGAGGCGCACTTCGTGCGGCGCGGTCGGATCGAGCTGCCGGCGCGCACCTGGGAGCTGTCGGCCGTGACCGGCGTGGACGTGCGGCGCGTGACGGTCCGCAACCAGCGCTCGCGCTGGGGCTCGTGCTCGGCGAACGGCACGATCTCGCTCAACTGGCGCCTCGTGCAGGCGCCGGACTTCGTGCGCGACTACATCATTTTCCACGAGCTGATGCACCTCCGCGAGATGAACCACTCGGCGCGCTTCTGGGCGCGGGTGGAGGAGGTATGTCCCGGCTGGCGGGACGCCGAGCGCTGGATCAAGCGCAACGGCAGCCTGCTCGGCCTCTGATTTTACTCCATGAGCGCATCCCCCAACATCATCCCGATCCCAGTCTCGTGCCGCCTGACCGGCGGCGCGCCTTTCGCCCTCACGGCGCTGACCGTGGTGACGGCCAGCGACCCCGCGCTGCGGGCGACGGCCGCGCAGCTGGCGGTCCGGCTCGATGTCGCGGTCCTGGACCGCGCCCCGGCGGGGGTGCCGGTGATCGCGCTGGAGATCGATTCCGAGCTGACCGGCCGGCTGGGCGCGGAGGGCTATGTGCTCACCACGGGCGCGGCAGGGGTCAGCATCCGCGGCGGCGGCGCGGCGGGCGTGTTCTACGGGACGCAGTCGCTGCGGCAGCTGCTGCCGCCGGACATCGAGCGCTTCGGCTGGCGCGCGGGTGGCGGCGGGGCGACGGTGCCGGCGGTGGAGATCGAGGACCGCCCGCGCTTCCGCTGGCGCGGCTCGCTGCTCGACGTGAGCCGGCACTTCTCGCCCGTGGGCGAGGTGAAGCAGTACCTCGACACGCTGGCGCTGCACAAACTCAACGTGTTTCACTGGCACCTCGTGGACGACCAGGGCTGGCGGATCGAGATCAAGCAGTACCCGCGGCTCACGACGGTCGGCGCGTGGCGCGAGACCACGACGCGCACGGGGGCCGAGACGACCTTCGACGGCGTGCCGCACGGCGGCTTCTACACCCAGGACGAGATCCGCGAGGTGGTGGCCTACGCGGCGGAGCGGCACATCACCGTGATGCCCGAGATCGAGCTGCCGGGCCACAGCTCGGCGGCGCTGGCGGCGTACCCGGAGCTGGGCAACACCGACGCCCCGGGCTATGCGCCGAAGGTCCAGGCGCGCTGGGCGATCTTCCCGGAGACCTATGCGCCGAAGCCGGCGACGCTGCAGTTCCTCGACGACGTGCTGACCGAGGTGCTCGCGCTGTTCCCGAGCCCGTTCATCCACATCGGCGGCGACGAGGCGATGAAGGAGCAGTGGGAGGCGTCGCCGACGACCCGCGCGTTCATGAAGGCGAACGGCCTGAAGGACGGGCATGAGATGCAGAGCTGGTTCATCCGGCGCACGGAGAACTTCCTCGCCCAGCGCGGGCGGCGGCTGATCGGCTGGGACGAGATCCAGGAGGGCGGACTGGCGCCGGGCGCGGCGATGATGGCGTGGCGCGACGTGAAGTGGGCGATCGAGGCGGCGCGGCTGGGCCACGACGTGGTGATGGCGCCGACGTCGCACACCTACTTCGACTACACCGAGGGCACCGCCGAGGAGGAGGGCGGGGCGATCGGCGCGCAGACCACGCTCGAGAAGGTGTATTCGTTCGACCCGATCCCGGCCGAGCTCGAGCCCGCGCACCATGCGCGCGTGCTCGGCGCCCAGGGCCAGCTGTGGCGCGAGCGCATGCCGAGCCTCGCGGTCGTGGAATTCCGCGCGTTCCCGCGCTTGTCCGCGCTGGCCGAGGTGTTGTGGTCGCCGGTCGCGCGGAAGAACTACGCGGATTTTCGCACCCGGCTCATCTGGCTGCTGGCGCGGCTGGACCGGCTGGGGGTCAACTACCGCCGGCCGCGGGACTGACCTAAATTTAGGTAGAAAGGACCGGATCCGGGACGCCGATCCAGGCGTCTGCAGGCCCTGTCGTGCCCAAGACCAGATCGCGATCCCAGACGGCCGCGGCCCGGGCGGCCAAGCTTCTCCGGCGGGTGACCCGCGGGGCGCTGCTCGCCGTCAGCCTGAAGGCGGCGCAGCTGGCGGCCGAGGAGGCGACCAAGTTCCGGATGTTTGACCGCCAGCTGGTGGACCGGCTGAAGCCGCCGCTGACGCGGTACCACGAATGAAGCCGGAAAAGTCAGCGGATGCCGAGCAGCTCGATGTCGAACACGAGCGTGGCGCGTGGCGGGATGACCGGCGGCCGCCCGCTCTGGCCGTAGGCGAGCCAGTAGGGAATGATGAGCGTGCGCTTTTCGCCCTGACACATGGTGAGGAGAGCCTCCTCCCAGCCCTGGATGACCATGCCCGAGCCGAGCCGGAACGTGAGCGGGGCACCGTGGCGGTAGGAGCTGTCGAACGGCGTGCCGTCGAGCAGCCGGCCGTCGTAGTGCACGGTGACCTCCTGCCCGAGGCGCGGGGTGGAGCTGCCCGTGCCAGGCCGACGCTCGACGTAGAGCAGGCCGGAATGCAGGCGGCGAGCGTTGGCGAACTGCTCGCGGATGACGGTGGCGTCGGCCGGGCTCAGCTGAGGCGACTCCTCCGCCATGGCCTCGCGCATCGCCGCGTTGATGGGGCGGCCCGGTTCCCGGCGCGCGAGCAGGCCGGAACGCACGACCAGGGCGAGGGTGAGCAGCACGAGCCCGAGCAGGACGAGGTAGAGCAGATTGCGCATGGCGAGTCCCGCAGGCTGCCTCCGTCCACCGCGCGGTGCAAGCGCCTCACGCCGCCGGTTCGGCGGACGCCTGGCTCAGAGACCGTAAGTGATGGTGCGGGCGCCGGCGACGCCGAGCACCGTGATGGGCACGCCCGCCACGTACGTCGTGGGGTACGTCTCGTTCGCGACGAGATCGAGGTTCTTCACGTAATTGGTCTGGCCCACCAGCATGCCGATCGAGACGGTCGAACGACCGAACTCCATCATGTACTGGTCGGTAGCGGCCGCGAGTTGGCGGGCATTGCTCAGCACAGTCTTGTCCTGCGAGGCGGCTCGGATTTTTTGAAAACCCGGAATCGCCAGTGCGGCCAGCATCCCGATGATGACCACGACAATCATGATCTCAACGAGTGTAAAACCTTTGGGGGATCGGGTTTTCATTAAGCAGCCTGCCGGTAAAGGCGAAGCGAGGAAATCTGGAAGAGTTTTCCTCAAAAGGCGCGCTGATAGTGAATGTTGGGTAAATATACCTATCATGACAGGGTACTTATAAAGTGGTTCTCAGCAGTCAAATGGTGAGGATCTCTTTATTGTGTCGGCATAAGTAGAATAACAATCGACAGGCTGCCAAGGGCTAAAAACGACCACTATTTGCACCACCACCGGCAAATTATGCGTATCAGATGTGGAGATTTTTGACGGTACTGGACTTGGGTGAGCTTTGTGGCACTTGATGAAAGGACCGGGTTGGCCGGCCAATTTTACGGACCTGACGATGGTTCGAGCTGGAAAATGAGGGCATCGAGCACGGCGTCGACCTCCAGCTTCAGCCGCTGGGCCGGGGTCAGCGGAGGTCCGGGCGGTGATTGATGGGCGTAATCGTCGGCAGTCTGGACGGCGGCGGCCTGCGCGGCCGCGACAAGCGCGTGCTTGGCCTTCGGCAGTTGGTGGCTCTTCATCTGGGCCTCGGCGGATCCGGGCTGCCCCGTGAATTTTTCCAGGTAGCCGTCGCCGATCCACAGCGCCCATTGGGCCTTGTCGGCGTAATACACCGCCAGCGCGCTGTCGGGCGGCAGCTTGAGTTGCGCGGCCAGGGCGGCGGCGGCACGGCCGGGACTTTGGGCGGCCGGCGCGGCCGGGGATCGGGCGAACAACCGGGCATAGACGCGGCGCCCGGTGGCCCGCTCGTAGTTGGCGAGCTTGCGCTGGAAGCCGAGCGCCCGCGGCGGCTCGGCGGGCAGCAGGTGGTCGGGGTCGTCGAACTGCGCGCCGGGACCGGGCTCCGCCGCGCCGCGGAATTTCGGCGCCGCCGCGCGCAGCGCGGCGAAGGCGGCCGCGTCGGCCCGGAAGGCGCCCGCCGCCGCGCCGATCCGGCGGATGGTCACGGTGGTCATCGGGTCGCCGACTTGGATGCGCGGCAGCACGTCGGCGCCGCGGACGACGCGCCCGAAGACGCTGTGAAGGTAGTTGAGCCGGTTGACCTCGCGGAGCGTGAAAAAAAACTGCGAGCCGTTGGTGTCCGGCCCGGAGTTGGCCATCGACAGCACGCCCGCGGCGTCGTGCCGCAGGCCGGGCCGAAGCTCGTCGGGAAATTCATAGCCGGGTCCGCCCTCGCCGGTCCCGAGCGGATCGCCGCCCTGCACCACGAAGTTGGGCACGACGCGGTGGAACTTCAGCCCGTTGAAGAACGGCGTGCCGGGCTTCGGCCCGAGCGTGCCCTCGGCGAGCCCGACGAAGCTCGCGACGGTCAGCGGCACGCGCCGGTAGAACAGCTCGGCGGTGATGGTCCCGCGCGGCGTGACGAACTCGGCGTACAGGCCGTCGGGCAGCGGGGCCTCGGCGGCACGGAGGAGCGGGAGGGCGAGGGCGGCGGCGAGGCAAAGGCGCGACAGGCTCATGGCGGGAGGTTGGGGGACGGGACCGGGCGCGACAATGAAACTTGCGCCCGCGAATTTCTGATTTCGCCCGGCCGCCAAAACTGCCACGGTGCCGCGCATGAAGCGCCTGCTTTTCCCCCTGTTCCTGGGCGTCAGCGTCCTGGCCGCGGCGGCCCCGTCGGAATTGGCGGCCCCCTCGTGGCATTTCCTCCATGCCGGCACGGTGGACCCGCGCGCGGTGCTGCCGACCCCGCCGCCCGCCGGCTCGCTCGCCGCGCTCGGCGACCTCGAGGCGGTGCGCCAGACGCAGGCGGCGCGGACGCCGGCCGACGTGGCCTGGGCGCAGTTCGTGGAGGCGGATGAGCCGTTCAACCACGCCACGGTGCTCGGGCCGTGGTTCACACCGAAAAACCTGCCGGTGACGGCGGAGCTGCTGCGGAAGGTGACCGACGACCTGATGGCGATCAACCGCGTGGCGAAGGGATTGTATTCGCGCCCGCGCCCGCCCCTCGCGGATCCCGCCCTGCAGCCCTGCGTGAAGCTGGTGAGCACCAGCTCCTATCCCAGCCGGCATTCGCTGCAGGCCTTTGTCTGGGCGGAGGTGCTGAGCGACATCTTTCCCGCGCAGCGGGCCGCGCTCCTCGCGCGGGCGCACCGCGCCGCCTGGGGCCGAGTGATCGGCGGCGTGCATTATCCGACCGACGTGGTCGGCGGCCGGCTGCTCGCGGAGGCGATCGTCGCGGCGCTGCGGGCCAACCCGGCCTATCGCGCGGACATCGAGGCGTGCCAGCGGGAAGCCGCGCCGTTTCTCCTGCTGAAGGCGGCCTGAGGCCGGCGCCGGCGCCTACGGGATCCGGAGGGTCTTCCCGACGACGAGGCTGTTCTCGTCGCGGAGAACGTCGCGATTGGCGGCGAGAATCTCGGGCCAGCGGTTGGACGTGCCGTAGTACTGCCGGGCAATCTTGCCGAGCGTGTCGCCCTCGGCGATGACGTGAGTGCGGACGGCCGGCGCCGGGGCGGGCGCGGGTGCCGCTGCCGCGGTGAGCGGCGCGGCGGAGGGCGCGGGGGTCGAGTAGGAGGAAGACTGGGGTACGCCGGAGTTCGCGAGGCGGGACCTCAGCTGGCTGTTCTCGAGTGCGAGCGCCGCGAGCTGGTTTTGCGTCTGGCGGAGCTGCTCGTGCAGGGCCGCGGCCTGGTCGGCAAGGGGCAGAGCGCTCTTGGCGACGGTGAGCTGGGCCTCGAGGCTGGATTTTTCGGCGAGGAGCTTTTCCTGCGCGGCCTTGAGCTGGTCATTCTCGCCCTGCAGCAGCGTGTAGCTGCGAAGGACGATCGCGAGCTTGGCATCGGCGCTGTCCTGCGGATCGGCGGCCGGGGCGGCCGCGGGCGTCGCGGCGGCAGGAGCAGACGGGGTCGGGACTTCGGCGCGAACGAGGCCGGCCGAGAGGGCCGCCAGCAACAGCACGGCACGGGGCAGGTGGGAGCGCATGATGGCCTAGGATGGGCCGAAACGCCCCCGAGGCAACCCTTCGGTGGGTGTCCCGGTGCAGCTTACGGAATTTTTAGCACCCGGCCCACCACCAGGCTGCGTTCGTCGCGGAGGACGTCGCGGTTGGCGGCGAGGATGTCCGGCCAGCGGTTGGCCGTGCCGTAATACTGGCGGGCAATCTTCCCAAGGGTGTCGCCGGGCGAGACCACGTGCGTGCGCACCGGCGGCGGGGCGACGGGCGGTGGCGTGGTGGCGGCCGTGGCCTGCGCGGTGCCGGGACGCGTGGGGGCGCTGGGGCCCGAGGCCACGGCGCCGACGGGCCGGGTCGAGGCCGGAGCCGGGGTCGCGGCGGGCGCGGCGGAGACGACGACGCGGCCGACGGTCTGGGACACGGCGGCGAGCGTGGATTTCAGCCGGGTGTTCTCCTCGGCGATGATGCGGCTGGAGGTCGTCGCGTCGGCGGCCTTGCGCTCGGCGGCCGCGACCTGCGCGCGGAGCGCCGCGAGGTCGGCCGGCGGCGAAACCGAGAGACGGGTCTTCAGCTGGGAGTTCTCGGCCGCGAGAGCGGTGACCTGGGCCTGCGCCTGGCGGAGCTGCTCGCGTCCGCTCTCGGCCTGGGCGGCGGCCGTGGCCGCGCCGTCGGCCTGGGTCTTGAGCGCGTCGGCGGCCGTCTGACTGGTGGCGAGCTTCGCCTCCAGCGCGGTCTTCTCGGTGGCAAGCTTGTCGGTGCTGGCCTTGAGCGTCTCGTTCTCGGTCTGGAGCAGGCTGTAGCTGCGCAAGGCGGTGGCGAGCTTGGTCTCGGTTTCCTCGCGGGCGGGATCGGCGGCCGGCGCGGTCTTGGCCTCGGCGAGCTGGTGCTGGAGCGCGGTGCGCTCCGTCTCAAGCGACTGGACGCGGGTGCGCAGGCCGGCGAGCTCGTCGGAGGCGGCCGTGACGCCCTCCGCCTGCTTGGCGGCCAGTCCAGCACGGGCGGCTTCCGTGGCGGCGAGCTTCGATTGCAGGTCGGAGTTCTGGGCCTGGAGCGCCGAGAGCTGCGCCAGCTGGGCGGCGGTCTGGGTGCGCTCCTGCTCGAGCCGCGTCACGGTGTCGTGGAGGCCCTGCAATTCAGTGCCGGCCGCCGTGAGGTCGGCGTGGGATTTTTCGTCCGCCTGCTTCGCGGCGGCGAGGGCGTCGGCCAGGTGCTGCCGCTCGGTGCGCGTCGCGGCGAGCTCCTGCTCGAGCTTGGCCGTCTGGGTGGTGTCCGGCGTGCCGGCGGCCTTGGTCCGCGCGTCGAGCTCGGCCTGGACGCGGGCGGTCTCCTCGCGGGCGGCGGCGAGCGCCGCGGCCTGTGCGGCGGTTTCGGTTGCGAAGGCGGAAAGCTTTTCGCGGGCGGCGATCAGCTCGCGCTCCGCGTCGGCGTGATCCGCGGCGGGCTTGGCGGCGGCGGCGAGCTTCTGGTTGAGTGCGGCGATTTCCTTGGCCTGGGTTTCCGCGGTGGCGACGTCCTGGCCGTGCGCGGCCTCGAGCGACTGGGCCTTGGCCTTGAGGGCGGTGAGCTGCGCGGCGGATTCCTTGACCGCGAACTCCGCGCGGCGCAGGGCCTCGCCCGCGGTGCTGCGGCTGGCGTCGGTGGCGGCGGCGAGCTTCTGGTTCAGTTCGGCAATGGTCTTGGCCTGCGACTCCGTGGTGGCGGCGGCCTGCACGCGGGCGGCCTCGGCGTCCTGCTGCGCGGCTGCCAGCTGGGCGGCGAGGGCCGGCGACGGGTGGTCGCCGTTGCTCTTGGCGGCGGCGGTCAGCTCGTCGATCCGGGCCCGGGCCTGGGTGAGGGCGGTTTGGGCGGCCGCGAGGGTGTCGGCCTGCTGGTGGGCCGCGTCGGCGGCAGCCTCGGCCTGCTTCAGCTGCATGCGCAGCGGGGTGAGCTGGCTGGCGAGGTCGGTCCGCAGGGCCTCGCTGGCGGAGAGCTTCTGCTGGAGCTCGACGGCGGCCTGGTGGGCGGTGGCGAGCTCGGCGTTCGCCGCCTCGAGCTTGCCGGAGATGTCGGGCGCCGGGGCGGCCTTGGCGAGCGCGGCCTTCTCGGTGGCAAGCTGGTCGCGCTCGGTCTGGAGGGCCTGGAGCTGGGTGCGGAGCTTGGTGAGCTCCGAGTTGGCGAGCTCAGCCTGCTTGGCGGCGAGGGCTTTGGCGGTTTCCGCCTCCTTGTGCGCGGCGTCGAGATCGGTCGCGAGTTTCTTGGCGCGGTCGGTGGCCTGCGCCTGCTCGGCGAGGGCGGCGGTGCGCGCGGCCTCGAGCGACTGGGCCTTGGCCTTGAGCGCGGTGACTTGCGCGGCGGATTCCTTGGCGGCGAATTCCGCGCGGCGCAGGGCCTCGCCGGCCGCGGTGCGGCTGGCTTCATTCGCGGCGGCGGTGACCTGGGTCAGCTGGGCGGCGAGCTTGTCGCGCTCGGCTCCGAGCTTGGTGAGGCGGCCGTCGGACGCCGCTTTCTCCGCGGCAATTGCGTCCCGCGCGTGCTCGGCCTTGGTGAGCTGGGCCTGGGTCCCGGCAAGTTCCTGGCCGAGCTTGGACGACTTGTCCTCGGCCTGCTTGGCGGCGGCCTGGGCCGCCTGGTCCGCGGCGGCGAGCTTCTGGCTGAGCGCGTCGATTTCCTTGGCCTGGGATTCCGCGGCGGCGGCGGCCTGGGCGCGGGCGGCCTCGGCGGCGTCGCGGGCGGCCGCGAGCTGGTTCTTGTCCGCGGTCAGGTTCTTGATCGCGGCCTCGGCCTTGGCCTGCTCGGCGGTGGCCGTCGTGGCGAGATGCTGGGCGGATTCGTTGCCCTGGCGCGCGGCGGCCAGCTGCGTCGAAAGCTCCTTGGCCTGGGCCGCGCTGGCGGCTAGCTCGGCGGTGGCGGCCGTCAGTTTCTGGTTCAGTTCGGCAATGGTCTTGGCCTGGGCTTCGGCGGCGGCGGCGGCTTGCACGCGGGCGGCCTCGGCGGCGTCGCGGGCGGCGGCAAGCTGGCTCTTTTCCGCGGTCAGGTCCTTGAGCGCGGCCTCGGACTTCGCCAGGGCGGTCTTGTCGCCGCCGGCCTTGGCCTGCTCGGCCTGGAGGGCCTGGAGCTGGGTGCGGAGCTTGGTAAGTTCCGTGTTGGCGAGCTCGGCCTGCTTGGCGGCGAGGACCTTGGCGGCTTCCGTCTCCTTGTGCGCGGCGTCGAGGTCGGTCGCGAGTTTCTTGGCACGGTCGGTGGCCTGCGCCTGTTCAGCGAGGGCGGCGGTGCGCGCGGCGTCGAGCGCCTGCGCCTTGGCCTTGAGCGCGATGACTTGCGCGGCGGATTCCTTGGCGGCGAATTCCGCGCGGCGCAGGGCTTCGCTCGCGGTGCTGCGGCTGGCCTCGGTGGCGGCGGCGAGCTTCTGGTTCAATTCCGCGATCGTCTTGGCCTGGGCCTCTGCGGTGGCGGCGGCCTGCGCGCGCGCGGTCTCGGCGGCATCACGGGCGGCGGTCAGCTGGCTCTTTTCCGCGGTCAGGTCCTTGAGGGCGGCCTCGGACTTCGCCAGCGAGGTTTTGTCAGCGGCGCCGGCGGCGGTGAGCCGGGCCTGCTCGGCCTGCAGGGCGGTGACCGCGGCCTCGGCGTGGAGCTTGGCCGCGTCGGAGGTGGCGACAAACTCCTTGGCGGAGGCCAGCTGCGTGCCCAGAGCGGAGAGTTTTTCCCGCGCGGCCTGCAGGTCGCTCTGGGTGGAGGCGAGCTCCGCGGAAGGTTTGGCCGCGGCGACGAGCTTCTGGTTAAGCGCGGCGATTTCCTTGGCCTGGGACTCTGCGGTGGCGGCGGCCTGCACGCGGGCGGTCTCGGCGGCGTCGCGGGCGGTGGCGAGCTGGTTCTTTTCCGCGGTCAGAATCTTGATCGCAGCCGCGGCCTTGGCCTGCTCGTCCCTGCCGGACGAGGCGAGGCGCCGGGCGTCGTCGGTGTCCTGGCGCGCGGTGGCGAGCTTCGCCTCCAGGTCGCCGGTGGACTTGGCGGCGGCGGCTTTTTCCGTCGCGAGCTGAGCGGTGAGTGTGGCGATCTGCGTCTGCAGGTCGGCGAGCTGGGCGGCGGTCTTGGCCTGGCCGCGGCCGGCGTCGGTCGCGGCGGCGAGCTTCAGGTTCAGTTCGGCGATGGTCTTGGCCTGGGCGTCCGCGGTGGCGGCGGCTTGGGCGCGGGCGGCCTCGGCGGCGTCGCGGGCGGCGGTCAGCTGGGTCTTGTCCGCGGCCAGCGCGTTGCGGGCCTGTTCCGCCTGGGCGAGCTGGGCCTGGGCGGCGGTGAGATCCTGCGCGAGCTTCGCGGCCTTGGTGGCGTCGCCCGACGGGGCGGCGAGCTTCTGGTTGAGCGCGGCGATTTCCTTGGCGCGGGCGTCCGCGGTCGCGGTGGCCTGGGCCAGCTGGGCGGCGAGCTGGTCATGCTCAGTTCCAAGCTGCGCGAGCTTGGACTCGGCGGCGGCCTTGTCCGCGGCCAGGGCGTGGCGGGACTGCTCGCCCTGGGCGAGCTGGGCCTGGGCGGCGGTGAGATCCTGCGCGAGTTTCGCGGCCTTGGTGGCATCGCCGGACGGGGCGGCGAGCTTCTGGTTGAGCGCGGCGATTTCCTTGGCCTGGGCTTCGGCGGTGGCGGCCAGCTGGCTTTTTTCTGCGGTCAGGCTTTTAAGCGCGGCCTCGGCCTTGGCCTGCTCGGCGGTGCGGGCGGCCTGGGCGGCGGCGAGTTCCTGCTGGGCGGACTTCAGCGCCGTCGTGGCGGCGGCGGCCTCGTTGGCCGAGAGGGTGGCCTTGGCGACCTGGGCCTGGAGCTTGGCGAGGGCGGCGGTCTGCTCGGCGACGCGGGTCTTGCTGTCGGAAAGGAAGGCCTGGGTGGCGCCGAGGTCGTTCTTGAGCTGGGTGTTTTCCTTCCATGCGCTGGCGAGCTCATCGCTCAGCTGCCGGCGGTCGCCGCGCAGGGTGGCGAGCTCGGTCTCGGCGGCGGCGTTGGGGTTGGGCCCGATGGGCAGGGCGGGCGCGGCGGGCTCGGGCGCGTGCGTGAGGGGCGTGTCGGCGGGGGGCGCGCTGGTGCTGACGACGGTGGGCGAGGGGGCGGTGGCGTTGAGGCTGAAGTTGCGGCCGGTCCGGGGGGCGCCGTGGGCGAGGCCGAGCGACTTGGAGCCGGCGGCGATGACGGAGCGGTAGTTGTCCAGGCGCTTGCGGCCCTCGGTGAGCTGGGCGTCGGTGATGTTGCCAAGCACGGTGTTGAGCGCCTTGCCGGTGGAGCCGTTCTCCGAGGCGAGGGTGAGCCAGACGAAGGCCTCGGCGTAGTCGACGGGGACCTGCTGGCCCTCGGTGTAGGCGAGGCCGAGGTTGTACTGGGCGATGGCGTTGCCTTTTTCGGCCTTGGCCCTGAGCGAGACGATCTCAGGCGGTTCGGCCGCAAGCAGACGGGAGGTGGCCACCGCCAGCAGCAGCAGGACGATGCGGGCGTAGGAAAACATGGCGCACCACCCCTAAGTGCTTTTGACGCTGACTCAACACGCGAATCCGTTTTGACCGCTTTTCCCGGCCGGCGGGTGGGTGGCGGGGCCCCGCCCGGACCGCCTGGCGCGGGGTCAGGCCCAGGCCTTGGCGCGCAGCACGGCGCGGTGCCAGTTGCGCCGGAGGCCTGCATGGCGGCCCGCGGCGCCCGGGGACGGAAGGTGCGGCCGGCGCCGTGGATCCGGCCGCGGCGGTCAAAGACCAGGGCGCGCGAGGAGGTGGTGCCCTGGTCGAGCGCGAGGATGAAGGTCCGGCTCAGGGGTCGGCCGCAGCCTGGCCACCCCGCCGCGGGCGGCCAGCGCGGCCGGGAAAAATCTCCGCCGCAGGCTTGTCTCGGATAGTAAGCTAGCTTACGAAATTGCCCTTCATGGCCCTCCGCCCGTCCACGTTCGACCGCCACCTGGGGTTTGTCATCGGCGACATCAGCCGGCTGGCGCGGAAGGAGTTCGACCGCCGGATCCGCGGCCTGCGGCTGACCCGGGCGCAGTGGCTGTTCCTCTACCATCTCGCCCGCCGGCCCGGCTGCACGCAGAGCGAGCTGGCCGAGAGCCTGCAGATGGAGCGGATCACGGTGAGCCGGCAGGCGAACCGGCTCGAGCAGGCCGGCTGGATCGAGCGCCGGGCCCGCGCGCGGGACGGCCGGGCCTACGACCTCCACCTGACGCCGAAGGCCGCGCGCCTGGCGCAGCGGCTCGAGAGCATGGCCGCGCAGCTGCGCGAGGAGTACCTCGGCGGGCTCACGTCCGCGCGCCGGGCGGCCTTGATTGACGACCTCCTGCACATCAAAACCAATCTCCTCCGCCTGGAAGCCCGGGCGAAGCAACGTCCCGATGAAAACTGAAACCTTCCCCTCCCTGATGAAATGTGCGCTGCCGCTGCTCGGCGCGGCGCTGCTGGCGACCACGGGCTGCGGCCCCGGCGCGAACCGCGGCGGCGGCGCGGCCCCGGCGGTGCCGGTGCAGGTCGCGGTGGCGGTGCAGCAGGACGTCCCGCGCCAGGTCGAGGCCATCGGCACGGTGCAGGCGCAGCGCACGGTCAGCGTGAAGTCCCAGGTGGACGGCGTGATCGCCACGGTGAACTTCGCCGAGGGCCAGGACGTGAAGGTAGGCGACCTGCTCGTCACGCTCGACCGCCGGCCGTTCGAGAACAGCCTGCGCAGCGCGCGGGCCGACCTCGCCAACGCGCGGGCGGTGGCGGTGCAGGCGAAGGCGGACCTCGACCGCTACCAGCGGCTCGACCAGCAGGCGGTGGTCTCGAAGGAGGAGTACGTCCAGTACGTCACGAAGGACGAGACCTCGGCGGCACAGGTGCAGGCCAAGGAGGCCGCCGTGGCCAACGCCGAGCTGCAGCTCGGGTACACGCAGATCCGCGCGCCGATCGCGGGCCGGACCGGCCAGCGCCTGCTCCATGAGGGCGCGCTGGTGAAGGCCAACGACAACAGCTTCACCCTCGTCACCATCAACCAGCTCGCGCCCGTGGCCGTCACCTACGCGGTGCCGGAGAACACGCTGGACGAGATCCGCGCGGCCTTCACCGAGGGCCGCGCCACGGTCACCGCCACGGAGCGGAACACCGGCCTCACCCGGCAGAACGGCCGGCTCGAGTTCATCGACAACACCGTCGACCCCACCACCGGCATGGTCACGCTCAAGGCCATCTTCCCCAACGACGACCTCGCCTTCTGGCCCGGCCGGTTCGTCTACGTGGTCACGCGGGTGGGGGTGGACCGCGCCGCGATCGTGGTGCCCTCGACCGCGGTGCAGAGCAGCCAGAACGGCTCCACCGTCTTCGTCCTGAAGTCCGACTCCACCGTCGAGCTCCGCCCCGTGAAGGTCGCGCGCACCGCGGGCGACTCCACGCTGCTGGCCAGCGGCGTGCGCGCCGGCGAGACGGTGGTGACCGACGGCCAGCTCCGCCTGCTGCCCGGCATGCGGGCCGAACCGCGGCAGGCCTCGGGCGCGCCGCTGGGCCAACCCTGAACCGGAGACCCCCGCGATGAACCTCCCGGAACTTTGCATCCGCCGGCCGGTGATGACGACGCTGCTGACCGCGGCGCTGTGCCTCTTCGGCGTCATGGCCTACCGGCTCCTGCCGGTCAGCGACCTGCCGACCGTGGACTTCCCGACCATCGTCGTGAATGCCAGCCTGCCGGGCGCCACGCCGGAGACGATGGCCAGCGCCGTGGCGACGGTGCTGGAGCAGCAGTTCTCGACGATCTCGGGCATCGACTCGATGACGTCGACCAGCAACACGGGCAACACCTCGATCACGCTGCAGTTCAGCCTCGACCGCAACATCGACGCGGCGGCGCAGGACGTGCAGGCGGCGATCGCGGCGGTCCTGCGGCGCCTGCCGAACGACATGCCGGCGCCGCCGTCCTTCCGGAAGACCAACCCGGCCGACCAGCCCGTGCTCTTCCTCGCGCTGGCCTCGCCGACGCTCCCGCTGTCCGTGGTGGACGAGTATGCGGAGACGATGCTGGCCCAGCGCATCTCGACGGTGGACGGCGTCTCCCAGGTCCAGGTCTACGGCGCGCAGAAGTACGCGCTGCGGGTCCGCCTCGATCCCCGGCTGCTGGCCAGCCGCGGCATCACGCTCGACGAGGTGCAGACGGCGCTGAGCGCGCACAACGTCAACCAGCCGACGGGCCTGCTGGACGGCTACCGGCAGTCCGTGCAGATCCTGGCCAGCGGCCAGCTGGCGAACGCCCGCGAGTTCACCAGCATCGTCGTCGCCTACCGCAACGGCGCGCCGGTCCGCCTGGGCGAGCTCGCGCAGGTGATCGACAGCGTGCAGGACTCCCGCGTGGCGAACTGGTACGCCGAGCGCGGCGCGGACGGGAAGCTCAACCCCTCCCGCTCGATCGTCCTGGCGGTGCAGAAGCAGCCCGGCGTGAACACCGTCGAGGTGGTCGGCCGCGTGCGCTCGCTGCTGCCGATCTTCGCGAAGCAGATGCCCGAGTCGGTGAGCCTGAGCATCCTCCGCGACAACTCCGAGGCGGTGCGCGACTCCGTGCATGACGTGCAGTTCACGCTCATGCTCTCCGTCGCCCTCGTGGTGCTGGTGATCTTCCTCTTCCTGCGCTCGGTCTGGGCGACGGTGATCCCGAGCGTGGCGATCCCGATGGCGCTGCTCGGCACGTTCGTCACGATGTACTTCTTCGGCTACTCGCTGGACAACCTCTCGCTGCTCGCGCTGACGCTGTGCGTGGGCTTCGTGGTGGACGACGCGATCGTGATGCTCGAGAACATCGTGCGGCACCTGGAGACCGGGATGACGGTGCGCGAGGCGGCGTTCAAGGGCTCGCGGGAGATCGGCTTCACCATCCTCTCGATGACCCTGTCGCTCGTGGCGGTGTTCATCCCGCTGATGTTCATGGGCGGCATCCTCGGCCGGCTGCTGCACGAGTTCGCGGTGACGATCACCTCGGCGATCCTGGTCTCGGGCGTGGTGTCGCTGACCCTCACGCCGATGCTCTGCAGCCGGTTCCTCAAGCCGCACGGCCACGGCGGCCCGGCGGCGGGCTCGGCGCATGGTCAGCTCTACGAGTGGAGCGAGCGCCTGTTCGACCGGGTGCGCGGCGCCTATGAGCGCACGCTGCACATCAGCCTGAAGCACCGGTTGACGGTGGTGGGCGTGGCGGTGCTGATGGCCTTCCTGACGGCGGGCCTGGTGAAGGCGCTGCCCCAGGGCTTCATCCCGACGGACGACACGGGCATCGTGCTGGTCTTCACCGAGGCGGCGCAGGACATCTCCTTCGAGGAGATGGTGCGGCACCAGAAGGCGGCCGCGGCGATCGTGGCGGAACAGCCGTACGTGGATGCGTTCATGTCCGCCATGGGCGGCGGCGGCTCGATCAGCTCGACCCCCAACCAGGGCCGCATCTTCATGCGCCTGCGGCCGCGCCGCGAGCGCCCGTCGATCGACGTCATCATGACGGACCTCCGGCAGAAGCTCTCCGTCGTTCCGGGCCTCCGCGCCTACCCGCAGGTCCCGCCTGCCATCCGCATCGGCGGCCAGCTGACCAAGGCCCTCTATCAGTTCACGCTCACGGGCAGCAACCTCCGGGAGCTGTACGCCATGTCGGAGGTGCTCGAGAAGAAGTTCCGCGCGCTCCCGCAGCTGACGGACGTCAACACCGACCTGCTGATCACGAGCCCGCAGCTGCGCGTGGACATCCAGCGCGACCGCGCGGCCACGCTGGGCATCACGCCCGAGCAGATCGAGAACTCGCTCTACAGCGCATTCGGCACGCGGCAGGTCTCCACCATCTACACCCCCACGAACCAGTACTACGTCATCATGGAGGTCGCGCCGGAATTCCAGCGCGACGCCTCGGCGCTCTCGCTCATCTACCTGCGTTCGCGCGGCGGCAAGCTGGTGTCGCTCGACACCGTGGCGACGCTGCGGCGCAACGTCGGGCCGCTGACGGTGGCGCACCTCGGGCAGCTGCCGGCCGTGACCCTCTCCTTCAACCTCAAGCCGGGCGTCTCGCTCGGCGAGGCGACGGCGGCGGTGGACGAGATTGCGCGCAAGGAGCTGCCGGCCACGATCACCTACAGCTTCGTGGGCGCGGCGCAGGCCTTCGCCTCCTCGATGCAGGGCATGGGCCTGCTGCTGTTCACGGCGGTCATCGTGATCTACATCGTGCTGGGCATCCTCTACGAGGACTTCATCCACCCGCTGACGATCCTCTCCGGCCTGCCGGCGGCGAGCTTCGGCGCGCTGTTCACGCTCTGGGCGTTCAAGCAGGAGCTGAACATCATGGGCTACGTCGGCGTGATCCTCCTGATCGGCATCGTGAAGAAGAACGCGATCATGATGATCGACTTTGCGATCGCGCGGCAGCACGAGCAGGGCGTGGCGTTCGACGCGGAAAAGGCGATCGTCGAGGCCTGCGTGGTGCGGTTCCGCCCGATCATGATGACGACCTTCGCCGCGCTGGCCGGCGCCGTGCCCATCGCCCTCGGGCTGGGGGCGGGCGCCGACTCGCGCCGGCCGCTCGGCCTCGCGGTGGTGGGCGGGCTGGTGGTGTCGCAGATGCTCACGCTGTACATCACCCCGGTCATCTACGTCTACATGGACCGCTTCACGCGCGCGCTGCGGCGCCGGCGGCAGGCCGCGCCGGCGACGCCGGCCGGGGCGACGGCGGCGGCCAAGTAGGCGGGTCGGCGGCCGCGGCCGGGCGCCCGGCCGCTTTTTTTTGATGCCAACGGCCGTTCGTCCGTCACTGTGGCGGAAGGGGATGCCTTGCCGTCCCAATTCCGAACGAACTTAATCGCCCGCCTGGAGTCTCATCCCCCCTGACCTGACCATGAAGACCAAGCTCCACCTTTCCCTCGCCCTCGCGGCCGCCGGACTGGCCCTGCTCGCGGGCTGCGCGACCGGGTCGGGCCCGGCCACGCCCCAGGACACGACGAAGTACACCGTCGAGAACACCGAGAAGTTCGTCCTCCTCGACCAGGCCACGCAGGAGGCGGTCTCCTGCACCGGGCTGCGCGAGCGCACGCTGCCCGACGGGCGCATCGAGGTGGTGGCCAACGTGAAGAACCGCGCCCGGCGCCTGATCCAGATCCAGACCAACTGCGTGTTCAAGGACGCGCATGGCTTCACCACCGGCGACGAGACGCCGTTCCGGAACATCATCCTGCCCGAGCACGCCACCGAGGCCGTGCGGTTCACCGCGGCGGACGCCGTCGCGAAGAAATACACCATCCGCGTGCGGCTGACGCACTGAGGGGCGTCGTTCAATTTTCATCGGCCCGCCGCTCGACTTCGAGGATCGCGGAAACCCGGCGGTGCGGAACCGCGGAGCATCGTGGCTCGTCTCCGCGCCTCAGTCCCTCCGCGCTTCCGCGATCCGCCTTGGTTCCTGCGAGCTCAGCGCGTACCCGCGCCGGGGAACGAGGACTTGGCCGGCTTCCCCTAGTGGGCGGGCTTCGGGGCGGGTGGCGGCGGCTTCTGCCCGGTGGTGGGCGGAAAGGTGATGTCCTTCGTGGCCGCGTCCATTTCCTTCACGGCGGCGTCGATCAGCGCCTGCTCCTGCGGCGAGTCCTTCACCACGGGCCGGCCGCTGGAGAAATCGATCGTCTTGCGGTCCTGGATCGGCACCTCGGGCCCCGGGGCGGCCGCGTGCGCCGGGCGGGTGACGGCCGGTGTGGCGACCCGCGCGGCGTGACGGCTCCACGCATAGGCGAGGAGCACGCCCAGCCCCACCACGAGCAGCCACCAGAGGGATCGTCGGCTCATGAAAGATAGGGGGCCGGCTGACGCCGGCGTTCAATACCACAGGCTCCGGATGTGAAGCAGCGCCTGCGCGGCCACGAGCACGGCGAGGAGGCCGGCGAGCCAGCGCGCGCGCGGCCACCGCTCGTCCACGGTGGCGAACAGCACCACGCCGAAGCCCCACAGCGCCGGGATGACGAGGCGCGACAGCCAGTAGCCCCAGTCGTAGACGTTGGCGAGGAAGGGCAGGGAGAGCGCGATCAGGAGGAACCAGGCCAGCGCGCCGAGGCCCCAGGCCGTCAGTCCCAGGCTCGGCGCGGCCGCGGGCCGGGCCACGGCGTACGCCGCGCGCGCGGCGAAGGCCAGCGTCGCCAGCAGCATCGCCACGGAGAACGGCAGGCCGAGGCGCACCGACCACCGGGCCAGCGTCTTCTGCGGCTCGGGCCGCGGGGCGCCGTCGTCGATCTCGCCGTCGTTCGCGTAGTCGAGGACGTCGGTGAAGGTGCCGAGGTGGAGCAGCGCCGGGTAGCTGTAGCGGTTGTTCACGAGCAGCGAGTACCGCGGGCGGTTCTCCAGGATCTCGGAGTCCCAGTAGACGGGCGCGTCGAGGATGTGGCGGTCGGCCGGCTTCAGCAGCAGCAGGCTGGACCAGGTCATTTCCCCCGTGCCATGCCAGTCAAACTGGTGGTGCGGCGGCTCCGCGGCGAAGGCCTGCCGGGCGCGGTGCTGGAGCCAGCCCGCGGGCAGGGCGGGTGCGAGCACCGCCAGGGCGGCGATGGCCGCGGCCTGGCCCCACGTCACGCGCCGCCAGCGGGCCGCCAGCACGATGACCACCGCGGCGGCCGGCAGCAGCGCGAGGAAGGTGAAGCGCGCGAAGCAGCCGAGCGTGACCGCCAGGCCGGCGACCAGCGCGTAGCCCAGCCGCGCGCGGGTGCGGTCCGCCTCGAGGGCGCGCAGCAGGCCCCACAGCAGCAGGACAAAGGGCAGCTGGCAGATCGCGTCGGCCGCATAGACGATCCCCGCCACCTGCGTGGCGGGCAGGAACGCCACGAACCCGAGGGCGGCGAGCCGCAGCGCGGGCGAGCGGATGAAGCGCCGCGTGGTGTCGTGCAGCAGGTAAAGCGCGAGCGTGTTGAGCGCGACGAACACCAGGCCCGCCACCTCCCACGTGCCCTTGCCATGCGTGACCCAGTGGCACGCGGCGCCGAGCCAGTAGAGCAGCGGGCGGTTGGTGAAGTCCTGCGGGAACCACCGGCCCGGGTCGGTGATGATCGCCTCCGTGCTGGTGGAGTGCAGGAGGAAATCCTGCCCGTAGATCGTGTTGGTGTGGATGTGCTCGAGGCCGACGGCGACGAAGCCGAGCAGGATCAATCCGCGCGCCCACCGCTCCCAGGTTGGGCAGGATTCCGGGGGGGATGGGGCGGCCGGGTGCAAGAAGGCGAACGCTGAACGCCCAACGCCGAACGCTCAACGCCCAAGTGCGGCCCGGGCACTTCGACGTTGGCCGTTCGGCGTTGGGCGTTGAACGTTCGTCTGGCCGTCGTTTCCCGGATTTCGGATTGAAGCGGCCTTCTTCTCCGCCTCCCTTGGCGTGATGTCCCGCGCCTCCTTTCTCCGCGAACTGCGCCCGACGCTGACCCTGGCCCTCCCGATCACTGTCGGACAGGTCAGCCAGATGCTGATGGGCGTGACGGACAGCGTGATGATCGGGCGCACCGGCACGGTGCCGCTGGCGGCGTCGGCGTTCGGCGGCAACGTGTTCAGCGTGTTCTACGTGGTGGGCATCGGCCTGATGCTGCCGGTGTCGGTGTTCGTGGCGCGCGCCCGCGGCGCCGCGCGGCCCGACGACTGCGGCGAATACCTGCGCCACGGGCTGGCCCTCGCGCTGGGCTTCGGCGCGCTGGAGACCCTGCTGCTGCTGGTCCTCGGCGCCCGGCTGGAGTGGTTTCAGCCGCCGGCCGAGGTGCTGGCCATCGTCCAGCCCTTCTACGCCCTGATCGGCCTGTCGATCACGCCCGTGCTCCTGTATCTGGCCATGCGACAGTACGCGGAGGCGATGGGCCGGCCGTGGGTGCCGATGTTCATCATGCTCGCCGGCGTGGGCCTGAACGCGTTCCTGAACTGGATCCTGATCTACGGCCACCTCGGCGCGCCCGCACTGGGGCTGACCGGCGCGGGAATCTCGACGCTCGTGTCGCGCACCCTGGGCACGCTGGTGCTGCTGGGCTGGCTCTTCGCCGACCCGACGCTGCGGGCCGCGCTGCCGCGCCGCTGGCTCGCGCCGCTGGCCGGGGCGCACCTGCGGGAGATGCTCCACCTCGGGCTGCCCGCCGCGGGCATGCTGCTGTTCGAGAGCGGGGCCTTCGCCAGCGCCGCGATCATGATGGGCTGGCTCGGGGCGGTGCCGCTCGCCGCGCACCAGATCGCGATCTCGTGCGCGGCCACGACGTTCATGTTCCTGCTCGGCCTGTCGACCGCGGCGGGCATGCGCGTCAGCTCCGCGCTGGGCGCCGGCGAGCACGCGCGGCTGCGCCCAATCGGCTTCGGCGCGCTCGGACTGGGCGTGCTGCTGGCGGCGACGTTCATGGGGCTCTACCTCGTGCTGGGCCGGCGCGTGGCGGGCTGGTTCGTCACCGACCCGGCGGTGGTCGCGCTGGCGACGCAGCTGCTGGTCATCACGGCACTCTTCCAGGTCTTCGACGGCGGCCAGGTGATCGGCGCCGCGGTGCTGCGCGGGCTGAGTGACGTGCGCGTGCCGGCGGTGATCACGTTCGTGGCCTACTGGGTGATCGCGATCCCGGGCGGATATTTCCTCGGCGTGCGGGGCGGCTACGGCGCGCTCGGCATCTGGACGGCCCTGGCCGCCGGGCTGGCGTTCGCGGCGCTGTTCCTCGGCCTGCGCTTCGTGCGGCTGACGGCGGCGCCGGCGACTCGCTGAGCCTCAGACCCCGAGGCGCGTGCGGGCCTCGGCCAGCGTCAGGCCCTCGAGGCGGACCAGCTTCTGCCGGGACTTGTCGCCCCGGAGGACCGTCACGGCGCGGCGCGGTAGACCAAGTGCGTCCGCCAAAAACTCGCAGAGCTCCTCATTGGCCCGGCCCTCGAGGGCCGGGGCGTGGACCTTCACCTTCAGCGCATCGCCCAGCCAGCCCACCACCTCGTTGCGCGGGGCGTTGGGGATGGCTTTCAGCGCGAGCGTGCAGGAGGCCATGGGAGTGGGTGGTCACCACGAAAGGCACGAAACCCACGAAAACCAATCCCCGGAATCGGAGGTGCCCACGGAAGACACGGAACACACGGAAGGATCAGGATCAGGCAGGAGGAGGCACATTCTCTTTTCGAGTTCCATGTATTCCGTGGGCCCCAACTGCCGTGGGATTTGTTTTTGTGGGTTTCGTGACTTTCGGGGCGGCAACTCAGGGGCCCAGGGCCTCGGCGAGGGCGGCGATGATCTCCTCCACCGGCTCGGTGCCGACGGAGAGCCGGAGCAGGTTCGGGTCCAGTCCCTCCTTTGCCAGCGCGTCACGGCCGGCGGCGGTGCTCACGAGGTCGTAGTGCGCCAGGTACATGAACGGGCAGATGAGGGTCGTTTCCATGCCGAAGCTCGGTCCCTTGGGCAGGCGCAGGCGGTCGTAGAACTGCTCCAGCGGCCCGCGCAGCGTGAAGGTGATCATCGCCCCGACCGCGTCCGGCGCGCGGGCGAGGCGGAGGTAGTTGGCCCGGGAGTCGGGGTGCAGCGCCCAGAACACGTCGCGCACGCCGGGGTGCGCCGCCAGGAAGGCGGCCACCGGCGGCACGCTGGCGTGCAGGCGGGCGAGGACGCGCGGCGCGGCGGCGATCTCGACGGCCAGCCGGGCGAGGTCGCGGCCGTGCAGGGGCTCGACCTTCGGCGTGACGGCCGCGCGCAGGGCGGCGGCGTCGGGCCCGGCGGGATTGACCACGACCAGCCCCGCCGTGAGGTCGCCGGCGCTGGCGGCGTACTTCGTGAGGCTCGAGGCCACGATGTCGGCGTGCGGCAGGACCTCGAGGTTGAAGGCCGAGGCGATGGACGGGTCGAGGACGACCCGCGCGCCGTGCCGCCGGGCGAGGGCGGCGAGGCCGGGGACGTCCGGCGTCTGGATGAGCGGGTTGGTCGGCACCTCGGCCACGATGCCGGCGACACGGCCGGCGTGGCGGACGAGGACGGCCTCGAGCGCGGCGAGGTCGAAGACCTGGCCGACATGGACGTAGTCGCCGGGCGCCGGGGTGAATTTCTGGAGGATCGCGATCGTGTCGAGGTACAGCCAGCCGAGCTGGATCCACACCGTGCGGCCGCGCGGCGCCTGCAGCTCGGTGATGGCGCGGAAGGCGGCGTCGATGGCGTTCATGCCGCAGTTCGCGATGAGCAGGTCGGCGTCGGCCGTGCCGGGGAAGGCGGTGCGCAGGTGGCGGCGCACCTCGGCGAGGGCGTCGCCGGCGAACAGCGCCTCGGGCTCGGGCCGGGGGCGGCGGCCGAGGCGGACGAGGGCGTCCTCCGCGGCGCGCGAGGACAGGAAGCCGCCGACGTTCTGGAGGAAGGTCTTGGCCCGCGCGGCGAGCTCCGGGTCAGCCGGATGCGCGACCACATGCAGACCCGGCTCGGGCACGCGCCGGACGCGGGACGCGCCGAGGTGGCCGGAGAGGCGTTCGGCCATGGCGGCGGAGGAGGCCAGCCAGAGCGTGTGGCCGGCGAGGCCGTGCCGCTGCGCCACGTCCGCGGCCAGCTCGTGCAGCAGCGGGTGGACGACAAAGCGCGGGTAGCCGGACGTCATGTGCCGGAAAACCGCGGGGTCCTTTTCCTCGTAGCCGCGCACGTCCCGCATCGTCGGCAGGCTGCACGAGACGGCGTGGAGGGAGGGCGGGATGCGTTGGCCGAGGGGCCGCGGAGGGAAGGCGGACATGCGGGACGGTGGTCGGATGGACGGGGAGGAGCGGGAGTTTCGCGGCAAAGCGGCGGGGGAGGCAACAGGAAGGTGCGTCATGACCGGCCGGATTCGGCTTCAGTTGGGCGGGCTGGCGGCTAAGCTCCCGGGGTCGGCGAACTCAGGTTGGCAACCCCATCAACCCATGATCTACGCGTTCACGCATCTGAACTGGCTCGCGGTGTTCGGCACCGCTGTTCTCGGATTCCTCCTCGGCTGGCTGTGGTATTCCCCGGTGCTCTTCGCGAAGCCCTGGATGGCGGAGATGAAGATCACCCCGGAGCACATGAAGGCCGCCGCGGAGAAGGGCATGGCGAAGCTCTTCGCCCAGAGCTTCCTCTCCACGCTGCTCAGCACCCTTGCGCTCGCCATGCTCGTGGGCGCGATCGGCAGCGCCGGCGCGCTCAAGGGCGCCGAGCTCGGCGGCTTCCTCGGCCTCGTGCTGGTGGGCGCCCGCCTGCTCAACGCCGGCGTGTGGGAGCAACGCACGCTCAGGCTCCAGGCGATCAACATCGGCCACGAGGTGGTGCTGCTCGCCCTCCAGGGCGCGGTCCTCGCGGTCTGGCGGTGAGGGCCCGAAACGGTTTGCGCCCGGCGGCACGCCCGCGTTGAACGGGCGCGCATGAAAATCGTCTCCTGGAACGTCAACGGCATCCGCGCCGCCCTCCGCAAGGGCGCGATGGACTATTTCACGTCCGCGGAGGCCGACGTCATCTGCCTCCAGGAGACGAAGGCGCACCCCGGCGACGTGCAGCACGTGGCCTGGCCCGCGGGCTACGCGGCGCACTGGAACAGCGCCGTCAAGAAGGGCTACAGCGGCACGGCGCTGCTCACGCGCGTGCCGCCGCTGAAGGTCACCGCCGGCATCGGCGTCGCGGCCCACGACGACGAGGGCCGGGTGCTCACGGCGGAATTCCCCGACTTCTACCTCGTGAACGTCTACCAGCCGAACTCGCAGCGCGGGCTGACGCGGCTGGCCTACCGGACGGAGGAGTGGGACGGCGCGTTCCTCGCCTACCTGCGGAAGCTCGGAAAGCGGGGCAAGCCGGTGGTCTTCTGCGGCGACCTCAACGTGGCGCACACCGAGCTGGATCTCACCAACCCCAAGACCAACCGCCGCAACGCCGGCTTCACCGACGAGGAGCGCACCAATTTCACGAAGGTGCTGGACCATGGGTTCGTGGACACCTTCCGCGTGTTCGAGCCGGGTCCCGGGCACTACACCTGGTGGAGCCAGATGATGAACTGTCGCGCCCGGAACATCGGGTGGCGCGTCGACTACTTCGTGGCCTCCGCCCAGCTGCGCCCGGCGCTGAAGCGCGCGTGGATCTCGCCGGAAGTCATGGGCAGCGACCATTGTCCGGTGGGGCTTGAGCTGGCGTGAGCAATGCCAGGATGCACCACGAAGCGCACGAAGGGCACGAAGACCGAATCCGGTGGACTTGGCCTTCGCGGGCTTTGCGATCTTGGCGGTAATACTGGATTGGTATCCGAACCCTTTCACCGCGAAGACCGCCAAGGTCGCGAAGGGAAGGCCTGGGCTTCGTGACCTTCGGGCGCTTCGTGGTGAAAATCCGATGTGCCCTATCCCCTTGAATCGCGATTCGGGTGCGCCCGGGACGTGGGCAGTCGAAAACAGAGTCGCGTCCCGCACTGCCGGGGCCAGCATGCGGGTGAACCTATGATCGAGCTCAAGGAACTGATGCTGCGGCGACCGCGGCTGACGCTGGCGGTGGCGGAGAGCCTGACCTGCGGGCAGGTGCAGGCGCGGATCGGCGCGATCTCAGGGGCGTCGGAATTTTTCCTCGGCGGCATCACCGCGTACACGCTGGAACAGAAGGTGGCGCATCTCGGCGTGAACCGTGCGGCGGCGCGCCGGGTCGACTGCGTGTCGGCGGCCGTGGCGCGCGAGATGGCCCGCGGCGCATGCCGGCTGTTCGGCAGCGACCTTGCCCTCGCGACCACGGGCTATGCGGAGCCCTCGGCGGCGGCCGGCGTGGAGACTCCCTTTGCCTGGTGGGCGCTGGCGCACGTGCGCCGCGGCCGGACCGTGGCGCTGCGCAGCGGTCGGGTGGAATGCCCCGGCGCCCGGCGCACCGCGGTGCAGGCCATCGTGGCGGACGCGGTCCTCGCGGAGCTGCGGGATTACCTTCAACTCCTGAGGCACTAATCGCGACGGAGGTCAGTGGCTTCGGTCCCTGGCATGGATCGCGGAAGCGCGGAAGAGCGGAAAACAAGCGTGTGGTGCGCCGAGAGCATGTGCCCCCCCACGGGCTCACCCAACCTTAGCGAAAATGAGCGAAAATGAGCGGTTCACTCCGCTCACCGCGCCGACGTGCACTTCACGTCAGCGTGTTCTGCAGGAACTCGACGCTTTCGCCGTTCGGGCCCTCGCAGAAAAAGATCCGCACCGGCACGGGCCCGGCGTTGGTCGTGGCGATGGTGACGTCGCGGGGCTCGACCGTGATCTTGAAGCCGGCGGCGCGCACGCGCCCGGCAGTGGCGTCGAGCTGTTCAGTGCGGAACGCAAAGTGATAAATGGCGCCGTTGGTCGGGCCGGAGTAGGCGAGGTCCTCGAATACCTCGAGGTAGTTGCCGTCGCCCGTGTCCAGCATCACGGCCCGCTGCGGCGCTTCGCGCCAGGCGATCTTCACGGTGCAGCCGAGCGTGGCCTGGTAGAACCGCATGGTCGCGTCCCAGTCCCGCGTCTTGACGCAGACATGGTGGAAGCCGGAGATCGCCTTCATGGAAGGCGATCAGTTGAAGGTTCAGGGGTGAAAGTTGAAAGCCGGAAATACGGCTGCGGCCAAGGCGCACCCCGCTTTCAACTTTCAACCCTCAACTTTCAGCTGCTGAGCGGCCCGGCCGCTCAGCTCAGGGCGCGATGCGCTGCACGTAGCTCATCAGCGGCACGACTTCCGGGATCGGGTTCACCCAGTTGCTGTAGAGCAGCTCGGGCATCGTGTAGCTGGTCTTGTAGAGGACGAAGTTGATCGCGTCGTTGCGCTGCAGCCAGCCGGCCTTGACCGTGGCGCCGGCATAGAGGCCCGCGGCCTTGGTGTACACGAGCACGGGGGCGGTGATGATCTCGCGGTTGTTCTTCTCGACCTCGGCGGCCTTCGGGCCGGCAACGGCCTTGGCGTCGACGCCGACGTTGAAGCGCTGGCTGAAGAGCTTGCGGGGCGTCTGGTCGTCGGTGATGACCATCACGGTCTCGACGGAGTTGGCGCCGACCTGGAAGCCGAGGCTGATCTCACCGGCGGACACCAGCACGGGCAGGCTCCAGCGGCCGTCGGGGCGCTTCACGAGGATGACGCCGTAGCCGTCCTTGATGCCGAGGAAGAAGCCGGCCTTGAACTGGTTGACGATCACCAGGGCATGGGCGGACTGGAGGACCTGGGCCGGGATGGCCGTGGCCGGGCTGGCCATGAACTCCTGCAGGATGGCTTCGCAGGATTCGACCCGGGAGATGTATTCCGGACGGTCGGACTCACTGGGGGCTGCGCGGGCAACAAGGGCGCCGGAGCAGGCGATCAGGGACAAAAGGAGGAGTTTTTTCATGGCAGAACGGATGGGCAGAGTGGAGCCAGTGTATGCACGGCGGCGCGGACTTGGAAAGCGCGGAGTGGGGGCGGTTCCATGGGCTAGAGTAGTGAGTAGCGGGTAGCGAGTAGTGAGTAGAATGCTGGCAGGCGACGCCAGGTTCAGGGCAGAGGCGGCTGGGGTGACGGCCTTGGTGCCCGATGTTCTCCGTCGGCAGCGCCATGCTGGCTACTCGCTACTGCTTTCAGTCGAGCCCCCGGGCCGCCAGCTCGTTCTCGTCCCAGCCGAGGTAGTGCCCGAGCTCGTGGAGGTAGGTCAGGCGGGTCTCCTCCCGGAACGCCGCCGGGTCGCCCTCCGCGTAGTCCCAGAGGCTCTCCAGATAAAGGAGGATCTCGGGCGGGGCGGGCTGGTCCTGCGCCAGCTCGGTGCCGTACGGGCTGCCGGTGAACAAGCCGAGGATGTCGGGCTCGAACCCCTCGGCCAGCAGGCTGGGGTGGGGCGTCGCCTCATAATGCACCGGCACGGCCTGGGCCAGCGGCCGGATCTCCACCGGGAGCTTCCGCTGGGTGGCGGCGACGGTGTCGGCGGCGAGTTGGGTGAGGCGGGCGAGGTTCATGGACGGGTGCGTGCCGGCCAGCGTGGCCCCGGGCCGGCGCGGCGTAAACCCCGCACTGCGGCCCCGGCGGCTACGGCCGGAGCTCGGCCGAAAGGTCGAAGTGCTCGAACCGCTGTCCCAGCCACCAGAGGCCGACGGCGACCTCGCCGACCAGGATGGCGAGCGTGCCCGCGGCGGCCAGCGCCACCGCGGCGACCAGGCCGATGAGCCACTGGGTCGCGAAGATCATCGCCGCCGCGCCGAGCGCGGCCGGCAGCAGCGCCAGCAGGACCACCAGCAGCTGGCCCGCGATAAAGATGAGCCGCTGCCCGAGCAGCTCGATGCCGCGCTCGGAGCGGTTGCGCATGGACTGCATCCACGCGGGAAACAGCAGGGTCGCGGCGTTGGGCACCAGCAGCTGCAGCGCGCAGACGGCGGGAATGATCGGCACGAGCCCGGCGACGATCGTCAGCATCAACCCCGGCGTCAGCCAGGGGGTCCGCCCGGGCGGGAACGCGACCAGCAGCGTCAGCAGGGCCAGCCAGAGCGCGGCCGTGAGGATCGCGACGGGGGTCAGCAGCTCGCCCAGCACCACCTGCCAGCCGCGGAGCGGGTAGGTCTTGAGGATGTCGGCGTTGCCCAGGTCGCTGCGCAGGTCCTGACGCGCGAGCTGGGGCCCGAGGAACAGGATGTACCCGGCGGCGATCAGGGCGCAGATGGCCAGCGCGGGCAGGGCCGCACGGCGGTCGGGGTCGAAGTCGAGCCACTGGCCGACGCCGATGATCGCCACGACGAGCACGACAAAGGTGCGGGGCCGGAACAGCGGGAAGGTGGAGAGCAGGTTCTTCCAGAGGAACGCGACCTCGGGCGGGCCGGACGGGGCGAGCCGGAAGGGACCGGGCCGGGCCTTGAGCGCCCCGCGCGCGGCGCGCCAGTTGCCCTCGCGCACGGCGGCCACGTGGGCCGCGCGTTTCTCCGACTTCGCCAGGGAGGCGTCCTCGAACGACACCTCGGACCGCAGCACCCAGACGAAGTGCGCGGCGAACACGAGCAGCGCCGGCCCGAGCGCGCGGAGGAAGTCCGGCCCGTCGGCCGCCAGCATGGGGCCGACCACGAGCCGGCCCGGCAGCAGCAGCCACGGGATCGGCCCGCTGGCGAGCAGGGTGTTCAGGTAGGCCGCGGTGGTGTGGAAATTGACGAGGTCCGCCGCCTGCGGCGCGCGCAGGTCCCGCCACATCCAGACGACGATCGCGCCGACCACGAGGCCGATCAGCCCGAGCACGGTGAACCGCCGCCGCCACGGCGTGATGCCGTTGTCCATCAGGCGCGTGATGACGAACGCCGCGCCCATGAAGTGGAGGTTCAGGGTGGCGAGGATCACCCACCAGCCGGCCCAGTGGATCCAGGCGTTGCCGCCGATCAGGCTGGACCCGCCGCGGCTGAACAGCGTGAACACGCCCGCGGTGAACAGGATCGTGAGCTGGGAATTGAGCAGCTTGTAGTAGATGAGCGTCCGCCGGCGCACGGGCGCCGGAAACAGGAAGGCGATCTCCGCCTCGGTGAACGTCAGGCCGGCCCGCTGGTCGGGGAGGATCCAGCCGAGTGCGACGATGATGAGGAGCACCAGCGAGCCGATGGATGCCAGCATCACCCGCACATCGTCCGGCAGGCCCGCGGCCAGCGGCCCCGCGTGCGCGGCGGCGCGGGCGCCCATCGCGCGCCGGAAGAACATCAGGTAAAAGTACGCCGCGCCGACGAGCGCGCCGACGAGGTACTTCGGCTGGCGGAGCCGCCGCAGGCGCGTCACCACGAGGTTCCGGAGCGACGTCAGCCGCAGATAGAGGAGGGCGCCGAACATGGGGGCGGAGTCAGGGGAAGGGGCGGGGTTCGGTGGTGGTTCCCGGATCGATCACATCAACTTTCAACTGGCGCCGCGCCGCCCGTGGCCCGCAGGAAGATCTCCTCGAGGCTCACGCCGGCCTCGCCGCGCGAGAAGCGGGCCGAGACGTCGGCCAGCGTGCCGTCGGCGATCTTTTCGCCCTGCTTGAGGATCAGGACGTGCGAGCAGACCTCCTCCAGCAGGTGCAGCAGGTGCGAGCTCAGCACGATGGTGGCGCCGGCGCGGGCCCGCACCAGGATCGAGTCCTTCATCCGCCGGATGCCCAGCGGGTCGAGGCCGGTGAGCGGCTCGTCGAAGAACAGCACCTGCGGCGAGTGCAGCAGGCCGCAGGCGATCGCCAGCTTCTGCTTCATGCCGCGGGAAAGCTCGCCCGGCAGCTGGTCGGCCTTGTCCGCGATCTCCAGCTCGGCCAGCAGCGGCTCGGCCAGCGCCTCGTGGTTGGCCACGCCGTAGATGCGCGCGACAAACGCGAGGTGCTGCCGCACCGTCAGGTAGTCGAAGAGCCGGGGCTCGTCGGGAAAAAACGCGAGCGTGCGCTTGGCCGCGACCGGGTCGGCGGCGACATCGTGGCCGGCGAGCCGGCAGAGGCCGGCCGTGGCCGGGATGATCCCCGCCAGGCAGCGCAGCGTGGTGGTCTTGCCGGCACCGTTCGGCCCGACCAGCCCGAGCACCTCGCCGGGCCGGACGGTGAACGACAAATCATGCACGGCGGTGAAAGTGCCGTAGCGCTTGGTCAGGCCCGCGACTTCGATCATGCGCGGCACGCTGGGGACTTAGCCCGCGCTCGGCAAGCCTGTCGCCGCCGCTGTAACCGGTCGTCCGGGCGGGCGTCTCATGCGTATCTCCCCCATGAAAACTTCACTCAAGGTCCTGTCTCTATTAACGATCACCGCGCTGGCCGGCGTCGGGATGGCCTGCGCCGCCGATGCCACGCCCGCCGCGACGCCGCCGGCCACGCCGCCCCCGCAGCACGGCCCGGGCGGACAAAATTTCAAGGAACGCCGCCTCAAGCACCTCGACGAGGCGCTGAAGCTCACCGACCCGCAGAAGCAGCAGATCACCGCCATCTGGGCCCAGGCGGAGCAGCAGGGCCAGGCCCTGCGGTCCGACGAGGCCACCGCCCGCGAGCAGCGCCGGCAAAAGGTGATGGAACTCATGAAGGCCACGCACGACCAGGTGCGCGGCGTGCTCACGCCGGACCAGCAGAAGATTTTTGACTCCCTCCCGCCGGAAGGCCGCGGCCATCGCGGTCCCCGCCCGGGTGGCAAGGGCGGCCAGACGCCTCCTCCTCCCCCGGCGCCGCCCGCGCAGTAAGCTTTGTTAGGGTTGGTTGTGTGGCCGCCGTGGCAGGGGTGCCGCGGCGGCACTTTTTTTGCCCGCCGCCCCGGGTCCGCGAGGCCCCGGGGCGCCCATTGACTCCGTCCCGGCGGGTTTGCAGCGTGCGCGGATGGCGGAACACAGACGCGTGGTCATCGTCGGGGGCGGGGCGGCGGGCTTCTTCGCCGCGATCGCCTGCGCCGAGAAGCTCGGCGCCGCTGGCACGGTGACGCTGTTCGAGGCCACCGCGCACCCGCTGGCCAAGGTCCGCGTCTCCGGCGGCGGGCGCTGCAACCTCACCCACGCCTGCTTCGAGCCCCGCGACCTCGTGCGGCACTACCCGCGCGGCGGGCGCGAGCTGCTCGGGGCCTTCCACCGCTGGCAGCCGCGCGACACCGTGGCCTGGTTCGCCGCCCGCGGGGTCGAGACCAAGACGGAGGACGATGGCCGGATGTTTCCCGTGACAGATGACTCGGCGACCATCGCGGAGTGTCTGCTGCAGGCTGCGGCCGCCGCGGGCGTGGTCGTCGTGACGAGCCGGGGCGTGCGCAAGGTGGAGGCGCTGGGCCGCGCGGGCGCGGCGCCGGATTTCTGGCTCACGCTGACCGACGACTCGACCGTGCGCTGCGACCGGCTGCTGATCGCCACCGGCGGCAACAAGGCGTCCGCCGGGCTCACGATCGCCGCGGCGCTGGGGCACACAATCATCCCGCCGGTGCCGTCGCTGTTCACCTTCCACATCGACGACCGGCGGCTGGAGGGCCTGTCCGGCCTGGCGGTGGAGCACGCCGAGGTCGCGGTGCCGGGCACCAGGCTCCGCGCCGACGGCCCGCTGCTGATCACGCACTGGGGCCTGAGCGGGCCGGCGATCCTCAAGCTGTCCGCGTGGGGCGCCCGCGAGCTGGCGGAGCGGAAGTATGAGTTTCCCGTGACGGTGAACTTTGCGCCGCCGCGCACCCGCGACACGCTGGTGGCCGAGCTCGCCGGCGTGCGCGGGCGGCATCCCCGCAAGCAGCTCGCCACCTGGAGCCCGCTGCCCATGCCGCAGCGGCTGTGGGAGCGGCTGGTGGCCTCGGCCGGCGTCGCACCGACCGTCCCCTGGGCCCAGGCCGGCAACCCCGCGCTGGCCGCACTCGCCGCGCAGGTCACGGCGGCGGAGTTCCAGGTCGTCGGGAAGAGCCTGTTCAAGGAGGAGTTTGTCACCTGCGGCGGCGTGAAGCTGTCCGAGGTGGACTTCAAGACGATGGCGAGCCGCGTGTGCCCCGGGCTGCACTTCGCCGGCGAGGTGCTGGACATCGACGGCGTCACGGGCGGCTTCAACTTCCAGTCCGCCTGGACCACCGGCTGGCTCGCGGGCCAGGCGCTGGGGGAGTGAGCTTACGATTTACGAGTTTGGATTTACGATTTACGATTTTCCGGCGGTGCAACGCGGACCCGGGACGCCGGTGATTTCCAGTGTCCGAGATTGAAGTCACCGACGCGGACTGCGCATAACTGAGGGTCTTTGCGCTCCGCCACAGTCCGAAAAATCACAAACCGTAATTCGTAAATCGTAAATCTCCCCCATGTCCTACTGGCAACTCCTGCTGCTGATCCTCCCGGTGTTCGTGCTCATGGGGCTGGGCATGGGGCTGCGGCGCGTGGGCTGGCTGACGGCGGCGGCGGACGCGAGCCTGCTGCGGCTGGTGGTGAACTTCCTCTACCCCTGCATCATCTTCGAGAACGTGCACGCGAACCCGGCGCTGCGGGAGCCGGGCAACCTGGTGGGCGCGCCGCTGGTGGGTTTCCTGACGATGGCCGGCGGCATCGGCGTTGGCTGGTACGTTGCGCGGCGGCTGGGCTTCACCGTCGGCACCGGGCTGCGGACCTTCGCCTTCGCGGCGGGCATCTATAATTATGCCTACATCACGGTGCCGGTGATGACCGCGCTCTTTGGGACCGGCAGCCTCGGCGTGCTCTTCGCGCACAACGTCGGCGCGGAGGCGGCAATCTGGATCGTCGGCGTGATGGTGCTGGCCGGCCAGTCGTGGCGCGAGGGCTGGCGCCAGCTGCTCAGCCCGCCGGTGCTGGCGCTGGTCGTCTCGGTCGCGGTCAACCTCGCTGGCCTCGGCCCGCACGTCCCGGGCCTCCTGCTCGATGTCGTGCACCCGCTGGCCGCCTGCGCGATCCCGATGGGCCTGATCCTCAGCGGCGCGACGATGGCGGAGCATTTCTTCGACCGGCCCCGCGAGCTCTTCGAGCCGCGGACCTCGTTCGCCGCCGTCGGGCTGCGGCTCGGCCTGATGAGCGTGCTGTTCCTGCTGCTGGCACGCTACGGCCCGTTTTCCGCGGACCTCCGGCATGTGATCATGGTGCAGGCGGCCATGCCCGCGGGTTTCCTGCCCATCGTGCTGGTGAAGCACTACGGCGGCAACGTGCTGACGGCGGTGCGCGTGGTGCTGGCGACGGTGCTCGCAAGCATCCTGCTCACGCCGCTCTGGCTTCGCCTCGCGTTGGCCTGGATCGGCTGACGCGCGGGGTGGCTTCAATCCCGAGTCTCCCCCTCGGCCGTCATCCTTCGCCTTCACTCAGGATGACGGTGGGAATGAGGTTGCTGGGAGCGGGCGGAAAATCCCTGCCACGGCTCGCCAATGCGGCCCGATTCGCTTCAGTGGGCGCATGCACCTCCGTCCCCTCGGCCGCAGCGAACTGAAAGTTTCCGAGCTCTGCCTGGGCACCATGCAGTTTGGCTGGACGGCCGACGAGGCCGCGTCGTTCGCGGTCATGGACGCCTTCGCGGCGGCGGGCGGCAACTTCATCGACACGGCGGACATCTACACGACCTGGGGCGGGGACGGCATGGCGGGCGGCGGCCGGTCGGAGCAGATCATCGGCCGCTGGATGAAGGCGCGCGGCAACCGGAAACACGTGGTCGTCGCGACCAAGGTTCGCGGGATGATGGCGGAGGGCCCCGGCGGCGAGGGCCTCAAGGCCGGCCGCGTGATCCGCTGCTGCGAGGACTCGCTGCGCCGGCTGCAGACGGACTACCTCGATCTCTACCAGTGCCACTGGGCCGACCTGGCCGTGCCGATCGAGGAGACGCTCGGCGCGCTCGACCAGCTCGTCCGCGCCGGCAAGGTGCGCGTCATCGGCGCCTCGAATTATCCCGCCTGGCGGCTGATGGAGGCGCTGTGGCGCAGCGACCAGCGCGGCCACGCGCGGTTCAACTCCTACCAGCCCGAGTACTCGCTGATGGAGCGCGCCGGCTTCGAGGTCGAGGCCGCGCCGCTCTGCCGGCACCACGGGCTCGGCGTCATCCCGTACTCGCCGCTCGCGGGCGGGTTCCTCACCGGCAAGTACCGCCGCGGCGCGACCGTGGCCAGCGTGCGCGCGGCGGACATCGGCAAGAAATACGGGAACGAGCGCGGCTTCGCCGTCATCGACCGGCTCGAGGCCATCGGCCACGCGCACGGCCGGACCGTCGCGCAGACCGCGCTGGCCTGGCTGCTCACAAATCCCGTGGTCACCGCCGCGATCGTCGGCGCCAACACCCCGGCGCAGCTCGGCGAGTCGCTCGGCGCCGCGGGCTACCGGCTCGAGCCGGCGGAGCGGCAGGCGCTGGACGCGCTGACCGACTACCCGCGCAACTGGCGGCCGATCTGGGATTGACCGCCCGATTCGTGTTGGCCCGGCGCCCGCCCTGCGCTCTGGTGGGCGCGATGCGCTGCAACCTCCCGCCGCTTACCCCCGCATGAAGGCCAGCCACCTGGGCATCGCGCTGCTGGTGGCCGGCTTTGTCGCTGCGACGGCGCAGGTCTGGCAGCGGACGCATCCGCCGGCGGATGGGCGCGTGACCGTGCGGCTGTCGCACTGGCAGCTCGAGGGCACGGTGCGCGAGGGCCTCGCCGCCGTGGCCCGCCGCTACGAGCAGCTCAACCCGAAGGTGAAGGTGGAGATCCTGGTCGTGCCGGAGCGCGTCTACCGCCAGTGGATGCGCACCCAGCTGGTGGGCGGCACGGCGCCGGACCTCATCGAGTACACGATGTACTGGGGCCGCATCGAGGAGCTGGCGCCGCGCTATTTCCAGCCCATCACGCGCCAGGTGGCGGAGCCGAACCCCTACAACCGCGGCACGCCGCTCGCGGGCGTGCCCTGGCGCGACACCTTCCTCGACGGCATGAACGGGCCCGACGGCTACAACACGCTGATGCGGGACTACTACGCGCCCACGATCGCGGCGTTCACCATGCGGCTCTTCTACAACCGCACGCTGCTCCGCGAGATCACGGGCCGCGACGAGCCGCCGGCGACCTGGCGGGAGTTCCTCGCGCTCGACGCGGCGGTGCGCGCCTACGCGCAGCGGCAGGGGCGCGTCCTCTCGACCATCGGCAACTCCTGGGACAACTGCTGGTGGCTGGCCGAGCCCGTGCTCCACGGCCTGGGCAGCCATCTGTCCCCGCAGCTCGACCACGACCACACCCTCAGCCTCTCGTATTGGGAGATCGCGCTCGGCTGGCGCCGCGGCGAGTGGTCCTACCGCACGCCTGAGCTCGCCAATGCCCTCCGGGTGTTCCGCGACCTCGGCAACGCCAGCCAGCCCGGTTTCGTGCAGATGCGGCGCGACGTCGCCATGCTCGACTTCCTGCGCGGCCACGCGCTGATCCTCTGCGCCGGCAGCTGGGACGCGAGCAGCCTGCGCCGCGAGGCGCCGTTCGACGTCGGGGCGTTCCGCCTGCCGCTGCCGGGCCGCGAGGACCCGGAGTACGGCCCGCAGACCCTCGGGCCGCTGTCGGACGGCGCCGTGTCCACCTCGACGCCGTTCTACCTCAACAAGGCCTCGGCCCACCCGGAGGCGGCGGTGGATTTCCTGCGCTTCCTCACGAGCGTGGAGGGCGACCAGATCTTCGTGAATGTCAGCCAGTGGCTGCCCGCGATCCGCCACGTGCGCCCGACGGAGTTCTCCCGGCGCTTCATGCCGTTCTACGACGGCTACAACTGGGGCGCCTCCTACTTCAACAACACCGGCTCGGAGATGACCATGTTCTTCCTCGGCGAGATGCACCGGCTCTTCGGGCCCGGCGGGAGCGTGGAGGCCTTCCAGCGGGAGCTGGAGACCGCGGGGCCGGAGCGCGCCGAGCGCGACCTGCGCGCGCACCTGCGCGACTCGCGCGAGGCGTTCAACTCCGACGACGTGACCGCCGCCGCCCGCCTGCGTGTTGCCGGCGAGTCCGACCGGCTGCCCGCGTCGCCGGCCCTGCTCGAGGCGAAATACTACCAGACCGCCCGCGTGCTGGCGGCCACGGCCCACCCGGAGGTCAAGCCATGAGACGCGCGCCCTGCCTCCTCCTGCTGCTCGGCACGCTGCCGCTGGTCGCGCGTGCGGCCGATGCACCGACCGGCTGGCCGGCGCTGATGCGGCTGAAGGCCGACGATGCGCTGCGGGACTTCGCCGCGGCGACGCCCGGACGCGAGACGGATTTCGGCCGCGCGGTCGCGCTGCTGGCCCGATCGCCAGTCACGCCGGAGCAGGTCGCGGAGGCCCGCGGGATCTTCACCCGGCTGGCGGACAGCGGGACGGACGACGTGGCGCAGGGCGCGCGCTATTTCCTCGGCCGCATCGCGCAGCATCACCTCGAGACGGCCGATCCCGCCGAGGCGGCGCGGCAGTACCGGCAGCTACTGGCCGAGCACGGCGACTCGCTCTGGGCCCAGACGGCGCTGACCCGGCTCGCGCTGCTGGAGCTCTACCCAGACGACCCGGCGGTCACGCCGGCGGCCGCCGTCGCCGCGGGCGAGCGGCTTCTGGCGCAGGCCCGCCTGCCCGCGGCGCAGAGCGAGCTGCACCTCGTCCTGGCGGACGCGATCTTCTTCTACCGCCTGCCCGCCGCCGAGGCGCTGCCGCACCTGCTCGCCGCGGAGCGGCTCGGCCGACTCGACCGGCCCACGCGGGCGGACGTGCTCGTCCAGATCGCCGAGGTCCTGGCGCTCGGTGGCGACGCAGCACAGGCCCGGAAATTCTACACGACCTTCCTTGCGGAATACCCGCTCGACCAGCGGAACTTCATGGTGCGCGAGAAGCTCGCGGCCGGTGTAGGGCGGGGTCGCTGACCCCGCCGCTTGCGCTCAGATGGCGGGGTCGGCGACCCCGCCCTACATCCGCCCGGTCGCAGTTGCGCCGCGCGCGCGGCGTGTCAGCGTATCCGCATGAAACGCTTCCTCGGGCTGGGTCTGCTGGTGCTGCCGGTGCTGGGCGCGTTCGCGCAGGCGAATGCCGGCTGGCTGAAGGTCGAGGAGGACGTGGCGGCCGCGGTGCGCGGCCCGCAGGTGACGGTCGTCCATTTCTGGGCGCCGTGGTGCCCGAACAGCCAGGCCGAGCTCGCGCACCACGGCTGGAGCACGTTCCTCGAGCTCAACCGCGACGTGAAGTTCATCTTCGTGACCGTGCGCAGCACGGACGACGGCCGCGTGCTGCTGGCGGACAACAGCGTCGGCGCGCAGCCCAACCTCACGCTCCTCCACCACCCGAACCACGTGCGGAAAGGGGAGGGCAGCATCCAGAATTTCATGGACCTGCCGCTGACCTGGGTGCCGACGACCTGGATTTTTCGCGACGGCCGCCTCCGCTACGCGCTGAACTACGGCGAGGTCCGCTTTCCGCTCCTGCAGCAGCTGATCCGGGACGCCGCGGACCCCTGGGAGCACGGCCCGGGGCCGGCGCCGCTCAAGTAGGATCCGGCCGTGCGCCGCGCGGGCGGCCACTTGGGCCTTGATCCGGGCCCCGCCGCGACCTCTACATCGGGTGCGGCCATGAAATTTTCCGGGAAACTGGTGGGCCTCCTCCTGCTCGGCGCCGGCTACGCCGTCGCCGTCGGGCTCATGGTGCGGCATGTCACCCAGGAGACCCGGCCCGACCGCGTGACCATCCGTGTCGCGCAGTGGCAGCTCGAGGGCGGCGTGCGGCAGGCTTTCGCGGCGATGATCCGCCGCTACGAGCAGCTCAACCCCCGCGTGCACGTCGAGCTGATCTCGATTCCCGACCGCACCTACCGCCAGTGGGCGCAGACCCAGCTCGTCGGCGGCGAGGCGCCCGATATCATCGAGTACTCGATCGACTACAACAACGTGGAGCGCTACTTCGCGCCGATCTCGGACGAGGTGCTGAAGCCCAACCCCTACAACCGCGGCACGCCGCTCGAGGGCGTGCCGTGGCGCGACACCTTCCTCGACGCGATGGCAAACAGCGACGGGTTCAACGTGCGGCTCAACCAGTACTACGCCGCCACGCTCACCCAGCACAGCATGCGGCTGATCTACAACCGGCCGATGCTGCGCGAGATCACCGGCGGCGACGCGCCACCCACGACCTACCGGGAGTTCGTGGCGCTGTGCGCGCGCGTCGAGGCCTACGCCCGCGAGCGTCACCTCACCCTCGCGCCGCTCGCCAACTCCAAGGACACTGTCATCGGCGAGGCCATGTTCATCTTCGATTCCGCCAGCAGCGCCGTGGCGCAGCGGCTCGACCACCGGCACGTCTTCGGCGCGCTGACCAAGGAGGTCGCCCTCGACTACCTCCGGGGCGAGTGGAGCTTCCGCGACCCGGAGATGCGCATCGGCTTCGAGCTGCTCGCGGAGCTCGGCCGCCACAGCACGCCGGGGTTCCTGCAGCTGTCGCGCGACTCGGCCCTCATGGACTTCGTGCGCGGCCGGACGATGATGATCGTGGCGCCCAGCTGGGAGGCGAGCAGCCTCAAGGAACTCTGCCCCTTCGAGCTCGGGGCGTTCCGCTACCCGGTGCCGCTGCAGGACGACCCGGCCTACGGGCCGCGGATGCTCGGGCCCTACGCCGACGGCCGCCTCGCCACGCTCATGGCGATGTACCTCAACCGCCAGACCCGCCACCGGGCCGAGGCCCTCGACTTCCTGCATTTCATCACAAGCGTCGAGGGCAACCAGATCTTCACCGACGTGAGCACCTGGCTGCCCGCCATCGTCGGGGTCAGGCCGTCCGCCTACTCGCGCCAGTTCCTGCCGATCTACAACGGCTACATCTGGTTCATCGACGGCAGCTTTCTCAACCTGTCGGGCGACGACGCGATCGCCCACGTGCGGAACAACTTCTTCCGGCTCTGGGGCCCGGAGGGCCGCGCGGAGGCCTACGCCGAGGCGCTCGACGCCGGCCTGCGGCCGCGGATCCTGTCGGACCTCACGCGCAACCTCACGGTGCAGGTCCAGAACCTCACCGGCGGCGACAGCGCGGCCGGCGCCGCGCACATGGCGGCCGGGCCCGCCGGCGCGACGGCACCGCTGGCGCTGCTGCCCGCGCGCCTCGAGGGCCGCACATACCAGATGCTCACCGTCGTCCACGCCGAGGCGGACAAAGCGGGAAAGGCGGCGCCATGAGCCGCGGGCTGCTCCTCGTGCTGCTGGCGCTGCCGCCGGCGGGGCTCGCCGCCGCGGACGCGGCCGCCCCGGCCTGGCAGGCGCTGGCCGCGTACCGGCCGGTGCAGGCGCTGCCGCAGTTCGAGCAGCTCGCGGCCCGCGGCGGGCCTGACGCCCGCGCGGCGCGGTTTGGCGAGGCGCTGAGCCTGCTGGCCCAGCCGCTCCCCGTGGCCAACCGCGTCGGCCGCGCGCAGGCGCTGCTCGAGGCGCTGGCGGCCGACGGCGACGATGACCTCGCGCTCGGCGCGCGTTTCTACCTGGGGCGACTGGCGGAATTCCAGTCCGACCCGCCCGACCCCCGGCGCGCGGCGGTCGAGTTTCGCCGGCTGATCGCGGGGCACCCGGACTCGGTCTGGGCCCAGGCGGCGGTGCCGCGGCTCGCCCTGCTGGTCCTCTACACCGCGGCCGGCCCGGCGGACCCCGCGGCGCGGATCGCGGAGGCCGAGCGGCTGCTGCCGGACGCGCGCACCGCGGCCGCGGAGGCGGACCTCCGGCTCGTGATCACGGACGCGGTCTTCCACTATTTGCTCCCCGACGCGCTGGCGCGGTCGCACCTCGTCGCCCTCGCGCGCTGCGCCGTGCTCGAAGCCACCACGCGGGCCGACGTGCTCGTGCAGGCCGGCGAGGTTTCGCGGCTGACCGGCCATCCCGCCGAGGCGGCGGGCTATTACCGGACCTTCCTCGCTGAGTACCCGCGCGAGCCGCGGCAGTTCCAGGTCCGGTTGAAGCTCGCGCAGGTCGCCGGGCCGTAGCGTCGTGCTGAACAATCGCGCAGCGTCCGCTTGCGCCGGCGCGGGCATCAGGTAGACCGCCGGGTTCGCATGAAGATCACCCGGCAGATGGTGGGGTTCATCCTGATGGGCGCGGCGTACCTGGCCGCGACCTACACGATCGTGCGCCGCTCCGCGCAGGAGGCGCGGACGGACCGGGTGACGATCCGTTTCTCGCAGTGGCAGCTCGAGGGCACGGTGCGCAAGGCGTTCGACGCGATCATCGCGCGGTACGAGCAGCTCAACCCCCGCGTCCACGTCGTGCACCTCGCGGTGCCGGACACGGTCTACCTCCCCTGGATCCAGACCCAGATGGTCGGCGGCACGGGGCCCGACGTCGCGGAGTACGTGTGGATCTGGCCGGACATCGCGCGGCGGTTCCAGCCGCTCGACGAGGACATCATGCAGCCCAACCCGTACAACCGGGGCACGCCGCTGGAGGGGGTGGCGTGGCGCGACACCAACATCGACGGCTTTTCCAACGACGACAGCTACATCAAGTCCCTCGGTCACTATTACGGCATCACGGTCACCTCGCACGTCAACCGCATCGTCTACAACCGTGAGCTGCTCCGGCGGATCACCGGCTCGGATGCCCCGCCGCGCACCTACCGTGACTTCGTCGCGCTCTGCGCCCGGATCCAGGCCTACGCCAAGGCGCACGACCTGAACCTGGTGCCGGTCGGCGCCTCGCAGGACACCTTTCCGTTCCTGACCTACATGGTCATGGGCACGATGGGCGCGGGCCTGTCGGAGCGGCTCGACGTGCGCCACCGGCTGCAGATCTACCAGAACCAGCTCGCGTCCCAGTACCTGCGCGGCGAGTGGAGCTTCGAGACGCCCGAGTTGCAGGCCGGCCTCGAGGTGCTCGAGCACCTTGGGACGGTGGCGACGCCGGGCTTCGTGCAGCGGCGCCGACACTCCGCGCTCGCGGACTTTGTCTCGCAGCGCACCGCCATGGTCGTGATGCCGAGCTGGGAGGCCAGCAGCCTGCCCCTGATCTGCACCTTCGACATAGGCGCGTTTCCTTTTCCCTATCCGCTGCAGGACGACCCGGTCTATGGCGCGCTGGCGCGGGGTCCGTATGGCGAGGGGCCGCGGATCTCGGTGATGGGCCTTTATCTCAACCGCACGACGCCGCACCGCGCCGAGGCGATCGACTTCCTCCAGTTCCTCACGAGCGTCGAGGGCAGCCGGATCTTCACCACCGTGAGCAACTGGCAGCCGGCGACCGTGGGGGTGAAACCCTCGGGCTTTGCCGCCCAGTTCACGCAGGTGACCGAGGGCTGGGCGTGGGCCGCGACCTACATCGGCCTCACGATTGACGCCGAGCCGTTCCTGCGCACGCGCTTCAGCACGCTCTGGAACGCGAACGGCGGCCTGAAGGCGTTCCAGCGGGAGGTGAAGGCCGGCCTGGCGGCGCGGATCCGCGATGACCTGCGGCGCGAGGTCGTGAGCGGCATCCACAATGTGCAGCGCGAGGACAACATCGCCGTGGCCGCCTACTTCGCCGCCCCGCCCGCTGCCCGACCGGCGAAGCTGGAGCTCGTGACGATGCCGAACGAGGTGAAGGTTTACCAGTTTGGCCGCCTGCTCACTGCGCCGGATCCGACTCACCCATGAACGCGACCGAACACATTGGCCTCTGCCAACGGCTCGGCCGGGCGCTGTTTGCCGGGCTCGCGTTCATGGGCGCCGTCACGGCGCGCGGGGGCGAGCTCACCGCCGGGTGGGTGGCCCTGACGAATTACCGCGCGGATGAGGCGATGCAGGTCTTCGCCGTCGGCGCGCAGGCGGCGGACGCGCGGGTCGCGCGCGAGGCCCGCTTCGGCCGCGGCGTGGCGCTGCTGACGAGGCAGCCGGTGACCGCCAGCCAGGTCGAGGAGGCGCGCGAGCTGTTCCGGGCCCTGGCGGAGAGCGGGACCGACGAGTTCGCCCAGGGCGCGCGGTTCTACCTCGGCCGGATCGCCCAGCATCACCAGGAGCAGCCCGACCCGGAGGAGGCGGCCCGGCAGTTCCGGCAGTTGCTGGCCGAGCACGAGCGCTCCGTCTGGGCGCAGTCGGCCCTGGGCCGGCTGGCGCTGCTGCAGCTGTACGCACTCGACCCGGGCTTCACGCCCGCGCAGCGGATCGCCGCCGCCGAGCGCCTGCTGGCGCAGGCCCATGTCCCGGCCGCGGAGGGAGAGGTCCGGGTGGCGATCGCCGAGGCCATTTTCTATTACCGGCTGCCGGCCCAGTTGGCGCTGCCGCACCTGCTGGCGGCGGAACGACTCGGCGGCTCCGACCGCGCGGGCCGCGCCGATCTGCTCCTGCAGATCGCCGAGCTCTCCCGGCTTGCGGGCCTCAAGGCCCAGGCCGCCCGGTACTATCACCTGTTCCTCCGCGAGAACCCGCGTGACACCGCGAATTACAACGCGCGGATGCACCTCGCCGAGGTGGAGCCGCCTGTCCCGGCGCCCGCTGGACCCTAGCCCGCCGTCACCGCTGCCGGCAGGCGCAGCGGCTTGAAGTGCCAGGCCGCGACGTGCGTGTGGTCGGGCGCATCGGGCAGGTCCGCGAAGTTCTTCTCGCCGACGATCTGGCCCGGGCTGACCACGTGCCAGTCGCCGTGGAAGTAGTGGTGCGGACCGAAGTAGTTGAACGTGCTCGGCACCAGCTCGAGCCGCAGGCGGTGCGGGCCCGCGGCCGGCGGCGCGGCGAGCGTCAGCGCCCAGTCCGGGCCCCAGGCCCAGCTGGCGGGTCCGCCATCGATCGACACGCGCGCGGCGTCGCCCAGCACACCGACGAGGCGCAGCGCGGCCGCCGGGGCCGCGAGGGTGAACGTGCCTGCGGCCACCAGCGGACGGTGGAGAAACGGGAAGCCCGCGGCCACGAGCTCGGCGTCACCGGACACCGGCGCGACGCCGGCGACAAACGGTCCGTCCGTGCGTAGCGTGTGGCTGGGGCCGGGCGCGTAGGGGGCGAGGCTGCGGAGCGTGAAGGCGCCCTTGAGCCAGAGGTACGGCTTGGCGGGGAACTCGCGCACCGTGCGAAAGCGCAGCGTGTGCGCGCCGGCCCCGAGGGCCGGCAGGCGCGCGAGGGCGCCGTCCTCGCCGCCGGTCAGCTCCAGCGGACGACCGTCGAGGCTCGCGTCCACCAGGTCGTCCGCAAAGTGAAGGTGCAGCCCGGCCGGATTCGCGGCGCCGAAATCGGTCGTGAACGCCGCGGCGTACTCGCGTGGCGCCGTGCGCTGTGGCTCGATCAGCCAGGTATTCTCCGGGAGGGCGGGGGGCTGCCAGGCGATGGGACTGGCCGGCGTGGCCCCTGATGAGGCCGGGGCCGCGGCGGCCGCGCGCGGCGCGGCGGGCGGCGCGGTG
>CAIJZY010000040.1 GCA_903825285.1 uncultured Opitutia bacterium | reverse complement strand
GGCGTGCCGCACGACGCCCGTCTTGAGCCAGCCCGCGAGGTTTTTCAGGAAGAAGTCGTCGGTGAAGTCGGCGCTCCAGAGCGTGGAGTACTTCACGCCGGCCTTGGTGAGGGAGCCGTTGAGGTTGAGCATGCCGACGAGCCCCGGGGCGGTGCCGGACCAGTTGGCGACGGTCAGGATGGGGCCGCGGTGGGACTTCAGCCCGGCGAGGACGTGGTGGGAGTACTGCCAGACGGCCTCGGCGACGATCAGCGGGGCCTTGGGATCGAGCCCGGCGAAGATCGCCATGCCCTCCTTCTGGGAGCTGATGAAGCCGTGGGCGACGTCCGGCTTGAACGGATGGGCGCGAACGAGCCGGTAGCCGAACTGGGCGACGGCGGCGGTCAGCTGCTTTTCCATCGCCTGCTGGATGGGCCAGGTCTTTTCGTTGGCGGACTGGCGGAGGTCGCCGCTGGCGACGAGGAGGATAGTCTTGGATTGGGCCATGGGGAAGGGGGTTGGCTAGTTAAAATTGACCGTGCTACGGACCAGAATGGACTCGAAATGCCCATGGAGGAATGGATAGAAACGGCAATCAGATGGATAAAATCGACCGAAAGCTGCCCTCGGGCCTCCTCTCGCAGCAGGTCACGCAGGCGCGCTATTTCTTCCGCCACCTCGCGCCGCGGAGCGCGGGCCCGGTGCGGCTGGTGATGGGCGGGCGGGAGCACTGCGACCCGGACTACGCGGTGCGCCGGGCGAGCTTCCCGTTCCACGGGCTCGAGTACGTGGCGGCGGGACGGGGCACGGTGCGGCTGGACGGCCGCTGGCACGAGCTCGGGCCCGGGGTGGTGTTCGCGTACACGCCGGAGACGCGATGCGAGATCCGGGCGGACCCGCGGGACCCGCCGGTGAAGTATTTCCTGTCGCTGGCCGGGGCGGACACGCCGCGCCGGCTGCGGCGGTGCGGCGTGGCGGTGGGGCGGACGCGGCAGCTGGCGGCGCCGGCGGAGGTGACGAGCGTGCTGGAGGACCTGGTGCGGGAGGGGCAGCGGTCCGGGGCGCGGGCGGGCCGGATCTGCGCCGCGCTGTTCGAGCTGCTGCTGCTGAAGATCGAGGACACGGCGACGCGGGCGCCGCATGCGCGCGAGCCGGCGCGCGAGGCGTTCCTGCGGTGCAAGGCGCTGATTGACGCGCAGGGTGAGCGGCTGCGGTCGCTCGCCGAGATCGCGGCGACGGCGGGGGTGGAGGCCTCCAGCGTGTGCCGCTGGTTCCGCCGGTACCAGGGCACGAGCCCCTACCAGTACCTGCTGCGGCGCAAGATGAACCTTGCGGCCGAGCACTTGGTAGAGAACGGCGGCCTGGTGAAGGAGGCGGCGCAGCGTCTGGGGTTCGCCGACCCGTATCATTTCTCCCGGGCGTTCAAGGCCGTGCACGGTGTCGCCCCGCGGGCCCTGCTCCGCTACCGGCGGACTGGGTAGGGCGAGGGGATTATTTACCACGAAGCGCACGAAGGCCTGATCCTGGAGGCTTGGGCTTCGCGTGCTTGGCGATCTGGGCGGTAAAACGCCTGGGGTACCGATCCTTGTCACCGCAAAGGCCGCGAAGCGCGCCAAGCCCAAGCCGGTCCACGCCCGTCTTCGTGCCCTTCGTGGCACCCTGCAACCGTGAGAATCGGCATTGCCCGACGGCATGGGGAGCGTTTCGCTGCGGCATGGCTCCGAAAACAGCACTGGTCACGGGCGCGTCGCGCGGCATCGGCCGCGGCATTGCCATCGAACTCGCCCGCGCGGGCTGCCGCGTGGCGATCAACTACGCCGGCAACGCCGAGGCGGCGGCCGAGACGCTGGCCCTCGTGCAGGGCGCGGGCGGCGAGGGTTTCCTCGTGCAGGGCGACATCGCGGTGGCGGCCGACCGCGCGCGGCTGGTGGCGGAGACGGTCAAGCGCTTTGGCCGGCTGGACCTCCTGGTGAACAACGCCGGCGTGGCGCCGAAGGTGCGGGCGGACCTGCTCGACGCGGGCGAAGAGAGCTTTGACCGGCTGTTCGCCATCAACCTCAAGGGCCCCTATTTCCTCACCCAGCTCGCCGCGAAGCAGATGCTCCAGCAGGCGCCCGACGCCGAGGGCAGCCGCGGCCGCATCGTGAACATTACGTCCATCTCCGTCTACACCGCCTCGATCAACCGCGGCGACTACTGCATGGTGAAGGCCGGGCTGGCGATGATGACCAAGCTCTTTGCCGAGCGCCTGGCGAACGACGGCATCAACGTCTATGAGATCCGTCCTGGCGTGATCGCCACCGACATGACTGGCGGGGTGAAGGAGAAGTACGACAAGCTGATCCTCACGGACGAGCGCGGCATCACGCCCATCCGCCGCTGGGGCCAGCCGCAGGACATCGGCCGCGCCGTGCGCGCCATCGCCGAGGACCGCTTCCCGTTCTCCACGGGCGCGGTGTTCGACATCGACGGCGGGTTTCACCTGCACCGGCTCTGAGTCGGCGGCGCAGTGCGCATTTATTGTCTGCCACGCGACTGGTTTTGCGGAAAAAAACTCTGTCAGCAGTGAAAAGTGTAAGCGTTAAGCGTGAATTGCTATCAAAGTGCATAATACCCCTCGGCCACAACCTGCTGTGGATTGACGGCGAGTTTGCCACTACCGATAGTGGCCGCCCCACTTGAGCCGTCGGCGCGCAGCCGTTGGTCGTGGGCGCATTTTCCATGAGCATATTGACCGCCACCCCCGCCGCCGATTCCGACGCCGCCCCTCTGATGAATTCCAATCGCAAAGGCTCGCATCTGTTGAGCCGTGCCGTTGCGGCCGAGGCGCGCATGGTGGTGAAGCGCGACGGCACGCGGGTCCGCTTCGACCTGCACAAGATCACGCGCGCGATCGCGCTCGCGTTCCACGAGGTCCGCACCGATGCCGCGCCGAACCCGTTCCGCGACGACGCGCTGGCGTGCTACGGCCTCGAGGGCGACGCGTACCGCGAGGTCACGGGCATCGCGGCGGCGGTCTCGCTGATGCTGGAGCTGCACTATCGCGAGGGCCGGCATCCGACGATCGAGCAGATCCAGGACGCGGTGGAGAAGGCGATCGCGGCGGCGGGCCACTGGGAGGAGGCGCGCTCCTACATGCTTTACCGGGCGCGTCACGCCGAGCGGCGGCTGACCCAGTACGCGAACAACGGCCTGGCGGACTACATCGTGATGGCGAAGTACGCCCGGTACCGTCCGGAGCTCGGCCGGCGCGAGATCTTCATCGAGGGCGTGGAGCGCGTGCGCGACATGCACCTCGGGTTCTTCGCGTCGAAGCTGGAGCGCCGCGTGCCCGCCGAGCTGACGGCGGCGGTGGCGGAGCTGGCGGGCGGGCAGGCCGGGATGCTGGGGCACGCCTGGGGCGGCCGGAACCTCGGCGAGATCATCCACGAGGCCTTTGCGCAGGTGGCGGCGAAGAAGGTGCTGCCGAGCATGCGCTCGATGCAGTTCGGCGGCGAGGCGATCCTCCGCAACCACAGCCGCATGTTCAACTGCAGCTTCTCGAACGTGGACCGCGTGGACTTCTTCAAGGAGTACTTCTTCCTGCTGCTCAGCGGCTGCGGCGTCGGCTTCTCGGTGCAGAAGCACCACATCGCGCTGCTGCCCCCGCTCCCGCACCGCGAGGCGGAGAATGACCTGCCGGTGTGGCATTTCCGCATCGAGGACACCATCGAGGGCTGGTCCGACGCCCTGAACGCGCTCTTCACCTCGCATTACGAGGGCAAGCTGATCGAGTTCGACTTCTCCGCCATCCGGCCGCGCGGCGCGCGGCTCCGGACCTCCGGCGGCAAGGCCCCCGGCCACCTGCCGCTGCGCAAGGCGCTGCACCGCGTCGCGGAGGTCCTCGATCAGGCGGCGGGCCGCGCCCTCCGGCCGATCGAGGTCTACGACATCAACATGTACGTCGCGAAGGCGGTCCTGGCCGGCGGCATCCGCCGCTCCGCGACCATCTGCCTCTTCTCCCCGGACGACGAGGAGATGATGAACGCAAAGACGGGCAACTGGTTCGAGCAGAACCCGCAGCGCTCGGCCTCGAACAACTCCGCCGTGCTCTCGCGCAGCGACCGCAACGCCGAGCACTTCCGCAAGCTCTTCAAGGCCCAGAAGGAGTTCGGCGAGCCCGGCTTCTACTTCTGCGACCGTCCCGACGCCGGCTGCAACCCCTGCGCCGAGATCAGCCTGCTGCCGGTCGTCGACTGGGAGCTGTCGGCGTCCGAGCTGGATGACCTCTTCCGCAACGGCTACAAGGGCGACCTGCCCGGCACGGCGCGCCTGTCGGGCTTCCAGCACTGCAACCTGACGACCATCAATGGCCACGCCGCGGTCAACGAGGCGGCCTTCTACAAGGCGTGCCTTGCCGCCGCCGCCATCGGCACGCTGCAGGCCGCCTACACGGACATGCCGTACCTCGGCCCGGTCACGCGCCTGATCAACGAGCACGACTCCCTGCTCGGCGTCTCCATCTGCGGCTTCATGGACAACCCCTCGGTGCTCTTCGACCAGGAGGTCCTCAGCCAGGGCGCCCGCCTCTGCCGCGCGGCCAACCACGTGGTCGCGGCGCTCATCGGCATCCGCCCGGCCGCGAAGCTCGCCACCTGCAAGCCCGAGGGCACGGCATCGCTCATCCTCAACGCCGCATCCGGCATCCACCCGCACCACGCCCGCCGCTACTTCCGCCGCGTGCAGGCCAACCGCAAGGAGCCGATCTACACGTTCTTCAAGGGCGTCAACCCGCAGATGACCGAGCCGTCCGTCTACAATCCCGACACCGACGACGTCATCACCTTCCCCGTCGAGGCGCCGAAGAAGGCCATCCTCCGGAAGGACCTCACCGCGATCCAGTTCCTCGAGCTCGTGAAGCTCGTTCAGCAGTGCTGGGTCATCCCGGGCGGCGATCCCGCCTCGCGCTCGCCGGACCTGCACCACAACGTGTCGAACACCTGCACCGTGCGGCCCGACGAGTGGGAAGAGGTCGCGGACTTCATCTGGGCGAACCGGCAGTTCTTCACCGGCATCTCGCTGCTGCAGGACGCCGGGGACAAGGCCTACCTGCAGGCCCCCCGCGAGGAGGTCACGACCGAGGCCGACGTGCAGAAGTGGAACTCGCTGCGGCCTGACCGCGTCGACTACACCGAGATGCGCGAGGTTTCCGACGAGACGGAGCTGAAGCAGGTCATCGCCTGCGCCGGCGGCGCCTGCGAGATCACCTGAGCGGCGACGGAGCCTGGGTTCACCACGAAGGACCCGCTCCTTCGCCAAGGCTACGGAGGGCTGGCGAAGCGCACGTCGCCAAGGCGGCAGCCTTTGCGGGCTTCGCGACCTTTGCAGTGATACGGATTGGAATCCAACCCGTGGGCACCGCGAAGACCGCCAAGACCGCGAAGTCGCGGTTCGGGCTTCGTGTCCTTCGTGGTGAAAAAAATCCGCTCGCGGCCCGGGCGGCGGAGGGCAGGGTCGCAGCATGCTGCTGACCTGCCAGGCTGGCTTTGAACCGCTGCTGCTGCGCGAACTCGCCGCGGCCGGGGCGGCGTCGGTCGAGTCCGGGCCGGGCTGGGTGCGGACGGACGAGACCGTCCACCGGGAATCGCTCGCGTTCCCGCACCTGGAGCTGCGCGCGCCGGTGGAGTTGCAGGGCGACTCGGTCAACGCCCTGGCGCAGAAGGTGGCCGACTACTTCCTCGCCAGCCTGCAGGGCGAGCGCGTCGAGGCGGCGTGGCCCAACGTGTGGCTGGGCCCGGCGGAGATCGTCGGGCTGGGCCGACGCATCGCCGCCGTGCAGGCGGCCTGCGGCGAGCTGCTGCGGAAGCGGCTCTCGCGCGTGGCGAAACTCGCCGTGGCCGACCGGCCGCGTGGCGCGGGTCCGGCGCGGGGGCTCTTCGTGTATTTCACCGACTTCGGCCGCGCCTTCGTGACGCGCGACGCGTGGGGCCACGGCCAGCGCCGGATGGCGGACGACGACCTTGCCCCCTCGCGCTCCTACCTGAAGGTCGAGGAGGCCTATCTCGTACTGGGCCGCGAGCCGGCGGAGGGCGAGACGGTCTGCGACCTCGGCGCGGCGCCGGGCGGCTGGAGCTACAGCGCGGCCAAGCGCGGGGCGCAGGTGGTGGCGGTGGACAACGGCCCGCTAAAAGGCGGGGCGCTCAACCATCCGCGCATCGCCCACCGGCTCGAGGACGCGTTTCGGTTCACGGTCGGGCCGGACGGGCGCTTCGACTGGCTCTTCTGCGACCTCGTGGAGGAGCCGCACCACGTGCTGCAGCACATCGTGGCGCCCTGGCTGGCGCAGGACTGGTGCCGGCGCTTCGTGGTCAACCTGAAGTTCGGCCGAGTGGACCCCGTGGCGCTCCTCCGGGAGCTGTCCGCCCCCGACTCGCCGCTCGCGCGGCATGCGCCCGGCTTCCGGGTCGTCCACCTCTACCACGACCGCGAGGAGTTCACCGTCGTGGGCGAGCGGGCGCGAAAATTCATCGGCGCCCGGTTTCCGGGCTAGTAATTCGCCGCCGGGAGGTGCTTCATGGGGCATCCTTCCCAACATGAAACGCATCCTAGTGCATCTCCTCCTCGCCGCGGTGCTGCTGCCGCTGGCGGCGCGGGCCGCCGATCCGGCGTTCAACGGCCGCTGGCGGCTCGACGTGGCCCGCAGCACGGCCCTTGACGGCTGGTCCACGCTCGACCTCGTGATCTCGGTGGACGGACCCAAGGTCACGCTCCACCACGAACTGACCTGGCACTCCACGCAGGTCACCGCCACCAACGTGGTGGACACCGCGCAGCCCGCGGTGCTCGTGAACTTCTTCCGCCTCGACCAGCGCCACATGGCCGTCTACGCCCGCCCGAAGGAGGCCGCGACGGTCCAGGCCGCGTGGCTCGACGCCAGCCGCACGCTGCGCGTCGAGGCGCTGGTGCCGCTGGAGACCTCGCAGGGCAACACCACGATGCGGCTCTATGACGAGTACCGTCTCGGCGAGGGCGGCACCGAGCTCGTGCTGATCGAGCTCCACAACACGCGCGACCGCGCGCTGGTCTATCACTTCACGAAGGTGCCGGAGGAGGCGGCCAAGAAATAATCCCATGAAACGCATCCTGCTCTCCCTGCTGCTGACCTGTTCCCTGGCCCCGGTCCTCCGGGCCGCCGCCGCGCCCGCGACCCCCGCGCGCGAGGCGTACGTCATGCATTTCAACTCCGACTGGAAGATCGCGTCCGGCCTGCCCGAGAAGGTGCTGCTGATCGGCCTGCAGGGCCTGGCCAACCGGACGGAGCCGCGGCTCTACATCGTGCACGCGGCCGACTTCCCGTGGGAGATCACGGGCCCGCTGAAGGACTTCTACGAGCGCAAGCACGGCGTGCATTTCACCGAGCTGACGACGGCCGAGGAGGCGCTCGCGCACCTCGCGCAATACGCCAAGGGCTACGTGGTCTGGGACCCGGCGGTGATGCCGACGATGAACGTCGCCTATACGATCGCGGGGCTGGAGGACGCCCTCGTGGTGACCCCGGCGCTGATCCCGCTGGCGGAAAAGCACGGGCTGAAGCTGATCGACGACCTCCGCGGCCGGTACACGGGCCGGACGGACGCGCAGATCTTCGCCGACGCGAAGCAGCGCTACTGGGCGCGCTGCAGCCACGACCAGCTGCTGCTCGACGGCGGCCAGCGCGGCGACATCCGCATCCCGGCCATCGCCGACTGGGGGGTGCGCCAGAAGATGTTCTTCCACGAGCTGTCAGCCAACCCGATCCATGCCGAGGAGCTGGCGCTGGAGAAGCAGTTCTTCTCCGAGCTGAACCCCGGCGGCACGATCTTCGGCTGGCACGTCTACGGCAAGGACACCGAGGAGCAGCACACCACGCTGATCTCAACCTACGGCCTCAAGATGGAAGGCCTGCAGAGCCTGCCCAACCTGAGCTTCAACTGCCAGTTCACCTTCACGCCCGGCTTCAAGTTCACGAACCACCACCATGTGGCCCGCGACGCGAAGCTCGCGGCGCAGGACAAGGTCTACATCTCCTTCGTCCAGTCGGACGGCATCGGCATCGGCGTGTGGACCAAGCCCGGCCGCGGCCGCATGCCGCTGGCCTGGGGCGCGATCATGGGCTGGGTGAAGTTCTCCCCGGCCGCGCTCGAGTACTTCCACGAGTCGGCGACGCCGGCGGACTACTTCATCGGCGGGCTCTCCGGCCCGTCGTACATGTACCCGAACCACATTCCCGCGAACCGCTTCGGCCTGCTGATGAAGGAGGCCAGCGACCTCATGGCCGTGCTCGACGAGCGCATCTTCGAGATCATGGACAACTCCGCCGCGGATGGAAACCTGGGCAACGCGGACCTCACCAAGGAGACCGTGGACCGCTACTACGCGAACTTCCCCGACGTGACCGGGTTCATCAACGGCTACGGCCCGGCGCGCACGCGCGACCTCCGGGACTCGCGGCCGCTGATCTCCTACGACTACTACATCGACCCGCGCCGCCCGCGCGAGGAGGTCCAGGCGGACATGAACGAGCTCATCGCCCTGAACCCGAAGCGGCCCTACTTCCTGCTCGTGCACGTGCGCGAGTCGAACGACGTCAACAGCCTGGTCGGCGTCATCAAGCAGCTCAACGGCCCCGTCGAGGTGGTCCCACTCGACCTCTTCATGAAGTACGCGGCGGACAAGAAGACCTACACGACGCGCTACCAGCTGCCGGAGGACCCGAAGCACTTCAAGGGATACTAAGCGGCGCGCGGGGCGCCGGAGAGGGGACGCAGTTCGTAGATCGCAGTTCGTAGTTCGGAAATACCACCGGGCATTTGCCCCGTTGCTGATCTGCGAACTGCGCTCTGCGAGAGCCCGATCTCCATTGCGCGCCCCTGCGCGGCGCCTCACCGTCCGCCATGGCTTCCTTCTCCCGACCGAACCCGCGCCCGCCGGAGGACTCCGGCGAATTTGTCGCCCCGGCGAGCGGCATGCGGCGGCGGGGCGAGTCCGGCTTGCCGCCGGGGGCACCGGCTGCGGCCAAGGCCGCCCCGACGGGCGACGAGGGTCCGGGCGGCTCGCGCAGCGGACCGGCGCGCCATGACGAGCTGAAGCTGTGCGGGCTCGCGGCGGTGCGGGCTCGGTTCGCGCGCGAGCCGGGTTCGATCAAGCGGCTGTTTTTCGACCGGGACACCGGCCAGCGCATCGGCGTGATCTGCAAGGTGCTCGCCCGCGAGAAGAAGATCTACCGTCAGGTGGAGCCGGCGGAGCTCGAGAAGATCGCGGGCTCGGTGCACCACGGCGGGATCGTCGCGGTCGTCTATGCGCCGCCGCTGCGGACGCCGAGCGTCGCGGAGATCCAGGCCTGGGCGAAGCGCGGCGAGGGCCTGCTGGTGCTCGATCGCATCGGCAATGCCCACAACCTCGGAGCGGTCGCGCGCACGGCGGCGTTTTTCGGCGTCCCTCGGCTGGTGATCCCGGATGATCCCGCGGCGGCGCGGCCCAACGACGCGGCCTACCGCGTGGCCGAGGGCGGATTCGAGCATCTCGAGGTTTGGCGCGTGCCCGGCCTGCCGGCCTTTGCCCGCGAGCTGGCGGCGGCGGGATTCGAGGTCATCGGCGCGGCAACGCGCGGAGGCAAGCTGGGCCAGGCGCGCAGCGCCGAGCCGGCGAAGGGCACGCATCCGAAGCCCGTCGCGCTCGTGCTCGGCAACGAGGAGCAGGGCCTGGCACCGGACGTGACCGCGGCCTGCACGCGCCTCGTGACCATTCCCGGCAGCGGCAAGGTCGAGTCGCTCAACGTCTCGGTCGCGGCGGCGGTGCTGATGTGGGAGCTGCTCGCCCGGAAGTGAGGATTCCAATCGGCGGGGTCGGCGACCCCGCCCTACAAAGGCGCCTTAGTAATTGTCCATCACGAACCACATGATCCAGGTGACGCCGAGGGAAAAGAGCACCATGCCGGAGCCGGCGAAGACCAGGGTGACGACATTCCGGGAGAGCAGCAGCGCGAGGCCGGCGAAGCCGAGGTTTCCGACGATCATCAGGGTCCAGTAGTCGACCTTGCGGCGCGAGGGAGGCCGGGGCGTGAGGTCGACGTCGTTCAGGCCCAGCTCATTCGCGCGCTCGAGGTTGGCGCGCAGGATCTCATGGACCTCGTTTTCCTTCGGCGGCTCCGGCGCGACGGGCGGCGGGTCGCCCATGGAATGGGCCTGGCGGGCGATGGTGCGCGCGTCGATGGCCGGCAGGTGATCATCCTCGTCGAGCGGCCGATTCGTGCGCTCGAATTCCGCGGACTTGAAGCGGAATTCGCGGCGCGGGGCCTCGGGAGTGGGCTCGGACGGCTCGGACACGACCGGAGAGAACCGGCGGAAAAGCCTGACGCCAAGCGGAAAGGAGAACCACGGCCGGCTCTGGACGGATTTGCGCTTCCCTCGGACCCATTCGGGGCCCTGAGTGTCGGTCCAGACAAGGATCCTACCCCTGTATCCCATGGTCTCTTCCGCCGCTTCGTCCGATCTTGCCCCGGCTGGCTTTGACTGGCCGCTGGCCTATGACGCCGAGCGGCAGCTCGGGCGCTACATCGAGGCCTTCCTCCGTCATCACGAGCCCGCCCGCCGCCTGGCGGACCGGATGCGCGACGAAACCGGCACCGAGTTCTACGAATGGGTTGACCATCTGGTCCTCGCCCCCGAGCACGCGGCGGCGCTGCGGGCGGTCGGGCTGGTGGATGAGGCGGTGCCGGCGTCGGCGGGCGTGACGGTCCTGCACCATCCGCGGGCGATGATGCCCCGCGTGCTGCTGTGCGCGGACGGCGGTCGCGACGGCGTGCCGGCGACGCTGGCGGTGCGGCCCGAATCGCTGGTGGATTTTCTCGCGCATCACGATTTGCCGGGACCGATCGAGGGCGAATTCGGCTCGCGCCTGCGCCGGGCGGTCGTGGCGGAGGTGTCCGGCCGGCGCCTTGAGGCGGTGGAGCGGCTGGGCTGGCGGGGCTTCACGATCGAGCCACCCGCGCCAGGTTTCGCCGCGGCGGTGGTGAAGGCCCGGGAGCTTTTTCGAGCGCGTCGTCGGCACTTTGCGTCGGACCCCGACGGAGTGCGGCACGCCTTCGCGGTGCTCGACCAGGTGCTGGCGCTGGTGCCGCGCGACGTGGCGTGCGAGCTGTTCTTCGCGGAGGAGCGGGCTTACTGGGAGTTCCGCAACCGCGCGGGCCGGGTCCAGCGGCGGCGCCAGGACCGGCTCGGCCTCGGCTGGGGCAACCACGACCACCACACGTTCCGGTGCTCGCGGGCGCTGTTTCCCGACCTGATCGGGTTCCTGTCGCGGCTGGGGCTGGAGAAGCGCGAGCGTTACTACGCCGGCGACGAGGCCGGGTGGGGCGCGCAGATCATGGAGGCGCCGGCGGTGGGCATCGTGGTCTTTGCCGACGTGGACCTGCAGGCCGGCGAGATCGACATCGACTTCGCGACCCAGCGGCTGCCGGACCTGCCGGCGCTGCGCACCGTCGGACTCTGGTGCGGCCTGCACGGGGACAGCTTCCTGCAGGCGGGCATGCACCACCTCGAGGCCCGCTTCGACTTCGCGCGCCTCCGCGACCAGCTGGCGGCGGAGGGCGTGGCGACGATGAAGCCGTTCTCGGACTTCGCCTTCCTCAAGCAGGCCTTCACCGAGGGCGAGCGGTGGCCGGTGCGGCCGGAGCGCGTCGCGGTGCTCCGGGAGCGCGGGCTGATCACCCCGGAGCAGGCGGCGGACTTCACCCGTGACGGCGCGCTCGGCAGCCACCTGGAAAACCTCCAGCGCAAGGGCGGCTTCAAGGGCTTCAACCAAAAGGCGGTCAGCGCCATCATCGCCGCGACCGATCCCCGCCGGATCCATCCCGTCCATGTGACGGCGTGACCGACTTCGGGCTCGACCACGACAACCGGGCAGAGAAGGTGCGCGGGAAAAACCTCAACCCCTCTCGACCCATGAAAATTGGCATCATCGGATCCGGCAAGGTCGGCGCCACCATCGCCACGCTCCTCGAGACCTGCCGGTTCTGCCGGGGCGTCACGCTCGCGGACGTGCGCACCGACGTGACGCTGCGCGGCCTGACCAAGGCGAAGCTCCGGCAGGTGAACGTCGCCCGCCGCGCCGAGCTGGAAGTCTTCGTGCGCGGCATGGACGCCGTCGTGAGCGCCGCGCCTTATTTTCTGAACAAGTCGATCGCGGAGGCGGCCGCGCGAACCGGCGTGGCGTATTTCGACCTCACGGAGGACGTGGACACGACGAACTTCGTCCGCGCGCTGGCTGAGAAGAAGCCGCAGGTCACGTTCATGCCGCAGTGCGGCCTGGCGCCCGGGGCGATCAACATCGTGGGCGGTTCGCTGGCGGCGTCGCTGTCCTCCGTCCGCCTCTGCGAGATGCGGGTGGGGGCGCTGCCCCTCAACGCGAGCAACCAAATGAAGTACTACCTCAGCTGGAGCACCGCCGGTCTGATCAACGAGTACTGCCAGGTCGGCGAGGCGCTGCACGCGGGGCGCCGCGTGACCACGATGCCGCTCGACGGCGTGGAGCGCATCACGATCGACGGCACGGAGTACGAGGCCTTCAACACCTCCGGCGGCGTCGCGACCATGTGTGAGACCTTCGCGGGCCGCGTGCAGGAGCTGAATTACAAGACCATGCGGTACCCCGGGCACCGCGACCTGATGAAGTTCCTGCTGCAGGACCTGAATCTCGCGCCGCGGCAGGACCTGGTGACGCAGATCTTCGACCAGGAGGTGCCGCAGACCGAGTCCGACGTGGTGGTATTCTACGTCAGCGTCGTGGGCACGGAGAAAGGCGGCGGCCTCAAGCAGCGCAGCTTCATCAAGAAACTGCGCGGCGGCACGGTGCGCGGCCGCCGGCTGAACGCGATCCAGCTCACCACGGCGGCCGGGGTGGTGGCCGTGCTCGAGCTGTTCGCCCGGGGGCGGCTTGGCCCGGGATTCGTCAAGCAGGAGTCGGTGGTCCTGAAGGACTTCCTCGCCACGCAGTGGGGCGGCAAGGTCTACGGTTCCTGAGCCGCCGGGAAAAATCGCCAGATTCGGCCTTTCGCGTTTCCTTCCGCGAACATTCCCATTATTCTCCGTCTGAACTCCGAAGGTGCGCGCCCCAGTCCGCCCAATTCCAATCCCTGCTTTTCGCTCCCCGCCATGGCCACCCAGGTCAAGAAAACCACCGCCGAGGTCTTTGCCCGGCTGGGCCTGAAGGCCCGCAATCCCGGCGTGTTCACCGGCGAATGGTTCGGCCAGGGGGCGCCAATTGAAAAGCGCTCACCGATCGATGGCAGCGTGCTCGGCACCGTGACGACCGCCTCATCCGGCGACTACGACCGGGCCGCGGGCGCGGCGCAGCGGGCGTTCCGCACCTGGCGCGACGTCCCGGCGCCGAAGCGCGGCGAGGTCGTGCGCCGCTTCGGCGAGGCGCTGCGGGTCCACCAGCGCGACCTGGGCCGGCTGGTCACGCTCGAGACGGGCAAGATTTTGGCCGAGGGCGTGGGCGAGGTGCAGGAGATGATCGACATCTGCGACTTTGCCACCGGCCTGGCGCGCCAGCTCCACGGGCTCACGATCGCCTCGGAACGGCCGGGCCACCGGCTGATGGAGCAGTGGCATCCGCTCGGCGTGACGGGCATCATCTCGGCCTTCAATTTTCCCGTGGCGGTCTGGGCCTGGAACAGCGCGCTGGCCGCCGTGTGCGGCGACACGACGCTTTGGAAGCCCTCGGAGAAGACCCCGCTCACGGCCCTGGCGTGCGTGAAGCTCGCCGAACGGGTCTGCCGCGAGTGCGGGGCGGACCCGGCGGTCTTCTCGCTGGTGACCGGCGACGGCGCGAACGTCGGCGAGCGGATGGCGGCCGATCCACGCGTGCCGCTGGTGTCCGCCACCGGCTCGACGCGCATGGGCCGGCGGGTGGGCGAGGTCGTGGCCCGGCGCTTCGGCCGGTCGCTGCTCGAGCTCGGCGGCAACAACGCGGTCATCGTCACCCACTCGGCCGACCTGAACCTCGCGGTCCGCGGCATCCTCTTCGGCGCGGTCGGGACGGCGGGCCAGCGCTGCACCACCACGCGGCGGCTCATCGTGCACGAGTCGGTCAAGACCAAGCTGCTCGCGGCCCTGCTGGAGGGCTACCGGCAGGTGCGCATCGGCAACCCGCTCGATCCCGACACCCTGATGGGCCCGCTCATTGATGTCGCGACGGTGGAGAACTTCCTGAACGCGGTCGCGGAGGCGCGGCAGCACGGCGGGCAGGTGCGCTGCGGCGGCAAGCGGCTGACCGGCGCGGCCTACGCGAACGGGCTCTATGTGACCCCCTGCATCATCGAGGCGGAGAACGCCTGGGGCGTGGTCCAGCACGAGACCTTCGCCCCGATCCTCTACGTCATGACCTACCGCACGCTCGACGAGGCGATCGCGCTGGTGAACGGCGTGCCGCAGGGCCTGAGCTCGGCGATCTTCACGAACGACCTGCGCGAGGCGGAGACCTTCCTCGCCGCGCGGGGCAGCGACTGCGGCCTGGCCAACGTCAACCTTGGCACGAGCGGCGCGGAGATCGGCGGGGCGTTCGGCGGCGAGAAGGAGACCGGCGGCGGCCGCGAGAGCGGCAGCGACGCGTGGAAGGCGTACATGCGCCGCCAGACCGCGACCATCAACTTCTCCAAGGAGCTGCCCCTGGCGCAGGGGATCGCCTTCGGGCGCGGCGGGGCAAAATAAGGATTTGCAGACGGCGCGGGATTCTTAGTCTGCGCCGATGAAAAAACACCTCGCGTTGGCTGGCTGGATGGCGGCGGGACTGCTGGCACACGGCGCACCCGCGGCGCCGGCGGCGGACTTTGACCGGCAAGTGGACACCTTTGTGGACGAGTACCTCGCGTGGCGGCCGCAGCAGGGCACCGCGCTCGGCCTGCACCAGTACGACGGCCGGATCACGGACCTGTCGGCGGCCTCGCTGGCGGCCGAGCATGCGCGGCTGGTGCGCGCCGCGCGGGATTTCGCCGCGGTGGACCACGCCGCGCTCTCGCCCGACGCCCGCCATCGCTGCCGGCTGATCGAGGCGGCGATCCAGAACGAGCTGTTCGGCTTCGACGTGCAGCAGAGCTACGTGGTGAACCCGATGACGTACGCGGAGGCCGTGGACCTGAACACCTACATCAAGCGCGACTATGCGCCCCGGGCGCAGCGCGTGCGCGCGATCATCGCGGTGGAGCGCCAGATCCCGGCGCTCCTGCAGGCGGGCCGCGCGAACCTGCAGGAGTCGCTGCCGCGCCCCTTCATCGAGCTCGCCATCGACATCGCCCAGGGGAACGCGGATTTCATGGAAAAGGACCTGGTGGCGGCGCTGAAGGACGGCACGGAGCCCGCGCTCTGGGCGGAATTCCAGGCGGCCAACGCCCGGGCCGCGGCCGAGATGCGCGGCTATGCCGACTGGCTCCGCCAGGCGCGCCTGCCGAAGGCGCACGACCACTTCGCGCTGGGCCGCGAGAAATACGCGGGCATGCTCCGCGCCGGCGAGCTGGTGAACCTGCCGCCGGAGAAGATCCTCGCCATCGGCCTCCAGGAGCTGAAGCGCGAGCAGGCGGTGTTTGAAGCCGCGGCGCACCAGATCGACCCGACGAAGCCGGCGGTGGAGGTGTTCAAGGCGATCCAGCACGACCACCCGACCGAGGCCAGCCTGCTGCCGGACGTGCAAAAGCACCTGGAGCAGATCCGGCAGTTCGTCGTGGACCACGGCATCGTCACGATCCCCTCGGAAACCCGCGCCAAGACGGCCGCGACGCCGCAGTACATGCGGGCGGGCACCTTCGCGTCAATGGACTCGCCCGGGCCGTTCGAGACCACGGCGACCGACGCCTATTATTTTGTCACGCCGCCGGAGACCAACTGGACCCCGGTGCAGAAGGAGGAGTGGCTGACCTCGTTCAACTACTACACGACCGACGTCGTCTCGATCCACGAGGCCTACCCGGGACACTACGTGCAGTTCCTGAACCTCAACGCCTCGTCCGTCGGCCGGGTCGAGAAGATCTTCGGCAGCTATGCCTTCATCGAGGGCTGGGCGCACTATGCCGAGCAGATGCTGCTCGACCAGGGCTTCGGGGCCGACGGCGACCCGGTGCGGGCGGCGAAGTACCGCCTGGCGCAGTCCGACGAGGCGCTGCTCCGCATTTGCCGCCTCTGCGTCTCGATCAAGATGCACTGCGAGGGCCTGGACGTGGACGCGGCGACGAAGTTCTTCGTGGACAACTGCCATTACGAGGAGAAGCCGGCGCATCAGGAAGCGCTGCGGGGCACGTTCGATCCCGGTTACCTCTACTACACGCTCGGCAAGCTGCAGATTTTGAAGCTGCGCCGGGACTGGCAGGCACAGGAGGGGTCGGCGTATTCGCTGAAGCGATTCCACGACGAGGCGCTGCGTCACGGCATGCCCCCGATCCGCCTCCTGCGGGAAAAAATGCTAAAGGACCCGGCCTCCTGGGATGAGATTCTCTGATTCCCGCCCGGCCGGCCGAAAAGAAATCGCCAGCCGGCCCGGCTTCGACCATCACTCCCGCCCACTCCCCATGAAACTCCGCCTCCTGCTCCTCGCGCTGGCCGTGGCCATCGTCCCTGTTTCCCTCCCTGCGGCCGACGCCCCCAAGCCGCCCGCGGCCAAGCCGGAGCGTCCGGAGACCGAGTTGGAGAAGACCATGTCCAAGATGGGCAAGGCCTGGCGCGAGGTGCGCAAGGCCGCGCGCGCCGGCCAGCTCACGCCGGCCACGGCGACGCTCGTGGCGACGGTCCGCACGAACGCCGAGGCGGCCGCGAAGCTCACGCCCATGCTCGAGAAGGAGAAGCCGGCGGCCGAGCAGGCCAAGTTTCACGCCGCCTATCTGGCGCAGCTCAAGAAGCTCACCGCCTCACTGGAAAAGCTGGAGGCCGCGCTGACCGCCGGAGACAACACGACGGCGGGCCGGCTCGTGAGCGAGGTGACGGATGTGATGAAGTCCGGCCACCAGGACTTCCGGAAGCCCGACGAGGACTGAGCCCCCGGTCGAAGACTGAGCCTGATGTAGGGCGGGATCGCTGATCCCGCCTTATTTGTTGGCAACGCGGAGGCGGGGTCAGCGACCCCGCCCTACATGCATGAGCGGGCGGTGCGGAGCTAAATTTCCCAGCTGCCCGCGTCGCCCAGCAGGTCGTTGCCGGACGGTTCGCGGCGGTCGCGGATCACGAGCTGGTCGCCCTTGAAGTAGGCGACGGAATCGGCGGGCACCGAGCGCATGATCCAGACGTTGGAGCCGATCACGCAGCGCGCGCCGATCTGGGTGTCGCCGCCGAGGATGGTGGCGTGCGCGTAGATGGTGACGTGGTCGCCGATGTCGGGGTGGCGCTTGATGCCCTTCACGGGATTGCCCGCGGGGTCGGTCTCGAACGACTTCGCGCCGAGGGTGACGCCCTGGTAGAGCTTCACGAAGTTGCCGATGCGGGCGGTCTCGCCGATGACGACGCCGGTGCCGTGGTCGATGAAGAAGTCCGTGCCGATCGTGGCGCCGGGATGGATGTCGGTGCCGGTGCGCTCGTGGCCGAACTCGGTGAGCATGCGCGGCAGCAGCGGCACGCCGAGGCGGTAGAGCACGTTGGCGAAGCGCTGGAGGGAGATCGAGAGGACGCAGGGGTAGGCGAGGATGATCTCCTCGATGCTGCGCGCGGCGGGGTCGCCGCGGTAGGCGGCGTTGACGTCGGTCTGGATGATCTGCCGCAGCGCGGGCAGGCGGCCGAGGGCGTCGGCCGCGAGCGCGCGCGCGCGGCCCGCGGGATCGGGCTCACGGGCGAAGCCCAGGCACTTGGCGATCTCGGTCGTGAGCTGCTGGTGCAGGCCGGACAGCAGCCGGTCCACATGGTCGGGCACGTCGTTTTTCGTGAGGGCCGAGGCCTCGAAGAAGCCCGGGAACATGAGATGCATGTAGTCCGAGGCCAGGCGCTGCACGGAGTCCTGCGCCGGGAGATTGACCCCGTCGAGATGGTTGATGCCGCCGTGCTGCTGGTAGGAGGCGAGCAGGGCCTGCTTGATGGGGAGGAGGTTCATGTCCGGCAGCCAGGCTGGCTGCGGTGGAAAGTTGAGGGGTGAAAGCTGAAAGGTCGAACCGCGGATTCAAATAGGACGCGAAAATTCCAGCGGCCATCTGGTCAGAGCGAAAAGGAGGCCCTCGGTCTTTCAACTTTCAACCAGCCGCTTTCAACCATCTGAGCCGTCCCGGCTCAGATATGATACATCTCGCTGCCGCTCTTGGTGACCAGGCTCTCGAGCGTGCGGCTGCGGGCCTTCTCCTCCACGGCGGCGCGCAGGTCGGTCCAGACCTCCCGCATGCGGCGGCCGGTGCGGCCCTGGTGGTTGCCGCTGAACTCCACCAGCTCGCCATCAATCGCCTTCATGATGTCGAAAAGCGTGATCTGGTCCGGCGCCCGCGCGAGCGCATAGCCGCCCTGGATGCCGCGCTTGCTCGTGATGAGCCCGTTCTCGCGGAGCTCGCAGAGAATCTGGGCGAGGAAGTTCGCGGGCACCGCCTCGACCTCGGCCAGGTGCTCGATGCGGGTGAACTCACCCGAGCCGTGGAGCCGGGCCATCTCCGCCAGCACCCGACAGGCGTAGTCGACTTTGACCGAGATCTTCACTCAAGAAATGAACTCAAGGGGAGGGAAAAGGGGCAATCCCCTTCTGCGCTGTGCATGCTTGGTAAATTGCTGCGCGTTTCTTGCGGTCGGGGCCTTTTCGCTTGGTCCCGAATCGCGGCCGCTGGTTACTTGGGGCACGGGCGGCAAGCCCGGACATCCCATGATGACTCCCCGCGAACGCATCCTGACCGCCACCCGGCGCGGCAAACCGGACCGGATCCCACTGGATATCTGGATGACCCCCGAGATCCGCGACCGCCTGCTGGCGCACTTCGGCGTGGCGACGGAGCCCGAGGTCTGGACGCGGCTGCATCTCGACAAGATCGTGGGCGTCACGCCGCGCTACATCGGCCCGACCGAGCGCGTGCTGCCCGGAGGCCTGCGGCAGGTCCCGATCTGGTGGCAGACGGTGCGCGAGATCGACTACGGCACCGGCCGCTACTGCGAACCGGTGGGCTGGGCGCTGAAGGACGCGACGACGATGGCCGAGCTGGAGGCGTTCAACTGGCCGAGCGCGGACTGGTACGACTTTTCCACGATCGAGGCGCAGTGCGACGCGTGGCCGGAGCACGCCATCGAGGGCTGCTACACCGCGCCGTTCTACTGGCACAACCACATCCGCGGACTGGAGCAGAGCTGCATGGACCTCATCGCGGAGCCCGAGCTCACCGCGTACATGCTCGGCCGCATCGAGCAGTTCTGCTGGGACTACGCGACCCGGTTCTTCGAGGCCGGCCGCGGCAAGATCCATCTCACCCAGGTGACCGACGACTACGGCTCGCAGCACGACCTGATGATCAGCGAGGCCTGCTACCGAAAATGGTTCAAGCCGATGCAAAAACGCTTCATCGACCTCGCGCACCAGGCCGGGGCACTGGTGATGCACCACGACGATGGCGCGATCCGGCGGATCATCCCCGACCTGATCGAGGTCGGCGTGGACATGCTCAACCCGATCCAGCACGTGTGCCCGGGCATGGACATGCCCGGGCTAAAGCGGGACTTCGGCGCGAAGCTCAGCTTCCACGGTGGCGTGGACAACCAGGACGTGCTCCCGCACGGCAGCCCCGAGGACGTGCGGCGCGAGGTGCGCGACTGCATGAGCCAGCTCGGCGCCGGCGGCGGCTACATCCTTGCGCCCTGCCACAACATCCAGCCCGTCACGCCGACGGAGAACATCATCGCGATGTACGAGACGGCGTGGCATGAGGGCTGGTACTGAGCGCCGCGTGGAGGCGCGGCAGGCAAAGTCGGTTGCAGGCGGGGTCAGATGACGAAATCGGTGGAGTCGGGACGCACGATCTCGGTGGGGGCGTGGAGCATGCCGGCGGCCACGGTGGCGTGGGTGCCGGGCTCGATCAGGATGAAGGAGCCGGTCAGGCGGTTGAGCTCGTAGCCGTCGAAGAACACCGGGCGCGCGGTGCGCAGGCGGATCTCGCCGATGTCGTTGAGCGCGAGCCCGGCCGGCGCCGGCGCGGTCTCGTAGGTGCTGATGTCGAGGCGGTGCTCGATCGCCGTGACGACAGCCTGCACGGTCTGCGTGGTGTGCTTCAGCAGGAATTTTCGGCCGGGCTGCAGCACCCGCGGGTGCATCCAGCAGACGTTGGCGCGCAGGTCGCAGGATCCGCCGGGCAGGTGGTCGAGGCCGATGATCATCTGGCCGCGGCTGACATCCACGTCATCCGCCAGCCGCAGCGTGACCGACTGCGGGCAGAACGCCTCGGCGACGGGCCCGTCAAAGGTGTGGATCTCCTTCACCGTGGTGGTCTGACCGCCGGGCAGAACCAGGACCGGCTGGCCGACCCGGACGATGCCGCCGGCGATCTGGCCGCTGAACCCGCGGAAGTCGTGCAGGTTCGGGTCGGTGGGGCTGTGCGGGCGGTTCACCCACTGCACCGGCAGGCGGAAGCCGTGGAGGTTCCAGTCGCTCCCGATGTGGACGGTCTCGAGGTGCTGCAGCAGGGTCGGGCCGGGATACCACGGCATGTGCGCGGAGGCATCCACGACGTTGTCGCCAAGCAGGGCGCTGATGGGGATGAACTTCACATCCTGGATGCCGAGCCGGGGCAGGAACTGCTCGAACTCGGCGCGGATGGCGGTGAACCGCTCCTCGCTCCAGCCGACGAGGTCCATCTTGTTCACTGCGACGACCAGGTGCGGAATGCGCAGTAGTCCGGTCAGGCAGGTGTGGCGGCGGCTCTGCTCGATCAGGCCGGCGCGCGCATCCACCAGCACGATCGCGAGGTTCGCGGTCGAGGCGCCGGTCACCATGTTGCGCGTGTACTGGATGTGCCCCGGGGTGTCGGCGATGATGAACTTCCGGCGCGGCGTGGCGAAGTAGCGGTAAGCGACGTCGATGGTGATGCCCTGCTCGCGCTCGGCGCGCAGCCCGTCGGTGAGGTTGGCCAGGTTGACCTGCCCGCCGCCCGTGATGTCCGCCGAGCGCTCCAGCGCCTCGAGCTGGTCCTCCATCAGCGACTTCGAGTCGTACAGCAGCCGCCCGATGAGGGTCGACTTGCCGTCGTCGACGCTTCCGCAGGTGTTAAAGCGGAGTATATCGACCGCTGGCCGAGATTCGACCGGCGGCGCGGCGATCGCGGTTCGGGGATGGGAGTTAGTTGTGAAGGGGACGACAGACATGAAAATCAGTTTTTTGCCGCCTGAGCGGATCAAGGCGGACACATCAGAAATATCCCGCCTTCTTCCGGTCTTCCATGGCGGCTTCGGACGAATGATCGTCGGCGCGGGAGCCGCGCTCGGTCACTCTGGCAGCCGCGATTTCCGTGATGATGTCGTCCACGGTGTCAGCGGGCGACTCGACCATGCCGGTGCTGATGATGTCGCCGATGGTGCGGACGCGGACGACCAACTCGCGGACCTCCTCGGAGGGTTTCGGCGGCACGAGGTCGTTGACGGGCAGCCACTGGCCGTGGCGTCGGACGCAGGCGCGGCGGTGGCTGAAATAGATGGTGGGGACCTCGAGCCGCTCGCGCCGGATGTACTCCCAGACGTCCTGCTCGGTCCAGTTGCTCAGCGGGAAGACGCGCATGTTCTCGCCGGGGTTGAGCCGCGCGTTGTACAGGTTCCAGATCTCGGGCCGCTGGTTCTTCGGGTCCCACTGGCCGAAGCTGTCGCGGTAGCTGAAGAAGCGCTCCTTGGCCCGGGCCTTCTCCTCGTCGCGGCGCGCGCCGCCGATGCAGCAATCGAACCGGAACTCCTCGATTGCGGCGAGCAGCGTCGGGATCTGCAGGCGATTGCGGCTGATCTCGCCCGGCGCAGGGATCGCGATGCCGGCGGCGATGGCGTCCTCGACCTTGCGGATGATGAGCCGCGTGCCGAGCTCGCGGGCGCGGTGGTCCCGGAACGCGTTCAGCTCGGGGAAATGATGGCCCGTGTCCACGTTCAGCAGCGGCATCGGCAGGTCGGACGGACGGAATGCCTTCTCCGCGAGCCGCAGGAGGCAGATGGAGTCCTTCCCGCCGGAGAACAGCAGCGCGGGCCGCTCGAATTCGCCCGCGACTTCGCGCATGATGTGGATCGCCTCGGTCTCGAGGTACTGCAAGTGGTCTAGATGGTAGTTCGACACGGAAAGATTGGGATCGCTGGGTCCGGCGATCAGCGGGAAAGCATCGCGGGGCCGACGGAGAGGACGAAGTTTCGGGTCACGCGGCGCCGTGCGCAGCCCGACCACCCCACGCGGCGTGCAGGCCGCACTCGCGTTTCTCGTCGGCCTTGGCGGGATCAAAGTAGTCCCACTCGTTCGGGAGCCCGTTCTCGGCCAGGTAGGCGTCGAGCTCGGCGTCGGTGGCGTGGAAGAACGGACTGACCTTGAGCGTGCCGAAGTTCGCGTCGTGGGTGACGATGTCGAGGCCGGCGCGGTTGGGATTCTGCACGCGGCGCAGGGCGGTGAGCCAGACGGCGGGCGCCAGCTCGCGCATGCCGCGCTGGAAGGGCTCGAGCTTCATCTCGCGGCTGAAGCGCTGCAGGCCCGCCTCGTCCGCGAGATCGGGCAGGGGACCGTGCAGGGCATCGCGGTGCGCGGGCGTCAGCAGCGGCAGGTAGGCCTTCAGGTTGAGGCCGAGGCGGGCCTTGAGCTCCTGCGCGTGGCGGTACGTGGCGGCGCGGTTGTAGCCGTGGTCCACCCAGAGGACCGGGATGTCCGGCTGCGCGGAGACCGCCGCATGCAGGATGGTGGCCTCGTACGGGCGGAAGTTGGTGGAGACAATCGCGCGGCCCGGCGCGTGCGCGAGGGCCCAGCGGATGATCGCGCGCGGGGAGTGGTCGCGCAGCTCGGCGTTCCAGCGGGCAAGGGTGTCGGCGGACGGAGGCATGGGCGGAGGTCGAGATTCGAAATTGGGAAGAGGGGAGGAGAGGCCGGGCGAATTACGAATCCCGAATCCCGGGTTCCGCGACCGCGGCGGCGGCCGCGGCGGTCTCCGGCCAGAGCACGCGGGCGGCGAAGTCGCCGAAGCGCTCGCCGGCAGTGCGCGCCTCCTTCCAGCGGGTGAACAGCGGACGCAGCTCGGCCTCGATGTCGGCGTCCTTGACGGTTTCCTTGTGCACGCGGTTGAGCCGCGTGCCGGCGGCGTTGCCGCCGAGCCAGAGCTGGTAGCGGCCGGGCGCCTTGCCGACGAACGCGATCTCGGCCATGTAGGGACGAGCGCAGCCGTTCGGGCAGCCGGTGGAGCGGATGACGATTTCCTCGCCGCCCAGGCCGAGCTCGCCGCCGAGCTTCTCGATGCGGTCGAGGAGGCCGGGCAGCATGCGCTCGGACTCCGCAAGGGCCAGGCCGCAGGTGGGCAGCGCGGGGCAGGCCATGGCGGCCGCGTGGAGTATCGAGGCCTGCTGGTCCACCTTCACGCCGTGCGCCGCGAGCAGCGCGGTCAGGCCGGCGCGGTCGGCGGTGGGGACGTTCGCGAGGATGACGTTCTGGTTGCCCGTGAGCCGGAACTCCACGTGCGGAAACTTCTCCGCGACCCGGCGCAGCGCCGTCTTCATCGCGTGACCGGGTGCGTCCTTGATGCGGCCGGTCTCCACGAACAGCGTGAGGAACAGCGAGCCGTCGATGGCGCGGTGCCAGCCGTAGCGATCGCCGGTGGTGGTGAACTCGAAGCGGCGCACGCCGGCGAGGGGCCGCGCGATGCGACGGTTGATCTCCGCCACCAGCCACGGCACGCCCTGCTCCTCGACCACGTACTTCAGCCGCGCGTGCTTGCGGTTGGTGCGGTCGCCGAAGTCGCGGTGGATCGTGAGCACGGCCTTGGCGACCTCGACCACCTGCTCGGGCGGGAGGAAGCCGATGACGTCTGCCAGCCGCGGGAAGGTCTGCACGTTGCCGTGGCTGCGGCCCATACCGCCGCCGACCGCGAGGTTGTAGCCGATCAGCTCGTCCTGCTCGACCACGGCGATGAACCCGAGGTCGTTCGTGTAGACGTCCATGTCGTTCACCGGCGGGATCACGAACGACGCCTTGAACTTCCGCGGCAGGTAGGTGCGGCCATAGAGCGGATCGACGAAGTCCTTGTTCGCCGGCTCGTCGAGGTTCAGCTGCACGTTCTCGATCCAGATGCTGTGGTAGGCCTGCGTCTGCGGCGCGAGCGCATGCGCCAGGCGCACGCTGTCGGCAAAGACCTGCTCGCGGGCGCGCGTGTACGCGGGCGTGGGCGAGGCGGTGATGTTGCGGTTGACGTCGCCGCAGGCCGCGAGGGTGGAAAGCAGCGACTCGTTGATGTGCCGGATGACCGCACCGAGGCCGGACTTGAGCACCCCGTGGAACTGGATGCTCTGGCGCGTCGTGAGGCGCAGGGTCTGGTTGCCGTAGTTTGTCGCGAGGTCGTCAAACACGATCCACTGCGCCGCCGTCATCACGCCACCCGGGATCCGGCCACGGATCATCATCATGTACTTCTTGCCCGTTTTGCGGAGATCACGGTCGTCCTGCTGGTAGACCCCGTGAAACTTGAGGAACTGCTCGTCATCCTCGCTGAAGCGATCAGCCACCGGGTCCGCCAGGGTGCCGGCAATGTTTCCGGCCAGGGTCGGAATCTCCTGTTTCAGGAGCTCGTTCTTGGTCGGAGTGGCAAGAGAGGGGTTGGGCATCGCGTACTTTATAGTTGATTAAATGACTAATGAACTAATGTAGTGGATTAATGTCCAGTAAAGAAGCAATCCAGTCCTATGACGCAATCGGCCGGGTGACGTTGGTCGGCGCAGGTCCAGGAGCGATCGATCTGATCACGCTGCGCGGGCAACATTCTCTGATGGAGGCAGATGTCGTGGTATACGATGACTTGGCGAATACGGAGCTACTGGACTTCTGCCCGCCGGAGGCGACCCGGATTTACATCGGGAAGCGCGCGGGGAAGAACTGCACCTCGCAGGAGGAAATTGGCGAGATTCTGGTCCGGGAGGCCGGTCAAGGGCGTCATATTGTGCGGCTGAAAGGCGGGGATCCGCTGATTTTTGGCCGGGGCGGGGAGGAAGCCCGAGTGCTGGCAGAGGCGGGGATTCCCTTTGAGATCGTGCCGGGAGTGACGGCGGCCGCCGCTGCGGGTGCGATGGCGGGAATTCCGCTCACGCAGCGCGGATACGCGTCCGCGGTCGTGTTCGTGACCGGCCACGAATGTCACGGCAAGACACCCGCGGCATCAGTGGACTGGCGCGCGCTGGCGCGCACGGGCGCGACACTCTGCATTTATATGGGCGGGCGGCGGCTCGAAGTGATCGCGGCCGAACTGCGCGCGGGCGGGCTCGCGGGCAGCACGCCGGTGGCGGTCGTGACGCGGGCCACGCTTCCCGACCAGACGGTCCGGATCGCGGACCTGGACGCGGCGGCCACGCTGACGCCGGAGCCGGGCCTGCCGGCGCTGATCATCGTGGGCGAGGTGGTGCGGATCGCCGAGGTCCTGCCGCTCGCCATGGCGGAGGTCCGCACGGCTGGCGCGGCGGGACGCTGAGGTTGCATGGCCGCCTCGGCTGCAACCGTCCTGTTGGTGGACAACGGCTCGCTGCGTCCGGCGGCGGTCCGCGGACTGCGCCGGTTGGCCGCAACGCTGGGGCGGCGGTTGGGTCGGCCGGTGGAACCCGTTTCGCTGCTGTACTCGGACAAGGTGCCCGCGAAGGCGCTGGGCGGACGTCCGGCCGAAACACTGGAGCCGGCATTGCGCCGTCGCGCGGCGGCGGGGGCGCGTGATTTCCTGATCGTGCCGCTGTTTCTCGGACGCAGCCAGGCGATCACAAAATTTCTGCCAGCGAGCGTGGCGAATGTGCGGCGACGTTACCCGGACCTGCGGGTCCGGCTGGCGGTTCCGCTGGCGGCGACGGCGGACCCGCGTCTGGTCGAGTTGCTGGAGGCGCAGGTGCGCGCGCGGCTGAAATCCGCCTTTCTCCGCGGCGTGAAGGCGCGGGTTGTGCTGGTTGACCACGGCAGTCCGGTGCGGGCGGTCACGCAGGTGCGCAATCGCCTCGCGGCGCAGCTGCGCCGGCGGCTGGGTCGCGCCGTCGCGGGCGTGCGCGCGGCCAGCATGGAGCGCCGGCCAGGGCCGGCGTACGCGTTCAACGAGCCGCTGCTGGCGAACCTGCTCGCGACGCCGCCGTTCAACGCCGGCCCGGTCGTCGTGGCACAGCTTTTCCTGCTGCCCGGGCGCCATGCCGGCCCGGACGGAGACATCGCGGCGATTGTGCGCGCAGCGCGAGCGAGGCAACCGCGGCTGCGGGTCGCGCGGACCAGGCTACTCGGGGATCACCCCGGGCTGGTCGAGATCCTGGCGGACCGGGCCGCGCGCTCGCGCGGCGTCTAGCAGATCCGCCGCTTCGGGGTCAGGTAGCCGTCGTCCCACGGGCTGAGCTTCAGCGGGAGGTCTTTCCAGTAGTACTTCAGGTCGTCGTGCTGCCAGTCGCGGTAGATCTCGTCCCAGGTCAGCGGGCAGTGCGGGTTGAGCGAGCGGCTCTCGATCGGCTCGTCGGCCGGCTGGTAGCGCACGTCCATCGAGAGCCGGATGCGGTCCTTGAATTGGCAGCGCAGGGCCTTGTGGATCGTGTGGCTGGGGAAGGTGAGCACGTCGCCAGTCTCATAGTCGCCCTCGATCCACTCGGTTTCCGACGGGCAGAGCGGCACGGCGAATCCGCCGGCGCCCTTCGCCGGCTGGACGGGCAGGTAGCCGTGGCGGTGCGAGCCGCGCAGCACGGTGAGCCCGCCGAGCGAGCGGGCGCAGTCGCCGACGGGGAACCACGCGGTCCAGGTGTGAGTGGTGCCCTGGATGTACGGGAAGTCCTGGTGCGGCGGCGTGGGCACCATGCACGTGTGCGGGGTGACGAGCCGCGCGATGTGGCGCGGGTGCACGAACACCGGGCGGTTGAAGAGCGCGCGGTAGATCGCGAGCAGCCGCGGGTGGTGGGGAATGCGGTGGAAGCGCTCGAGCCGCTGGATGTCGTGGTAGGCGTCGGCCGTGACGCCCACGTCGGTGCGGTGCATCTGCTCCTCGGTGACGCGGTTGATGGCGTCGTAGTCAATCAGCCCGCCGAGCGCGTCCTGGCCCGGCTGGCGCCAGCCGTACTTGTCGACGACCGCGAGCATCTCGGCGCGCATCGCGAGCAGTTCCTCCCGGGGCAGGCGGCGCTTGAAGAACAGGTAGCCGTCCTCCTCGGCGCGGGCCTGCAGGGCGGCGGGATCGGAGAGGAGCGGCGTGGAGTCGACAAATTCCGACTTGCTGATGGGCCGGGGGGCGGGGGCGGCGGGGGACATGGGTGGGCGACGGCCGCGGACGCTGGAGGAACCGGACGGCTTTGTCGATGCCGGGACGGCGGCCGCATCGTGATTGCCATGGGCCCGCGCATCAGCCATCCCGGGAGCCGTGCAAGTACCCCGGTGCCTCTCGTTTCAGGGACGCATTCGCCGCGGCCAGTTCTGGCTGTACTGGTGCGGTGCGATGCTGGCGCTGGTGCTGTCGGTCGCGCTGATCGGCGCGCTTGCCCCCCTCGGCCAGGTCGCGGCGATCATCGGCGCTCTCCTGGGCATCGCCGGCGCCGGGGCCGCGTGCTGGCTGTCGCTCGCGACCCAGGTCAAGCGCTGGCACGACCTGGACCGCACGGGCTGGATGGTCCTGATCAACTTCATCCCGTTCCTGGGCCTGCTCGTGGCCGTCATCTACCTGGGATTCATCAAGGGCACCGCCGGGCCGAATCGCTTTGACGCCGCGGGTGTGGCGGTCGCCCCGCCCCCGCCGCCCCCGCCGCCCTCGCCACCATCGGCCACGGAGCCGCCGCTGCTGTCGCCGGCCAAACCCTCCGCGCCGAAATCCCGCGGGGGAAAACGCCTGCTGGCCGCCATGCTCGGGCTCGCGGTCTTGGCGGTCCTGCTGGCGGCGATCGTTTTCGTGTTTGTCCCGGGAAACACCTGGGAAGTGCGGCGGAGCTGGATGCGGGCGAGCCTGGGCTCGGCGGCCGATTGCCAGGCGCTGGCCTGGCGCTACCGGACCGGTCAGGACGTGCCGCAGGATTTTGCGCGCGCCGCGCATTGGTTCGAGCGGGCCGCCGACCATGGCCTGGCCCAGGGCCAGTATGACCTGGCCGTGCTGTACTATTACGGCCTGGGCGTGCCGGCCGACCCGGCCCGGGCGAAGACCCTGCTGCAGGCGGCTGTCGCGCAGAATTACGTGCCCGCAAAGACGCTGCTCGGGCTGCTGCAGGAGTCGGATGAGTCCGGCCGCGAGATGGCGAAGTTGCTGTGGGAGGAGGCGTCGGCCGCGGGCGACCCGTGGGCCCAGTCGCTGCTGGGCTCCATGTTCCTGGCGCGCCGCGAGCAGGGCGACGGCAAGGAAAACCTGACCCTCGCCCTCTACTACCTCGAAAGCGCGCGGCGCGGCGGCGCCGAGACCGTGGGCGGGCTGCTCCAGCACGTCTGGGCGACCGTGCCCCCGGAGACGCTGGAGGAAATCACCACGCAGGTGTTCGGCCGCCTGGCGCAGGGCAAGCCCGACCCAATCACGCCGCCGGCCCCGGTTGAACCGCCCAAGACGCCGGAGACCACCGAGACGCCGGCCCCGGCCGACAATCCGCCGGCCGAGACCGCCGCCGGACTCGGCGAGGAGGTCCTGGCAAGCGTCCGCGCCCGGCCCGAGTACGTCGCGCTCAACACCGCCTACGCGGAGCGCAGCCAGGCGGACCCGTCCTGGGCGGCGTCCGACGAGGGCCGCGCGGTGGGCCAGTATCTCCAGACGATGCGGACCGATGCGCAGGCCGCGCAGGTGGTGACGCCCGAGGGCGGCAAGCCAACCCTCGAGTACGCGGTCGGCGGGTCGAAGCTCACCGACAACGGCGTCCATGTGGACCAGCTGGATTCTGACGCGGACTATCGGAAGACTGTCGTGGATGCGCTCGCCCAGAACATTGTGAGCGCGCCGCGGCCGCTGGTGGTGAGCGAATTTCTGAAGCATCAGGAAGGAGGCGACGCGAAATGACGACGCACTTGCCCAGGTTTTTCGCGGGCCGCCTCGTCCTGCTGCTGGCGCTGGCGGCGGCTGCGCGCGCCGAGGCGCCGTCCACCGAGCGGTACGAGCGCGACGTGGCCTTTCTCGCCAGCAAGCTCGCGCAGCACCGCTACTCGCTCCGGACCACGCCGGAGGGGGAGCAGCGGCTGGCGACGCTCGAGACCACCGAGGCCAAGCTGAAGTCGCTGCTGTCCGACCTCAAGGAACAGGCCGACGAGATCGGCACGAAGGACAGCCGGCTCCAGTATCTCAAGGACATGGAGCTCGGCCCCAAGGAGCGAGCGGTGGATCGGCTGCGCCAGGAATTTGAGGACTGGAACCGGGACGGCGAACGGGACGTGGCGGCGCTCGATCAGGCCGTGGCGGTCTATCGTAGCGGACAGCTCAGCTTCACCAAGGAGGAGCATGCCGCCTATCTGGCGAAGTACGCCGAATGGGAGGCGCTGGAGGCGCGGCGCAATGCCCTGAACACGCGGCTTGATCAAGGCCGGCGGGAGTTCAAGGAGCGGCTCGATGCCGCGCTGCAGCTTTGGACCAAGGCCCAGCAGGAATACAGCGAGACCGCGACCAAGCGGGAGCAGGCGGCCGCGCGTTTTCAGGAGACGGCGAACCAATATGTCGAGTCGCGCGCGCCGATGGCCGAGGCGCTGGAGGCGGCCGACAATCAGCCGCTCCCCGCCACCGTGGCGGTGCCGCTCACGCCGTTCTCCCACGGCGTGGCCCCGCAGGACGCGGGCACGGTTCCCGTCGTGAAGCCGCCGATTGGCCCGGGCAGCAACACCCACGCCCTCGATCAGGTGCGCGTGGTGGTGGCGTCTTCGGTCAGCGGCGCCGAAACCGTCGACGCCTCCGCCCCCGTTGGCAAGACCCAGAGCGGCTATGAATTCGACACCGGCGGCGGCCTGGGCAAGGCGGACCTGCCCTCGGTCGCGACCCCGGAGGCCTCGCCGGCCGACGCCGTGCCGCTCGTGGTCCCGCCGGCCCCGGCGGCGCGCGAGGATGCGCCGGCGGCCGTGAAGCAGAGCCCGGTCCTGCAGGCGCTCGCGCAGCAGCGCACGGACGCGTTCACCAAGCTGGATGCGCTCTACCAGCGGCGGCGGGAAATCTTCCAGCAGGGCGCCGATGCCAAGCCCGAGGCCTGGACCGAGGTCGTCAACGGCATCGCCCAGGCCCAGGCGGATGCCAACATGGCGGGCGTCGGCCTGAAGCTCGCCGAGGGCTCGCAGCTCATGGATCTCACCATCACGCCCAAGGCGCAGCACCCGCCGACGGACCTCAACGTCCCGGCGCCGCCCTCGCCCGTGCCGGCCGCCAAGCAGCCATGATATTTTCCGGCCTTCTCCGGCCTCTCCGCTGGGCGGGACTGCTCCTCGCGGTCGGACCGCTGGCGCTCCTCGCGCAGACGCTGGAGCTGTCCCCGGTGCCCGCCGGCTGGCCTGAGGCGGCGCGGTCGGGGCTCGAGGGCGAGCGCGCGGCGCTGCAGGCGCGCTGGGATGCCTTCCAGTCGCACCGGGCGGAGTTCGCGAGCGCGTTCGCGGGCACGCGCGTGGGCACGCCGCAGGCGGCCGCGGCCGCCCAGCGCAAGGCCGAGCTCACGCAGGAGGCGAACGCGATCGTGGAGGACGCGGACCGCTTCAATGCCCGCGTCGCCCAGGTGGCGCGCGAGCAGGCGGCGGCCCCGGCCGCGGAGGACCCTGAGGTCAAGGGACAGCGCGTGATCGACGGCCTCAACGCTCTCGCCGCGCAGTGGGGCTGGAGCCAGGAGAAGCGCGACCGGCTCGACGCGGCGCTGCACGCGCTCAGCGTGGACGGCGCGCCCACGACCGTCGGCGAGGTCAAGCTGACCTGGCAGGCCATCAAGGCGCGCGGCGACGACCCGGCGCTGGCCGCGGCGGCCCGCGCCGCGGGTCCAGGCGCGATCGGCGCCGGCCAGCAGACTAACTTTGATGACTGCGCCGTCTTCGCCCTCGCGAGCGCGACCAACCAGCCGTATGGCGTGGTCGCGGCCCGTGCGACGCAGCTCCTGCGCGAGGGCCACTGGCGCACCGGGGCGGAGCACGCCGACCCGCAGGGAACCATCGAGCGCATCGGCCTCAACGGCGGCGAGGTCATCATGCTGGCCGAGATGCTCGGCGAGGCCGAGGTCGTGTCGCACGACGCGTTCGCGTCCACCCTCCGCGCCGGCCGGCCGATCCTGGTCAATGTCTATCCTTCCGCCGGCCGCGGCGCGCACGAGATCGTGGTCACCAAGGCCTTCTCCCACGATGGGCAGGAGTGGTTCGAGGTGCTCGATTCGAATCACGGTCCGCAGGGCCGGTATTATCTCACGGACCACGAACTCGACATCATCCAGCAGGAGAAAGGCGTCGCCTACCGCCCCGCGCCCGGCCAGACCGTGGTCCCGCCGTCCTAGCTCCACCGTCTTCTCACCCGATCCATGGAACCACGCATCAGCATCATCACGCTCGGGGTGGCGGACCTGCCGCGCTCGATCCGCTTCTACCGCGACGGGCTCGGGTTCAAGACGAAGGCGAAGGACACCGACGGCATCGCCCATTTCACCACGACGGGCGTGGTGCTGGGACTCTATCCGCTGGACAAGCTGGCCGAGGACATCGGCCCGCAGGTGAAGCCGCGGCCGGGATTTTCCGGCCTCACCCTCGCGCACAACGTCCGGCGGAAGGAGGAGGTGGCCCAGGTGCTCGCGCTGGCGGAGCAGGCGGGCGGCAGGATCGTGAAACCCGCCCAGGACGTGTTCTGGGGCGGGCACAGCGGCTACTTTGCGGATCCCGACGGCCACTACTGGGAAGTGGCCTGGGTGCCGCAGGGGACCTTCGACGAGCACGGCAACGTGGTCCTGTGATTCCCGGTCGTGCCGGTCCGCAGCCGGCAATACTTTTCCATGAAAGCCAAATTCTTCCTGATTTTTTCACTCGTCCTCGCCACGGCGCGGGCCGGGTTTCCCTACGCCGAGGCCACGGTTGAGCAGCTGCAGGCGCAGATGCAGTCGGGCACGCTGACGTCCGTGAGGCTGACCCAGGCCTACCTCGCGCGCATTGCCGCCGTGGACCAGTCCGGGCCGCAGCTGCATGCCGTGATCGAGGTGAATCCCGACGCGCTCGCGATCGCCGCCGCCCTCGACGCCGAGCGCAAGGCCGGACACGTGCGGGGGCCGCTGCATGGCATCCCGGTGCTCCTGAAGGACAACATCGCGACGCGTGACCGGATGGAGACGACCGCCGGCTCGCTGGCCCTCGTCGGCACGAGGCCGCCCCGGGACGCGACGCTGGTGGCGGCCCTGCGGAAGGCCGGCGCGGTGATCCTGGGCAAGACCAACCTCAGCGAGTGGGCCAATTTCCGCGGCGAGAAGGCCGTCAGCGGCTGGAGCGCCCGCGGCGGCCAGGCGCGCAATCCCTACGCGCTGGAACGCAACCCGTCCGGCTCCAGCTCCGGCTCCGCGGCCGGCGTGGCCGCCAACCTCTGCGCGATCGCGGTGGGCTCCGAGACGGACGGCTCCATCGTGTCCCCCGCGTCCGTCTGCGGCATCGTGGGCGTCAAGCCGACCGTCGGCCTGGTGAGCCGCGCCGGCATCATCCCCATCTCCATCTCGCAGGACACGGCCGGTCCGCTGGCCCGCACCGTCCGCGACGCCGCGCTGCTGCTCGAGGCGATGTCCGCCGCCGATCCCGCCGATCCCGCCACCCAGGCCCGGCCGGCCGGCATGGCGACGCGGTTTTCCGCCCAGCTGGTCCCCGGGGCGCTGCACGGGGCGCGCATTGGCGTCGTGCGCGGCAACTTCGGGCTGGCCCCGATGCTCGAGCCGCTCCTCGACCGCGCCCTGGCGGCGATGAAGGCCGCCGGGGCGGAGGTCGTGGACCTCGGCGAATTTCCCGGCTTCGACCGCGCCGGCGCGCCGGAGCTGGACGTGCTGTTCTATGAGTTCAAGGACGGCATGAACGCCTACCTCCGCTCGCTCGGGCCGGATTCCCGCATGAAGAGCCTGTCGGACCTGATCGCCTTCAACGCCGCGCATGCCGACCAGGAACTGTCATTCTTCGGCCAGGAGCTGTTCGTGAAGGCGCAGGCCAAGGGCCCGCTCACGGACCAGGCCTACCTCGCGGCCCGGGCCACTTGCCTGCTCGCCACCCGCGCGGAGGGCATCGATGCGCTGATGCGGGACCACAAGCTCGACGCCCTGGTCAGCCTGACCAACGGCCCGGCGTGGCTGACCGATTCGATCAATGGCGACTCCTACACCGGTGGCAGCAGCTCACCGGCGGCTGTCGCGGGTTATCCCAGCGTGAGCGTACCGGCCGGCGAGTTCCGTGGCCTGCCCGTGGGAATTTCATTCTACGGCCAGGCCTGGACGGAGACGAAGCTCCTCTCGCTCGCCGCCGACTTCGAAAAACACACGCACGCGCGCCGCGAGCCGGTGCTGCCGTGAGGTCGCGGTCGCGGCTTAGCCTATCCGCCCGTCGTTGCTTCGCGGTGAAAGCCCGCGCCCGTCACTCCGGGACGGGCGGACGGCTTTGGCCGGCGGCAGTGGGGTTCCAGAATTTGGTCCGGCCCTCGGGG
>CAIJZY010000039.1 GCA_903825285.1 uncultured Opitutia bacterium | reverse complement strand
CGCCGCGGAGCTGGCCGCCGCCCTGCTCGTGGGCGCCGCCGCCTCGCCGCGCACCCGCGCCGCGGCGGCCCGCGAGGTCGCCGCGAGCGTCGACCGCCTCGTCCACTACGCCGGCTGGGCCGACAAGTATGAGCAGGTGCTCGGCAGCGTGAATCCCGTGGCGGCGCCGTACTTCAACTTCACCGTGACCGAGCCGATGGGCGTGGTCGGGCTGCTGGCCCCCGAGACGCCCGCGCTGCTCGGCCTGGTGACCCTCCTCGCGCCCGCGATCGTCAGCGGCAACACCGTCGTGGCGCTCGCCTCCAGCCGTTTATCGTACCCCGCGATCCTGCTCGGCGAGATGCTGGCGACGAGCGACCTGCCGGGCGGCGTGGTCAACCTGCTGACCGGTTTCCGCCGGGAGCTGGTGCCGGCCTTCGCGACCCACGCGCACCTCCGCGCCGTGGGCGGCGTGGCGGACGCCGCCGAGCGCCGCACCCTGCGGCTCGGCGCGGCCGAGAGCGTGAAGCGCACGCGGCTGCTGCCCGCCGAGCGCCGGATCAACTGGTACGCCGACACCGCCGAGGGCCTCGACGCGATCCGCGACACGGTGGAGTTCAAGACCACCTGGCACCCGATCGGGGCGTGATTTCCGGCCGGGGCGGGGAAGCTTCTGGGCGCTTCCCTCACGACTTCCGCTTGGCCTGGCGCTGCGCGATCTCGGTGAGGCGCTCGAGGATGAGCTCGACGCGGGCGGCGCGGGTCTCGGCGCGGCGGGCCTGGTCGAGGTAGATGACGATCCAGCGGCGCTGCGACGCCGGGCCCTGCTCGAAGGCCGCGCGGGCGGCGGGCCGGAACTGGAGGGCGCGCTGCAGGTCGGCCGGCACGGCCGGGTCGCGCGACTCGGTGGAGCGCGTGAGCGTGACCTCGATCCGGTCGCCGACGTCGAGCCCCGCGGCGCGGACGAAATCCGCCAGCACGGTCAGCCGGCCGCGCCCGCTACCGGCCGGCATGACGGTGGTGAGGTGCTTTTCCCCGGCGTACGCGGCCAGCACGGGGATGCGCGTGCCGCCGCCGAGCGCGCGCATCACGGCGACGGGGACGATCACGCAGCGCATGATCCAGTTCTTCTCGATGCGGGCGGTGAACGTGGGCATGGGACGGCGGTGCCGGCGGGGAACGCCCCGATTCCGGCGGATCGGGCGGCGGGAGACAAGCCTGGGCGCCGTTCGGAAGGGCGGGCGGACCGTTCGTCCAAAGTTTGCGCCCCCGCCCCGGGCGCGTTGTAGTGTGGGCAAAATGGAAAACCTGCCGCTGCCCGATGTCCTGCTGTCCGACGAGACGCGCCGCGTCCGCGCGAAGGACCGGCTTTATGTCATCTGCCAGACCGGCGGCTGGATGTTTTTCCTCGGCCTGCAGATCTTCATCATCCTGGCGTTTCCGAGCAAGGAGCGCGTGGATGCGGGCGAGGCCGTCTACAGCTGCGGCATCGTGGCGTTCGTGATCACCCTAGGCTGGCTGATCACCCACTACACGCGCCTGATGGTGCAGTCCTGGGGCTGGAAATCGCTCGGCTGGCGCGCGCTGGTGCCGCGCATCCTGGCGGTCAGCGCGGTGCAGTCGCTGGTCTGGAGCGTGCTGGGCTACGGTTATCCGTACCTGGTCGTGGGGCTGCCCTGGACCGGTCACGTGCCGCTCTGGGTGGCGATCAGCTTCAGCGTCGTGAACGGCGTGGTCATGCTTGCGGGCTGGTGGTGCGTCTATTTCTTCTACCACCTCTTCGACCGCTACAACCGGCTGCAGATCGAGCAGCTGCGGCTGGCCACGCACGTCAAGGAGGCCGAGCTCCGCGCGCTCAAGTCCCAGGTCAACCCCCACTTCATTTTCAACTCGCTGAACTCGCTGCGCGCGCTGATCGACGAGGACCCGGGCCGGGCGCGGCAGGCGGTGACGCAGCTGGCGAACCTGCTCCGCTACTCGCTGCAGAGCGGCCAGCTCGAGACCGTGCCCTTTGAAGAAGAGCTGCGGGTGGTGAACGACTACCTCGCGCTCGAGCAGGTCCGCCACGAGGAGCGGCTGCGGCTGCGGCTCGATGTCGCCCCCGAGACGCTGCAGCTGCCGATCCCGCCGATGCTGCTGCAGACGCTGGTGGAAAACGCCGTGAAGTACGGCATCTCGATGCGGCCCGAGGGCGGCGAGATCGCCATCCTCGCCCGGCGCGAGTCCGGTGCGCTCCGCCTGCAGGTGACGAATCCCGGTGCCCTTGCGGCGGGGGTTCCGTCGCTGGCACCCGGCCAGAGCTCCACCGGCCTCGGGCTGGCCAACGCCGCCAGCCGCCTCCGCCTGCTGTTCGGGGATCGAGCTTCGCTGCAGCTTCGCCCCGACAAGCCGGGCTACGTGGTGGCCGAGGCCATCATCCCACTGACCGCCTCCGCCACATGAAGGCCCTGCTGATCGACGACGAGCGGCTGGCGCGCAGCGAGCTCCGGCGGCTGCTGGCGGGCTGCCCCGACGTGGAGGTCGCGGGCGAGGCGGCGAACGCCAAGCAGGCCCGCGAGCAGATCGAGGCCTTGGCGCCGGACCTGATCTTCCTCGACGTCCAGATGCCCGGGGAGACTGGCCTGGAACTGCTGGCCTCGCTCGAGCTGCCGGTGCCGGACGTCATCTTCACCACCGCCTACGACGAGTTTGCGGTGAAGGCGTTCGAGCTGAACGCGCTCGACTACCTCCTGAAGCCCGTGGATCCCGCGCGGCTGGCGGCGGCGCTGGACAAGCTCCGGGCCAAGCGCGGCGCGCCCGCGGCCCCGGCGGACCGGCCCGCGCGGCTGGCGGCGGAGGACAAGGTGTTCGTGCGCGAGGGCGACCGCTGCTGGTTCGTGGAGGTGAGGTCGATCCGGCTCCTCGAGAGCGAGGGCAACTACACCCGCGTGCACTTCGACACCGCCCAGCCCCAGCTCTTCCGCTCGCTGAACGCGATGGAGGACCGGCTCGACCCCAAGTATTTCTTCCGCGCGAACCGCCGCCAGATCATCAACCTCGCCTGGATCGACAAGATCGAGCCCTGGTTCAGCGGCGGCCTGCTCGTCCATCTCAAGGGCGGCGCCAAGGTCGAGCTCAGTCGACGCCAGGCGCAGGAGTTCCGCGAGAAGATGAGCCTGTGACCGTCCGGCCACTTCCTGGTCCCCGCCTTTCATGAAATCCCCCGTCCGTCTTTGCGTCTCCACGCCCGCCTGGACCATGGGCGTGGCCCTGGCTGTGGCCCTGGGCGTCTCCAGCGGCTGGGGCGTCGGCCTCGGCGTGGGGGCGGCCGTGACCCTCGGGCTGAGCCTCCGGGCCCGGCGCACCGAGTAACTCTCCCCCATGATCATCGCCCACCAGTTAACCAAGACCTTCAAGGACAAGAAGCGCGGCGAGATCCGCGCGGTCGACCAGGTCTCCTTCCGCGCCGAGCCCGGCCGCATCTACGGTTTGCTCGGCGCCAACGGCGCGGGCAAGACCACCACGCTCCGCATGCTCGCGACGCTCCTGCAGCCCACCGCCGGCTCGGCCACCGTCGCCGGCTTCGACGTGGCGCGCGAGTCCGCCCAGGTGCGGGCCAACGTCGGCTTCCTCGCCGCCAGCACCGCGCTCTACGGCCGGCTCACGGCCCGGGAGATGATCACGTACTTCGGCCAGCTCAACGGCCTCGCCGCCCCCGAGATCAAGGCGCGCCTCAAGCGGCTGTCGGCCGAGCTCGACATGGACGAGTTCCTCGACCGGCGCTGCGACAAGTTTTCCACCGGCATGAAGCAGAAGACGTCCATCGCCCGCACGCTGATCCATGATCCCGCGGTGATGATCTTCGACGAGCCGACGCTGGGGCTCGACGTGATGACGGCCCGGGCGATCGTCCGGTTCGTGCGCGAGTGCCGCGACCGCGGCAAGACCGTGATCTATTCCACCCACGTGATGAGCGAGGTGGAGAAGCTCTGTGACACCGTTGGCATCATCCACAACGGCCGGCTCTGCGCGGAGGGCACGCTCGCCGAGCTGCGCGCGCGGCACGGGGAGCAGGACCTGGAGGAAATCTTCGTCAAGATCGTCGGCGCGGAGGACAAAAAATGAACTGGCACAACATCGTCACGGTCTACCTGAAGGAACTGAAGGACTCGCTGCGCGACCGGCGCACGCTGATGTCCACGATCATCATCCCCACGCTGGTGATGCCCCTGCTGACGTTCGGCATCGGCAAGGTCATGGCCACGGTGATCTCCCGCGCGCAGGAGGAGATCCCGGCGGTGGCGATCCTGGGCGGCGCGGACTCGCCCGGGGTGGTGGCGGCGTTCAAGCAGTCGCCGAAGGTTCACGTGGTGGCGACGCCAACGGACTGGAAGCAGGCGATCAGCGACAAGAAGCTCCGCGCCGCGTTGGAGCTCCCGGCCGGGTTTGAGGCGGGCCTCCGGGCCGGGGCCGCCCCGGCGGTTCATGTCTACAATTACGACGGCGAGCTGAAGTCGGACATGGCGGCGCGGACGGTCGAGAAGTTCCTGACGGACCTGCGGGAGCAGACCGTTGGGGCGCGGCTCAGCGAGCGCGGCCTGCCGAAGACGATGGCGCGGCCGTTCGAGTTCACGCGCGAGAACGTCGCCCCGCCCGAGAAGGTCGGCGGCAACCTTTTCGGCGGCTTCGTGCCCTACCTGATCATCATCCTCTGCTTCAGCGGCGCGATGTACCCGGCGATGGACCTCACCGCCGGCGAGAAGGAGCGCGGCACGATGGAGACGCTGCTGTGCAGCCCGGTGGCCCGGGTGGACATCGTGCTGGGCAAGTTTTTCATGGTGCTGACCGGCTCGCTCTCGGCGATGTGCTTCATGCTCCTCTCGATGGGCACGACGGCCGCGGTCGGCGGCTCGCTGATGATGTCGGGGGGCGGCGCCCCGGTGAAGGCCGGCGCGAAGGCGGCCAGGGCGGCGGTGGAGGTGATGCCCACGATCGATCCGCTCGGGCTGGTGGGCGTCCTGGCCATGGTGCTGCCCGTGGCCGTGCTGTTCGCCGCCGTGGCCTTCACGGTCTCGCTTTTCGCCAAGAGCTACAAGGAGGCGCAGAGTTACCTGGCCCCGATGATGATCGTGGTGATCATGCCGGCGGTCGTCGGCATGCTGCCCGGCATCGACCTCAACGCCCGGCTGGCGCTCGTGCCGCTGCTCAACCTGTCCCTCGTCTGCAAGGAGATGCTCTCCGGCGTGTGGCACTGGAACTACATCGCGCTGATCTTCGGCTCGTCCTGCGTCTATGCCGCCGTGGCGCTCGCCCTGGCGGTGCAGATGTTCAAGCGCGAGGACGTGATCTTCCGCGCCTGAGGTGCGCCGCGCAGTTGGCCGTTGAAAGCTGAAAGTTGAAGGCTGTGGCCGCCGGGGCGGCAGGGCGGAGCTTTCAACTTTCAACCCACAACCGGCAACTGCCACACCCGGCGGGGGCGCGGCATCCGCCGGGCTGGTAAATTTTCCTCTAAAACCGGTCACGCGGTCGTCAACAGACCGTAAAAACCGGCCCGCCCCGTAGCCAAACCGGCTGGAAGAGGTCTATATGGTCGTTGCTACGTAATCGCCGCACCCGCCCATGAAACCTACCATCGCCTTTCCCCCCACCAAGCCCGAGCTCAAGCTGCAGTCCCACTCCGCCACGCTGCCCACGCCCGAGGAGCGCCGCCGGCTCGAGGAGGACATCGAGGCCCTCCGCCAGCGCGAGACCAACCTCCGCGAGTACGAGGCCCACCTGCGCAGCTGGCAGGACAAGCTCGAGAGCAGCCACGGCCAGCCGGCCAGCGCGCAGTACATCGCCCCGGTGATGCCCGGCCGCGCGGCCAGCGGCGCCCCGTTCGAGGGCGACCCGGCCCTGCATGCGGCGTGGGACAAGGTCATCCGCGCCCGCGAGCTGCTCGAGGCCGAGCAGGCGCACCTGCGCGACGACCGGCTCAACCTCAAGGAGGCGAACGCCACCCTGAAGCGTCGCGAGGACGCGCTGGCCCTGCGCGAGGCCCGCCTCACGCAGCGCGAGGAGGAGTTCAACACCATGCTCGAGGCCAGCATCGCCGAGCAGGCCAAGCCCTCGACCCTCGCCCGCTTCACCCAGGCCCCGTTCATGATGGCGAAGTCGGTCTTCAGCTCCTCCAAGCCCAAGGACGAGTAAACGGACGCGAGTTTTTCATCGGCAGCGGGGCCGCGCCGCGGTTAGGAGGGAGGCTGTCATGAGCACCTCCCCCGGACTGGCCCGCCTGCCCGCGCCGCCGTACCACGCGGTCATCTTCACGTCGCAGCGGACGGACGGGGACGCCGGCTACGAGGCCATGGCGGCGCGCATGGTCGAGCTGGGCGCGCAGCAGCCCGGGTTTCTCGGGCTGGACAGCGTCCGCGGCCCGGACGGCCGGGGCATCACGGTGAGCTACTGGCGCGACGAGGCCGCGATTCGCGCCTGGAAGCAGCAAACCGAGCACCAGCAGGCGCAGCGCGGCGGGCGGCAGACGTGGTACCAGGACTATTCCGTGCGCATCGCCAAGGTGGAGCGGGCCTACGGCAAGGAGTGACCCCATGAGCCCGACCGTCTTTCCCCAGCACATCATCGCCCGGAAGCGCGACGGCGGCGTCCTGACGACGGCGGAGATCCAGGCCTTCGTGCGCGGCGCCACCGACGGCTCGTGGGCCGACTACCAGCTCTCGGCGCTGCTGATGGCGATCTTCCTCCGCGGCATGACGCCCGCGGAGACGGCGGCGCTGACCGAGGCCATGATGCGCTCCGGCGTCGTGGCGGACCTCTCCGCGCTGCGGCGGCCGAAGGCGGACAAGCACTCGACCGGCGGCGTGGGCGACAAGGTCTCGCTGCACCTCGCCCCGATGGTCGCGGCGTGCGGCGTGGCGGTGCCGATGATCTCCGGCCGCGGCCTCGGGCACACCGGCGGCACGCTCGACAAGCTCGAGTCCATCCCCGGCTTCCGCGTGAACCTCACCCTGCCGGAGTACCGCGCGCAGCTCGAGCGGGACGGGCTGGCGCTGATCGGCCAGACCGCGGAGCTGGCGCCGGCGGACAAGAAGCTCTACGCGCTCCGCGACGTCACGGCGACGGTCGAGTGCATCCCGCTCATCTGTGCGAGCATCCTCTCGAAAAAGCTCGCCGAGGGCATTGACGTGCTCGTGCTCGACGTGAAGTTCGGCCGCGGGGCATTCATGGCGGACAAGGCCCGCGCGCGCGAGCTGGCCCGGGCCCTGGTCGCGGTTGCGACCGCGATGGGCAAGCCGACGCGCGCCGTGCTGACGGCGATGGAGGAGCCGCTGGGCCGCGCGGTGGGCAACGCGCTCGAGGTGGCGGAGTCGCTCGACTGCCTGCGGGGCCGGGGACCGGCGGACACCATGGAGGTCACGTATGCCCTCGGGGAGCAGATGCTCCTGCTGGCCGGCACGGTGAAGACCCAGGCCGAGGCCCGGCGTCAGCTCGAGGCGAGCATCACGCAGGGCACGGCCCTCGGAAAATTTCGCGCGCTGGTGGCGGGGCAGGGCGGCGACCCGCGGATCGTCGACGATCCCAGCCGGCTGCCCCAAGCCCGGCTGCAGGTGCCGCTGGCGGCGCCGCGCGCCGGCTTCGTCCAGGGCGTGGACGCCATGGATGTCGCGCTGGCGGCGCTGCGCCTCGGCGCCGGGCGGGCGAAGGCGGCGGCTGCCATTGATCCCGCCGTGGGCGTGGGCGGCCTGGTGAAGGTCGGCGAAAAGATCGCCGCCGGGGCGCCACTGGCGGTGATCCACGCGAACGATGCCGGCGCGCTGGCCGAGGCGACGGCGATGCTGGCCCGGGCGATCGTCATCGGCGACACCCCGGGCATGACTCCGCCGCTTGTGGACGAGCTGATCGGGTGAGCAGCTCGCTCCCACATTACATTCAGCGGACAAATTACAGCCGCCGGCGGTCTGGGCGGAATCAGGCCTGCTCGAGCTCGGCGAGCTTCGAGGCGGCTTTTTCCCAGGCGGCGGTGGCGGCGGCCAGCTGGTCCACGAGCGTGCTGAGCTCGAGGTTCAGGTGGTGGAACTTGCCCTTGTCGGCGTAGGTCTCGGGCGCCTCGAGCGCGGCGGTGAGCTCGTTCTGCTTCGCCTCGAGCCGCGAGACCTCCTCCTCCAGCCGGTGCACCTCGGTGTGGAGCTTCTTCAGCTCGTTGGGTGTGGCGCGCTTCTTTTCCGCCTGGGCGACGACCGCCGCGGCCTTGGGGGCCGGGGCCTCCTGTTTCGGCCGGGCGTCGGTGAAGCCGGCGGTGAGCGCGGCGCGGGCGTTGGTGGCCTTCGATTTCTCGAGGTAGTAGTCGTAGTCGCCGGCGTAGGGCGTGAGCCGGCCCGAGTGCACGTGCAGCACCGTCTTGGCGAGCTGGCGGATGAAGTAGACGTCGTGGCTGATGAAGATGAGCGTGCCCTCGTACTGCTGCAGCGCGAGCAGCAGCGCGTCGATGGACGCGATGTCGAGGTGGGTCGTGGGCTCGTCCATCAGCAGCAGGTTGGGCGGGTCCACGAGCAGGCGGGCGAGGGCCAGGCGGGATTTTTCACCGCCGGAGAGGACGGAGACCTTCTTGAAGACGTCGTCCTTCCGGAACAGGAACGCGCCCAGGATGGTGCGCGCCTGCTGCTCCCGCAGGTCGTTCTGCGCGGTGCGCAGCTCCATGACGTTCTCCATCACGGTCAGGTTGAGCTTCAGGTTGTCGGCGCGGTTCTGGGCGAAGTAGCCGGGGAACACGTTGCTGCCGAGCTCGCGGCTGCCGCCCTGGATGGGAATGTTGTCGGCGAGGATCTTGAGCAGCGTGGACTTGCCGGCGCCGTTGGGCCCGACGAGCACGATGCGCTGGCCGCGCTCGGCCTCGAAATTGAGGTCGCGGTAGACGACGTGGTCGCCGTAGGCCTGCTGGACGTTCTTGAGCGTGATGACGCGGAGGCCGGAGCGCGGGGTGGGCGGGAAGCGGAAGTTGATGCGCTTCAGGTCCTCGGTCGGCTCCTCGACGGCGACCTCCTGCAGGCGCTCGATCTGCTTCTCCTTCGACTTGGCGCGGGAGGCCATGGAGGCCTTGGCGCCGAAGCGGTCGACGAACTTCTGCAGGTGGGCGATCTCGCGCTGCTGGTTCTTGTAGGCGGCGGCCTGCTGCTCCTTGCGGGCGACGCGCTCGTTGAGGTAGTCGTCGTAATTGCCGGTGTAGCGGTTGAGCGTGCCGTTGCGCAGCTCGAGGATGCCGGTGCAAAGGATGTTGAGGAAGGCGCGGTCGTGGGAGACGACGAGGAGGCCGCCGGGGTAGCGCGTGAGGTAGTCCTGGAACCAGAGCAGGGCCTCGAGATCGAGGTGGTTGGTGGGCTCGTCGAGGATAAGCAGGGCGGGCTCGGCGACGAGGAGGCGGGCGAGATGGGCGCGCATGACCCAGCCGCCAGAGAAAGTCTTGGCGAGCTTGTCGGCGTCGCCCTCCTTGAACCCGAGGCCGGCGAGGATCTTTTTCGCGCGCGGCTCGAGCGTCCAGTCGATGTCCCAGTCGTCGTCGTTCTCGGGCTCGAGCTTTTTGCCGCTGGTGGCGATCTGGAGGATGGTTTCGTCGCCGACGGGGGCGCTTTCCTGGGGCAGGAAGCCGAAGTCCGCGCCGCGCTCCCACTCGATCGTGCCGGTGTCGGCGGCCTCCTCGCCGAGGATCAGGTTGAAGAGGGTGGATTTCCCCGCGCCGTTGGGCCCGACGAGGCCGTAGCGATCCGTGCGCGCGACAAACAACGACACGTCGTGAAAGAGTTCACGCGTGCCGTAGGACTTGGAAACATCGGCGATGGTAAGCACGGAAACCGCCCACCACACCCTACGCGGAGCCCGGCGTCAATGCGCGGGTTGGGCGAATGTGAAGTAAACTCGGCCTGTCATCGCAAGAGCGCGTAGCCCAACGCGATAATCCCAACCAGACCACATAAGCCCGCGCCGCGCGAAATCCACAACGCGCGCCGCAATTCAGGCCGTTCGCCAACCCATGCCGGGGGCACGAAAGTCCACTTCATCTGAAGCTCCTTTAGCTTTGAATCGCTTCGCCAAAATGAAGCACCCTCGGGACGAAAGAGAAAGCCAGTTGGCCGCCCGAGTGCGACCCATTCGTCTCTCCGCTCGGCGTGTAACCAGCGGATAAGTCGGTCGAAGAACGCCAACGACGTCACGATCGCGACGAGAACAAACCAGAACAGCAGGACGGCAATAAGGGAATGCACCTGTTATTTACCCGACTCTCTCGCGAAATGCTCGATCGGTCCGGCTGGCCGACAGGTCAGGGCACAATCCGTGTTCCCTGTGCCGAAGCCTCGGTGGTCGGGTCGGTGGGTTTGCCGGACTGGTCGAAGACTTCGTAGCTGATCGTCGAGTCGAAGGAGTTTCCGTCCTCGGAAAGGGTGAATTTCTGCGTGAGCACGCCGTGGCCGCCGGGGGACCAGCCACCGCCCTTGGTGATTTCGTCCAGCGTGGCCGGGGGCTTGGTCCAGTAGTAGACGTAGCGGGCCTCATATTGCCGCGGGCCGGTTTTCTTCCACGCGCCGTAGGCGGGGGTGACGGGCGGCATGGCGTCGTAATTGGAGGACTCGGTCATCGTGCCGCCGGCGTTGAAGACGTAGAGGAAATCGAGATCTTTGATCGCGGCGTAGGGGCCGGTCTTGAACTGGACGCGGCCTTTCCAGGCGCCGGCGAAGGCGTCGGTCTGCGACGACTCCGATTTGGCCGTGATGACCGTCGTGCAACTGCTGGCGAGCAGCGCGAACGCGAAACCCAAGGCAGGCAGCAGGGAGCGTTTCATGGGTAGGTGGCCGGGAGTCTGTTCAGGGTGCGGGGTTGAGCCAGCTGATTTCGGGCCAAGCCAAGAGGGATCGCGAAACCGCGAAAGAGCGAAAACACGAAAATTAGAACCACATTAATCTTCGCGATTTCGCTCTTTCGCGTTTTCGCGATCAAAATTCAGCGGTTCAGCGTGAGCGCGATGCAGCCGGCGACGGCGATGACAGCGCCGACGATCGAGCGGCGGGTGGGGCGGTCGCCTTCGAGCCAGAAGGCGATGGGGATCGAGAGCAGGGGCGTAGTCGCGGCGATGGGGAGGACCAGCCCGCTTGGCGTGGTGGCGAGGGCCCATTGGTAGCAGCCGACGCCTGCGACCGGACCGGCGAGGGCGTTGGCCAGTACCCAGCGGCGGCTGGCGCGACGCTCCTCGGGCGTGTGCCTCAGCGGCGGCGGCAGGCGGCGCAGCAGGCGCATGACGAGAAACCAGACGGAGATGAACATCACGCCGGCGAGGATGCGATGGTAGGCGGCGGTGAGGCCGAAGGTGGCGTTGGCGACGTGCTCGCCGGCGGCCGCGGCGACGGTCACGCCCTTGCGGCTGACGAGCGCGCCGAAGCCCTGGCCGGCGGCGGCGAGCAGGCCGAAGAGGAAACCCACGGGCCGGACGTGCACGCGTGGGGGGCTGGACTTGCTCGGCATCAGGGCGACGGCGACGCCGGCGAGGATCACGCTGCCCCAGAAGACCTGCTGGCCGGTCAATTTTGTGCCGAGCCAGAGCCATTCGCCGAGGGCGGCGATGGGAGCGGCGAGGCATTGCGTCATCAGCACGGTGAGCCGCGAGCCGAGGAACGGCAGTGCGCCGTAAACGCCGAGGTCACCGAGACCCATGCCGATGAGGCCGCTGAGCAGAAACCAGTTGAAGCTGGCGCTGGCGAAGCCGTGGCCGACGAGATGGGCGAACAGGCCGAGGAAAACACAGGCGACGACGAGGCGGCCGAAGTTCGCGCGCAAGGCGCCCAAGGCCTTGACGCTGTGGCTGGCACAGGTGGCGTTGAGCGCGAAGAAAAAAGCGGCGAGAAACGAGGCAAACATCGGGTAACCAACGACAAGAGAGGATCCGGCCCCCGGTTGCGACGGTTTTTTGTGTCCACCGGAAGGTCGTGTGTTACTTTGCCCGGTTATGAAAGCCCAGAAAGCCAAGACCAAGCCGGAGGCGGTCAATGCCGCCCTTGCGGCCCGGAAAGGCCCGGTTTCCAAGTTTATCGCCCAGCACTACCGTCACTTCAACGCCGCGGCCCTCCTGGATGCGGCCAAAGGCTACGAGGCGCACCTCGATGCGGGTGGGAAGATGCTCGTGACGCTCGCGGGCGCCATGTCCACGGCCGAACTGGGCATCTCGCTCGCCGAGATGATCCGGAAGGACAAGGTCCACGCGATCGTTTGCACCGGCGCGAACCTGGAGGAGGACATTTTCAACCTCGTGGCGCACGATTACTACGAGCGCGTGCCGCATTACCGGCACCTGTCGGCGGCGGACGAGCAGAAGCTGCTCAACCGGCACATGAACCGCGTGACCGACACGTGCATCCCGGAGATGGAGGCCATGCGCCGGATCGAGAACGTCGTGCTGGAGGAATGGGTGAAGGCCGACCGCGCGGGGGAACGCTATTTCCCGCACGAGTTCATGTATAAGATTTTGCGCGGCGGGAAACTGCGGAAGAGCTACCAAATTGACCCGAAAAACTCGTGGATGCTGGCGGCCTGCGAGAAGAACCTGCCGATGATCGTGCCGGGCTGGGAGGACGCGACACTGGGCAACATGTTTGCGGGGCACGTCATCAGCGGCCACGTGAAGAACGTCCACACGGTCCGCACCGGCATCGAATACATGACGATGCTGGCGGAGTGGTATACGAAGACCGCGAAGAAACTGCGCAACGGCGAAGGCTCGATCGGGTTTTTCCAGATCGGCGGCGGCATTGCGGGGGACTTCCCGATCTGCGTGGTGCCGATGCTGCACCAGGACCTGCGGCGCACGGGCGTGCCGCTCTGGGGCTATTTCGCCCAGATCAGCGACTCGACCACGAGCTACGGCAGTTATTCCGGCGCGGTGCCCAACGAAAAGATCACCTGGGGCAAGCTCGGCGCGAAGACGCCGAAATACATCATCGAGAGCGACGCGACGATCGTGGCACCTCTGATCTTTTCGTGGGTGCTGGGGAAGTGAGGTCACGCAAAGCCGCCAAGGCGCAAAGTCTGGTTTTCTGCCCAAAATCTTTGCGTCTTGGCGGCTTTGCGTGAGCGTTTCCCGACATGCCTAACGCCCTGGCGCAGGAGAAATCGCCCTACTTGCTGCAGCACGCGGACAATCCCGTGGCGTGGCTGCCGTGGGGCGAGGCGGCGTTTGCGCGGGCGCGGGCGGAGGAGAAACCGATCTTCCTGAGCATCGGCTACTCGACGTGTCACTGGTGCCACGTGATGGCGCACGAGTCGTTCGAGAACCCGGAAATCGCGGCGATCCTCAACGAGCATTTCATCGCCATCAAGGTGGACCGCGAAGAGCGGCCCGACGTGGACAAGGTTTACATGACCTACGTGCAGGCGATGTCGGGCCATGGCGGCTGGCCGCTGAGCGCGTGGCTGACGCCCGAGCTGAAGCCGTTTTACGGCGGCACGTATTTTCCGCCGGAGGACCGCTATGGCCGCGCGGGCTTTCCGGCGATCCTGCTCACAATCGCCCGCGGGTGGCGGGAGGAGCGCGCCAAGCTCGTCGCCGAGGGCGATCGCGTGATTGCGACGCTGCGGGAGCATTACGTCGGGAAGGCGCCGGAGGCGTCGGCGGACGACCTGACGATCGCCGGCGGCGCGGCGTTTGAGCAGGGGCTGAACTATTTCCACACGGCGTTCGACGCGGAGCACGGCGGCTTTGGCGGGGCGCCGAAGTTTCCGCGGGCGTCGAATCTCAACTTCCTCTTCCGCTGCGTGGCGGTGCAGGGCGTGAACAGCGAGGCGGTGCGGCTGGCGGCGGCGACGCTGAGCGGCATGGCGCGCGGCGGCATCCACGACCACGTGGGCGGCGGGTATCATCGCTACTCGGTGGACGCGGAGTGGTTCGTGCCGCACTTCGAGAAAATGCTCTACGACCAGGCGCAGATCGCGCTGAACGCGCTGGAGGCGCGGCAGGCGACCGGGGACGAACGCTTCGCGTGGATGGCGCGGGACATCATTGACTACGTGCAGCGCGACCTGACGAGTCCCGGCGGTGGGTTTTACACGGCGGAGGATGCGGATAGCGCGCCGCCGGAGGCGGCGCGAGGTGACAATTACCAAGTAGCAAGTGACAAGAAAACAGAGCACGTGGAGGGGGCGTTCTATGTTTGGAGCGCGGCGGAGCTGAGAGAGATTCTCGGGACGGACGCGGCGTTTTTTTCGGCACTGTTTGGGGTGCGCGAGGAAGGGAACGTTGAGGCGGCGCGGGATCCGCACGGGGAATTCACGGGGAAGAACATCCTCGCCCAGACACAGCCGTTGCTGGGCGTGGCGTCGCAGTTCGGGCTCACACCCGAGAAGGCGAATGAGCGCGTGCTCGCTTCACTGGAAAAACTACGTGTCGCGCGCGCCCGCCGGCTGCGTCCGCTGCTGGACGACAAGGTCATCACGGCGAACAACGGGTTCATGATCTCCGCGCTGGCCAAGGCGCATCAGGTGCTGGAACTGGGCCAGGAGACCGACAAGGAAAAGTCAGCCGGCGGAACGCCGTATCTGACGGCTGCCATTCGCGCGGCGGAGTTTGTGCAGCGGGAGATTTTCGATGCTGGTCGCGGCGTGCTCTATCGCAGCTGGCGGGAGGGGCGCGGCGTGACGGAGGGGTTTGCCGAGGACTACGCCTACCTGATCCAAGGGCTGCTCGACTTGTATGAGGCGTCATTTGAGCTGCGCTGGCTGCAGTGGGCCGGGCAGTTGCAGACGGCGATGGATGCGCGCTTCTGGGATGAAACTCGCGGGGGTTATTTCAATTCACGGGCGGAGGACACTGCGATCGTCCTACGACTGAAGGAAGACTACGACGGCGCCGAGCCGGCGCCGAGTTCGGTAGCGGCGAGCAATTTGCTGCGGCTGGCAGCGGTGTCGCACGACGAGGCGCTGCGGCAGCGGGGTTGGCGCACGATCGAGGCGTTTCGGTCGCAGTGGCGCGGCACGCCGCATGCGATGCCGGAGATGCTCTGCGCGATCGCGGCCGCGCTCGAGCCGCCGCGGCAGGTGGTGCTGGTGGGCGAACGCGGCCGCGAAGACTTTCAGGCGCTGGCGGCGGTGCTGGCGGAACGGCTTGGGCCGCGGCGGGCGTTGCTGGCGGTGACGGACGACGCGGACCGCCGCTGGTTTGCGGAGAGTAGCCCGTGGATGGCGGAGAGGCGTGCGGTGGACGGCCGGGCGACGGCGTATGTCTGCGAGGATTTTGCCTGCCAGGCGCCGGTGACGGACGCCTCAGCGCTGCGGCGCCTGTTGTGGGGGTAGTCCTTTGGTGCAATGCGCCGCTTTCCACGTTGCGCTGCGGCGGGACGGCGGCACACGCTGCGGGCCCGTGAAGATCCTCACCGTCGAAGATGATGCCGTGTCCCGCGCCGTGCTGCGCCAGGCGTTGCGCAAACTGGGTCACGAAGTCGTCGAGGTGGCCAACGGCGAGGCGGCTTGGAAGCTCCTGGCGAAGGAACCGGTCCGGGTCGTGGTGAGCGACTGGGCCATGCCGCAGATGGACGGGCTCGAGCTTTGCCGGCGCATCCGGAAGGCGGCGGGAACGGAATACACGTATTTTATCCTCCTGTCGGCGCGCGATGCCACGAGTGAGAACCAGCAGGCGGCGGCGGACGCGGGCGTGGATGACTTCCTGACGAAGCCGATGAATTTCGACGAACTCTGGAACCGGCTGCGGGTGGCCGAGCGGATCCTGCGTTACGCGACGCAGGTCCGCCAGCTGGAGGAGATGATGCCGATCTGCTCCTACTGCAAAAAGATCCGCGACGACCAAAATTACTGGCAGCAGATCGAGGGCTACATCAACGAGCGCACCGGCAGTGAATTCAGCCACTCGATCTGTCCGGATTGTTACCAGCGCGTGGTGATCCCGGAGCTGAACAAGCTCAAGCAAACGTCGAAATGAACGAACGCATCCAGCGGCTGGAGGAGAAGGTCGCCTACCTCGAACGGCACGTCACCGAGCAGGACAAGGCGATGCTGGAGCAGGTCGAGGTGGTGGCGCGATTGCGGCAGGAGTTGCGCGCCCTGCGGGACCGGCTGGCCGGCTCGGGCAACGCGGAGGGTGGCGAGGAGCCGAAGGACGAACGTCCCCCGCACTACTGAGGGCCTGTCGGGCGTAGAGCCTCGGTGATGGTCCGTTTTGAATGTAGATTCGCACTGTAGGAGCGGCTTTACGCCGCGATGCTCATCTCCAATCGTGGGATAAACCCGCTCCTACATTTTAACCGGACCAATACCCCTGCTTTGGCCAGGACGCGGTCAGCTCAACTCGATGGTGCCGACGGCGCTGATACGGTGGGGGAGCTGCTCGAGTCGCGTGCAGACGCGGCCGTTGATGGAGATGTGTTCCAGCCGCAGCTGGCCAATACCGGTGGCGGGGCCACCTTCGGCGATGAGGACAGCGTCAGGCCGCGGTTCGCCGTGGAAGGTGAGGTTGACCAGCTCAAGGCGGTCGATCCCGGGCTTCTGGGCGTCGAGCAGCGACGCCAGGCGCGGCGCGTCGTCGAAGGCGCAATTTATCGCGCGGATCGTGCCGTAGCGAGCCGGCGCGCCGGCGGCGGTGGGCTGGAGCGGGTGAATCAGCAGCGTGGTGTAGATCATCCCCACGAAGTCGCAGTCCTCGAAGGTGAAGTCGCCCTGGTCGTGCGCCGCGAAGAATCCCAGCCGCACGGCGCTGGCGCGCAGGTTCCAGCCGAGCATCCGGCGGATTACGTGGTTCTCCGAGGAACGCGTGTCGAAGGCGCCGAGGTAGTGGCCGGAGGCGAAGCAATCGTCGTTGGCCGCGACGAGGCAGTCCTCGACCAACACACGGCGGCAGCTACCGGTGTTGATGCCGTCGGCGTATTCGGGGGTGCACGCGGGGGGCGTGAGAATCTTGATGTGGCGCAATGTGAGGTCGTCGCAGCCGCGGCAGTTGACGTTGAAGTTGCGGCCGTTGCGGATTACGAGCCCGTCCACGAGCACGCGGCGCGAACCGGTGATGAAGAGCGGGGACTGCGTGAGCCACGGGCAGAGCTCGTTGGCGGTGTAGTAGTCGACGATGCCGTGGGAATAGAGATTCCCGCCATGGACGTAGTGCTCGTAGGCCTGCTGGTCGATGCAGCCGCGGCCGAGCAGGGCGACGTCCTCGCAATCCTGCAGCCAAAGCCCGTGGCGATGCTCGTTCTCGCCGTGGGCACTGGGCCGGACTTTCAGGCAGCAGCCGGGGGAGAGGTAGATCTGAAAATGACGGCCACCCTTCACGTGCAACTGGGTGATGAGGTAGGTGCCCGGCGGCACGAGCAGCGTCCGGTGGGTGCCGTTCACGGCGGCGAAGGCGCGGTGGAAATTCTCCGTCTGGTCGACGCGGCCGGTTGCGTCGGTGAGGAAGGACGACGCGTCGAGCACGTTGGCGTCGCCGGGCGCGGGGCGTATTTCTTCCGGAGTCTCCACGACGAGCATGAGCGGAGGCAGCTCGTTGATGCGGACGATAAAGTGGCGGGGTCCGCGCGTGCCGGTCTGGAAAGTCAGCGTTTGTCCGGCGATGTGGCCGGCGAGTTTGCGGCGGAGCGGATGAATGCGAAACGCGCGGATCGGTTCACCGGCGTCGATGGCGAGGGTCACGTCGCCGGCGGCGGCGAAGTGCGCGTAGTGCAGGTGCATGGCCGCCGGATCGTAGATGTGGCAATAATCGGGCAGCTGCTGGTATTCGGCGGCGCGGCGGGCGCGGGCGGCGGCGTCCATCGGCGGCGTCTCCACGACGGCGACGGGCTGGCCGTTGGCGTGAAGGCGGAACGTCCGGCTGACCGCGTCGCCGGCGATGAAATGGTCCTCGATCGTCACGTGGGGGCCGCGCGCGGTCGGCGCGGTCGGACTAGAACGTGGCCGTGACCTCGAGCTGGTGCTCCGGGGCAAGGCTCTGGCTGCCGAGGGCGCCGCACTCGATTTCGTCGTTCTTGAAGAGCTTGAACTTCACCGCGGTGGCGGCGTCGTTGGTTTCCCAACGCCACTTGCCGATCGAGACGAATTGGAGCGGCACGCCCTTGTCCCAGCTGAGGCCCGGGCCCTCGCCGCGAATGAAGAGCCGGTTGCCGATGCCGATGTAGGCGGTGACGAGCAGGCGCGTGGCGCGGTCGGACGAGATGACGTTCTCGCCGATTTCGATGCCCTCCCGTGAGGACGCTTCGGCGGATGCGGTCTGGTCGAATTCCGCGGCGGGTGGGGACTTTTTCGCGGACGATTCCTCGGGCGCGGCCTCCGGCGCGGGAGTATCGGCGGGCGCAGCAGGCGCGGTCGCGGCGGTGGCCTCGTGGGTGAAAGGGGCGTCGGCGGTGGGCTCGGGCTTGGGTTTGCGCGGGGCGCGTTTGCGGACCGGTTTGGGCGCCTCAGCGTCCGCGGTCGCGTCGGCGGTCGGAACCTCCGGGGCGGTCGACGCCGGGGCGGGCACTTCGGCGGGGACGGCGGGAACCGCGGGCGTTGCCTCCAGGGCCGGGGCAGGGGCGGTGGAAATGAGGTGTCCCCCAAAGGGCGGCGCGGTGAGTTCCATCGGCGGCGGGGGCGTGCGGACAGGTTCCGCGGCGGCGGCGGCCACGGTCATCGGCGGCCGGGAAGCGAAGGTCGCGGTCACCTTGGTGTCGATTTGGGCCAGGGCCGCCGTGGTGGCGGCGGTGAGCGCCTCGGGGGCCATGGCGAGCGCGGCTTGGGCGGCGGCGAGGTGTTTTTGTGCGGCAGCTTCGAGCTTCGCGAGCTCGCGGACGGCTTGCTCGACCTTGGCGGCGAGGGCCTCGAGGCGTTCGCTCTCGGCGGCGCGCAGGCGGGCGAGTTCCTGCTTCAACTCGTTGCGCTCGTCGGTCTGCGCGGTGGTGAGAAGCGATTCGAACTCGCTGATCTTGTCCTGGAACTTGCCGGGCAGTTGTTCGGCGAGCTGGAGGTTCTTTTGCGCGAGCTCGGCGATGGTGTGCTGGCCGGAGGCGGCGATGCTGATCTGCTCGGCGGAGGTGGCGACGGTGCTGGCGAGGGCCTCGAGCGCGCGCTGGCGGTCGTCGAGGGCCTCGTTCTTCTCGCGCTCGTAATGGATGACGAGCGGCATGGTGCCGAGGATCGCGCCGACGATGACGCAGGCGACGACGCCGAAAATGGCGGCGGCGGAGAGGGGTCCGGGACTGCGGTTGGCAATATACCACGCCGTGAAGAGCAAGGCGGCGTCAGTGAGGAAAAAGATCCACTTGGGGAGCTGGGGAGTCGGGGAGGAAGGCGTCATGGGGCAGCGCGGCCGCGTGAACGTGTGTGCGGCGCGGGCGAAATTTTTTCAACCACCGATTGCACGCCGGCCCGCGCGTTTGGAGTTTCCATCGGGCGCGGAGCCTGCCATGACCGGGGGCACGTCCATGGATCTGGCCCATTTTCTACGGATCGAGCGGGAGCAGCCGGGCGGGTCGCGGCACTATGTCGTGCACCTGTGTGACCCGCGCTTTTCGCTCGAACTCACGCCCGACGGGGCGGCGCCGGACCAGATCGGGCAGGGCGTGATCAAGCGCGTCTGCCTGCCGAATTCGTGTGCGGGCGATTACCACAAATACAGCAAGCTGCTGGACGCCGCGCAGGATTTCTTCGCGCAGTCCTTCGGCGTACCGGCGAGCAAGGGCGAGACGCGGCGGTTCAACACCTAGAAGGCAAATCCATGTCTCGCGACGACCGCGACGACGGATCAGCCTGTTTTCTGGTCGTCGCGCCCGTCGCGAGACAGAATGCAGTTACATCGCCTGACTGAATTTGTTTCCAAGGACAGCGTACAGGCGGGTCCATTCGACTGGGTTGAGGTCGTCTTTGCGGCCGGGGGCGACCTGGCGGTGGTCGGTCATG